>CAXHCD010000001.1:0-154160 GCA_964015265.1 uncultured Oligoflexia bacterium
ACTATGCGTTTAATACAGACATATTGGGCAATACAAGAACTCGTTGGGATATTGGTGCAACTACAGCCCCACAAGCTATTTTTAGATCAGTAGGAAAAGATAGCACTGCCTCACTTTTAAATGGAGCTGGAAATGATTTAAGTATTGCTCTTGGATCTGATGGACATACCATTGCAACTTTTGCTTCTGCCGTTTCTAATAGTATTGGAATTGGTGATGTGATTTTATACGATCCAGATAATGCTGGTGGAGTTGATACGGTTGGTTTTTTATCTGAAAGAATTGATTCTCAAAATTTTATAATAAAAAATGCTGCTGGTGATAATGCTACAATTACAACTGTGAATTCTCAATCATGGGATATTTATCGTGCTTATAAAAGTCTTCAATGGACATATCAAGGTATTGAAAATGATGGTATTCCTCTAGCTTTAAGAGATTTTGATACCTGGACTGGAGCAAAAGATTTAGTTGCTTCTAATGAACAGTTAAATTATGCATTTTACGCTGATGCTCCTGAAACTGCTTCAACTAGAATTAATACTAACTCTTGGACAACCTCTAGTTTAAATAGATTAAAATATTTTGTACCGACTAAGTCTTATGAAGTGGGAGAGTCTCAAGGACATAATGGTGTATGGGATGATTCTAAGGCCCTAGTTGATAAATATTCTGCAAATGATGCTTTTGAATTTGTAACTATTGATAATGTTATTTTAGAAGGATTTCAAATTCGTGCAACTTCAGGTGCATTCCAAAATGCAATTGTTATTTTTAATCACGCAGCTTCAACAAAAGAAAAAGAATATATAGTGAGAAATAACATTATTACTTCAAACACTCCCGTTCTTAATGATAAAAAAGGTATTTATATTGCTGGGAGCTCAGCTGAAGATTCAAGATCTAAGTTTTATTTATATAATAATATTGTTTATGGGTTTAATAATTCGACTAATAATTATGGAATTCATATTCATACTGGTGATGGAACAATTGATAATGCCTTTGTTTATAATAATACGGTCATAAATAATAACATAGGTATTATAACAAATAATAATATGAGCACTCATATTAAAAATAATATTTCAAGTAATAATGTTTTAACTGATTATTCTGGTACATATACAAGTACATCAAATAATATTTCTAGTGATGCTACTTCTCCAGATGGTGCTTATCAAAATCAAACTGTAAGTTTTATTGATTCTGCAAATGAAGATTATCGATTGGCCGCAACTGATACATCAGCAAAAGACAAAGGATTTGATTTATTAAGTGATGCTAATTTATTTATCTCTGATGACATTGCATTAAATACTAGATTTAGTATTGATATTGGCGCTTTTGAAGCGGCCATTCCAATATATCGTTCTGTGGGCCCATTAAATACAGCTGCTCTAGATGTGGGAACAAGTAAAGATTTAACTATTGCTTCAGGTGTTGCAACTTTTGGATCTGACTTATCTGTTACTGTAGGAGTTGGTGATGCTATTCAATATGATAGTGATAATGATGGAACTGTTGATGCAATAATCTTCATTCACTCTAGAATTGATAGTACTAATTATATAGTTCGAAATGCTGATGGAAGTATTCCTTTTGATATGGCCGTAGCCGATAGAGATTGGTCAATTTTTAGGGCCTATACAAGTTTGCAAAACTCAATGATAGCAACTGAAAATACAGGTATTGATGATTCATTGGAAAATTTTGATACTTGGTCAGGAGGAAGAGATTTAGTTACTAATGGTGAGCAATGGAATGTTGCTCTTTATTCTGATGACACTGATGGAGGAAATGTTGGTATTGGTAGTTCATGGACTACTGCAGAGACGAGAAACTTAAGAGTATTTGTTCCATATAAATCTAGTGATGTAAGTTTTCGACAAAGGCATGAAGGAGTTTGGGACTCAAGGTTTTATACTTTTGTACATGCTAATGGTGGATCTACTGCAATTGGAATTGGTGCGCCCTATGTGACTCTTGATGGGCTACAAATATCAAACACAACTACCAGTAGTTCAAACAGAAATGTTATTTTTGTTACGAGTGGATCGACTACTGGGATGAAAATTTCTAATAATATTTTATATGATCCAAATCCTGTAAACTCTGCAAGAGCAGGTATTGTTGTGACAATTGTTCAAAAAGGTTATGAAGGAATTATTAAAAATAATTTAATTTATAATTTTCAAATGGGAAGTGGCATTTATAATATTGCAAATAACTCCTATATAAATATTGTAAATAATACTCTGGTAAATAATGGTAATGGAATAGACTGTTTAAATTCGGAATGTATTTGTAAAAATAACTTAGCTTATAATAATAGCGTTGATGACTTTGTAGCAGCAAGTTGTGTAGGATCTTCAACTAATAATCTATCCAGTGATGCCTCTGCTCCCGGAACAAGTCCAATAGCTAATGCGACAGTCACATTTCAAGATGCGGCAATTAATGATTTTAGATTAGCTTCTTCTGATACTGGAGCAAGAAATCAAGGAAGTGATTTAAGTGCTGATCCTTTGACTCCATTTAATAATGATATTCAAGATCACACAAGGGCCTTAGATGGAAGTTGGGATGTTGGAGCTTTTGAAGCTTCAACTCAAATATTTAGATCAATAGGTCCAACTAATACAACTAGCTTGGAAAATGGAACTGGAAATAATTTAACTATTTCAGGTTCCGTTGCAACTTTTGCATCAGGAATTTCTAATAATATTGGAGTTGGTGATGCCATTCAATACGATAGTACTAATGATGGATCGGTTGATTCAATAATGTTCATTCATGGAAGAGTATCTTCAACTCAATTTAACGTAGCGAATGCTGATGGAAGTGCAGTTAGTGACCTTGTTAACCCTGATCAAGACTGGGATATTTTTAGGGCCTATACATCAGGACAAAATTGTCGTGATGGTTCTGAAAATACTGGAATTAATGCAAGCTTGAGAAATTTTGATACACATAATAATGATTTAGATTTATTTTCTACCAATACTCAATGGAATTTAGCTTATTATGCTGACGCCGTTGAAACATCATCTTTGTCAGGAATTTCTTGGATAACCGAAAAAGAAAATTTTGTTAATTTTTTTACACCTTATTTATCTTCTCATGTTGGAGTGTCTCAAAGACATCAGGGAAGATGGGATGATAATGCTTTTACCATATCAGTAACAACAGGAAATGCAACAGGGATTTCTCTACCTCGTTATGCTAAGGCCCAAGGCTTTCAAATCTCAATTACAGACGCAACCTCTAGAGGAATGTATTCGTGGGGATTTGAAAATGAAATCAGTCACAATATTATTAGAGGGAATACGACTGGAGGGAATGCTATTGTATTAAATGGTTTTCCTTACCCCACAGCAAAAGCAATTGTTTATAATAATATTCTTTATGACTTTTCAGGATCAGGAGTTAGAGCTTCAGGTGGAGGGATATTAAGGCTCATTTATAATAATACTATTTATGGAAATGATTATGGTATTTATAGATCGGGTGGAAATGTATTATCCAAAAATAATATTTCAGTTAATAATTCTAGTTTTGATTATTTCGGGGTGATTAATAAAGAAAATAGTCTAAGTTCTGATGCCACCGCAACAGGAACTAATCCATATCCAAATGCTACAGTTTTATTTGTTAATGAAACAAATAGAGACTTTAGACTGGCTGCTGCTGATACGGCAGCTAATAATACTGGTCTTGATCTTTCTTCAAATTCATATTTTTCTTTTAATACAGATATTAATTTTACAACAAGAACTAATTGGGATCTCGGAGCAATTGCATACTTTGATTTTTCTACACTTACCTTATTTGATTCAATTGGTGATGGTAGCTCAAATTATCCTTATGAAATTTTTTCTAAAGAGCAATTAAAAGATATTGGAACTGATACAACTGATGGTTGTAATGCTTCTACGGCTTCTGCTTGTTCAAGTAATTTTGTCATTAATGATAATATAAATGTTAATGATGAAGCTTATACTCCAATAGGAAACTCCACAAATCCATTCACTGGAACAATTGAAGGAAACGATAAAGTTTTATCAAACTTAACAATTAGTGGAACAGATGAAGTTGGTTTAGTTGGTGAAACTTGTGGAGCGACTATTCAAAATTTACACATAGATACATTTAATATTGATGGTCAAAATCATGTAGGTACTTTTATTGGAAGATCTTCTTGTGCTACTACGACACTAACAAATTTAAGTTCTAAAAATGGAACAGTTGATGGAGCAACATATTTAGGTGGTTTGGTTGGTAGATCTGATAATACTTCTATAAGTAATTCTTTTGTTGATGATGCAATTATAACTTCAACTGGAAACTATATTGGAGGATTATTGGGCGCCTCTGATACAGGAAGTGCTACTTCAATTTCAAACACTCACTCAATAGTCGAAGTTCGGGCCGCTGGAGAAAATGCAGGTGGATTAATCGGTGCTTTTGAAGGTTCTGGAACGACTACACAGTCATATTCTTTGGGAGATGTATATAATACTGGGGCCAATAATTTTAGTGGTGGTTTAATTGGTTATATTGGAACTGGAACTAATGTAACTCAATCTTGGTCTGGAGTTGATCTCAAGTTAGGCGGAGGTGGAAATAACGGAGGCTTTGCTGGACATGCTCAATTTGGAACAACTATAAGTGATAGCTTTTCAATGGGAGTAGTAAGGGCCCCTCAATTTTCAAGTGGTGGTTTTATTGGATATTGTAGAGGAACAATTACGAGATCTTACTCTACTTCAGACATTTATGGATTAAGTTCTAATGTTGGTGGGTTCGTTGGTCAAATGGGAGGTGGATGTAATATATCAAATTCCCATAGTAGCGGTAATGTAATTGGAGTTAATACTTCGGGCGGTTTTGTTGGAGTACTGCAAGCTGGATCAATAACGGACTCTTATTCAAGTGGTTTAACTTCAGGTATAAATTACGCAGGTGGTTTTATAGGTAGTATGGAAGGGGGAACAATAAATCGCTGTTATACAACGAGTACCTTTATTGGAAGAGGAACAACTGGTAATGGTGGATTTGCTGGTCTTGTGGATAATACGGCCGCAATTACAAATTCATATAATAAAAATGAAGTGCGTGGGCAAAATATCGGAGGCTTTGTTGGAACAATTGTCTCTGGAACATTAGATAATAATTATTCAATGGCAAGATTAAATGCAACAACGCTAGCTTACTCATTTATTCACAACTTAATTTCAGCAACTCTGAATGATAATTATTGGGATTCAACATTAAGTGCATTAGATGGAACAAACTCAGCGGCCAGTTCCGCTGGAGAATATGAGGGAAGAACTTCTTCTCAGTTTATGGATGACGCTAATTTTGATTCAGGGCAATCTGGTTTCTGGGATTATACAACTGATTGGGTTCAACTTGATACTCGTGGATATCCAATTCATAAAACGAGTCCGGAAGGTAAATGTTTAGATAATTTATCGGCAGTTAATCACGATGATATAGGATCAGGAACAATTAGTGATCCTTATATCATTTGTAATAAAACTCAATTTACTAGTTTATCTTCAATTCCTGCGAACACTTATTATATATTGGGATCCGATATTGATATGCAAGGAACAAATCCTACAATTTCTACAATTTCTGGAAGCTTTGATGGAAGAGGATATAATATCAAAAATATATTAGGAAAAATTGCTACTTCTGTGAACGATGGAGTAATTAAAAATATTCATGTTATTGCGGACTCTAGTACTACAGAGGGCGTAATTGTTCATGGAGTTACAGACGGACAAGTTTTAAATATTTCTGCGGAATTAAATTCTACCTTAAGTTCTTTTACTGGGGGAATGTTTCATACAGTATTTAGAGGTGTTTTTTACGGCATAACTGGAAGTGGGAAACTTTCTATGACTGGAAATCAAGTTGGTGGTATTTTATCTGCTACTCAAGTTAATTCCTGGGAGAACTATTTTCATAGAATAAAAGCTTTTATAACGATGGATAATGTTTATGACACTTCAGGTGGTGTCATTGGACGGCAATACTCTAGTGCTTACATGGATAAAATTTTTAGTACCGGAACGATGACTCTTCAAGGAGCAGGATCAGGTACAACTGCCGGAATCTCAGGTCGTGGAGTAGGTAAATTAAACAGATCTCAAAGTTCTATGACTATCGACGATAATGGTGCTGCTTCAAGCTCGATTGGTGGTCTCGTTGAAGGTGGAGGATCAGAAGTTATCAATTCATATTTTAATGGAGAGCTTTTAACAACGAGTTCAAATGATATTTCTGCTATAGGTTCAGCACCAAGTATTTTAAAAAATACTTATGCTTCAACAATTGGTTCCGTTGGAGGAACATCTGTAGGGGGCTTAATTCGTGGGGGCTCCGCAACGGCCGAGTATAATTATTGGAATGAAACGAGTTCTACTAGTACATCTTATACTACACAGGGCTTTAGCGATATTGCTGGTCAATATGAAGGAAAGACAGCAACTGAAATGAAAGCGGCCGCAACTTTTTCTAATTGGGATGCAAGTGATATTTGGTTACTTGAAGATACTGTAAGAGAACCAATGCTTAGATGGAATCTTCATCCCATTTGTCAGGCAAGCTCAGCAGCGGTTAACTATAATGATATTGGGTCGGGAACTTTTGATGATCCTTATATAATTTGTTTTAAAGAACAATTATTAGATATGAGCACTAGTGGTTGTGATTCTGATAGTAGTGCTGGCTGTGCTTCTCACTATTTAATATTAAATGATATTGATCTTAAGGGATCGACTTGGAATTCTATTGGAGACAATACAAACCCGTTTAGTGGAAGTATTGATGGAGGAGGTTATATAATTTCAAACTTGGTAAAAGATAATCCTCCAACTTACTTTGGATTTGTTGGTCGTATGACTAGTACTGCAATATTAAAAAATATTAAAATAGTTTTGGCAAATATAACTTCAGCGGATTCAGTAACGGGAATTTTAGTAGGAGATGTAGATGGATATATTAGTAATTGTCATGTGCAAGGTTATATTCAAGGCTGGGATAATGCTGGAGGTTTTGCTGGAGTAATTTCAGCGAATGCTTTAGTTGAAAATAGTAGCGTTAATGCAACAGTTGTAATGAATGGGCCAAACAATCCAGTAGGTGGATTTGTTGGAACGACAAGTGCTGGTTCAGTTGTAAAAGATAGTTTTGCTTATGGATCTATAGGTACAAACACTAGTAATGTAGGAGGCTTTGTTGGAATTTGTAATGGAGAGATTATTGATTCCGGTGCAGATGTTTACGTCGATGTGGATAATCAACAGGTTGGTGGATTTGTAGGGACTCATTATGGAACTATTAGAAGGTCGTATGCTCTTGGTAATGTTACCTCTACAACTAGAAGAGTAGGTGGATTTGTTGGTCAAGCGGGGACAGGCTCTTTAATTGAAGATTCTTTTGCAACTGGTACCGTTAATGCGACAACTGGTACAGTAGGAGGCTTTATTGGAAGAACAATGTCAGCTAATACTCCAACAATTCAGAGATGTTACTCTCGTTCAACTTCTGTAACTGGCCCTGCTTCTGTTCATCCATTTTGGGGGGCAACTGGGGGAGGTGAAATAGCTTCAAATAATTATTGGGATAGTGATCTAATAGCTGGAGCAGATTCAGCTGGACAGTTTGAAGGACTTTCAACTTCGGCCATGGATAATTCCGCTAATTTTACTGGATGGGATACGACTTCGGTATGGAGATTTCCGGCAGGAGGATACCCGGAAATAATACCCTTAAGTAAGTAAGATAAACGAGGTCGTTTCACTCGCGACTATTTTCTTATTATATTTTCAATAGATCCTATGTTCCACTCAGCTTCAAAACCCTTCGGCTTTTGCCGCTGGCGGTGGAGATTTCCGGCAGGAGGATACCCGGAAATAATACCTTTATCGAATAAATAATTTTAAATATTTAAGCCTATTACTAAAGCTATCTACTAGGGTATCCGATAACTAATTGAGGGAGTATCTTATGCTTAATAAATTAGTTTTATCAGCTCTATTTCTATCTGCGGTAACTTTAGCAAATGATTTTTCCGGAGCGTGGATCACGCAAAGTAAAGTATCTGAAGGACGAAATTCGATCATGTATCATGTGGATAGTGATGGTAATGTAAAAACTATTTCTCCTTCTGTAGGGCCAGGAAATGATGTTTCTGATCACATGTTAAATAATGGAAAAATAATTAAAAAGGGTTCAAAACACTATTTTATTCCAGAGCAAAAACCTGGAAGAAATGGAGAAATCTTTAATATTTTCCATATGTATGCTCATGCAAAAAGAAATAGTGGTGATAAAAAAGCTGCAAGTGCTTTAATGAAGCTAGCAAATAAAGGTGTCCCTATAAAAGTAATTGAAGTAGATGGAAAAAAGACTTTTAAATTTGATGTTGATAAGTCATTAAGTGATTTATTCGGTTCATCAAGACCTCTTAGCGAAGCAGAGTTTGCTAAGGCAAAGGAACTATCTGAACAAACTCGGTCTAATATTATATCTGATAAATCTTGGTTTAAAGTTGATGAAATACAAAAATGTAGTTCTAAAGAAGAAGATAAAGCAAAAAATATCCCTAATAAGGGAACCCAAGCAATATTTCAAAAAGCTATTGATGATAGTGGCTTTTTTCAATTTTCAAGATCAAAAGAAAAATCCTCAATGGTAGTTTTAAATAAAGGTGGAGTTGAAATTGGAAGGTATGGCTTTCAATTAGTTCCTTTAGCGCAAAATATTGTTTTAGGAGATCAACTTCATGGTTTTATGAATTTATATTTTCAAGAAGATATTAAAAAGGATCAATCTACATTTACTACTATCACTAATATTGATGGAAAATGTAAAAAGGTAGTTTTGAAAAAACTTAATGCTTCTCAATTATCTAATGAAATAGAAGGTGAGACTGATGCTAATTACGGGCCTATGGGAATAGGTGGAAGTAGAGAAAGATAGTAATTAAATGGAAAACTGTTCATTTTGACCAAAATTTGTGGCGCTATTTTTTGTAAGAATTTTAAGAGTATTTATAAAATCTTAATAAAATCATATAGTTAGAGAGTCATATTTATAATCCAAGGTATAATTAAAGAGTAAAGGGCGCGTCCATTTGTGACGATAAGTAATTGAGATTACGCGGATTATGATGAAAGTATTATCGATTATTTTTTTACTCATTTTATGTTCTTGTTTGGGTTCACCATCAAGCTCTAGAAAATTATCTAAACTGACAGATAATATCGATCAAGGATCAGGTAGTGGAGATGGAGACGGTGCAATTGGTGGAGATGGTGGTATTGATTCAGATGAAGATACGGGACAAACAATTACACGTGTTGAATTAAGACAATTCATTGATCCCAACGACGGAAACTTTAGAACGAAAGTTACTATTCCTAAAAACTTCAGTGAAAGATTATATATTTCAGGTTTAAATATTTCTTCTCTTCAAGATAAATTTATTTGGGTTCGTTTTCGGTTAGGGCGAGATCTTACTGAAGTTACTTTACCAGCAACAGTCACAAGAGTTGATGATATAGCTCTTGCTTCATTATCTGATTTAGAAGTTTTAAATGTTGATCTTTCATCAAGACCTTTTGAAGACATAGTATTATCTTACGATTTATTTGATTATAACGATTATTCTAGTGGTACGACTCCAACTCAAGACCCAACATCTTCAGGTTTATATTGTAGGGGATTAGCAATTGATTATGATCCCACTTTTCAAAGCTCAGCAAGTAATGCTCGTTGTGATGCTACGGGAGAGACCTGTTTATATGCTTACGCTAAAGTTGTTGATAGAGGCTTAACTGATAGTGGAACGAATCTTTCAGTTGTTCCAAGTAAAGCTCAAATTGATTTAAGTGATAGTGGTTACTCTAATGATTCTCTCGCTCAAAATTTAACAAAATGTCTTCCCGATAATAATGATCTCGCAAATCTCAACGGAGTTTTGGGAACAACTGCTGCCGCTCTAACAATTGGAGCAGTTATAACTCCAGGTTATATTTATAATGGCCCTTATAGACCAATTAATCAGGCCAATTGGGAAATTACTGGAGATGCTTTATTTTCTGCTGTGACTTCACCATCAGGTTTATTTGCTAACGCATTTACAGCGGGAGATCCTAGTACTGGATACACTTCTTTTTTATTTCCTCGTGCTGGACTAATGAACTTCAAGGCAGGAAGAGAATACTTTGGTTCAACTAATGCCTTTGATATAAGAACACTTCAAAGACTCTTAACTGGTGGCGATTCAATATTTGTTGATGGTTGTAATTTAAGAGCTGTTAATTATGATCCTAATACAAATGAAGGAATTAATTCTTGTAATGTAACTGCGACTGTAGAAGTCTTAGTAAAGGATAAAGATGCGGCCGTTACAGATGAACCTGTCGTTATTTCAGAAAGTATTGATTTAAAACTTCAACTTTCGCGTGTTTCTCAAAAAGATTTCCTAGGTGAAGAAATTCTTTATACTTCACTTAAAAATTGTGATGCGAGTAGTGAGTGTGGAAATAATGAATGTTGTTTTAATAAAAGATGTTGGTCAAAAGAAATTGTTTCTCAGTGTAAAGAAGATTCAACTTCAACTGGTAATACAGGTATAGGTGGAACTTGTTCATCTGATTTTGATTGCGCAAGTTTATGTTGTAATTCATCGACTGGAACATGTGCTGTTCACGATCCAGTAGGTGGGGTTTATTGTTCGAAATCACCTGGACAAACTTGTGTGGCCAAAGAATTTTGTCGACAAGAATCAATTAGAACATGTTTTATAGTTAAAACTGGATTTTCAAATGGAGTTCAAACTTGTGCAAGAAGATGTTATCAAGTTCCAACTTTTGGAAACTGTGTTGATAATACTTGTATTCAACCTTTAACTCCAGATATTCCTGACTTTGATCCAAATGACCCATCATTTTGCTTGCAGGCGATTGATCCGCCAACAGACTTTTCTCAGATTCAAAGCATAATTGATGGAATCTAAAACAATTTTGGAAGCTCGCTTTAATAAATTTTCATTTTTTGTTAGTATCTAGTTCTAATTTCAAAGGATGATTATGTTAGACGACGCTTTTCTTGATCACGTGGCCATTGCCGTAAAAGATTTGGATATCTCACAAAAAGTATATGAAGATATTGGTTTTACTTTCCAAAAAGAAAGAGAAGTTGTGGAGTCTCAAGGTGTAACAACTGCATTTGCTCATATTGATACTCATGCTCACATAGAGCTTTTATGTCCTTATGGTGAAGATGGGCCAATTCATAAATTTATTGAAAAAAATGGACAGGGAATACATCACCTTTGTTTTAGAGTTAAAGATGTAAAACAAAAATGTGAAGAACTTAAGAATAAGGGATACAGATTAATATATGAGGCTCCAACTGTAGGAGCTGGAAATTGTCTTGTTAACTTTATTCACCCAAAATCTACGGGGGGCGTACTTATTGAAGTCTCTCAAAAAATAGAAGGTTAGTATGCAAAACGGTGGATATCAACTTCAAATGCCAACACTTACACGTATAAATAAAATAATAATTATCTCTTATGTGGCCTTATTTGTTTTGGACAGTATTTTTTCTAAAGCTATGGGTATAAGTTTAGGGGCAATGTTTGGTCTTAGTGGCGCAAAGTTTTTTTCAGGGCATATTTATCAGGTCATAACTTTTCCAATGATTGGAACTGGTCTTATGGAAGTTGTTTTTAATGGACTTTTATTTTGGTTAATTGGCTGTGAGCTTGAAGTTCTTTGGGGAGAAAGAAGATATTTATTATTCTTAACTGCTACAACTTTGGGATCGGCCTTTGTATTTTTGATTTTTTCTTATTTTTTAAAAGGAGCTTGGATATACCCAATGTTAGGAATGGGTGGAATCGTTAACGCTCTATTATTGGCCTATGCCATTCTTTATCCAAATAGGACATTTTCATTCATGCTTATTTTTCCAGTGGCTGCGAAGTATTTCTGTGCCTTGATAATATTTATGCAACTTTATATGGGTTTTTTCTCATCAGGTGCAGCAGTAATTTGGGGACAACTTGGGGCGATGCTATTTGCCTTTTTGTTTATGCTTCAGCAGACAAAATTGTCTCAAAAAATGCGAGTAAATATTAATGATTTTAATCGCGAGCGTAAGAAGAATAAGTTTACACTTATTCAAGGGGAAAGGGATGATGAAAATGGTGACGATCATCCACCAAAGTACTTTCAATAATCCCTAAATTTGCTCTATAAGCTTGCCAAGTTAGTTGCTAGGTGTTACTTTCAGGAATCAAATTAGATTATAACGCGAGGTAGAAATGCAGTTAAGTAGAGCACTTCAAGACAAACTATTGGATATTAGATTAAGAGATAAACTTGTAGCAGAAGGTAAATTAACTAAAGCTCAAGTTGATGAGTTTTTAAAGTCATTGGGTGATGATGATTCAAATATGACTTTGACAGATGCACCTTCGAGCGCTTCTTCTAGTTCAGAAAATTCTTAATTATATTTTAAATAAGTGGTCTGATGAGAATCTAAAGGTAATTATTGGACCACAAACTTCGAATAAAAAACTTCTTTTAAAACAGGCTTATTAAACTTCTTATTGATTTGTCTTTTAATTCTATCTTCTAATAAAATTTTACCTGCAACTGAATTTAACTCATCTGGGTTCATTGCCCCAGCAATAGTGATAATGGAATCATTGATAACTGCTTGATTATCTTCAAATAATTGATTCGTACTATTCTTAAAAGGTACTAGGTGAATAACGACATCTAAGAATCTAAGTCGTTTAGTTCTGGATTTCAAATTAATTGTAAGTCGATTCAATTTATAAGGACGAATGTCTAAAGATTCTTCGGTTTCAGTCGTGAGATTCTTTTCTTCTGCCTCATTATTAAAGTTTGGTCTTTTATAAATGACTTCTGTGTAAACAAAAATACCCACACATAGCCCTGCAACAATTAATGAAAGAGCACCCAAAATTGTATCTAAGATTTTAATACCAGTCATAACTCTATTGTAGGAGGGTTTTTGCTGCGAAGCAAGGCTGGAAATTCTGATAACAAGGCCCAAGTGTTCAAAAAGATAGTAAGTGTAAGAAATTCAAAATTGTAATATCAGCATATATTCGTTAGAAATGCTTGGAGAATAGGAGAGCAAATTGATTAAGTTATTGGCCGTTGTATTTTATGCCTTGAGTTTTAGTACTTTCGCACAAGAAATTGAACCAGAAGTTATTTACGGAAAAGATGATAGAATTGACTCAATTGCATACTCAAGAAGCCAGTGGAGATACTTATCAAACTCAACAGCAGCTCAGTTTCATAAAAGTTACCTTGAAGTAGATAAAGATAAAAAATCTGTAAGAGTTAAAGGTGGATTTAAAACCCTAGAGCAAAAAATGGAGGCCAGAGAAACTCCACTTTGTCAGGGAGAAAGATTTGCAAAGCAGCCGGCCATGGCCAGATGTTCTGGTTTTTTAATTGCTAAAAATTTAATGATTACAGCTGCTCACTGTGTGAAAGATATTTTTTCTGATGATAATTGCTCTGAAACAGTTTGGATTTTTGATTATAAATTGAATAGATATGGAAAAGTAAAAAATAGCTTTGGTGCTAATCAGGTTTATAAGTGTAAAAAAGTTTTAAGAGTCGGGAAGAAAGTTGATTATGCGGTTGTTCAGTTAGATCGAGATGTAAAAGGAAGAAGGCCTTTAAAATTTAGAAGAAGTGGAAAAATACAAAAAAATGAAAAAGTTGCAGTGATCGGTTATCCAAGTGGTCTACCTCAAAAAATTGCTAGAAATGGAATTGTTAGAGATATAAATGAAAAAACTTATTTCACAACAACTCTTGATACATTTCAAGGTAACTCTGGAGCTCCCGTTTTTAATCAAAGAACAGGCTTAGTTGAAGGAATTCTTGTAAGAGGAAAAACTGATTACGTAGAAACCATTAGAGATGATAAAATTTGTTATACAGTAAATAAATGTAATAAGTATGGAACTTCTTGCACTGAAAATGGTGAAATTAAAGGTGAAGAAGTTACTCGAATTAACTTAGCAATTCAGTCGTTTAGATCTAATTAACTTGAACTTCTCGAGGTTTAGATTTTTTTACTTAAAATAAATATTTCTTATATATGTTGAAATGGTCTTTCGAATTAAAATAACTGTATGTTTGTAAAATACCCCATAAAAGTAGCTATTGTTGATGATGAACCAGATGTTTTAGAAACTCTGAAAGACTTTGTTGAAGAATATGAAGAGTATGAACCTTTGGCATTTCCAAGTGCAGAAGAACTTTTAAAATACCTTGAAAATTCAGACGTTCATATCGCTATGATTGATATAAATTTAGTAGATATGGAGGGAGATGAATTATTAGAAAAATTAAAAGGAATGAGTAAAGGTATTTCTGTTGTAATGATGACTGGTGAAAGTAGACTCATTAAATTATCAGCATGCTTTTTTGCAGGGGCCGATGACATTGTTTTGAAGCCATTCACTAAAGATGACTTTATGGAAGTAATTAATTCTAGAAAAAGACAACTTGAAAGATGGGCGAAAGTATTAGACTCCCATCTTTCTAAGAAAGCTAGAGAACACTAATCTATAAAACTTCTTTAATCTTATTAATTATAAAATTTCTAGTTTTATCTTTACCATGAAGAAGGCTATGTTTAGCTCCTTTCATTAGAATCAAATTACAATTTCTCATTTTTTCACATAGTTGATTTTGAGGAGGGTTTAATACAACAGCGTCTAACTCTGCTTGAAAAATTGTCGTCTTAGCGTAGATTCTATCAATATCTTTTTCTAAAGCTTTGTTGGCATATATAGAAGTCATAACCCATCTAGCAGTAGGACCTCCTAACTGAGTCATCGGATACTCTCTTCTAATATATTTTTGAATTTCAAACCTAGTTTTTGAATTGGTAGAATCATTTCCTTCAAATTGCCAATTTAGATCATAAGGTCCTTTACCCGGAGCGTATTTATTGCCTTGACCTAGAAGAACTAAAATTCTTGATAATTGAGTTGCCTGAAATTTAGTATATTTTCCAGTAGGGAAGTCGTACATTGGCGCAGATAAAAATAGATTATGAACTCGGTCTGGATTTGTTTTCGCATAGTGAGTTGCAATATGCCCACCCATTGAATGCCCAATTAGAATTCTCTTTTCATAATTTTCTACCTTAATGACTTTATTCATAAACCTTTCAAAGTGAACTAAGTATTGAGAAAACTTTTTGACATGACATTTTTGAACATCGGTTAAAAGTCTTTGGGAGTGACCTTGTCCAATGTGATCGATAGCAAAAATATCGTACCCCTCATTTCTTAAGTCATAAAATAGCTCATAAAAATTTGCATAAGACTGAGTTCTACCTGGAGAGAGTACAATGACACCCTTTGGATTTTGAACTTTATAACTTAAGTAGAAAATACTTGCTTTATGTTTTAGCTTCGAATCTTTACTTAAGAATCGCTTCTGTTTTGTATGATGAAAAATAAATGGAAGAACTTCAGAGTGAAATTTTTCATTTAATTCAGTTTCAACAACTGCATGAGAATTCAGTGATAAAAATGTTAAGGTTATTAATGTAATGATCTTCATGGGCTTCCCTGTCATATAAGGGGTCACTCATTCCATGAAGTGACCCCTATACATTTATTATAAGTTTAGTTCTGTATATTTTAAATTCAAATCACTTGCAACTGCTTTGTAAACAAGATCGCCTTTATAAATATTGATACCTTTTTTGAAGGCAGTATCTTTTTTGGCCGCTTCATCGACACCAATAGAAGCGATTAATCTTGCATATTTAAGTGTAACATTTGTTAGAGCATAAGTTGAAGTTTGTGCAACAGCACCTGGCATATTTGCCACACAATAATGAACGACTCCATCTACCTCAAAAGTAGGCTCTTGGTGAGTTGTCGGCTTACAAGTTTCAATACATCCACCCTGATCAACAGCGATATCTACAACTACTGATCCTTTTTCCATTTTTGAGATCATTTCTCTAGTCACTAATTTTGGAGCTTTGGCGCCTGGAATAAGAACTGCACCAATTACAAGATCAGACTCTAGGACTGATTTTTCAATATTTTCAATATTTGAAAATAGAGTTGTGATTCTATTGTCAAAAAGATCGTCTAATTCAGCTAAACGTTTTGTAGATAAATCAATTGCTGTAACATCAGCACCCATTCCCATGGCCATTTTGATTGCATTTGTTCCAGCAATCCCACAACCAATTACTGTAACTTTTGCTCTTCGTGTACCTGGAACACCTCCGAGTAAAACACCTTTTCCACCATGGTCTAATTGTAAGTAAGATGCACCAATTTGCGTGGCCATTCTACCTGCAACTTCAGACATAGGTACAAGAAGTGGAAGAGAGTTATCTTCTGGCTGAATTGTTTCGTAGGCAATACAAGTTGCTCCACTTTTCATTAGGCCCTCTGTAAGTTCTTTATCTGCTGCTAAATGTAAATATGTATAAAGAATGTGGTTAGGTTTTAAACAAGCTATTTCTCTAGGCTGTGGTTCCTTAACTTTTATAATCATATCGGCTGTTGCAAATACATCTTCAAGCGTAGGAAGAATTTTTCCACCAGCTTTTATGTACTCCTCATCGCTAATGCCAATACCTAAGCCGGCCTTAGTTTCAACGTAAACTTCATGGCCATCATGTACGAGTTGACGAACTCCACCTGGAACAAGTCCAACTCTGTTTTCATTATTTTTAATTTCCTTTGGAACACCAATTTTCATGTGCGAAACCCCTCTCATAATTACATCAACAATTTGCCGTCATAATGTCATTTTTTATAGAAATTGGAAAGATGACAATTTATTTTGAGTAAACTTACAACTGTTGTAACTTGTTGAAAACACGTGGGTTTTGGGCTAGTAATTTAGAATTTGATTATCAAAACACGGAAAAACTTCAATTGAGCTATCCTTGAAGCTCATTTCAATCTCAGTTTCCAAAAACTCATGAGAAAGTGAGTGATTCATGTGAATGAGTCCGGCCCTCTTTGGAGCAATTTTCTTTATGTAATCAAAGGCCTGAAAATAATTAAGGTGAGTATCATGTTTTTCGATTTGGCAGCAGTCTATAATTATTAAATCTAGATTTTTATTTTTCATCAGTTCTAATTGTTCATCCTTAATTTCATTACAGTCTATGAGGTAAGCAAAAGATTCATGAATAATACCTAAGGTTTTAGTATATCCATGCTCGAGCATCAGTGTTTCGAAAACTTCACTATCATGATTAAAATTATTTTCAATTTCCTTTAATTCTAGTGATGCAATTCCTCCACCCAAAATTGGACGATCTTTAAAAATAGTTTTTTGATCGAAAATATAAGGATATCTAACTTTTAAGTCTTGAGCACAATATGAATTTGTATAAATTGGAATTGTTTTTTTTGGAGGGCCGAAAGTTAGAGGCCTTAAGTCATCAATGCCATTAGTATGATCAGAATGTTCGTGAGTAATAATGACAAAATCTAAATCATTTATATTGTGAGCTAAGGCCTGAGTTCTAAAATCTGGAGTAGTGTCTATTAAAAAAGTATTTGAATTGGTGGAAATTAGTATACTTGAGCGATATCGTTTGTCTTTTGGGTTTTTTGACATACAAATATCACAATAGCATCCAACCATTGGGATACCTGTACTTGTTCCACTTCCTAAAATTGTAATCTCGTTTCTTTTTGCCATTTTTTTTTAAGTGCTTTACTCTATTCTATCAAAGCATAAATTATTAGAGGAGTCTAAAAATATATGAAATACTTAGTCTTATTATTTTTACTGTTTTCTTGTTCTAGCAACAAAAATCAGATTACACAAAATGACAGCGAAAGCTCTTCAACTTCAGTTCAATTAAATGTTAAAAAACTCACTTTAGATAACGGGTTGAGAGTATTAATTGTTGAAAATAAAAGGCTACCAGTTTTTTCTTACTACACATTTTATGATGTTGGAGGAAGACATGAAAGAAAAGGTATTACTGGCGCATCTCACTTTCTTGAACATTTAATGTTTAAAGGGGCTAAAAAATATGGGCCAGGTGAGTTTGATAAAATAATTGAAAATAATGGTGGTAGTAATAATGCTTACACTACTTTTGACTCTACTGTTTACTATGAAGATCTACCGTCAGCGGCACTTGAAAAGGTTATTGATCTAGAAGCAGACAGAATGGTTAATCTTGCTTTAGAGCCAACAGGCTTTGAAAAAGAAAAGCAGGTTGTACTTGAAGAAAGAAAAATGCGTTATGAAAATTCTCCTCATGGAAAACTTTATCAAAAAATGATGAAGGCAGTTTTTAGAAAAACTCCTTATGGTGGATCAGTCATTGGTGAACCTGAAGATATAAAAAATTTAGATAGAGACGCGGTTTTTGAATATTTTAAAAAGTTTTATGCTCCAAACAATGCTGTGGTTGTAATTGTTGGTGATGTAGATAGTGATGATACTTTTGATTTAATTAAGAAATATTACGGGCCATTAAAACGCTCTGAAAAAGTAGCTGAAACTAAAAAAGAAATGGATGACCCTGAAATATATAAGCATCAAGGTCAGTATCGAAATTGGTACAAAATTCATGGAGAGTCGCCTTCACCAATTTTCATGATGGCCTATAAAGGTAAGAAGCTTGGAGATAGGGCTTCTTATGTAATGGATATTCTTTCATCAGTTTTAGGAGATGGAGCCAGCTCATACCTATATCAAAGGTATGTAAAGAGTAAATCACCTAGCTTAAATAATATTTATGCTGCTAATTATAACTTAAAATATAACGGGGTATTTTTTATCTCTGGTGAACTTTTAAAAAGAACTAACCTGAATAGATTTAAAGATAATATTCATAGAGAAATGAGAAAAGTTTGTAAGAACGCAATTACTGAGAGAAATTTACAGAAGATTAAAAATCAATATCTAATTCAATTTTATAAAGGACTTCAAACTAATGCAGGAATAGCTCAATTTATTGGAAGCTATGAAAATTATTTTGGAGATTATTCTAAGTATAAAGATGAAGTTGATATTTATAACTCAATTACTTTAGAAGAGTTGATGGATACATGTCACTCAATGTTTAAGAGTGGAGAGTATATTTTTGTCACTATTTGGGATAAGCATCCAAAGAGGAAGGGATAATGTTTAAAAAGATCATTACTTTATTAGGATTTTTAACATCGCTAAATTCTTTTGCAGCGGGAATCGATAATATTCAAAAACTAAACTGGGATGGACTTGAAGTCGTCTATATGGAAGATGAAAGATTTCCAACTTATGATGTTGTGGTTTATTTTGCAGATGGAGCCTTAAGTGATTCTAAAAGAAGGTATGGTGAAACTAATGCAATGTTTGGACTAATTGATTCTGGTACAAATAGATATACTCAAAGCCAGATCAGTGATAATTTGGAGTTCTATGGAGTTTCATACGCTGGAAATGTCACTCATGAATTTTCTACTTTTTCAGTATCTGGATTAGTTAAAGATGTAATTCCAACATTTAAAAAAATATGTCATCTTTTTACACAAACAAATTACCCTAAAGAAGAAGTTCAAAAAGAAAAAAGAAGATTTCAAAGTTCTATGAATAATCTAATTAATAGTCACGGAGAGTTGGCATCTAGAGCTTTTAGAGAAATTAATTTAAAGGGGACTCCGTATTCAAGTCCGGTTTCAGGTAAACTTTCTACTGTTAAAAATATTCATACTTCTCATCTTATTGCTAAAAGACAATATTTTAATGAGAAAGTTTATAAAAGAGTTTATATAACTGGGCCAAAAAATGTTCTTAGTATTAAGAACACATTGACTGATAATTGTGGTTGGAAGAACTCTGCAAGTCTTTTTAAACGATCTACGAGTTCGAAGAAAAACTCAAAATCAGGTCCAACTGTCCACCTCATAACTGTTCCTAAAGCAAATCAAGCTCAAGTTAGAATTGGAAAATTTTTAGAAGACAAAGAAATTGGTAATCCAGAGTTAATGTCATTAACTTCAGGATTTCTTGGCGGAGGATTTACATCCTTATTATTTAGAGAAGTAAGGGTTAAAAGAGGCTTAACATATTCTCTTTCGGCCTATGCTGGAAGACAGGCACAATATGGAAGAAGTATTATTTCAACTTTTACAAAAAATGAGACAATCATTGACCTATTAAATGCACTTAAAGAAACTTTAGGCAAAGTTGAAGCGGGCTCTTTTAATGATGCAGATTTAGAAAGAATGAGAAACTATTTAATGGGTTCTCATTTGTTTTCATTTGAAAAAAGTAGTTCATTATTAAGAGAGCTTATGTTTTTAGATCATGTTGGAAGGCCATATGATTCATTGGTTAAATATCCTGAAATTGTTAAATCTTTTTCTAAAGAAGAAGTAATAAGTGCAACAAAAAGCTTATTTGGTTGGAATGGATTTGACATAGTTGTTTTAGGACCTAAATCTTTAAGAAGTGAGCTATCAAAAATAGGAAAAGTTAAAGTTATAAATTATAAAAACTTTTTATAGTTTTATAGATTTTTATGAAAGTAGATGAAATAAAGATTCGCAAGGCATGTATAGAAGATGCTGCTGAAATCGCTAATATTCATATAAACTCTTGGAGAGAAGCCTACAAAGGTTTACTTCCTCAAGACTTTTTAGATGATCGTCCTTTATATTTTAAAAATCGTTATGAATTATGGAAAAAATGTACTTCTCGAGATGAAGATATAATTTATATTGCTGAACACCCTGAGCATGGAATAATAGGTTTTTCTAATGCAGGGCCAGGACGTGACTCAGATAAGAGTGATTATGGAGAAGTATATTGTATCTATCTTCTTCAGAAATTTCATAAAATTGGATTAGGTTTTAAATTATTAAAGGCCTGTTTTGATGAGTTATTAAAAAGAAATTATTCTCAGTCATATTTATGGGTCTTAGATAAAAATCCTACAATTAAGTTTTATGAAAAGACTAGGGCCGTGGAAATAGATTCTCCTAAAGAGATAGAAATTGCTGATGAAAAAGTAATAGAGCGATGCTATGGATGGAAATCTTTAGAACTTAAACGCCAGACTGGCCAGCTTCACCCTTAATGTTGACTTGAGCACCCGGTTTGATAATCAAGTTTTTTGCCTTGATTTCTCCGATTATACTGGCACAAGGATAAACAACCACATTTCCTTTTGAATGAATTTTTCCTTCAAACTTTCCAAAGATTTCAATATCGTGCCCATACACCTCTCCATTGATATCTGAATGTCGATCAAAAATAATTTGATTACCTTCTGTAATTTTGATATTTCCAGTTATTTTAGAGTTGATTCTAGTAGGCCCTTCAAAAACAAATTCACCTTGCATTGATGAGTTTTTTCCCAGGTATATAAATTCTTGCTCTTTGAGTGATATATTTTGGTTTTCCATAAATTAGCTCAGGATATGGGTTAAGATTTTACGTTTCATTAGATCTCCTGATCTAGTGAAAATAATTATCTCTACGTAAATGGTACCTTTAATATTTGGCCGTGCAAAAATTGCTTTTACAGGTCTAAACCTTGATGTCGTAAAAGATTCACCCTTATTAAAAGGAATTAAAACGTCATCTTCTAATAGTGCAGTTTCAGGGTAAAATTGGATTCCTTCTTTAGATTTGAACTTTATAAATATATACCCAGAAACTTTTTTAGCTTCAGTCGTAATATTTTTTAAATTGAATTGTACAATTACATTTTGATTCACTGGAGCGATTTCAACTTCTTGTATATCAATACTTGGGATATTTGATACGTCTTGTTGTCCAGGAACAGGTCTGAATAGTGCTAAAGAGAATAATTGCTTTATATCCTGATTTGCTAATTTATTTTCCAAAGTACTATTAATTTTGCTGAGATCTTCAATTTTTTTCTTTAGCTCGGTCGTCTCACTTTTCATTTCTTCAATCATTCGAGGAACTTTCTTTTCTGCCATTAAACTAATATTTTTGAAATATGCCATGGCCAATAAAATGAGAATGACTAGTACGACAGTAACTATCGGAAGTATATTAAAGAAAAAGCGAATCGTACTTTTATTTACTTCCAAATATCTAGGTCGATCACCTTTTTCTAATAATATAAACGAGAGTTTACTTTTCATTAATTGCTTTTTGCCGCAGTAGTAGTCGACTCAGCTTGATTTTCTTTGAAAAATCTCATTGTTGGTTCGAATGCAATAGTATCTGTAATGTTTTCTTTAAGCTTATTCCACGTTTCATTTACAATCTTCCACTGGTACCATTGATCTTTTTTCAGGTAGAGTGTTTTCTTTCCAGTATCGTTAATTGTATTTGAAATATAGTGTTGTTTAAAAGTGACAACTGCATATCTAGAATTTTGAAAAATAGATATATTGTCTAAGTTAACTTGAGGCTTTCCAGGATTTGAAAATACAGCACGTTTATATATTCGGAAGTTTTGATAATTACCTCTGTAACGATCAAAAAAATCTGTTTTGTGGTAATGAGAGATATATTTATCGAAATCTTCATTTTCCCATGCGTTTCTCCAACTCTCAACTGTTTCTTCAAGTGTTGATTTAGCAGATTGCCAAGTTTTTTCTTTTAAATAAATTAAGTCTTGAACAACTATAATCGGAGTCTTATTTAATTCAAGATATGTTGAAATTTCTTTTAGTTCATTGTTAGCGGCAACAATACAACCTCTAGAATCTAAACCCTTTTCTATTCTTGTTTCATCATTTGTAGAGTGTAACCAAATTCCATAACCTGTTTTTTTAAACTTTTTATCCATTGGGTTAGGATAGTTCATAACAAATGCGCCAACTCCATAGATTTCACCTTCCTTACCATATTTAGATACAAGCTCTTCATGTGGAATAAATTGGGTAAAGTGAAAGATTCCCTCTGGCGTTCTGTGATCGCCTTGAAAAAATTTGTCTCCTGATTTTTTACCTGTAACCACTTTATAAGTTTTTAGTAACTCGGGAAAACCATTATTGTTTTTAAAAATATGTAGCTGATGTGTAGATTTTTCGGCCACTAAAACATGATGTGAAAAATACTGATCTAATCTTAGAAGCGGAGCAGGCATAACTTTTTGTGCAGAAAATGCCGTAGTAATTCCATTTAGTAATAAAAACATAAATATGAATAAATTTTTCATTAATTCCCCAAGTAAAATACTCACTATATTTTACCTAATCTGCACAGGCCTATCAAGCGGCAAACATAATTGCTGGGAATTTTGCCAATATTTTTTTGCTAATCAGGGCGATTTTTTTGCCCACTGAATCATTAGACCCATGTCTTTGATATTATTAAAGAGCAGAGGTATTAATATGAAAGTTGTCTATTTTGGTCAAGATAAGGAAATGGAAGGGGTTCTCGCTGAGAAACAGGGAATTGAATATCTTGTTACAGACAAGCTTAAATATGCTGTCGATTTCTTGGGTGGAACAGGCCTTATTTTTATCGATCTAGATCACAAAAGAGGTCGAAAGGTAAATAAAGAGTTTCTTTCTGAGTTAAATGTAAAAAGAGTTGTGATTTCAAGCAAAATGGATGTGAAAGATTGTCGTAAACATCAAGAAGGAAAAGATGGAGCTGATGGTTATTTACTAAGTCCATTTGAAAGTGAAGACCTTTGGGAATTAATTGATGATTTTGACCTTGATTCGAATGCAACTATTTCTGATAGAAGAAATGAGATTGAAGAGAATTTAAGTTTTTCTACAAATGCAGATGAAGACAAGAGTGAAGGATCTAATAATTTATTGCCTGGAGAAAGTGATATTGATCTCGGTGATTTGGAAAAAGAAGTAAAAAAAGAATTAATTGATCATAATCCAGAATTAGGGGAAGAAGGTACTCGTACCGATTATGATAATACATTAAATTTAGATATCCAGGATAAATTTGATCAAGTTTTTAGCGAAAATGATCAGCGATATGAAGATCAAGAGGTCAAGATGAGTGAAAGTAAGAAAGATGATGATGAACTCGAGTTTGAAGTTTCTGATCCTGGGTTAACTATGGAGCAATCCAATGACCAGCCTGAATCACAAGGTAATG
The DNA here is from genome assembly GCA_964015265.1 of uncultured Oligoflexia bacterium. GTDB lineage: Bacteria > Bdellovibrionota > Bacteriovoracia > Bacteriovoracales > Bacteriovoracaceae > CAXHCD01. The sequence continues at coordinate 24,132 of CAXHCD010000001.1, forward strand.
AGGATGCTACTGCAGTAGTTTCATTAACTGATCTTGGAAAAAACGATATTGATAAATTGGCAGAAGAGGGAGAAGGTGCCCTTGTATTAGAAGAGTTACAATCTGAAGAAAATAAAGTTGAAGAAGTTGAATTAGAATTTGATACAACATCATCAATCAATTTAAGTGAAATAGATAAAAAGGATGAGTTAAAGGTATCTAATGAGAATGTAGAAGAGGATGAAGATTTGGATTTAGATTCAAATTCAAATGCTTTAGACCTTGCTCCATCCGACTCTGAAGATATGGTGTTAGAATCAAATTCAGTTGATGATGAAAGTGATGACGAAGATGATGACGATGCTCCAACAAAAATAACAAATCTTGATGAATTTTCATTGGATGCTCAGTCGGAAGATAATGAAGAAGCTGTTTCAACGAAGAAGCTTCCAAGCTCAGAAGGACTTGAAGAAATAAGTAAAACTGAAATAAGTGTAGATGGAAGATTAGGTAGTGGCAATGATGACGATGACGATGAATTTGAAGAAGCTACAAGGGCCACTAAGTTAATGACTGCAGCGTCTGAAGATTTTATAAATCAATTAAAACAAAGGTCTCCGATCGCAGAACAAGAGAGTTCACCCTCGTTTGACTTCAATGAAAATACTGATACGCAAGTTAATGCAGATGATACTGCCAAAACAACAATTGGAAATTTAGAAGACTTTAACTTAGGTGAAGAATCAACTGAAGCTACGAGAATTTTACCTCAAAGTCTTGCTAGTACTGATCTGGGAACAGGTGACTTTAACTTAAGTCAACAGGAACATAATTCAGAAAATATAAATATTCCTAGTGATGATGAGATGATTAGAGTTTCAGAAACTATTCGTCATCTTAGAGAAGAAAGAGGAAGCGTATTAAAGGAATTAAATGATCTGAGAAGAGATTGTGAAATATATAAGCAAGAAAATTTAAATCTAAAATCTGAAAATGATGAACTTAAAATTGAGATTCAAATTTTAAAGAAAAGAACTTTTAAAGATATTGAAGAGTATAAATATCAATATCATATGGCGAAAGAGAAAAAAGATATTCTTGAAGATAAAATAAGAAATTATAAACTTGAATTTTCAAAGTTAAATCAAAAAGTGAGAATTGATTTAAACCAAATAAAACAAAGAGAAATTGAGTTAGAAAATCAACTAGAAATGGTTAAGAAAGATGCTGAAAACCAAGTGAAGAATAGGGACTTAAAAATTCTCGAATTAAAAAGAAATATTGATGCCTTAGAATTCAATATGGAAAATGTAAGTATTAAAGAACAAAAAGCTAAAATTGATAAAGTTAAATTAGAAGATCGATTAGGCAATGTAATGAAAACACTTAGAAGCTCTATTCAAATGCTTGAAGAAGATGTGGATATAGATGAAGAAGTAAGAAAAAAAATAGAAAGAGAAAAAGGTAGATCTGTCTAATGATTAGTAATAAAAGTATATTAGATTTTGTTGTTAATGAAGGGCCATGGGAAAGTGAGAAGGACTACTTTCAATGTATTGAGAAGTTTATCTGTTCTCAATTTCAAAATTCAAAGTTTTCAATTATTAGTACTCAAGATTTGGAAGGTAAAGAAGTTGATGATGTTGCTAGTAAATGTAGGTTTATTAGGAATAGAGAAAATCTAAAAGGTGTTAATCCTAAAGACTTAATAATTAATGTGTTTTCAAGTCCACTATTTAATAAATTTAATTTAAGTTCTAAAAATTTGTTTAGTATCAATCTTGGCAAAAAATCTAATCAGCAATTTTTTGCAATTATTGAGTCTACAAATTTACAATTCGAATCAGGAATAGAAGAGAACTTTGCAAAAATTTTAAATATGCACTATCAAGAGGCAATTAAAGTAGAAGCCCTTAAGAGGTCAAGCATACTTGCCCATATTGATGATGTAACGGGCCTATTTAATCAAAGAAGACTTTATATTGATTTAGAAAATCAAATTAAAAACTATAATGAAACTAAAAACGATTTTGCAGTGATCTTTATTGATATTGATCACTTTAAAAAAGTAAATGATGGTCATGGTCACCTTGTAGGAACAGTTCTTCTCGTAGAAATGGGAAATTTACTTAAACATGTCTTAAGAGAAGAAGATTTAATCTATAGATATGGTGGCGATGAATTTGTTTTAATTTTACCAGATGTAGACTCAAAAGTGGCGAAGACAATTGGGCATCGAATATTAGATTCAGTTGGCAAGCATACATTTAGTGCAGATAAAGACTTTAAACTAACGGTTTCAATAGGAATCGCAGTATATCCAGAACATGCATCTAAAAAAGAAGAAATATTAGAAATGGCAGATAAGATGATGTATGCAGCAAAAGAAAGTGGGCGAGGAAGAGTCTGTACAGCTGACGAACTCTTTGATTAATTATGCTTTTATTAGTTCTAAGTGACCTTCACCTTGGTAAAGGTAGATATCTTAAAAATGGCCAAGTAAACATTCTTGAAGATTTTTTTGAAGATGATAGGTTTTATGAGTTTGTAGACTATTACTCTTCAGGTCGATATTATTTGCAAAATGTTCATATCGTTTTAAACGGAGATATTCTAAACTTAATACAAATTGATATTGATGGTATCTTTACTCATATAATAGATGAAGATCACACTGTAAACGCTCTAAATAAAATTCACAAAGGTCATAAAGCTTTTTTTGAAGGGATTAAACTATTCCTATCAAGACCTAATAAGAAATTAACTTATATTATTGGAAATCATGATGCAGGTGCAGATTTTAAAAAGTTTCAAAAAAGATTTAATGAAATTGTAAGTGGTGAAGTTGAGTTTTGTTTCAACAAAAATATTCACAATATACATATAGAGCATGGGCATAGATTTGAAGTCGTGAACACTGTTCCACCTAAAAGTTATTATATAGATGGGCCATTTGGAAAAAAAATTCTTAATCTACCGTGGGGGAGCCTTTTTTGTATTTGGATTTTACCAATATTAAAAAAGGACAGGCCTCATATTGATAAAGTTCGACCTATGAATAGCTATATTAAGTGGACGCTGATACATGATTTTTTATTTTTCATAAAAATGTTTAGAATCGTTTTAAACTATTTTTTTAGAACTCAATTTGATGAGTACACAAAACAAAATAGAAATTTTAAAACAACTATAAAACTTCTTAAGCAAATAACTATTTTTCCTAAGTATGCTAGAATGGCAAAAAAAATTTTGAAGAAAAATCCTTCTCTTCACACTGTTATAATGGGTCATACTCACGTTAAGGAATGGAGACGCTTTCCTGGTAATAAATATTATTTTAATACAGGAACTTGGAATCCAATACCTAGTGTTGATGCTGCTCAATTTGAAGATAATACAAAATTAACTTATGCTTTCATTGAAGTTGATAGTAAAAGTGAATCGATAATAAAAGCGTCGTTAAATACATGGCAAGGGCAGTGGAGACCGTTTACTCAGGAAATATCTACCGGCAATGACTCGAAATAATTATTCCTTTAGTATTATTTAAATGGATCAAGTTATTAAAAAAATCTTAATTGTAGACGACTCTTCGTGCATTCATATTATTTTAAAAAATTTTTTAGAAAGAGAAATAAACTGCCAATTTGATTTTGCTTTTAGTGCAAAAGAGGCCCAAAATAAAATTTTTGATAAGAGTAATAATTTTGATCTTGTTATTACAGATGTGAACATGCCAGGTTCGATGAATGGAATAGACTTAGTTGAAAATTGTAAGAGCAGTGGTTATGAAAAATTACCATTTTTAGTAGTAACAGCTGAAACTTCATTTAAAACAATTTCAAAAATTATAGATGCCAAAGCGAACGACTATATTTTAAAACCATTTGAGGCAAAAACAATTACTGATAAGGCAGTTGCCATATTGAAAGCTCAAAGTCATCAACACTCATTAGAAGGATTTAAGATGCATTTTATAGGTCCAGAAAAATCTACTATAAAAAGATTATTAAATTCATATTCTCCATTTGATAAAAAGTTTAATGAAATTATCTTCGAAGATGACGATATCACGTTAATTGTAGTCGATAGTGTTGAGGTAGATGAATTTATCAAGTATCTCGATTCAATAGATAATTATATTCCACAAAATTATAATTTTTTATGGATTCCGAACAAAATTTGTGAATTGTGTATAAAAATTGAGGACGCATTTAAGAATATAAGAATCCTTCCAAATAAAGTCTCAGAAGTAGAGTTGGTAGATCGAGTAAGATATCTGTATTTTACTGCTATGCAACGTCTTGGAAATAGTTAAAAAAAACAGTGAATTGAATATTTATTTTTTCAACCAATTAAGTTAAACTCTTCCGATATACGGAGGATTAATGGAAATTATAAAAAAGACTGATGAGTATTTCATCGTTAAGAAAAGATCTGGTAGATATGGAGTTAGAAGGCCAAGTGGACACTGGGTTAATGGTGAAGAGAAAGTTGAAATCTTAAGAAAAGAGGGTCTTATTTCCGCTCCTGAGCCTAAGCCTGAAGAAGCTCCAGCTGATGAAATCGTTGAAGCTCCAGGTGATGAACCTGCAGAGCAGGAGACATCTTCGGCAGAAGCTGCTCAATAATTTTTTAATTAAATAAAACATATAAGCCTATCTTTCTGATAGGCTTTTTTTATTCCAAATATTCTAAGTTTTAACGTTCTTTTGACATTGAAATAAATTAACATGCTAAAATGGTTTTTTATTGGAGTCTTAATGAAAAACCTCTTTGTTTTGTTTTTGTTTTTACCTATTATCTGCATGGCCGCCCCGAAAAAAATCTTATTTCTTGGAGATTCTCTAACAGAGGGTTACGGAGTTAAAAGAGAAAAATCATACCCATATTTATTAGAGCAACATTTTAATAAAACTCAAAAGTTAATAAAGGTTATTAATGGTGGAGTGAGTGGCTCTACAACTTCTAGTGGTCTTGAAAGATTAAATTGGCATATCAAGAGAAGCCCTGAAATATTATTTCTCGCCTTAGGTGCCAATGATGGACTGCGCGGAATATCATTAAAAGTAACTTTTCAAAATTTAGAAAAAATAATTCAAACAGCACTGGATAAAAAAATAAAGGTAGTTTTGGCCGGAATGTTACTTCCATTAAATTATGGGAAGAAATATAGAGATGATTTTGAAAAAGGCTATAAAGAATTAGCTAAAAAATTTGATGTTATTTTTATTCCATTTCTATTAGATGGTGTAGCGAGAAAGAAAGAATTTAATATTGATGATGGAATTCATCCAAATGAAAAAGGTCACGAAAAAATTAAAAATAATGTAATTCCCTTTTTAAAGAAGTTGATATGATTGAAATAAATAATGTAAAAAAAAGTTATGTTCAAGGTGAACAAAATATTGAGGTTCTCAAAGGGTTAAGTTTAAAAGTTGAAGCGGGTGAGACTGTTGCAATCACTGGACCTAGTGGATGTGGGAAAACAACATTACTTTCTCTACTATCAGGACTAGAGCGAACTGATTCAGGAACTTTGAGTATTAATAATACTGATATTACAAATTTATCAGAAAAAAGTATTACGGAATTTAGATCTAAAAACTTAGGAATTGTATTTCAAAAATTTCATTTATTTTCACATTTAAATGCATTAGAGAATGTCTCTTTACCTCTTGAAATTTTAAAAGACAGTGAAGCAAATAATAAATCTCAAAAATTATTAGACAGAGTAGGTCTTTCACATCGACTTGATCACACTCCTGGACAGCTCTCTGGAGGAGAGTGTCAAAGAGTTGGATTAGCACGTGCTCTAGTAACTGATCCTCAAATTATATTAGCAGATGAACCGACTGGTTCTCTAGATGCTAATACTGGGCAGGCAGTTATGGATTTACTATTTGAGCTTGTTAAGCAAAAAAATAAAACTTTGGTTCTCGTTACACATAATACAGAGTTGGCCCACCGATGTGATAGAGTAGTTTCTTTATCTGAAGGAAAAATTATTTAATGCTCTATTTTAAGCTGATACTTAAAGACTTAATTAAAAATAAGAAGTTTTCTTTTTTATTTACAACAAATTTATTTATAGGCCTGCTTGGATTAATTTTTCTACTGACATTGTCCTCATCTATTCAAAGTGTTTTAAATAGTAAGTCTAAAGAGTTTCTAGGTGGGGATTTTGCAATTAGAGCTCGTAGATTATTAAACGAAGCTGAAATACAAAAAATGGAATCAAGGTTTTCTCATGCAGAAAGATCTAGAATGATTCGTTTGTATACCATGGGAAGAGCAAAAGATATTGGAAAGCTCGTTAGAATACGAGGAATTGAAACTAATTATCCAATGTATGGAAAGATTGAATTTAAAGAATCAGGGGAGCAAACTCCTGAAGATATGAATCGATTACAAAAGAATTTAGAAATTTGGGTTTACCCTGAACTAGCAACGCAATTTAAACTTAAAGTAGGTGATTTTTTAAAAATTGGAAATTTAGAATTTAAGGTTTCTAAAATTATTGAAAGAGATCCTTCTGATACATCTAGTGGTATAAGCTTGGCCCCTAGGGCCTATATATCATTAAAGTCTCTTCAGAAAACGGGTTTAGTCAGCGAGCTTTCAACTTTACGTGATGCAAGGATCTATAAACTGGCTCGAGGAATAGATGTTGAAGAAGTAAAACTAAGTATCGAAAAAAATTTAGAAGATCACACAATAAGGTTACAAACAGCAAAAGAAGCTGGTCAAAATGTAGGACGGGCCTTATCGCGAATTTTTGATTATATCGGACTTTTAATGTTAGTTGCATTAATAATCTGTTTTATCGGGTGTAATTATCTATTTAGGTCGTATTTACAAGGTCAAATTTATAATTTAGCACTCTATAAATTGATGGGCATTAGTCGAAAAGGAATTAGTTTTATATTATTCGGGAAAATTTTAATTTTAAGCATTTTTTCATGGGGATTTGCGCAACTTGTAAGCTTCTTGTTATTCATACCATTGGGTCCAAGTTTAGAAAAATTGACTAAGATAGATTTTAATCTTTCATTAAACACTGAAATGATTTTAGTAGGATTAGTAGTCGCATTATTCGGTCCTATTTTTTTCTTACTAAGTTATTTTTACCAATACTCTTCTCTTCCAGCTAAGAAATTAATAGTAAATATTGATTTACAAGAAATAAGTTTTCTAAAAAAGGTATTATTATTTTTGCCATCTGCAACGTTCATTATTTTAATGAGTATTTATATCTCTCACTCCTATTTCGTTGGTCTGAACTTTGTGGGGGCCATAACAGTATCTTTTGTCATTTTGATTGTGTTCGCTTTCATTTATTTGAAAATAGTTTCAAAATTTAATTTTAAAAACCCATTCATTAAAATATCTGTACGAAACTTATTTAGAGATAGAAGTGGAAGTTTGAATCTATTTTTATCAATGGGAATAGCTGCCGTTTTAATAAATTTTATTCCTCAAATGCAATCATCTATTCAGTCTGAATTAGATGCACCTGAGAGTAAGAAAATTCCACAACTATTCTTATTTGATATACAAAGTAACCAATTAGACGATCTACAAAATAAGGTGAAAGAACTAGGTAGTAAATTAAATGATATTACGCCATTAGTTAGATCAAGGCTGATTAAAATTAATGACAAAGACTTTGAAAAATCGAGTAAAGATCAAGAATTATTTTCAACTAGAGAAAATCAAAGAGATCGCTTTTTTAGAAATAGGGGAGTCAATCTAACTTATGCTTATAATAAAACCCCCAAAATAACTATCGTTGAAGGCAAAGAATTTAGTGGAATCTATGATTGGAGTACTCCTAAAGAAATGGAAGTTTCAATTGAAAGAAGATATGCAAAAAGAATTGGTGTTAAATTAGATGATAAAATTACTCTTGATATTCAAGGTATGGAAATTGAAGCAAGAGTCGTTAATATAAAATCTGTAAATTGGTTAACATTTAGACCTAATTTCTTTGTTGAAATGCAGCCAGGTACTATTGATGATGCACCAAAATCGTTTATTGGAGTATTATCTGAATTGACTAACGAGCAAAAAGAGAAAATGCAATTTGAGTTGGCTAACGAATTTCCAAGCATATCAATGATTGATGTTTCTAGAACTGTTAAAGATATTTTAAGAGTTATTGACCAACTTCAAAAAATTATTTCTGTGATAGCTCTCATATCGGTTTTAATAGGTTTATTTGTCGTCTTTAGTATGGGGCAGTTTGAAAGCTCTCGGTTTTCAAAAGAATACAATATGCTTAAGGTAATTGGATCAACTAAGGAGCAAATCTTTGGTATTTTTTCAAACCAATTTATCTTTTTAATTGTTCCGGCGATTATTTGTGGTGTAAGTATTAGCTTTTTACTAACTATATTTATTAATTCTGTGATTTTAGAGATTCAAAGTGTGTTTGTTTTTTGGCCAGCGCCACTAATTTTATTTTTAACGTCAGTATTTGCCTTATTAATAGTAAGATTTTCAGTTAGCGCAGTCGTTAGTCAATCACCAGCTAAATTATTGGAAGATTAAAAAAGGAAAGTAATATGAAACTATTATTTGTTTTGATAACTATTTTTTTATTTGTAAGTAATTCTTTTGCGAAAAAAGTAAATTATAAAGAACTTAAAGAAAAACAAGAAAATATAAATACTGAAATATCTACATTATTTAGAAAGTTAGTGGAGTTAAAGGATACAGAAATAGACAAAAATAATCTTCAATATGTTCTTCCATATGATTTAAATGAAAAAAAGTTAATAATAAATAAATTTAATCCAATTAAGCTTTCTGATGTTAAAATTAAAAATAATTATCTAAGTTTAATTAATGCTGAAGGTGTTAAATTAGAGGATGCTTTAGATACTTCTATCTATTTAATTGGAGAAAGAAGCTTTGAACTTTTTCACATATATAAGGCCATCTTTTTTGATATAAGTAAAAATAAAATTTCTAAAGAAACATCGAACATCGCAATTAATAAGATACTAAATGAAATAATTTTTCATTGCCAGAGTCCAGGAAATTTTATCTCAACAATCTTAAGAGTTGCAGCTTTAAGGTATGCTACAGACTTAGGTCTATTTCCAAAATATAAAAAATTACTTTTAGAGTTAGATTATAAAGGTGAAGAGCACAGAAAATACTATAAAAAGAATCATGGGCCTGAAGTTCTAACAATGAAGTTGAAACCTTTAGGTCTAAGTAAAGAAAATAGAAAGAAACTTTCCGATCTTACGCAAATAGATAACGTTCAATCTAGAAAAGATTTAAGTCGCTTTGAAGGAAAGCTGAAATCAGGTCTAGAAATTATTAGAAAGAATATGATTAGTGAAATCTATTCAGGCTTAAAAATCTCATCAGATATTCAGTTCGACCTTTTGAGAATAGTTATTAATATGAAGGAAAGCTTAAAGTTAGATTGAGTTAAAAAAGGCCTCGTGATGAGGCCTTAGTGATTTATGCTTTCTTTTTTGTTGCTTTCTTTTTAGTCGCTTTTTTAGCTGTTTTTTTCTTAGTGGCCTTTTTTACAACTTTCTTCTTCGTTGTCTTCTTTTTTGTGGCTTTCTTTTTAGAAGCTTTTTTAGCTGGCTTTACAAATTTTTCAATTTGCTTTTGAAGTTTAGATAATTCTTTCTTTTGATCATTTACAAACTTCTTAGCTTTTTTAATTTCTGCTTGAACAGATTTTTCAACAAGCTTTTCTAAATGCTTTTTTTCAGAAAGAAATCTTTTTCTTAATATTTTTACATCTTTATTTACTGTATTGTTCAAATCTTTTTGAGCTTGTTTGATAAACTTTTGCACAGTTTTTTGAAGTTCGTTAATATTATTGTCTTTAACAAACTTTTCAATTTCTTTTTTCATGTCTTTCCATGCTTTTAAAACGACTTTTACTTGTTTTTCACTCATTTATAAGCTCCTAGGGATGAAGTAGTTAAGATTTTTACTTATCGGTTGTCTGTAACCAAAACCAAAGCTTTTCGCCTTGATTTTTATTATAGGACAAAACTGCTTTCTTTTATACTCGCTTTTTAAATAAAGTCCACAAACTTTCTTAATTTCTTCTATGTCATGACCTTGATCGACAAGATCATTTACTCCTAGACGATAACTTAAGATTCCTTCAAGAATTGGATCAAGCCTTTCGTATGGAGGAAGAGATTGTGAATCTTGCTGATCATCTTTTAACTCTGCTGTTGGTGGACGATCAATAATTCCTTGCGGGATAATATTATCATATTTTCGGTTAATATAGTCGGCCAATTTGTAAACTTCTAATTTATAAAGATCTCCAAGTAAGCTAATTGCTCCAACACTATCTCCATACAGAGTTGAGTATCCAACTGCTAGCTCTGATTTGTTGGATGTGTTTATTACGAGAGCATTTGTGGCATTGGATCTAGCATAAAGAAGCGAGCCTCTTAATCTACTTTGTATATTTTCATTTGCTAAACCTTCTAGTTGTTCATTATAAGTTTGAAGATAAGTATTTTTAACCGTTGAATGTAAAAACTTAATAGGAAGAGATTTAATATTAATGCCAAGGTTTTTACACATTTCAAAACTTAGATCATAGCTTTGAGAGCTAGAATATTGAGAAGGCATATAAATACACTCTAAAGATTGACCTTCCCTTAAAGATAATTTTGCAATTGCTACAACTAGGGCCGAGTCAATTCCTCCACTAAGGGCAACAAGAAATTTATTAAAACCAGATTTCTGAGCATATTCTTGAAGTCCAAATTTTAAAGCAGAAAGGATGTCTTCGCAGTAATGATCTTGAATATCTTTTAGTCTTGAGGGTCTATCATTGGTCACAACTTTTGGATCAAATAAGCTCTCCCAAGTATTTTCTGGCTCTTTAGAAACTTTATCATATGAGTCGAGCTTTTCCGGAAGCTCACTTGTTAAAACATCTTTTTTGAAAAGTGGTGAAACATCAATTGTTTCGTTTCCATTTACTAGAAAACTACCACCATCAAATAGAACTTCATCCTCTCCACCAACTCTATTTACATAGGCAAATGGTGCTTTTAAAAGATTTGAAATTTCTTTCGCTCTTGTAATTCTTTTTTCTTGTTTTCCTAAATTAAATGGAGAACCTGATAAATTAATAACTAGGTCTAAATTTTCCCCTTTATATTGGTGAACAGGATCATGAGGATGTACAGTACTTGGCCACATATCTTCACAAATGAGGCATGCCAGTCTTTTCCCCTTATAAGAAAGAACTTTTGGGCCGTTCCCCTCAAGAAAATATTTATCTTCATCAAAAATATCGTAGTTTGGAAGAAGTTGTTTGGTATAAACTCGTTGAAGGCCTTCACCAAAATTGGCCTTATATATGACGTTTGTAATTGAAAGCGGGAGATTTTGATCATCAAATCTATAATAAAGGCCACCAATTAAAAATAGTCCTTCACTTTGAGAGCCTTTTAATTTTTGGTTAATATCGGCGATTAATTGCTGATATGAGTCAATAAATGGTCTATGTAAAACTATATCCTGCAAAGGATAACCAGTTAGAAAAAGCTCCGGAAATAGGTGTATAGCTTGTTCTTTGTGATTATCTATGACTTCAAATAAATAATCTTTAATGGCCTCAAGGTCTGCAACTTGATGATGAGTTTGATGAAGTATTATTTTCATTTTTATCTCCACATGCATTTTAGATTTTGACACTACGCTTAGTTTGTCCTAAAACGCCATAACATACTTATATCAATAGATTTATAGACGAAAAATTAAGTTATGACGAATACAAAATGTTCAAAAGTTTTAGTTATAGGAGCAGGACTTGCGGGAAGTGAAGCTGCATGGTTTTTAGCAAGCCGAAATATTAAGGTAGTTTTAGTTGAAGCTAAAACTAAGAAACTTAATCCTGCTCAAAAAATTAAAACATTTGCAGAATTAGTATGTACGAATTCATTAAAATCAAGTGACCCAGATAGTGCTCATGGTCTGTTAAAAGGAGAGATGACAGCGTTAGGTTCAATTGTAATAGAACAAGGTAAACTAACAAGTGTCCCTGCAGGAAATGCTCTAGCTGTAGACAGAGAAAAATTTTCTTTAGCGATTACTGAAAAACTCAAGTCAAATCAAAATATTCAAATTATTGAAGAAGAAGTTGATGACCCCTTTGAATTTGCTAAAAAATTTGAATGTGAAGAAATAATTATTGCAACTGGGCCATTAACTACAACTCCGCTTGAACAATGGATTCAAAAATCGTTATCAGAAGATGATTTTTATTTTTATGATGCTATCGCTCCTGTTGTAGATGCTGATAGTTTAGATACTTCAAAAATGTATTTTAAAGACAGATATAAAGATGTTGATGATGAAGTGGAAGCAGACTATTTAAATGTCGCTCTTAATGAAGAGCAGTATAATAAATTTGTAACCGAATTAATTAATGCCGAAAAAGTTAAAGCTCAAAATTTCGAAGAATATAAATTCTTTGAGAGTTGTCTTCCTATCGATACAATGGCAGAAAGGGGAGTTGATACTCCAAGGTATTCCTGTATGAAGCCAGTCGGTCTAAGAACTCCTGATGGTGAGGCTCCATATGCGGTCGTTCAACTTAGAAGAGAGAATTTGTTAGGCTCTGCTTATAATATGGTCGGATTCCAAACGAGGCTTACATATGGAGAGCAATTAAGAGTATTTAGAATGTTACCAGGTTTTGAAAATGCTAGCTTCAATCATTTGGGTAGTGTACATCGAAATTCTTTTTTAAATTCTAAAGAGTTATTAAATTTTGACTTAAGTTCTAAAAAGTATCCAAATTTATATTTTGCTGGGCAAATAACAGGTGTTGAAGGTTATACTGAAAGTGCTTCAATGGGGCTTTATGTCGCCTCTCAAATATTTAGAAAGAGAAATGGAAAAGAGTCATACAAATGGCCTTTTGAAACTGCTATAGGTGCTCTCGTTAATTATATCATGACGGTACCAAAGCCTTGCCCATCTAATATAAACTTTGGGCTTCTTCCAAGTGTAGTATTAGAAAAACATGAAAGAAGATCTAAGTTAAAGAAGAAAATAAAAAAAGAAAAGGCCGCTTTAAGAGCTAGAGAAGTTTTTTCTGAATTTAAATCAGAAGTAGTAGGTGAACTTTGAAAGGTATGATTTTTATCATATTGGCATGTTGTGTTTGGTCTATTGATACCCTAATTCGGTATCCTTTAACTAAACAAGGAGTGGGGGCCAATCACATTGTAATGATGGAACACCTCTTCTTAGCAATTGCTTTTTTTCCTCAGTTTTTGAAACGAAGACAAAAATTTTGGAACGCAAAAGTCTCTCATATATTTTACTTCTTAGCGATTGGTGGACTTGGTTCTGTCGTCGCTACTATGGCATTTACACAGGCATTTAATTATTTAAACCCTTCAATTGTAATCTTATTTCAAAAACTACAACCTTTGGTTGCAATAATTCTTGCGAGAATTTTATTAAAAGAAAAAATTCAAAATAATTTTTTAAGTTGGGCCTTTGTTTGTTTAATAGGTGGCTTTTTAATTTCTTTTGAAGATATGAGACCTGGGTTTAGTTCACTGTCTTCTATTTCAGAGCTTTTTAATTCTAAATCAATTATGGGTTATGGGTTAACTTTCGTTGCAGTTTTAGGTTGGGGAAGTGCAATTGTTTTTGGGAAAATGTTAACTAATGAAGGATATTCTGCTGTTGAAACTATGACTGGTCGATTTTTAATGGGCTTTGTTTGCATCAGCATTATTTTCTTTGGAACTAATAATCTTTTACCTCTCAATAGCGATATTTGGTTAAAGGTCTCTATAATGGCCTTATTATCTGGGGCGGTTGCCATGTATTTATACTATTCGGGTTTAAAATTAATCCCTGCTAGAGTAGGCACAATTGCTGAGATGTTTTGGCCTTTGGCCGCGATTGTAGTCAATTGGGTTTTCCTTGGAGAAACATTAGGAATTACTCAAATTATTGGAGGAATCCTATTAATTTTGGGTGCAACTATGATACAAATAAAGAAATATTAATTTCATATTTGTGAGTTCGGAGATTTTTAATGACTCAAATTACACTACCAGAAACTTTAAATGGAAAAACAATTCTTGTAGCAGGTGCTGCTGGATTTGTTCCTTCAACCTTGAGTGAATTTTATTTAAACTTGGGTGCAAAAGTAATTGGAATTGATAATTTTATAACTGGCTCAAGATCAAATCTTGTAAAACTAGAAAAATTTGATACTTTTTCTTTTCATGAAATGAATATTTACGAATCACTTCCAAATCTTAGTGATACAAAAATAGATTATATTTTTTCATTGGCATCTCCAGCATCTCCAATTGATTTTTCTCAAATTCCGCTAGAAATAATGAGAGTAAACTCAGAAGGAACTATGGCCCTTTTAGAATTGGCCAAAGAAAAAGGTGCGAGATTTTTAGAAGCTTCTACTTCTGAAGTTTATGGTGATCCAGAAATCCATCCACAGAAAGAAGATTATGTTGGGCACGTTAATCCTATTGGCCCTCGTGCATGTTATGATGAATCAAAAAGATATGCTGAAGCTCTGACTATGAGCTATAGAACAAAATATAATGTTGATACTAGAATTATAAGAATCTTTAATACATATGGCCCCGGAATGAGACCAAATGATGGAAGAGTTATCCCTAATTTTATTAATCAGGCCATGAGGGGAGAAGATGTTACAGTTTATGGTGATGGGTCACAAACGAGATCATTTTGTTATGTAACTGATCTTGTTAATGCCATTCATAGAGTAATGTTTTCTGATGATCATACTCCATTTAATGTTGGAAATCCTGATGAGTATAGTATTAAAGAGTGTGCTGAAGAAATTATTAAAGTTCTTGGTAGTTCTTCTAAAATAGTTTATAAACCTCTTCCAAAAGATGATCCAAAGAAGAGAAGGCCTGATATATCTAAACTTCAATCTATTTCAGATTACAAACCTCTAGTTAGTTTTGAAGATGGAATTAAAAAAACGGCCGAATATTTTAAATCGTTGTAAAGATACTTGATATGAAAGTTGCTCTTAGTTGTGATCAAATCGTAGAAAGAGATTACCCTGTTGAAGTTTTTGAAGTTTTTTGTAACTTGTTCTACAACAGTGATGCTTATTGTATTAGACACAAACCTGGAATTGTTCTTGGATCAATAGAGCAGAGAAAAATAAAATCTACATACTTATCTAGAGTATTTAAAAAATCTAAATCTTTGAATAAATTAGCTTGGCTGATTCCAAATGCTATAAAAAATATTTTTATTAGTTGTGAAAATGACTTTATTTTTAATGTATCGACTGGTTTTTCTCATGGAATAAATAAGTGTGAGAAATCAAAGCTTTTGTCTTATATATACAGAATGCCAGACTTAGAAGAAAGCTTTATGAGCAAAATTTTCTCTTCATATATAAATAAAGTAAATAAAGAGAATTTTGATCAAATTGATACTCTTTGGGTATCTAGTGAAGATGTTAAAAAGAAAATTTTGAGTATTGGTTATTCTGGTAATATTGATGTAGTTTTGCCACCAGTTGATTTGCAAGATTATCCTTATTTAGAAGATGTCGGCTTTTCTCGAAATACAGTTATAGTGAACTCTGAGGGAGTAGACTTAGACGTCTTAGAAAATGTTGTAAACTCATTAGAAAATTTAGGTATGAAATATATTGTTGTTGGCCACGATGATCATTTACCTGAAAGTTTTAAAAGGGATTCTAATAAATTTTTAGGGTGGAAATGCTCAGGTGAATTATCTCCTATTATTTTGGATTCATTATTACTGATAGATCTTCAGGCCCATTTTCCTCAATACGCTATTAGATCTATGGCCAGTGGTAGAGGTGTGATAATTTTAGAAAATGAATTTATAAATGAAGATTTAAGTGCAGGAATAGTTTGTCTGAAAGATGTAAAAAATTTGAAAGGAGCTTTAAAAAGTGTAAATTGGAAAAACTTAGAGTCAAAAAAACTTATATCCGCCGCTAATAAATTCCATTTATCTAAGTTCAAAGGTAGTCTATTGAGATATTGTAACGATCACAATATCCCAATAAACGAGTAATTATTTAAACATCTATATCTCTTTTACCTAGTAAAAATCCTAATAAAAATTTAGTTTTAAAATCCATTTCTTTAAATTGAATTCCAATTCCAGCAGGATAGTTTCCATTAGAATCAGATCTTCTTACTATTTGGGCCATACACCTTAACTCTAGTGGTTTATTACGATTAATTCTAATCTTAATGTCCGTTCCTACAGGTAAGGTGAATGGAAGCTTGTTTTTTGTTAATTGTTTACTCTTGATAAAAGCTCCACCTTTTGAAATATCATAGATATTTGCATGAACTGGATTTTCTCCATTAACGTAAACAGATACTGGTAAATTCATGGCATATCTTTTTGGAACTTTCCACCATTTTGAGTTTTCACTGGCAATGGCCAGTTTAACCTGTGGAGTTAGTAAGATACTAATAATTGCTAGTACACCAAAAGTTAGGGCAAAGGTAGTAATTAGACTACTTTGATTTGAAACTTGAGATACATAATAATTATTCAATGCCATGGCGGCAATCGTGGCCGGAAGTGATAGCTTAAGCATTGGTGAAGCAATATAACAAAGATAAGAGTTTATTACACAAAATGTAATAATGATCTTTTCAATCTGAGTTAAATGAACAAATGCTAGATCAAACTTATACAGAGGATAATCATATATATAGATGATTTTTCCAATGATAGAGTAAGCTACCGCCAAAAATAAAAACGCCATAATATTAAACGATACCGGCTTATTTTCCATTTTTCTGTCTCCTTCAAAACAAAAATTTAGAATCTAACCCCAGGTACGTTCAGCTTTTAGGATGTAGGGAATTGAGTCTCTCCTGCAATTGATTATGCATGTTGCCATTGAATTCTCAAAAAGATTTTTTTAAATAGATTGTAAGTATCTGATTATTCATAGAAAATATTCTAAGTATCTGATTATTCGAAATTAAGATAGATTTGCGTAATTTCAGCTAGTTACTTTAAAGCTGCCTAATTTTTGAGCTTCAAAGATAGGGTTAAAATAAACTCAGCAACTGGTTCATCCCCTAGTTTTTGTGGGACTGTAGCAATTATTTTAACGGGAAGGTTTACTCTTTCTCCTGTTTTAATACATTCTTGAACGAGTTGATTGATTTCTTCACCTTGAGTACATGTAAAGACAGTGTCTCCTTCGGCCCTTTTTAGAAAATCTGCATGAAAATCTTTAAAAGATAGAGATATAGGTTTTCCACTTAGCTGAATCTGTTTCATAGCGATTAAGCCTCCAGCACAATCTGCTCCGGCCGCCAAAACACCAAAGTACATAGAGTTGAGATGATTTTTAGTTTTCCAGTTTAAAGGAATAGTGATTTTACATTCATTCTCATCTAATTTTAAAACTTTTGGGCCTATAAAGAAGAGCATTCTTATTTGAGATAATCCAAATAAAGTCATCATGGCATTATCTCTATATTTCTCTGGAATTTTATTTAATATCGCTTGCATGTTAATAGTATAGGAGCACTAATGATTATTTAGCAAGAACCTAAGTTAATTGTTAAAATTATCTAGAAATTAGAAATAAAAGAAGCGGATATTTATGGAAGATATTTCAAAAAAGGTGGTGGATCATTTTAGAGATGAGTCTATGGCCAAAGAAGTTCAAAACTTTTTAAAAGATAATGGAATTAATTCTTGGATAGAGTTACGTGAAGATTCATATTTTGTATTGGCCCTGGAAGAAGATATTCCCAGAATAATTGAGCTGCAAAGGCCAAAAAATACTATTTCAAAGGAATGGATGGCAATTAGGTCACTTCCATATGGGAAGTATAATTTAATATTTAGTATTCTCTGTGCAATTGTTTTTATTATTTATTTAGCTGATCCTAACTCTTTTATTCTTGATAAGTTATTTATTACAAGAAGAGTCGGATTCTTAGAGGAGTTTTTTCTAGGACAGTATTGGCGAATTATATCACCAATTTTCATTCACTTCGGGTTTATGCATTTCTTTTTTAATATGATGTGGATGAAGGATTTAGGAAAGATTATTGAAAATCACCATGGGCCAAAGATATATATAACATTAATTGTTGTATTGGCCGCAATATCTAATTTAGGTCAGTATTTAACTATTGGACCAAATTTTGGTGGAGTATCGGGAGTTCTCTTTGGACTCTTAGGATTTCTGTGGATTTGCAAAGTCTATGAACCTGATAAAAATCTCTTTATTCCAAAACATGATTTTATTTTGATGGTTATTTGGTTTCTAGTTTGTTTTTCAGGTGTAGGGTTCTTTAAGCATATTGCCAATATGGCCCACGCTCTAGGTTTAGTCAGTGGGATAATTTTTGCGATCTTTTATAATAAAATTTGGGAAAAAGACTTTAAGAAAGGATTAATGTATTTTTTAGGTGCATTAGTTATTACAATATTGAGTACTATAATTGAATATTATAAAATGAATCAAAATTTTTACTTTAAGATATTTTTGTAAAATGAGTATAGAATTAAATATTAAAAATTTAAGAAATGAAATTAATCAACTGGGTGTTGAAACTAAAATTTTATTAGCAACTAAAACCCAATCAATTGAAAGTATACAGCGAGCTCTTGATAGTGGTATTTCTCTTTTAGGAGAGAATAAGTCTCAAGAGTTGATTGAAAAAATTGGAAAAGTTAAAGGTAATTTTAATTGGCACTTTATAGGTCATTTACAATCAAATAAAGTTAAAGAAATATTACCTTTGTGTAGTCTCATCCATTCTGTTGATAGATTTAAAATTGCACAGACAATAGATAAAGAAGCAAAAAAACTAGGCATAATTCAAGATGTATTAATACAGGTCAATACATCCAAAGAAGAATCTAAATCAGGGTTCTTTGTTGAAGATCTCATTGAAAATTGTGAATTAATTTCTAAGCTTCAAAATATTAATGTTTGTGGCCTGATGACAATGGCCAAAAATTCTCAAAATCCAGATGATTGGAGAAAATGCTTTAAACAATTGAGAGTTTGTTTTTTAAAGATTCAAGAGATGAAAATATTTGATGATAAGTTTAGTGAGTTATCAATGGGAATGAGTAGAGATTATAGGATTGCTATCGACGAGGGCTCAACTATTATAAGAGTAGGATCAACTATTTTTGGAGATAGATCATGAATCTTGGAGTAATCGAAGGTTTTTTTGGCCCATCTTGGAAATGGGATGAGAGAGCTCATATGATTTCTTTTCTAAAAAGCTCTAATTATAAATTTTATATTTATGCTCCTAAATCCGATCCTTATCTTCGAAAAAAATGGGAATTGGATCATCCCAAACAGTGGCATGATAATTTACTTAATTTATCTCATCACTGTAGTGAATTGGGAATTGATTTTGGAATTGGTTTGAGTCCTTTTGAAGTACATTTTGATTATACAGACCAGAAAAAAGATTTATTTATTAAAAAAATAAAAAAGATTAATGAATATAAACCCAAAATTTTAGGTCTCTTTTTTGATGATATGAAATCAAGTGAGTCATTAGCAAAAGTTCAAATTGAGCTTGTTAATCTGGCAGATGAAGTATTTGAGGGAAGAGTCGTTTTTTGTCCGACATTTTATAGTTTTGATCCCATTTTAGACAAGGTTTTTGGAAATAGACCTGAAAATTATTTGGAAGAAATATCTAAAGGGATTAATAATAATGTCGAGATTATGTGGACTGGGCCAAAAGTTATTTCTCCTGAAATAACTGAGCAACATTTAAATGAAGTAACAAGCTTGTTAAGACGCAGGCCATTTATATGGGATAATTTTTATGCTAATGATGGGCCAAAGCAGTGTAAGTTTTTAAAATTGATAAATTCACAAGGTAGAACATCAAAAATGTTAGCAAGTGGATGGGCGATTAATCCTATGAATCAATCATATCTATCGGAATTGGTTTTAGAACAATTTGTGAACTCAAATAACTCCATAGAAGATATCATTTTAAAAAGATGTGATTCTGATTCTAAAATAATAATTGAATGTTTAAATAAATTTAACTTTGAAGGTTTCGATAAAATTGAAGATAAAAACAATTTAATTAATGAATTATCCTCTGATAATCCTTATTGTTTACAAATAAAACAGTGGCTTGAAGGAGAATTTATTGTCGATAATGATTGCCTTACGGACTAGCTAGGTTCATTAATCATTTCTTGGAATTTTAAACCTGTAATTGAAGTAATTCCTTTCGTTAAATAGAAAATTGAGGCCATTAATACAACCATACTTGGAAGCATTATCACTGGAAAACTTAAAGCAGTCATTTTTCCTAGTTCAGCATTAAACTCTGGAGTACCTGTAGGACTTTTTAAAATAACTACAGCTAAGAAAAAGTTTAGGGTTGCACTTAAGAAAAAGGATGATGAAAATATATAAGTAGTTTTAGAAATTAGCTGTTCAAATTTATCTGTTGTATTTGTTTCATCAATTTTTTGGTGAATTAGGTCTATATTAAAAACATTTGGATTAAATATCATCGTTCTTACGAGATCATATTTCGTTTTATTTAATAGCAGTACACTTATACCAATTAATAATGGAATGGCGGCTTCTTTAATGGCAAACCAAATACCATCAAGCTTCATTAAAGAAAATCCACCTGTGAGTAGAACACTAACAAGTCCTAGGATTGAAATATAATTCCATTCTTTATTTTTGATTAAGTCATAACTTCCGTAGGCAAGTGGAAAAGCGAGGGCCAGAAGAAGTCCATTTAAAACACCTAATTTGTCAGGAGTTGAAAGCTTTGTGAGTATCATAGTTGGTGCTATAATATTAAAAAGTAAATTTGTTAAAAAATTTGCACCGGATTGTTGTTGTTTTTTCTGATTCATGGATGACTATAATGCCTGTAGAATCAGGTATTTGCAATTGGAAATAATAGTGCCCAATTTCCTGGCCGTTTTTGTCGGACATTTGAGGGGCTCGCAATAGAGCTAAATAGCTAAAATTATGGCAAATTTTTCACTTTTTCTACAGTTAAAAGCTTTTAAGTATAGAATTTTATTACTATAATTTATTAATATATTTCATTTGGAGATGGACATGAAACAACTTCTACTTGTTAGTACATTATTTCTTTTATCCTTAAACGTATCCTTTGCTAAAGGCAAAAAAGGAATAACGGTAGATGTGAATTTATCACCAGCAGGATCATTTCAAGTAACTTCGAAAAGGGTTAAGGGAAAAATTCAAAAGAAAGGTGCAGGTTACGTAGCAGAAAATGTTTACGTTAGTGTAAAAAGCTTAAAAACAGGATCTGATTTAAGAGATGAGCATACTAAAAAAAGATTAAACAAAGATGATAAAGTTACTATAGTTAAGGCCATTGCAAAAAATGGAAAAGGGAATGGAATAATTAGTATTAATAAGGTTAAAAAGAAATTTAAATTTGTTTACAAAGAATTATCTAAGAAATTAGTTGAAGCAAAATTTAAGTTGAATTTAAAGGACTTCAAAATCGAATCAATTAATTACATGGGAATTGGTGTTGAGAATGAAGTTACCGTTACAGCAGTAGTACCAGTAAAATAATGAAGTTAAGTTTAGCGTTTCTAATTATATTTTTAGGTTCCTGTCGTTTACAAACATGGAATTCAAATTCTGGAGACGCTAAACCATCTCTTTGTACTGTCATTGATCGTGGAGATCAAAATCTAGTTGACGTGTGTGAAATTATTCAAAATAGATGTATTGATTGTCATACAGGATATCACGATGAATGGTTTGCCTATACAGATAGTGCTGCTTGGGTTTCAGCGGGCCTAGTTGATTCTAATGGAGACACTAATTTGTCTCAGTTTTATACTTATTTAAAAAATGTTGGTGGTTCTATGCCAAAAAATGATGCCCAAATTCCAGATGATGAATTTGAATTGATTAAGAAGTGGATTCAGGGAATATAAGTTTAAACTCCAATATTGTTTTCAAGTCAGGAAAAATTCTAAAGAATAGATTGGCCAAATCAGCAATGAGTGAAAATATGGCCAATGATCTTCAACCAAAAGTTGAGTTTCAAAATGCTTACAGAATTTGGGCAAATGGAGGTCTAGGTTTAAATATTACTGGAAATGTCATGATAGATAGAAATCATTTGGGAGAGTTTTCAAATGTAGTTTTAGATGATTCAGTAAAAGACTTAACTTTTTTTAAGGAATGGGCCAGTGCTGCTAAAGAAAATGGGACCCTTATTTATATGCAGCTTAATCATCCTGGTAAGCAATCACCTAAGTTTTTAAATAAAACACCTGTTGCTCCTTCTCCTATTGGATTTCCTCCGCCATTGTCTCATGCATTTAATGTACCTAAAGAGTTAGGTCATCAAGAAATCTTAGATATTATTGAAAAATTTGGTTTAGCGGCCTTAAAGGCAAAAGAGTCTGGTTTTGACGGAGTTCAAATTCATGGGGCCCATGGGTATTTAGTAAGTCAGTTTTTATCGAGTAAACATAATCGAAGAGAAGATCAATGGGGTGGGCCATTAGAAAATAGAATGAAGTTTGTTTTAGAAATTATAAAATCAATTAAGTTAAAAGTTGGTAATGATTTTGGTCTCGCAATAAAATTAAATTCTGCAGACTTTCAAAAAGGTGGTTTTAGCGAAGAAGAAAGTATGGAGGTTGTTAAAACTATTGATGAACTTGGACTTGATTTTATCGAAATATCTGGTGGAACTTATGAAGTGAACGCTATGATGGGATCTAGGCCAAAAAAGAAGAAAGGTCAAAAAGAAAGTACTTTCCAAAGAGAAGCATATTTTATCGATTATGCTAGGAAAATTAGAACTCTTATTAGTACTCCATTAATGTTAACTGGTGGTTTTAGAAGTTATAATACAATTAAAGAAGCGCTCGAAAGTAGAAATGTTGATATAATAGGAATGGGAAGACCATTTGCCGTATTTCCTGACTTAGCAAACAAACTCTTAGAAGCTAGTGAAGATTTTCAAATTGAAATATCTCCTAAAAAAGTAGGAGTTAAAAGTTTAGATAAAATAATCCCCTTAGAAATTACTTGGTATACACAACAAATTCACAGACTTGGTAATAATAAAAAAACTCGTCCAAAGTTTAATGTATGGGTTTCTCTATTTAAATCTCTGGTTGATTTTGGAATAGATGGATTGAGACGATCTAGAACTTAATTATTAAGGTTTATATGAGTGAATTAGTAATAGAAAAATATACAGAGTTTAATGACATCATTTTAAATGATGTTATTGAATTAGAATCATTAATATTTGATTCTCCATATTCACGAGAAAAAATAATTAGAGAAAGTTCTACTAAAAATAATTTGTTAATTTTAATGGCCTATCAAAGCGAGAAAATTGTTGGGTATAAAATTGGTTTTGAATTATCTTCAAGAATTTTTTATAGCTGGATAGGGGGAGTTCATCCTGAATTTAGATCCCTTGGAATTGCTAAGAAACTAATGGAAACTCAACATCATCTTATCCCGAGGTTAGGGCATAAATGTGTGAGAACCTATACTGAAAACAAATATAAAGAGATGTTAATTCTAAACATCAAGTCAGGCTTTGATATTATTGGAGTCTATAAAAGTGATCATGATGATAAGCAAACAATTATGCTTGAAAAATTTTTTTAAGAAATTCAGATATTTAATCTGATGTCAGTAATTTAACATAGTATTACTATTCTTCACTGTTATAAAAATAAACACTAAATTTTATATAATTGCACGGAGTATTTTTTATAAGGATAATTATATGAGATTGATTTTAATAGGACTTTTATTGTCTATATCTAGTCCATGTTTTTCTAGTGTCGATGCATTTGAAGTTTCGTATCGAGTACATTCTTATCAGTGTGAGCAAATTATTGATAATTATAAGTTTGAGAGTGAGTTTAAAAAGTTATTTTCATATCTTGACTATAATGAGTTTAGTTCACTATTGTCTCAAGTAATCGAAGAGGTTGATAATGAAACTTTAAGTTCATGTCGTGATAAAGGATATTTTGATTTTCAGATTCAATCTTGTTATGATTCTTGCTTGAATCATTTAGAAATAGGTAAGTTTGATTTAAAAGTTTCTGTAAAAAAGAAGTTAAAACCATTGTGTTATGCCACTTGTAATTCAATTAAATTTAGATCTACTGATTTACATACAGATGTATATGAAATTGAAAAAAGAAAATTAAAATAATTTTCTATCTGTTGTCCGCTATCAGTTTACTGTTGTCTGTATTGTTAAAGTTGCAAATGCAAACTAGCAATAGAGAAGTACAAACATTATTATTAATTCAAAACCAAAAACAGCTTCATAAACAATCAGATCTTCTCGGAGCTTATCTTTACCGTCTACAGCACAGTCTACGGTAAACAGTACACTGTAAACAGATTGGAAGATATCAGATGGCTGATAGCAGAGTGACTAGAAATTATACTGCATTCCAAGTGACCACCGCCAGCGGCAAAACATGTATGTTTTGACGATGAGTGGAACAGATGATCAATTGCGAAGCGACCTAGCTGAAGATTTTATTTAAAAAATAATTTAGAAATTATACTGCATTCCAAGTGACCAATACGACCCAGGAAAGTTCAAGAGTTTACCAAATTTGATTACAAAGTCCCATTTAGTATAATGCCATTGAGATTCAATTAATGGGCCAAGAGATATTTTAGTAGCTCCATCAATTGTGAAAGATTCTCCAGCCACAGTTGCATCTTGGTAGGATCCCGATCTATAAACAAAGGGAAGTGAAACACCAAACCCAACAGGGGTTCCTTTAGGTTTCCAAATGACTCCAGGCCCTGCGAGTAGGCCAAGTACAAATACGCCACTTTGCTTGTATTCAATCGCTGATTGTCCGGAGTTTCTTACTCCTATAGTTGCACCAGCAAAGGCCAAACATCCTTTAAAATTGTATTCAATAAAATCATTTTCTTTTTGCCAACCACCACCAAGGCACCAACCTTCAGTAGTAGAAATAAGCTCTGTTGCGATTCCAGTTGATTCTGAAACTAAATCAACTGAGTCATGCCATGAAACATATTCTATTGAAGCTAACCATGATTTACGAAAAACTTTTTTCTTAATTTCTTGGTCTACCTTATCTAATCTACCGATAGCTTCTTCAACTTCATCTTCAGCATATTCTTGTTCAAGACAAATTTCTCCAAACATTTTTGTTTTGGCCTTATAAAAACCTAACCTTCTTTTGTTTCCCTTTGAAATATCTCTTTGATAAAGTCTTGAGAAAATAATTGCTGTTCTTGAGTAATAAAAAAGTAATTTTTTTGGAAGCTCTCCAAGGTCATCGTAACTTTTTGTTCGAGCTACTTTTCTCATAACTTTTCTATTTAATTTTCTGTACTGCTTATTCATTAACCTTAAGTAGTATTTTAAAGCCGTTTCATATCTACTTAATTTTTCTAAATTTAAAGCGTAAAGTTGTAGTACTGCACTATTAACTTTTGAAGATTTAATATTATATTTTTTTCTTAAAATACTTAAACTTGATTTATATTCACCCTTTTTATAGGCCCTTTGGGCCATTTTAAAATATCTCTTATTTTGTCCCAATGCGACTTGAGAACATAGCAAAAAAGATAAAATTAAAATGATCTTCTTAAACATTTGTTAAAACCATAAATGTAGCTGCCAAGCTACATCCCATATATCTTCAGAGACAGCTCTTTCAGAGATGCCTCTCGTATTATAAACATCTAGTCTTAGCTCAACACCCTGTCTTAAAAAGTATTGAAGTCCAGGTCCAAATCTCATTATCTTTCCATCGTCATCAGCATCTGGACGATAATATTCAACTGTAACTAAGGAATTAAGACCTCTTTTAAGTTTTATATAATTTTGCATAAACATATATTGCTGTTTAATTTTTGTACCAGAAGCAATATCTGTTTCTTCAGCTTCACCAACTTCGGCCATAATTGTAGAGCCTTTTAAGAATGCCGTTCTAAAGTGAAGTGCTTTGTGAAAGTTTTCCTTAAAATCTGAAGATGATTTAATTATAGAAATACCTGATCTTGTAGTTTCCGTAACAGAGTATTCAATCTGTGTCGCAAAACCAACTTGAGAAATTTCGCTAGATTGACCTAAGTTTCCTAAAAAGTACTGTGCACCAAAATCAACTTTAGGATTTGAATAATGATATAAAATCCCATGGGCCTGATCCCACATATTTAAGTCAGTACTAGATCTAGCATAGGCAATGTGATCGGGAACTCTAATTCCGTAAAGTTTATCCATGAATCCTATATATAGACCATTATCTTTATTGATTCTCCAACCAATATAATGTTCTCTTGATCTTAGGTTACCTTCTGTATTATCAGGATTTCCTTGAGGATCAGGGGCATATCCAAGGCTAAATGAAGCAAAAAATTTATCGTTTTTTCCGCCTTTTATAACCACGTTAGCATCAGCTTGCATGTGAATTAGATCACTATCTGAAACTTCTTCGCCAAAACTTCTTTGTAAAAATAAACCTCTATAATCAAAAGATGGACGAAACCAAGAGTTCTTAGGTTTTGAGTAGAGAAATCCAGAGTTTGTTGCAATCTCATCTTCCGTCTTACTTTTTTTGTAAAAGGCCCTATCAGAAATAATTGTTGCAGAAACCGCACGGCCATAATCATTTAATGGACCGTTACCAAATGGGTTATAGTGACATGTTAAACATGCGGTATATTGATAACCGATAAAGTTAGGGTAGGCATAAGCTTTTGCACCCACCATTAAAAAAGTGATAAAAATTATTTTATCAAATATGCGATTCATACAAATATTCTAAAGGAAAGATCTTGATAAGTTTATGTTTTTTTTGAAAAAACTAAAAAGAATTTACTTTTTAAGGTGCTTATATAACCGATTTGCAACTTTCTCAAAGTGCTTATAATTGTCACCGTCACGTAGATTAAGCTTCTTATCTTCTCCATTAAGTAGGTCTTCTACGTACATTTCAAAAGCATAGAGGGGACCGGCCGTTTTATGTGAAATGATTACCCCGCATATAAAAACGAGGATAAAGAAAATAATAGTTAGCATCAAATATACAATGGCAAATGTTGATAGAGTTGCACTTGCTACATCTATATTGAATGATTGAAGTGTTACCTTGAGAAATGTAAAACTAAAAAGTCCTAGAATAAGAGAAGTTGAAATAGCAATAGCAGACATTTTTAAGGCAAAGCTCAGTTGCTCTTTAGGATTAACTAAATAGCTTCCTCTTAAGTTATCAGGAAACCATATTACTTTTTCTTTTTTAAATAATTTGTAAATTATAAGGATTGCTCCAATCCATTGAAAAATGTCTGCAAGGTTAAAATATAATTCAATATTAGAACCTTTAATTGGAATAAAATCTATTGTCTTACCTAAAAATGTTTTATCAATTACGTTTCCTAAGATTCCACCAATGAGAAGAGATATGGAGTATTTTAATTTATTAACAGTTTCAGGAAGTAAGTAAATTAAAACTAAATATATGAAAAATATAAAACCAAAAAATGTTGAAAGACCAATTATTCTAAAAGTAGCCGGAACATCATTTAATAGTCCAAAAATAACACCTGGATTGTAGTGTAATGTATCTAAGTTTAAAGCGTAGCGTTTTGTAATTTGATCAATTATTAAAGTAGCTAGGACAATTAATAAACTATAAAGAAGACTTTTTTTCACGATTAGTTCACCGAAAGTTCTTCAAATTCAACACTAAATTGATCTGTGCCATCAGTATTTGTTTTTAACATTAGCATTGTATAGTCTGAGACAGTAGAGTCAAGAGGAGTAATCATTTTATCTACAATTGTATAAGTTGAGTGTTGGGGATTAAAAACATTATTTATTAATATTTTAATATTTTTAACTTTTATATTTGAGCTAGGTGAATTTATTCTTAAATTTGAAACTTTGTAACTATATTCATCAAATTCTTCTAAATCAAATGATAAAGTTACTCCTTGAACTCCTAATAAAGAAGATAGATCAAATGTGACCTCAACCATTTTTGATAAAGATACATCTCCACCTGAAAAACTTTGATCACTAGTAATAACAAAAAGACTCATTTTTGTACCATCTTCTCTTTGTCTAATTTCAACATTATGTACTCCGCCGGCCAAGAAGACTGAATATGGAGTCATATTATTTGTAGATGTAATCTTTCTCCATTCAAACCCATTTGTTGTAGGTATATGCCACTCAATATAATTATTATTTCCAACTTTTATATGAAATGAATTATCTTGATCATTTGGGGCATCTACAAGGGCCCAGTATTCATATGTATTTGCGCTTGATAATCGAATAGAGTCATAAGCAATACCAGCGTTATTATTATTATTTTGTAAATTCCCTCCATTTCCATTTGGGGTCTCTATGTAAAAAGGAGTAGTATTATTTTGAAAAATCATTGGGTTTTTTAACATTGCAGTTTCAAAATTTATTCCTACTGTTCCATTGTCAGTAGTATTTGCAGCATTAAATAGTGTACTTACAGTTTGGGACATGGATGTAATTAAACGTGAATCATTTTGTTCATTATTTGAATTAACCGGAGTCATTAAGTTATACCATTTTTCAATGCTATCTCGCATTTCATTGGCATTGTCCTCACAATTGCTCCAACAATTATGTTGTGAATCTCTCAATTTTAAAACCATTCTAGAAGATTCAAAATTTTCAAAATTAACTTTAAAACTATTTACTACTGCATCGTGAGCTTGAGTTACATCACTAACGGCGTGAAGAGGTTGCTGAAAACTTCCGTGACAATTTACACAATATTGTTTTGTAATTGGGTGCATACTTTGAGCAAATGCATCGATACTTGATAAAACGGGGTCTCCATAAGTGTTCATTCCATCTTCTTGTGAAGGAGTATTGTTATAAACTAATTCACTTGGATCGATTGCTGTATTATTGCGTTTCTTACTCTTGTTAGAAGGTGGTTTTATACAATGAGTATAACCTCCTAAAAGGCCAGATAAACAAATGGCAATAAATATAATCTTTGCGTATCTCATAGTTTGTTAAAAATTAAATAGTTCTCTAGGTTAGATCCAAAAGGATTATTACCCACAACTTGGGATAGTTTATTTTCTTCTCCTTTTAAAGCAAGATAATTTGCTACAACCGCCTTAACCATATTTGTAACACTATTACTTGTTAAAAGGGCCGAGTTTTCAACTCCTCCAGATTCTTTAAACCAACCAATTTGTCTTTTTCCTGAACGTAATTCTGGACGAGTATTTCCAGCTCCATTATACATAAGCATGAAAGTTGAAGATCTTTGGCCACTATCTCCAGACCAGGCAAGCTTTCCTCTACCATTATTAGAGTTATCAATACTATTATTTCTTGCAGCTACTCCGCCATCAGTAATGACATAGATTAGTATGTTTTTACTTTTCATATCAGCTAGTCTCATAACTTTTCCGATAAGTGAACCAGCTTCAAAGTCAGCGACTTCACCTCTTGAACGAGTATTATTATGATAATCATAACCACCTTTAGAAACAGTTGCAGCACCAATTTGTCCATCTAATAATAATTTGGCCATGGTCCCAACTTTTCTTTCATCTCCATCATTTAAATTAAATACACTTGTTACCATATTATCATTTCGTGGATCGATAAGCTCTGGAGTGTTTTCTTTATACAATTCTTCACTTTGAATATATCCACATTTAACAAGATCTTTAATTTGATCACTTAAGGATTGATTTGATAATGCCTGAAGTTTTGCTTCACTTAAGCGTTGAATTGTTTTCAATACTTTTTCAGCTTTATCTCTATTAAAAAGTTCATCCAATCTTCCAACATTAACTAATCCTAATGCCTCTTGAGGAGTTTCAATTTTTACAGGTTGAAGAGTAGGGTTTATTGATTCAGGAGGGGCCATTGATCTACCACCTGATTCATTTCCATTTGTCCCGGCAAGAGCGGATAGTTTTCCATTCGCTCCAGCATTGGCCAGCCAGTACATAGGATTGTGAGGATTATTTCCAGTATCATCACTTGAAGAAGTCGCAAAAACCCCTCCATCTACTTTTGCACTCATTTGAGCATTTATGTTTGACATAATTCCTCTTAACATTGAGCTATCAGCATGGAATTTTAATCCTAAGTCTTCATTAAGTTGTCCAGGATTTGAAGGATGCATATCTTGAGGAAGCCCAAGAGTTTCATAAGTTTGTAAAAAGTCAGATTGGCCACCTGGCCCTCCTACCATGACATTGGAACCTGGAATATTTGCTCCTCCTGCTAAATCAAAAACTATAACTGGAAGCCCTTGCGCTTGAGACATTTCATTTGCTGTCATTCCACATTCTTGAGCAAAGCTTAATCTAGAGTAGAGCATAGAAAAAACAGAAGGCATAACTGTTGAGGCACTCATACTTAAAAGGCCATGAGATAAAAAATCTCTTCTTGTTTTTAGTTTGTGGCCAGAAGGAATTTCTTTTAACTTATTATTTATATTTTTGTTATCTTTCATAATTCCTCACAACATCATCACTGGAGCTGATGCTAAAACACTAATACAGATACCTTTAGCAATTGTTCTTGTTAAGTTATTAGACCCCGTATTTTCACCGGCCATTAAGTCATTTGTTAATTGGTTTAAAAGTTGAGATGACATTCCTACTTCAAATTCACTTGCAATAGACCTTCCCCAAAATTTATTAACAGTTTGATTGATAAAGTTTTGTCTTCCAACACTTGAAAAAGCATTCGCTGCTGATTCACCAAAATTGAACCCTGGCCAAACTAAAGACCTTGCACTTTGATTTTCAACTAATCTATGACAATACTCTGATGCCAATTTCACTATTCCTACTTGATGTGCGGCCATAAATGTTTTGATATCATTTTTCTCAGGAAGTTGTGTCTTTATATCTTCATATACATTTTGAATATTATCATTTGATGAAGAAATTCCAGTGAGAACAGACATTGTTTCTAAAATTTGTTCGTAATCTTTCATTCCGGTTTGAACTTTTGCTTTTACAACAACTTCAACTTCGGGCGGTATTGTAGTTTCTTCGTTACCTGTATCACTATTTGTATTATCTGAATGATATGTTGATTCATTATTGATTTGAGATGTTTCTCCAAGACTCTTTTTATTACTCTTTGGTCGCATAATTAATTCGCATTGATTATAAGCAAAAAGCATAAGTAATAACGTCGTGGCACTTGAAACTTTTCTGAAAGTTCTATTTCTTATTAATGATTTGATCTTTTTATTTTTCATTATTCACCCACACACGTACTAGTAGCTTTCTTAATCAGAACTTTCATATTGAAATTAGAGTTGGTAAATTCAGTCGCTAGTTGATTTACAATCGAAATATCAGAACTGGATTCAACTTTATTTAAACAGAACTTTTCATAAACTTTTTTTGCCATACACTTTGGAAATGCACCTGAACTAGAAAGCATTGTACCTAAAGATCTAACTCCTGCTCCACTTTGAGGGCCGCTCCATTCAAGAGAAGCATTTTGGCCTGTTGCCCATAAGTTTAACCAAGAGTTATCTACTGTAATATGTCCTGCAGAGTATAAATTATCGTTATTAATTTTTTCCGCAACAACTCCAGGAGTATATTTTAATTCTCCATCTACAAAGTCAAAATAAGCAAACGCTCCACCCAGTGCATCTTGACCTGCATGACAACCAAGACATTTATTTCTATAAGTTCTACTGTCACCACCTGGTTTTCTATCAACATCTCTTCTCACTCTGTAATCAGGAATATTGATATCGTGTAATTCTTCAAAGTCTTTGCATAAAAAGTTCATGAAAGTGTATCTGGTAACACGTCTGTTCGTTCCGGCAGAATAAAATGCTTCACCTGCTGCTCTAGTCGTAAGAACACCAGCACTATCAGCGATACCATTTAAGTTTGATTGAACTCTTTGAGTAAGAACAGAAGCAAGAGAAGATCCAGAAGCTTCAAGCTCTTCATAGTGTTGATTATTTGCTGTTGAATAAGCGGTTAATCCATTTTGTTGAGCAGTGTAAATGATATCACCGAATAAAACTATTCTAAAAGGAAGCTCATCTTTAACTACACCTATAAGGGTTGCAACAAAATCATTTAAAGGAACTCTTGAAGTTGCCTCTTGATTAGACCAAGTCTTAAACCAGTTTTTTAAAACAAGGTTATAAAAATAAGGGCTTTGCATGGCCAAATCAGCTGCACTCTCAATGTCACCAGCAATAATTCTTTGTTCCATTTGATTTAAAACAGCATCGCTTGGAGGTACACCCGTAATTCTGTTGTGTAGATTATAGGCCTTTGTTCGTTCTGAAGCAGATGCTTGAAAGCATAGAAATGAAGTTAAAAATATTATAAATTTCATAATTAATCCTTATCTTTAATATTATCGGGTTTTACTAAATAAATTTAACGAAGATATCGCTTCCAAGTTATTGATTTTAAATATATTGATTAGATTTTTTTCTGGTCATTAGTAATCAAATGGGGTACGTAACCCTTTGATAATAGAGGAGAAAAAAGGTTGGATAAAAAATCTAAAGTCAGAGTTTTGATCTCAAATACATTTGATCCATATTTTAACTTGGCCACAGAAGATTGGATTTTTCAGGAAATGGATCCTGAAATTAATATTTTGTATTTATGGCGAAACCAAGAAACTGTTGTGATTGGTAGATTTCAAAACCCATGGACAGAATGTAATTTAAAAAAAATGGAAGAAGACAATGTTTTACTCACTAGAAGACAAAGTGGTGGGGGAGCAGTATTTCATGATTTAGGAAATACAAACTTCACATTCTTATCCTCTAAAGAAAATTATAGTAAAGAGTTAAATAATAAAATTATTACTGAAGCGTTAGAAGATTTTGATATCAATGCCTATGCCTCTGGAAGAAATGATATTTTGGTGGATACGAAAGATGGCCCAAGAAAAATATCTGGTAGTGCTTTCAAAGAAAAGAAAGACCGATCATTTCATCATGGAACATTATTAATCGAAGCAAACTTATCCAAATTGGGTGATTATTTAAACCCTTCGAAGAAAAAGCTTCAAAGCAAAGGAATATCATCTGTAAAATCACGTGTAGAAAATTTATCTAATTTGAATTCATCTATTAATCACGATGATCTTTGTAAATCTATAATTTCTAAATTTTTTAAAAATTATGGACAAGAATGTGAAATAGAAACTTTAGATGAAAATGTTTTAAAAAAGATTCCTGAATTAGTGAAATACTATGAATTTCTAAAAGACTGGGACTGGAGATTTGGCGAGACTCCAAAGTTTAATCATCAGTTAGAAGAGCGTTTTTCCTGGGGGGGAGTAGAAGTTTTTATTGATTCTCATAAAGCAAAAATTGAAAATATAAAAATATATTCAGATTCATTACACCCAGAAATGATTGAATTATTGATGCAAAAATTAAATGGCCAGACTTACGATTCTAATGGGATTTCAAAGGCCATAGAAGATACTATTTCAGAATTACCAATGATATCTGAATACTTAATAGAGTTTAAAGAATGGATGATAAATCAAATTTCCCTATGATATTTAATGCTTCTTTTGAAAGTATCGATTTTGAATTTGAACTTTCATTAGATAGAGATCAAGTTTGTTTCGAGGCATATAAATATATTCATGAAGAAGATATTGAAGACCTTCAGAATGGTGAGAGTGCCTTTTATCAACTTATAATAAGGTGTAATAAATCTGATGAACAGAGATGCTTTTATTACCCTTCAATTATTTTATCATCTGATCAAAATGAAGTTGCAGACGAGTTAGATATACATTTACAAGAATATAATATTTTAGAAAAAATTATAGAAAATTTAAAAAAGAGTTAAAAATGAAAAAAAATAAACCTGATTTTATTGAAGTATTAGTTAAAGAAAGTAGTAGCTATCAAGCAATTGATAAACTAGAAGGTTTGGTTCAAGATAAAAATGGAAAAGAAGTTCTACAAAAATTTCCTGTTCAACCATTATATTTAATTTTAAAATCTAGACCAACTGAAGAAACTTCATCGTTCTTACCTTTACTTTCACATGAGCAAAGAGAAGTCTTATTAAATTTAGACTTATGGTCAAAAGATTTATTAGAAGTTAAAAAATTTGAATATTGGGTTGAGGCATATAGTAAATGTGCCGACGACGATATTCGAAGAGAGTTTGCAAAAAGCTCTGAGTTTTCTTTATTTTTAAAAGGAAGGTTTAATATATGGACTTTTGATGTGGAAGACCCTCAATATCCAGATCATGATAATTATTTTTTAACAGATGATAACTTACTCTTATTTGAATATGATGAAGACTATCCATATGTTGAAGAAGTTCAATTGTTTATAAGAGAACTATATGCTGAGATGGGTGTTGAAAAAGCCTATTCATATTTGTTTAAAATAGTATCGACTTCTTTTATGCACTTTCAAGAAGATGAGTATCAGATAAAAAAAGGCAAACTGGATGACTACGGCTTTGTCGACTATTATGATGCCCTCGAGTATACATCAACTTTTCAAAATATCGGTTTAATTGATCATTTTATAAATACCAAGAAAAGCTCTACTGGAAATATTGACGAAGTCGGTAAGCTACAGGCACTTCATCAAAATAGCGTTATTCCTTATCAAAAAGGAATGGATAATATTAGAGAGGAGCTTTCTAAAATAAATGATAGTAAAAGATTAGACTACCTACAATTTAATTTCATGAGATTAGTGAATGGTACTTTGGCACTAGATAACTCTTTGCAAGAAGGGGCAGTTGCCATGACTAGATCAGGTGAAAAGAATAAAGCAATGCTTAATCTAGGGTTTGAATACGTTCAAAATTTAAAAGAAGATGTTCTTTTAAATTTTGATTTCAAAGAATTATATAAAATTGGCTTTTCACTTGTTCAAATCAATTTAAAGAAAATAAAAAAGGCCTTAATTGAGTATAAACTAGAAGAGTACGAAAGTTTTCTTGGTCAAGAATTTCAGTCTTTTTTAGATGACAGCTTTGAAAATATTCCCAAATTAAGATCTGATAGTAAGGTAGACCTGGTTAATAATTTAAATAATTATAAAATTTGGACTATGAGAGTTGATTTTTTAGTTAATGTATTACCTTTTATTTCTAGTTTTCATAGAACTTATTTAAGCTTGATAGAGTCAAATAAAATTATGGATTCATTTTATTTGAACTATGATGTTGTTGAAATTGATTTTGAAGCGATGATTTTGAGCTCTTTTTGTCACTTTATTCTAGGGAATTTTGATAATGAATCTTCAAATAAAATGGGAATAACGATTGATGAATTAAGAGAATTTATTGATTTAATGGGAAATAAAGAAACTTATGAAATAAGTGATATTGAAGAATCTATTGTTAAATTTGTAAACAAATTTGGAATGGATGAGATTGAACATATTACAGATTATATTTTTAATATTTTTAAGGGACACCTTGAAGGATATGAATTTGATGGTTTAAGATTTGAAGATTATAAACATATTGGTGGACCTTTAATATTAGCAAGTTTAAAACATTAGGAGAGGGAAGACCCTCTCCTAAAAAATATTAATTGCAGCTAGGAATTGTATAATTTTTTGTAAATAGTTCAGATCCTGGAAACTGTATATCATCTTCAGAGTCATAAACATCGATACTATAATTTAATGGATATATTTGTAAAACTTCAATTGTTTCATCACCATCTGCATAAGTTTTTAAGTATTTTCTTGATGTCGTTAAATAATCTTTACCTACAATTACTGGGCCAAGGTCATCATTAACTTCATCACTCCATTCATATATAGATACTTTCTTCTTAGTTCTTAGAGTCATTTCTTTCAATAAGCAAACATCTAATACACCTACTAATGTTCCATTGAAATTAATTTGAGAATCTTCTGCTACAACATCATAAGATTTTTGAATATCTTCCCAAGTAGAATCTCGATTAATTTTTCCAGCAAATGAACTCATAGATAGAATTGAAATAAATAGTACTAGTAATTGTTTCATAATTTTCTCCTTAAAGAATTTGTTTTATTGTGGGATCAGTATATTTAAAAAATATGAGAAAGAAATATTATTAAAATTAAAAGACAGAAAAGAGAGACAATGTACTTTTTATACCTTGATGGGAAGACAAAGTTATTTTTTGTCTTAATATTTTTATTTGATGTTAGATCATTGTTAGTATTTTGTTAGGAGCTTTGGTACTAACATTTTATATGGTATTTGATCTTCTATGCTAAATATTAAAGAACAACTTGCTTCAGATTTAGAAAAGAAGTTAGGTAGCTTTCACAATAGAAAAGTAGGAATGAGAAAAGTATCTTATGAGAGTGGTCTTCATATAAAAACCCTAAATAGAATTTTGAATAAAGAGAATTCTCCAAATCATCAAACGCTTATTAAAGTTTATAGATATTTGTTTAATACAAATAGTGAAAAAGAACTTTTAAAATTAGTCCCAGATCAAGTTAGAGTAGTAATTGAAAAGAAATTGAATTTTAATACACCTTCATTAAAGGTTGATTACTTTGTTGATATAGAGGAAGAAATTTATAAAGATCGTGTTTATTCAATAATTTATTGTTTGGCCGGCGCGGGAAAAATTGAAAGAAGTTATATAGGCTTTAAATTCGGAAAATATGGACTTGATGTAATTGATAAAATGATTCAACAAGATGTTTTAAAAACTACTACAGATGTTAATGTTTATATATTGGGAAATAAAAGAGCTAGCTTCGGGCCAGATACTATTAAAAAAGTTGGTTTAGACTTATTACAGTTTTTCTTATCGCCTGAAAAATCTTTAGAGTTAGATCAAAACTTTTTTGGATTATATGCTGAAGGGCTTTCTGAAAGTTGTTATCAAAAATGGATTGAAATTGATCAGAAAGCTTATGATGAAAAAGTAGCACTTGCTAGTAGAGAAGATTCATCTGGGGAAATAAGGGCCTTTACTTTCAATGCAACTGACATAATGATGGGGGCTTATGAAAAAAATACTTTTCACTAATTTTTTATTTATTCATGCCTTGTTTGCTGGAGTTGGAGGTTCTTCCGGAGGAAAGTCTCTTGACTGGGAAGAGCTTAGAAAAAATTGGAGCTATGAGATAGATTTTCCAGTTTTAAAGTATAAAGGTAGAAAATATCCAATTTATACATTGTGTAATCTTAATGAATTAAATTTTTTGCACATAAAATCAAACGAAATTATTCCTAAAAAATTACGATATTCTTTTTATGATTCTGATTATGATGAAACGGTATATTATTATAAAGAATTTAAAAAAGAGTTTAGAGTGTCAGTATATGATAATGATGTTGAAACAACTTTTAATCCATTATTCACTAAGAAATATATTGTTAAAGACTGTGAAAATTAACTTCACAGTCTTTAAATTTATTTATGAGACTTTCTGATTTGTCCTTCTAATTTTTGAAGAGCACCATCAAACGTTTTATACAGTGAATCTTCTTCTGATTTTGCATGAAAGTGTTTTCCACTAGCGTGGACATTTACTTCACTCGTGTGCTGATTCTTGTCTACTGTAC
This sequence comes from uncultured Oligoflexia bacterium, assembly GCA_964015265.1. Taxonomy (GTDB): domain Bacteria; phylum Bdellovibrionota; class Bacteriovoracia; order Bacteriovoracales; family Bacteriovoracaceae; genus CAXHCD01. The sequence continues at coordinate 61,759 of CAXHCD010000001.1, forward strand.
AAACCCAGTCGATGTTTACATCTTTATCAAAATACTTTTCAATTTTACTGGCCTTATCTCTAATCTTCTCTTCAATTGAAGGAGTTGATTCTACATGTCTATAAGTAATATTTAAATTCATTTAAGCTCCTATTAGTTATCCATTTGGTTTCTTACTATTTCAATTAATGCGTTTAATCCATCTGTACTTGTAAAAATGCCATCAATTTCGCCATGGTTATTCAGAACAATTGCTGATCCTATCTTTCGATCTGACATTTGATAGGCTACTTCATCAATAGGTGTTCCAGATTGCACACAGTATGGATCTGAATTCATAATTTGTTCGGCCGTAATATTTTCAGTTGTGTCAACTTTAGTGACTAAGTAAATATCTCTTTCACTAATAATTCCTACTGGTTTACTTCCTTCTACTACTGGAACATGCCTGTATCCATTTTTTTTCATAGCATGAAAAATACTATCCACATCAGTTTCTTTTTTTGCGTAATAACTTAGGGGACTGACAAATTCATCTACTGAAATGTTTAATGGTTCTTGTTTCATTACCACCTCCTTATAATTAATATAATCATTGATAAGGAGTATTTTTGAAATGACTTTATTGTTAAAAAAAAGTGATATATGTCAGCTTTCTGTAATTAATTAGTACTGAACTTTGAGTATTGGGTATCTATGCTCATGATATGAGAAGATAGCCACAATTTTAGAAAGCTGAAAAACCTGTCATCAAGTTTTTTATTTCTTTCAAACCTAAGTTTGTGTGTATCAAGTACACTAAGTAAATCTTTATGTGTCCCTTTATGTACTTCAAGCTTTGGATAATTAATGGTGGCCATATACTCTTCTTCTTCTTTAAAATGTTTGATAGTCCAATCTATTAAATCATGAAGATTCTTTTCAATTATTTGATAAGCATCTGGATTTGAATTATGCAGGTCATAAATTTTATTCATAATATTTACTAAAACTTTATGCTGTTCATTCATTTCATTAACATCAATTTCAAGGTCATTATTCCAACTTATTAGGCTCATTTTTAACTCCTAGAGATAGTTCCTATCGTAAAGATTTCTTAAGAATTAAATATGATCTTTATCATAATGTTCAGAAAATCATGAAGTTTGTATGTATTTTTAGATGCTTATGGTCTATTTTTTAAAGACGCTATCAAAGAATTCTGAAAGGCTTCTTTGAAATGTTGACTCTAATGGAGAAATTTTCTTTGTCAACGCTTCAAGGGTGTTATCACGATTAATTGTTTGATATTGAAGTAGAGTCGTAATTTGTTCATTTTCTCTTATATTTTCAATTTTTTTTGTGAAAAGATCTTCCATAGCTTTAAGTCTATCTTTTTCATTATCTAAAAAAGTCATAACTTCATGGACGTTTCCGGCCTTAGATGGATCATTTTTTTTTGGCCGCTTTTCCTTAAAAGATGGAACCATATCTAAGATTTCTTCGAAACCTTTAAGATCGTTAATACTTTTACCACTTAATTTTGCTTTTAGCTTTTTTTCATCCATAATCTTCAACATCGTCGTTATTAGTTAATTCATCAAATATTTGATTATAAAAATGTAATTCTTTAGTTAGATCGAAGAGCTCTCTTTGCTTTGAAAAATATTTAAATAATTCAGAGTTGATATCACCTATTTGAGACTTTATTAATTTCTCACTTATTGAGTTAGATTTGTTTAGAAATAACTGTTCTTTATTGGTGAGTCTTTTAACTCTTCTTTTAAAGTGTGAGGGAACATCTTCAATAGTTTTCATAATTTCTATTTCAGGGTGCTCTTCTAATACTTCACTAATTATATATATAGGGTATGGAAATTTAGCACTTATTTTTTCGCTAATTAAATAATCTAAAAGTTGTTCAACAGCTTTTCTTGCCATTTCAAGATCAAGTGTATTCAGGACAATGTTTAGAGGTGCTTTGCCTATTCTACCAGAAGCTATAAGCTTCTTTACTGATTCTTGAGTAACTTCTTCAAGTTCTATAACTTCAAATACTGGAATTTTCATAAAATAATTATACCAAATTGTTGAATGTGATAAAAGTTGATCCATTGTTCCAATAGAAATAAAAGGTTAAAATTAAAGTGCTAGGATCTAGACTTAGGAAGAGAAATGATCAAGTATCCATTTATTAACATGCCAGACTATTATGTTTATCTGCTTAGAGAAAATATGCAGGCTACTGGAGAATTGTTTCAATCTTTACCTGTCTATGTAAAAAATAATGTTTCATTTCAAAGCTTATTTGAAAGATGTTTTCATAAAGTGGATAAACAACTGAGAGTTGACTATGTTTTGAAGGCATTAGGTTGGCATGGATTAAGAGATCGATTTGCTTCTATTTATCTTTATTATAATGATTATGGGAAGTTTCCTTTTGAAGGAGATTCTTCTCTAGTGACTGAAATAACTCAATTTGAAAAAAAAATAGCACCATTTACAGTTCAAGGGTATTCTCGAGCCTATTTATTTGCTTTTTATATGAAATTGGCAAAGAGAAAAATTGGCCCTTTTAAAGAACAAAGCCTAGATATTCCGGATGATGTTATTGAAATTCTGAGAATAGCAAAATTAAAAGTTGTAAAAATTGATTGGATGCTCGCTATACTTACACAGTTCTATTTTTTTCTTGGTAAAGATTTAAAGTTACATATCAAAGCAGGTAAACGTTATGGATTCTTGTTCAATTTATTAGAGCAAGAACAAAAAGAACAGTTTATTAAAAATTTGTTGGCCTACGGATGTTCAATTGGTGAGCATGAAACATTTTACGGAAAAACGGTGTAAATTATGCAAGAACAAAATAAAGATATGACTGTATGGGATTTAATATCTCAGCTTGCAAATAAAAAAGGTGTAACTGAATTAGCAATCAACGGACCTAAGTCGGTTTTCATTGAAATTAATGGGGATTTTACAAGACTAAACGTTACGCTTAAGAAAGAAAAAATTTATTCATTTATAAAAGAAGTTGCACAATATAATAAAAAAGAAATAAATGATAAAAGACCTATTTTCGATGGACTTCTTCCTGATGGAAGCAGAGTAAATATTGTTAGTGAGCCCATCTCAAATGGAGCTCCTGCAATTACAATTAGAAAATATAACACTCAGATTATGACTTTTGATCAAAATAAAAATATTTTTGAATTAGATCAAAAATGGATTAGTTTTTTCAAGGCAATTATTGAAAGTAAACTTAATATTGTAATTTGTGGTGGAACAGGTGTTGGTAAAACAACATTTTTAAATTTATTATTACAAGAAGTTAGCACTCAAGAAAGAATTGTTACGATTGAAGATACAATTGAGCTCAAATTTAATATCCCAAATACTGTTAGATTAGAGACAAATGGTGAAGATGGGCTAGTTAGTACTCAAAAGCTCGTTAAAAATACTCTAAGAATGAGACCAGATCGAATAATTTTAGGAGAAGCAAGAGGACCTGAAATTTTTGATGTCCTTCAAGCAATGAACACAGGCCACGACGGTAGTATGGTTTCTGTTCACGCTAATTCTTGTATTGAAGCCTTGTCAAGAATTGAGACCCTATATATGTTAAATGGAAATAATATTCCAATTACAATTGCTAGAAAACAAATTTCTATGGCCTTAGATTTTATTGTACATGTTAATAGAACTAGAGAAGGGGAACGATTCGTATCAGAAATTTTAGAAGTTAATGGTATGGAAGGTGACTCAGTTTTGACACAATCTCTTGCTAAGGCAGATGAAAATAATAAATTGCAATTGGAAGGACTAGCTTCATCTTTTATGAATAAACTCATCAAAGAAGGTGGACTTAATCCTAACTTTTTTATCTCTGAAGATAAAAACTTAAAAATTGCTTAGCAACTTAGAATTCACTAACAATTTTTATTCCAGAACTCGTTCCAAGTCTATTTGCGCCGGCATTTATAAAGTCAAGTGCATCCTTATAGCTTCTGATTCCACCTGATGCTTTAATTTTAATATTATCACCTACTACCTTTTTAAATAATTTTATATCTTCTAAATCTGCACCTGAATTACTAAAGCCAGTAGATGTTTTTACGAAATGAGCTTTAGCCTTCATAATTACTTCACAAGCGAGTTCTTTTTCTTTATCAGTTAAAAGACAAGTTTCAATAATAACTTTAACAGTATTTCCATTAGCAGCTTTCACTACTTTTCCTATTTCATCTTGAAGATAATCAAGTTTTGATTCTTTTAGTGCGGCTATATTAATAACCATATCGATTTCATCAGCGCCTTTTTTTATTGCATCGATGGTTTCAGAAACTTTAGATTCGATTGTGTTTTGTCCTAATGGGAAACCAACAACAGTGCAAACTTTAACACTACTACCTTTTAATAACTCTTTGGCAACGTTTATATAATAAGGATTTATACATACGCTAAAAAAATTGTATTCAATTGCTTCCTTGCATAGTTTCTCAACTTCTGTGCTTGTGGCAGTTGCAGCAAGGATTGTGTGATCTATATAGTTTGCTATTTTCATATTTTGCTCCAATCAATTAAATTTTTTCCAATAGTTTTTTTATCAATTAGTTCATTATAAGCAGTTTCAATTTCATGAGGAGAGTATATTTTAAAGATATTTGGAGAATAATTAAAGTCATTAATTTTTGATAATGCCTTTATTAAAACCTCTGGTGAGTCGAAATATCTTAAGACATTTAAACCATGAACACCTTTATTATCATTCATTAAGTCTATTGTTGAAAACTTTTTTAGTTTCAAAACAGTAGATAAAATTTTAAAAATACTTTTTTTCTTACTAATCATGTCAGCAGCTCCAAGACATACTAGTCGACCTGACTTTGTTAGCCTTTCATACATCAATTGAATATTTGAGCCCCTTGCGTTTATAGCAATATCAAAATTACTCTCACTTGAATTTTCAAATTCTTCAAAAGTAAAGGCCTTTATACCTTTATCTTCTAGTAGCTTCTTTTTTGATGGCGAACTTGTAAGTCCAAAAATTTTTACATCATAGTTTTTTAACAATTCAATCAAATGTATACCTAATGATCCTGTAGATGGGCCAATTAAAATTTTATCCCCATTCCTGACTCGTGCAATTTCAAACAAACAAATAAATGCTGTAAGGTAGCTAACAATAAATCCTCCAGAATTTTCTAAACTCATATGATTGGGAATATTTATTACTTGCCATGAATCAACTATTAAATGAGATGAGTAACTACCAAACTTAGTTCCACCCATGACTTTGTCACCAACTTTGAATTTATTTACTGCTTTACCTACTTTTAGAACTGTTCCACAAAATTCATAACCTGGTATATAAGGAAGTTTTGGAGCATCTTGATAGAGTCCTTTGTACATATGTACATCCGCAAAATTGATTCCTGAATAGTTAACTTTTATAAGTAGTTGATTTTCGCCTAAGTCTTCTAACAAATTAAATTCTTTTATCTCAATGCGAGGAGAAATAGATTTTCCTGTTAAAAAAATTGCTTGAGCTTTCATTAAATACCCTTATTTCAGTTACTTATGATGAACAAATTCTAGTGAAAACTTTACATCATTATAGATTCTTTTCATAAAAAAGCTATATTTGACGCACATATCCCTACGGAGGCCCGATGAAATTAATTAATTTTCTTTTATTAATCTTTATTCTAATTGCTGCAGGCTGTAGCAAGGACGAAGTTTATAGTAAAAACACTGGATCAGATTCAAATACGTCTAAAACACCAGGTGGAGATCAAGGTAATTCGAAAAAACCAGGTGATAATTCAGATGATAATGGATCTACGACTGATCCTAGCAATAAAGCCAAAAGCTATGTTGAAAAGCTTAGTTATCAAGGACCTGTTAAAAGACCTGTCGATATCTTATGGGTTATTGATAATTCAGGATCTATGAGAAGTGAACAAAAGGCATTAGCTAGTAATTTTAGTTACTTCATTGAAAACTTTTCAAAAGAAAATCTTGATTTCAAAATGGCAGTAACTACAACAGGTACTCATAAAAATGCAGGAAAAATGTTAAATAATGAAGCTGATTTAACTTCAACAACACTAAGAAAAGACAGAGAAGCTTTTATTGAGGCATTCAAACAAAGTATAAAAGTTAGTATTGATCTTGAATATGAAGTAGAGAAAGGTTTATTAGCAGCAGTTCAGTTTCTTGCTAAGAATAAAAAATTTCTTAGAAAAGATGCTCACTTAAATATTGTATTTGTTTCTGATGAAGACGATCAATCATCAAAAACTTTACAAGCATCTGCTTTTGTAAAGTATTATCAATCATATAAATCTTTAAAAGGTTTGGTAAAAGTTTTTAGTATTGTTAATGTGAGAACCAAAGATCCAAAAAATTATATAGATGAATCAATTGGTAAAAGATATATTGAAGCATCTTCTATGACTTCTGGTTTAGTATCGGATATTGATGAAGAATTTTATAAAACACTATTAAAGATGAATGAAAAAGTTTTAACTTTAAGTGAGTCAATTCCTCTTACATATAGACCTCTTGATGTAAATTCTGTTCAAGTATATTTGGATGGAAAATTATTAACTAATGAGTATTGGGAGTATGACCTTTCTAATAACTCAATCAAGCTATTAGGCCCCGCAGATAAAAAGGGTGAAGTAGTTATAAAGTATACATATAAGAAATGAAAAATTTAATTACCCTTTTTGTTCTACTTTGTATTGCCGCCTTTGGATTAAAAGCAAAGTCTAGCGATAAAGAAGTATATCAAAAAGGGTATGATAAAAATGCACTTTGGGGATATGTCGGAATGGTTCCTAGGGTTAAAAGTGCAGATGATGTAAAAGTAATAATTTCTAAAGAAGGTTTTACTCTTAGAGTTCATGCTCTCATATATAAAGATCAAATTGAAAGTTATGCAAAAAATTTAATTGAAAAATTTAGAAAATTTGAGAAAGCTAGGCTCGGTTTAGTAAATATGTCTTGGGTTGACGGTACCTATACAATTCCATTTAAAGTTTTAGATGAGCATATTTATAGTGATTATAAAGATTTGATTAATCAAAAAGTTTTAAGATATGAGACCGCGGGTTATTATGAAAACCTTGAATTGTTAAAAAGTTTTTTTCCTGAAAGTGTCTATGTAAAAAAAGATGGGAATGTAATATTAGATCTAGTTTATCCTATTACAACAGGAGCTGGAGCTTTAAGAAATTTTAGTTGGTTAAAAGCAGCTCCTGCTCCTAGAATTTATACTACTCATTATTTTGAAGAAAGAAGAACGATATACACTAAAAAGAAAAACTCTTATATTTTTGCTGGTTTTCCAGCATTTTGGTTTCATGGTGGGATCGGAATTCACGGGCCTATTAGATACACTAGAAAACGAGGGCTATTAGATGGATTATGGAGTAATATTGATCCAGGAAGAAAACGTGTTTTTAAGAGATGGCAATTAGTAAGAAAGCCTGACAGTCATAATTGTATCAGAATGGAAAATCACTTTGAACTACGACATTTACTTCCTGCTCAAAGTAGTACTTCACATAAGCAAGAAGAGCTTAGTAAAGTTAAAATAATTGTTACTAATCAATATGATAGATACGATGTTGATAAAGATGGTGATTTAGAAACAATTGGCGTGAAATATTATTGGGAACATCCAGATAAACAACCTAATGAAAAAAACTGGAAGAGGAAATATTATAGAAAAGGTGTTCCAAGAAATCTTTATGAATATTCATATAGACGTCCGCAGATAATCCAATTAAGTCCTTTAAGAGGAACAAAAATTAACGGACGATCTGCTGGTCTAAATTCAAACGCTACTTCAGCTTATTTAAATCGACTTTAGTAATTAAACTTACTCTGAATTAATGAAACTGTATTTTTAACATTTTCTTCGGGTGTATGTTGAAGAACACCATGTCCTAGTCCGAATATCCATTTTGATAAGTCTAAATTACTATTAGACATTTCATTCCAAAGCTCATTCAAATTATTTTCCAAATGATTCCATGGTAAATGCAACCATACAGGATCAATATTTCCCTGAATATAATAATCTGATCCAAATTCTTTTAGAACCTTAGGTAAAGAATGTCTCCAATCTATTCCTAAAACATCAATATTATCATCTTCAAGTTCTCTAAGATAATCGAGGTGAGTTAACTTCGAGTAATAAACTATTTTTGTATTTGGAAATTGTTTTTTAAAAGTAGCAGTGATTTTATTAATAGTTGGAATGATAAAGTTCTTATAATCTTTAAGACATAATTCACCGGCCGCTGTGTCAAACAAACAAATCGCATCCGCTCCACCTTGAGCTTGAACATACATATTTTCTATGAGCTCTGGGAATAGTGTTTCAAAGAATTTTTCATATCTTCCATCATATAAACCTTGTTTTGATGAAATTAAATTTCCTTTATGAGCACCTTCAACGGCATAAGTGTATAAAGTGAATGGTGCTCCTACAAAGCCAAGTAAGGTTTTGTCTTTTGGAAGAGCAACTTTTAATTTTTCAACCGCCTCTTTTTGAAAATTATAAAAAGTAGATGCTTTTTCAATTAGTTTAATATTTTTAACTTTTTCAAGACTATCTAGTGTCGTTTCAAGAGTTGGTGGTCCACTTTTATAACTCAAACCTAAATTCATTTGCTCTAAAGGAAATAATAAGTCTGAAAAAAGAATAGCTGCATCAAAATTAAAATCTTCAATTGGTCCCATAGTAATTTCGCATGCCAAGTCTGAGTTTTTACACATGCTCATGAAGTCATGGTCTTTTCTGATATTTTGGTAATGCTTATGGTATCGTCCAGCCTGTCTCATAAACCAAACAGGTACAAAGTTTCTTCCATTTTCAGATTTTCTATTATTAAATAGTCCCATAATTATTCCTTTATAGTCATTTTGTATCCAATTCCTCGAATACTTACAATTTGAATTATATTACTTTTATCTGTTTCACACCATTTTCTAAGCTTAACAATATAGTTATCTACTGTCCTTTGAGATGGAAATTGATCCTTTCCCCAAATTTCATCTATTATATCTTCTCTATTTACGGCCATGCCAGAGTTTTTAAATAATAATTGTAAAATGGCGCATTCTTTTTGTGATAGGGGAATGATATTACCATTTCCGTCTTGGACTTCATATCTTTTAAACCAAATCTTTAAACTTCCAAAACTTAATTCATCTGCAATATCCAGTGACTGGTTTGATGAATTTAATATTCTCTCTAGTCTAATTACGAGCTCTTTAAGTGCAAAAGGTTTAGTTATATAATCTTCTGCGCCTATTTCAAGACCTTGAACTCTAGTTTCAGGGTCATTTTGAGCTGATAAAAATAATAAAACAAAGTTTTTGCTTTCGCTTCTAAATTTCTTTGCGAGCTCAATTCCATTGCCATCGGGCAAACCAATATCCATTAAAACAATTGAAGGGTTATGTTCTGAAAACAGGTGATTTGCTTCATGACAATTTGATGCCCAAAAGCACTTATGACCAATACCTTCTAAGTACTCTTTTAGAGTCTCTCCTAAATTAGTTTCATCTTCTACAATTAAGATAGAGTCTTTCATTTAGCGACTCCTAAAAATAAGTTAATAGTAAATCCATTTTTATTATCAAAACTAACTTTACCATTCATTTTCTTAATTAATAGTGTTGTTAGATATAGTCCAATTCCAGAACCTTTTTTAGAGTTGTGTTTGTAAAATATATTTCCAAGTTTATTAATATTACCATCAAATTTTCCATGATCAGAGTAAACAATTTGAATTATATCTTTTGATTCAATTATTTCAATTTGAGCAAATGTATCGCCGGAATGGTTTTTAGTATTTTCGAATAAATTTCTAAATATCAATTCTAATGCAAATTCATCTGCCATAATATAAATAGGTTTTTTTAATTTTGTTTGAATATTTAGACCTGTAGACCATTTGCTAATACAGGCAAAGAGAAAACTATTTAACTCAAGTGAGTTCAATTGTAGTTTTCCACCCCTATTTAATCTCGATAATTGAAGTAATTTATCCATTTGTGTTTCAAGATTTTGAACATCACTAATTTGTCTTTGCGCTAATTTTTCTAATCGATCATTTTTTAATTTTTCTATTAACTCAAAAATAACTTCTGTTTGAAGTCTGATGGAGGCAAGAGGAGTTTTTAACTCATGAGTTAGTGAAGCAAAGAATTCTTGTAGTTGATTAGTTCTTTTTTGACCTCTTAAGTAAAAAACAAAAACCGCAACTGAAACGAGTAGTATTAAAATAAAAAAAGCGGCACCTTCATAAATAACAAGTTTTAAATAATTTTTAGGTAGTCCGGTTTGCTTGGAAAATTCGGGGAATTGATTTAAACCCTGGCCCAGCTTATAGATTAAATATAGCCACCAAGTTCCCAAGGTCGTAATTAGAATTGCCCATAAAATAGATAGACTCAATATAAGTCGGTCATTTGATTTTATTGCTTTCTCCTTAACCCCAGAGACGTTCTTTTAGTTCATTAATAAGGTCTTTATTATGGGCCAAAGAAACAAAACTAATCTCATAGGCATTTGGAGCAAAATAGATCCCCCTATTTAATAAGACCTGAAACAAATTATAAAATGAGTCAGCTAAGTCGCTTGGTATATCACATGCCCTATGAACGGGATTTGAATTAATAGGCCAAAATAGTGATTTAAATTGCACTATTTCATAATTTGAATACTTTCCATTTTCTTGTTCTTTAATCCATTTTAACAATTCTGAAGAAATTTCTTTTGTATTAGTTTCTAATTCTTCATAACTTTCTTGAGTTAGTTGCTTCAATGTTTCAAGTCCTCCTACCATTGCAAGTGGATTTGCACTTAGAGTTCCTGCTTGATAGACTGGGCCAATGGGAGCAAGTGTTTCCATTATCTCTTTTTTCGCGCCAATCGCTCCAACTGGAAGTCCACCTCCAATTACTTTTCCGTAAGTAACGATATCTGGAGTAATTCCAGTAAGCTCGGCCATTCCTCCAAAGCTAACTCTAAAGCCAGAGATTACTTCATCAAAAATTAAAAGAGCGTCATTTTCTTTAGTTATTTTTCTTAAACCCTCTAAATAAGCTTGATCTTGAATTAAAAGACCATTATTGGCCGGAAGTGGTTCGATTATTATGGCTGCAATTTGATTCTTATGATCATCAAAACATTTTTTTACATCTTCAAGATTACCAAGTTCTAAAATGAGAGTGTCATTTGATACACCTACAGGAACACCTGCTGAAGAAGCTTCCGATTCACCTGCAAGTCCAGAGCCTGCCTTGATTAGCATCGAATCGACATGGCCATGATAACAACCATTAAATTTAATAATTTTATTTTTTCCAGTATACCCTCTGGCAAGTCTAAGTGCTGTCATAACAGCTTCTGTTCCAGAGTTAACAAATCTAATTTGGTCAATAAAAGAGATTTTTGAAGTGATGAATTCAGCAAGCTCTAAAGAGTATGGTTCACAAGCTCCATAACTCCATCCTTTTTCTAAGGCCTTAATTAATGCTTGTTCAACTATTTCATTTTTGTGTCCCAAAATAAGTGGGCCAAAGCTCATACAAAAATCTATATACTCTTTATTTTCAACATCCCAAATCTTTGCGCCATTTCCACGATTAAAAAATCTAGGAGTAGTATGTAGTCCTTTGAAGCTTCTAACTGGAGAGTGAACTCCACCAGGAACAACTTTTTTTGAGTTATCGAATAATTTTTTTTGAACATCATCACTAAGTGTATTCATTTTTTTTCCTAATTGTTAAAAACCCAAGTTTCAAAATTATCAATTGAAATAAATGGAATTACATCAATATTTTTATCTTGAAATTGTTTTAGAGTTTTTCCAATTCCACAACAATGTACTTCATCAATTATTTCTGGGAATTCTTTTATAAAATCTTCGTACTGATTATAACTGGTCCAATAAAATACCTTAGCTTTTAAAATTTTCTCTTTGTATTGCTCAGGATAGGGACACTTCACTTTTTCATATGTAGGATAAATTTCACCAATATTAAAACTGGCTTCGTTAGAAGTTAGAGAAATCACTTCTGTAGATTTTGTAAAAGTTTTGATCAGTTCTGAATTTAATAATTTATTGAGTTCTTCTTCACCACAACTATCGGAACAACCATTTACCCAAAAACCATTTTCTAATACTTTCTTCCAAGTACTAGATCCAGCTGTCCATACAAATGGATTTTGTTTTTCAATATTTTTTAAAGCATCTATGACGTATGATGATGTGACATAAATATTTGAAGAAGTTATTTTATTTTTATTATCAATAATTCTCTTATCAATTAGCTCATCATAAACATAATTTTTCATTGATGGTCTTGGCCTATGAGGAGGAACGCCAATAAAAGGTCTTTCTGTCTTAGGGGCCCTAGTATTAACAGTTCTAATTTCATTTTTTTCGTTAATTATTTGATCATCACATGTTCCGCTAAGATATTCAGCTTTAAAATCGCCGCATTTTTTTACTGAAATTCCTACTGCAAGATGACATCCTCCTCCAAAAGAAAGAAAACTTTTTCTTTCAAGAGAAACCTCTTCAATTGTATTTGAATGATTTAATTTATTGATGATTTCTACTAGTTCAGAATTACTTTCTAAGTTTTTTCCATACTCTATGGCCAAAGCTCCTTGAGCGGCAGCACATGGAAACTCACTTAATGGAAGAACTGAAAAGTTTAAATCTTTTATTAATTCTTCAAGAACTTCTTTGGAACTTTGTTCATTGGCAAGTCTTTCTAGTCCTGCAAAGGCCAAAACGATGGCATCATAATTTCCATCTAAAAGTTTTTGAATTCGTGTATTAACATTTCCTCGTAAATCTTTTGTCTCAATAGCGAGTTCTTTTTTAGAAGGAATAAATTGTTTTAGTTTTTTTGTTATATTAAAAATTCTTCTTGGAGAAGAAGTTCCAACTATAAACTGATCATTATTAAAATTACCAGCTATTAATGATTGAGCAGTTTTTTTCTTTAATAATAAAATATCGTGAGGATACTTTCTTTCTGTGATGGCCCCTAAATGAATACCTTCAGGCCGTTCACTTCCTAGATCTTTATAGGAATGAACAACAAGATCTACTTTTCCCGTTAGAAGAGCTTCATCAAGTTCTTTTGTGAAAAAATCTTTTCCATCTAATTGCCATAATGGAGCTTGAGTATTTTCATCACCTTGAGTGCTAATTGTTTCTAGTTCAAATTTATAGTCAGATATTTCTTCTAATTGATTTTTTATAAATCCACATTGTGTCGTCGCTAATAAACTTCCGCGAGTTCCAATTTTAAATGTTTTAGGCAATTTTCTCCTCCTCAAAGTCAGAATTGAATTTATTTACCCATAAATTCCAACGTCGAACACTCGCTTTTTCAATAGCTGATTTGGCCTTTTCAACTCGTTGAATTTTTTCTTTATTCAACAAGTCTGCCATTTCAAAAATTTGTTCTAGGCGAATGATTCCTCTTTTCTGGCCGTGAGAAGTTTTTATCACAGATGGTGATCCAAGATCAATGAACAGCGGATTATTATGATTTTGTTGCCATTGATTAAAAAAGTTTTCATCAAATAAAATTAGATTATCAGAACCAACAGTATTAACTATTGTACAATTTTCTGTAAGTAAAGTTCGCTCATCCCATGGAATGATTTCAGTATTGTATTTTGTACTAAGCTCTTTAGCCTTTTCTTGGTTTCTAGCACAAATAGCAATGTTTAACTTTTTATTAGTTACTTTTAGTAAATCTTCGCAAAGAGCCCCAGATCCTACTATTACAAACTTTTTACTATCGTTTTCTTTTAAGTTGCTTAATAGTAATTTTTTGCTTATTCCCGCGTATGAATATTGGCCCATCCTAAGTAGAAATTTACTTCTAATATCTTTAGCATCTTTGAATAGCTTTTCTAAAATTGTAAGAATTCTTGTGTTTATTGCTCCACTTTGTGTGTATTCGCTATAGGCCTGTTTAAATTGAGAGACAATTTCATTTTCACCTGTTAATCGGCTTTTTAGCCCACAAATAGTTTCAAGTAAAAACCTATAAGCATCTTCACCTTTAGTAACTGTAACTGTCCCTCTGGCCGAGTAGCTGGCCTCAAAACTAGGGGCAAGGGTAATAATTAATGTCCTTTGACACGTTTTTAATATAAAATGGTCCGTACCTTCGAAATCTTGATCAATATTTTCGGCAGTAGGTAAGTTGATAATAGTAAGATTTTTAATCATCTTCTTCTTCTTTTACAGTAGTTTGTCTCGATTTATTCATAAAATATCACTATTTACGCCATATAATGTCATCGAAATGTAGAGAGAAATCTTCTTTACATAAATTAACTGATTTGGTAGCTATACTGTACTAATTACAAGTACTTACTTAAGGGTTAACTCATTAAAACTTCGCATTTTTTAACTACCAAGCTCGAAAAAACTGCCCAGAATGGTTGGCTAAATTACCCTGTTAAGTGGTTTAAAACTTTCGACAGGAAGCTAGATGGTGCAATTTCTTTTTTCTTTAAGCATTACGGAAAAACAAAATTCATGATTTCAATGAGTAAAAAGGCCCAATATTTAGGAATTGAGAAGTTGTGGAATAAAGGACCAAAGGCCTTCATCTATTTTTTCCTATTTTATTTAATTAGAGACACTATCCTGTATATTATAATCCCAATTATGTTCGCCAAAGCTACTTCATAGCAATTTTGATTATGATTAAAAAATTTCTAACATTAAGCAGCGTTATTTTTTTTCAAAAAAACTCAATTAGTCCCTTTATAAAGGGCTTCAAGCTCGTATACAATTATAGGGCACTAATCACACACCATTAGGAGATATTCATGGATTTAACTTTCCCAGCAAGTGGCATCTTGAAAAGAGGCCGAGGTTTAACTTTTGACGATGTTTTACTAGTTCCAAGACACTCTCAAATTTCATCAAGAAGAGACCCAAGTTTAAAAACACGAATTACCAGAAATTATGAAATAGATATTCCAGTTGTTTCAGCAAATATGGATACAATCACTGAAAGTGAAATGGCGATTGCTATGGCAAAAATGGGTGGATTAGGTATTCTTCATAGATTTCTAAGCACTGAAGAACAAGTTGAGCAATTAAAACTTATTAAAAAATATATTGAAGATAATAAGCTTAACCTTCCGACAGCTGCTTCAATTGGAGTAAAAGAAGAAGGTATTAAAAGAGCTGAAGTTTTAGTAGATGCAGGAGTAAATATTTTAACAATTGATATTGCTCATGGTGATTCTATTATGATGTTTGAAACACTTGAAAAAGTTAAAAACAAATTTCCAAAAATTGATGTTATAGCTGGAAATGTAGCGACAGCTGACGGTGTAAGAAGAATGATTGATGCTGGCGCTGATGCTGTTAAGGTTGGTATTGGACCTGGTTCAATGTGTACGACACGTATTATTACTGGACATGGTGTTCCTCAATTAAGTGCAATCGCAATGAGTGTTGAAGAGGCCATGAAAAGTGGAGTTCCTGTTATTGCTGATGGAGGAATTAAAAATTCTGGAGACATTGTTAAATCACTATGTGCAGGAGCTTCAACTGTAATGCTTGGATCTATGTTATCGGGAACATTAGAGACTCCTGGTGAAGTAAAAGGTGGAATGAAGGCCTATAGAGGAATGGCATCAAAAGATGCACAAGTATCTTGGAGAGGCGAATTACCTGAAGGCATGGCAGCAGAAGGTGAAGCGACAAAAATTCCATGTAAAGGAAGTGTTGAAAGTGTTATTCATGAAATTTGTGGTGGGATAAGATCAGGGATGACTTATGTAGGATCTGAAACAATTACTGCCATGACTGAAAATGCACTTTATATAGAAATGAGTGCTTCTGGAATGAGCGAGTCTAGGCCTCACGGTGTGAGATAGTGGAAATAATTAAACCTAAATCTTTAAAAAAGGGAGATACCATAGGAGTTTTTACTCCTTCTTCTCCCTCATATATCCACAATGAAGAAATGTTTTTAAATGCCAAAAAAAGTATGGAAGCCTTAGGTTTCAATGTAAAGTTTGGTGACTTAACGGAAAGAAGAACTTCTCAAGGATATAGAAGTGCTGGACCTAAGGCCAGGGCCAGAGAGTTTATGGAATTAATTGAGGATGATGGTGTTCACGCATTAATGTCAACAATTGGTGGAATGAATTCTAATAGTATGATTCCATATTTAGACTTTGAATTAATTCGAAAGAAAAGAAAAATTGTATGCGGTTATAGTGATGTGACGTCACTACATATGTCTATTTTATCTTATTCAGGATTGAAAACATTTTATGGAGCTGCTTTTATGCCGACTTTTGGGGAATATCCAAATGGAGCTTTAGATTCTCTTGAGTCTTTCTTGAAGGCAGCAACAAATACATCCTCAAATGAAAGACAGATATTTCCATTTAAAAAATGGAGCAATCATTTTAGAGAGTGGTCTAATGGTGATTGGAAAAACCTAGATAGAAAGTGGAATGAAAATTTAGGTTGGAAAGTTTTAAATGAAGGTCAGGCCGATGGAGAGTTTTTATTAACAAACTTAAACACTCTTACTAGTGCTTGTGGAACACCATATTTTCCAAATATAGAAGGTAAGATTTTATTATTAGAAGAAATGGCAGCCCCATATTCTAGGTTAGAACGAAATCTAACTCAAATGAAACTTTGTGGAGTTTTCGATCAAATAAAGGGGCTTATTTTTGGCAAACCTGAGCTTGAAAACAATGAAGGTGCACCATTTAATATTGAAGATCTGTTAATTGAGATAGTTGGAAAAAGAGACTACCCAATAATCACTGAATTTGATTGTTCTCATACAGTTCCACTTCATACTATTGGTCAGTTATGTCCAATATCTGTAGAGGCCAAAAAAGATTATGAGGTTAAATTTTTGATTAAAGATTCTTTCGTAGATTAAAAAGCTTAATCTTCAATAATGTCATTACTTTAATATCGTGTTAGGATCTCTTCTATGAATGAAAAGAAGAAAATGATTAAGACTGTTCTGTCTTATCCAAAACTTGCAGAAAGACTTGAAGAGAAATCCCTGTCCAATAAGGCCGAAGCGATAAAGTATTTAAATGAAATTGCAGCTGATCTTTCTATGTCTACTATGCATATGTTTAAACGTTTTTTAGATAATACACTTAGTGCTCTTTATGATGGTGTTAATTTATCAACTCCGAGCGATATGGACTTCAAAGAACTTGTTAAAACTAAAAATGTAGTACTTGTTCCTAATCATCAATCTCACGCAGACTATTTGGCATTAAATTATATTGTGTTTTCAAATTTCAAAATTCCACTTTATGTTGCGGGAGGAATTAATCTAAATATTTTTCCCATTGGAAAGTTGTTTAGAAAGTCAGGATGTTTTTTTATAAGAAGAAGTTTTTCTTCAAATATTTTATATAAGTTAGTTCTAGAAGGATATTTGTATTATCTTTTAATTGAAGGTCTACCAATTGAGTTTTTCTTTGAGGGTGGAAGATCTAGAACAGGAAGGTTACTACCTCCTAAGTATGGGCTCTATCAAATGTTATTAGAGGCCCATAAATGTATTCCCGAAGATGTTAAAAGAGAACTTATTTTTGTGCCTACAAGTATTATTCATGAATATGTTCCTGAACAAAAGTCATTGGCCAAAGAGCTCAAGGGTGGTAAAAAAACTAAAGAAAATTCAAAAGAATTGCTTAAATTATTTAAACTTATTTCAAAACAATTTGGAAATATACATTTAAGTTTTGGAAAACCTGTAACTGCTCATTTAACTGATGATATTAAAAGAGATACTCAAAATTTAGCTTTTGATTGCTTTAGAGAAGTCGGAAGGCAAATGAAATTAACTCCCACTTCACTTTTGTGTATGTTGCTTTTAGATGAACCTTCGGGAGCAATAGGTTGGGAAAAAATCCTAGATAGAGGCAAACAGATTATTGATTTTTGCGAGAAATTTAATATTCCATACTCCAAGAGTTTAACAGAGGCAAAGTTCACAGAGTCTATGGAAAGAGCAATTGATATTTTAATTTCAAATAATAAAGTGAATGTAATAGGAAGAAGTAGCTTGGGTCATTTGTTTTATTCAATTAAACATGACAGTAGAATGGAGCTTTTGTATTTTAAGAATTCAATTATTCATCACTTCTTAGTTCCTTGGATTATAAACACAGCTTGGATTAATATTTTCAATGGAAGTATAAAAACTGTGGCAGATCTTAAAAGACTTTTCCTTCAAGAAAGAAGTCAGCTTAAACATGAATTTTACTTACCAACTGTAAAAGAATTTTTATATCTAACTTTAAAAGTAATTAGTGACTGTATTGGAAGAGAAGTAAATGATTTAGAAGAATGCGTGAATCTTTCTCATCAAGAACTTTATCAAATTGCGACAAAATTAGGAGTCTTTTCTAGATGTTGTAGTTTTATTCTTGAAGGATATTACAATACTGCAATTACACTTAAAAAAATTGGAGAAGTTAATTCATTTGATTATGAAGCGTTTCAAAAACTCGCCAAGTCTACTTTTGAAAGTGAATTAAAAATTGGGCGAGTAATAAAACATAACGAGAGTTTTTCAGTTCCACTTTTAAAAAGTTCTATGAAGTATTTTGAACATCAAGGTGTTGTTAAAAATAATCAAGGTCAATATGAAATAATTGATTTTGATATTTTAGATTCTACAATTGAAAGTTTTGATAAAGATTTAAAGTTTAGACACTCTTTTAATATTAAAGGATTCATTTAGTGGAGCAGTTTAAAAAAAGAGATCGTGAAGTTAAAAAGGTTTTTTTAATAACACTCTTTTTAAACTTGTTTGTAGCAGCTATAAAGCTAATTGCTGGTCACTACTTCCATTTAATTTCCCTCTCGTCTTCAGGAGTAGAATCATTATTTGATGGGAGTGCAAATATTTTAGCTCTTGTAACGATGTATTACGCCTCTATGCCGGCAGATGATGATCATCATTATGGACATTATAAGTACGAAACAATTGGTTCATTAATTTTGGCCTTTATGATTTTATTCTCAGCTGTTCAAATTGGGTCTGAGCTAAAAGAAAGCTTGTTTCTAAAAGATCGAAATGTTCAAACGAGTATTATTCCTATTATTACAATTTGTATCTCAATGATGATTTCTTTGTTTGTTTCTAAGTATGAAAAGAAAAAAGGGGAGCAATTGGGCTCTCAATTACTT
Organism: uncultured Oligoflexia bacterium; assembly: GCA_964015265.1. Lineage (GTDB taxonomy): Bacteria > Bdellovibrionota > Bacteriovoracia > Bacteriovoracales > Bacteriovoracaceae > CAXHCD01. The sequence goes on from CAXHCD010000001.1 coordinate 80,988, forward strand.
TTGGCAGATGCTGATCATACTTATGGTGATTTTCTCATTAGTTTTGCTGTACTTGTTTCAATAATTTTTACTTTTTTTAAAATATATATTGTCGATTTCATTGTTGGGATAATTATTTGTATTTATTTATTTTATCTAGGGGTAAAAATAATTAGAAATAATCTCCCTCATTTATTAGATGCGTCTCCAGAGTTTGAGGCCGATATTGTTAAGAAATTATTAAAGCTTTCGAAAGTTAAAGATATCCATAAATTTCGCGCGAGAGGGAATTCACATTTAGTACATGTAGATTTTCATATGTTACTAGAAAATGAAATTTCATTGAAAGAGGCCCATGATATATCTCACTTAGGGGAAGATATTGTTCGACGGGAGTTGTCTTCCAATTTTAATCATGTTGATGTTACAATTCATGTGGAACCATTCGAAGAGAACCATCAGGATTAAGATATGAAGCCAATTAAAAGTTTTACTCCCAATGCCAGAATAATTTATAAGGAATCTTTAGATACAGGAAAAGATTGGTCTTCTATTTGTGGTGATTTGGATCAATTTATTGAGAAGTTACCAAATGCCAATTTGGCAAATCCTTATGTTTCATTAATCTTTTTTGTACCTTCTAATGATGAATTCTTTGAATCTGAAGATGTGTGGGTAGGGAGAGAAATCATTGGACACGTTGCAGCAGTTGAAGAAGAGTACGGGGTGTACGATTTAGACCAAGCGGAAGTAATTGAAACAGAAATATTAAACAATCCTTTATCATTTGATGAAATTTTGAAGGAGGAGAAAAAACTCAGGTCTCAAGTTGATGGAGCCGCAGATTCATGGAGAGTTTTGTGGCATGAAGGGCTTGGGCCAAATAGAGTAAAACTTCAACTTTTTTTAAAAGAGTAAGTCTGGAAAAATGATTGCAAGTTGTTTAAAATCTTTAATAATTTACTTTTAATATTTGTTTGGGCATTATGCTGTCTTTTAGAGTTATGGAGGTAACACATTAGAGATCGTAAAGGTGGAAAGAAAAATACTGGGCCTAGAGTAAACGAGGCAATTCGAGTACCTGAAGTTAGATTAATTGCAGATGGTGCAGATGCTGACCAGTATGGAGTAGTATCAATTGATGAAGCGAGAAGAATCTCAAGTGAAACAGGGTTAGATCTTGTGGAAGTTTCTCCAAATGCTAAACCTCCTGTTGTTAAATTAATTGACTACGGTAAATATAAATATATTGCTCAGAAAAAAGCATCTGAAGCAAAGAAAAAGCAAGTACAGATACAATTAAAAGAAATCCAGTTTCGTCCTAATATTGAAACTCATGACCTTGATACTAAGCTTAAAAGAGCTGAAAAATTTATCAATCAAGGTGATAAAATTAAAATGGTTATGCAGTTTAGAGGCCGTGAAATGGCCTATAGAGATATGGGAATGGATAAGTTTAAGGGAATAATTGACTCTGTAATTGAAATGGGTTCAATTGTTGAGTCTGAACCAAAGCTTATGGGAAATAGAATTATTGCGATTCTTGCTCCTGATAAAAAAGTAAAGAAGAAGGAAAAACCCACTGTTGATGCGTAGCGCTATTTGATAATCTGAAAAAGTCTCAGATTATTTAATTAGGTGTAAAAATACCATTTACTTTGCAATTAAAAATTGATAGGTTATCGGCCTTATTGAAATGAATTATAGCTTTAAGGAGCAGTTAAAATGCCAAAGATGAAGACTAGAAGAGCTGCAGCGAAAAGATTTTCTAAAACTGCTAGTGGTAAATTTAAAAGAAGAAAAAAAGGTTTAAGACATATTCTTGAAAAACATAGTTCAAATGTTAAGAGAAGAAGAGGAAAAGTTGCTTACGTTCATGAAGCTGATCATGGAAGGGTAAGTAGAATGCTTCCAAACGGATAATTAATAATAAAAAACTGAGTCTAGGGATAAAAGAGGATTGCCCCCCCTAGTTTCGTTTAAGGAGAGATAAAATGGCACGAGCGCGTAGAGGATTTAAAGCAAGAAGAAGAAAAAACAAGATTTTTAAACTTGCTAAAGGTTTTCACTTTTCTAGAAGAACAAAGTACAGACATTGTGCTGAGACTGTTAAAAGAGCATTACATTACTCTTATATGAGCAGAAGAATTCTTAAGAGAGATATGAGAAGATTGTGGATTACAAGAATCAATGCAGCAACTAATTTACTCGGACTTTCTTACTCAAAATTTATGGGTGCTTTAAAAGTAAAGGGAAGTACATTAAATAGAAAAATGCTTGCTGAAATTGCTGCTAGAGACTTCGATGGTTTCACAACAATTGTAAATACTGTTAAATAAAAACAAATAGTTAACTAAATATTATTTTAAGGCTACTTTTTCCTAAGTGGCCTTTTTTTTGCTCGAAATTGACATGTCGTATAAAATAAATGGGTGAGTAGTTATAGCGATATTGAATATATTCAAGTAAGTCTAGGTGTATTAAAAAGGTTTAATCGGCCTTTACCGTTTGATATTTACGTAAGAAGAACCGAAAAAAACTTTTCTAGAATATTTCTACATGGTGATCCACTTGATTGGCAAAGAATTAAAAGTTACGAGGCCAAAGGTATTAAACACTTTTACGTAACTAAAGAAGATTACAAAAAATATACTAAATATGTAGAAAAACTTTCAGATGCACTTTTTAAAAATAAAGGGCCTGAAAGAAGAGATGAGTGTATGCCATTGGTCGCTGAAATGGTTAATTACACAATGTTTAATCTGGTTGTAGAGCAACAAATAGATCAAGTTGTTGTTGAGAGTGCAGCTAAAATTGTTACTCAATGTGTAGAAGGCATAAATAAAAATCCAAAACAACTCTTGTCAGTTTTAAAGTATATGGCCAACCAGCCAGAAATTTTTAAACATTCTATTATGGTAGCAATTATTTCTGTAATGCTCGCTAAAAGATGTGGTTTTGAAACGGAATCAAATTTATCTCTGATAGGTATGGGTGCTTTTTTACATGATATTGGTGTTGGGCAGTTAACATTTGATCCAGACGATCAAGAAATGTTAAGCCCTGAGGAGCGTAAAGAAATGTGGCGCCATCCAGGCTTAGGAAAGCAAATGGTAGATGGGGTTAATGGTGTTAGAACTGAAGTTATGCAAATAATTTTACAGCACCACGAACAGCCAAATGGTCATGGATACCCAAATGGATTGAAAGAAGGGGAGATTTATCCTCCTGCTAAAATAGTTGGAATTGTAGATACATTTTGTGCCATGATTTCAAAAAAGTCTTATAGAGAAGCATTTAGTCCTAAACGATCTTATTTATCAATGAAAGAAGATGTGGGTAAGTTTGATAGAAAATTTTTAAGAGAGCTTGGTAAGCTTTTTCATGTAGATTAAAGTTCGTAAATTAAAAAGTTTGAAATAGGTGATTCAAACTCTAAGCCTACTCTAAGAAACAGATGGTTTTTAGAAGCTTTCTCCTTATGTAAATACTTTAATTCTGCTGTAAAATTATCACTCATTTCATTTGATCCAATTTTTAAAATTTGTATTTTTTTGGAAAGAGTAATTATATTTTCTGAGTCTAGTGGAACTTGAATTGCGACTCCACCACTACTTATATCTATAATTTGATAACTTGTAATTTCTCTATTTGAAATAGAAAGAGTTATTGTCTTATGTGAATTCACACCAAAAATTATTCGATTGTTTTTTCTATTATCAGAAACTTGAAGTTGATTAGGAATTTCAAGAGTCAATAGATTATTTTCTCTTGAAACATTGCTTTGATTAAAGAGAAAGTTTTGATCTTTACTAGATAAATAAAAGGTTAGCTCTTGAGAATGATCCAAATCATAAGATGAATCATTTAGCTTAAAAGAGATTTTATTTGTATCAGTATTGATATTACTTATCTGACAAATTTTTGCACTAGAGCTACTTACATTTTTTTGCCAGACTTTAAGTTTATATTCCTTTGCATAAATTCCTGTAAGGATTTTTTTTATTTCAATACTATCTTGTGAAACCTTATGACTTCCCATGAAGATGATTATAGGCCATGGATATGTCATAACATAATCTCTCCTAATATTAGGATGTTACTTTTTTAATCTTTACAATGTTTTGACAATATATTGAGGCAAGTAATTTAAAAAGTTCATAATTGAGAGAAATTTGAATAAGATATCATCCAAGTTATAAAATATTTCATTCTTAAAAGATTGATTTAAGATAGTGTTTTTGTTTAATTATCTAATGCAATTATGAATAGAATAAACTTTGAAAGATCTATAATATAACTACAATGTACTTGCAATTTCATCGACTTTGCTTTTCAGTAACGAGAGAATTGTATTTCTTTGAGATTTAAAAATAGCAAGATGGCCATCATCAAATTCGGTGAATTTTACTTTTATTCCAATCTGGCTTAAATAATTCGAAGAAGCTTTTCCTTCAGAAAAACTAATAACTTCATCTTTTTTTCCATGAAAGCTATAAACTTCAACATCTGAATTGAGTCTTTTAAGTTTAGCCTGATTTTTTGAATAGTATTTTAATGATCCAGAAATAGGAAAAATATATGAATATGTGTTTGGACTGATAACCGCCTGATGATATGCCATCATTGCTCCTCCTGAAAATCCAAACAAAATAGGAAGGCCAATTGTGTTGTACTTACTCTTAAGTTTAGTTACAACTTTACTAAAGGGAATACCATATTTAAGGAACTCATTTTCTTTCCAGGGCCAAGCTTTACCTAATTGGTAATTTTTAGGTCCTTCAATTAAAATTACTCGGGCAGAAGTTTTTAAAAAAGCTAATGTAGTATTATAGAAATTTTTCGTTGAATCCCCATTTCCATGTAAAGCAATTATCATAGGCAACTTAGAATTAGCAGAAATATTATTTGTATATTTTATTTCATAACTAAATTGAATTTTATGCTCCGGAGACTCAATGGTATTTTTTTTTAAATAAAGGTAGATTCCAAGAACTATTCCACTAATAATAATAAAACGCATGCTTTTCCTAATTATTTATTAAGAGTTTTTAATTTGAAAATTGAATCATATTAATTAGATAGTAGCATATTAAATCTTAGTTTTTTATAAAATGAACTTTTTTTACAACTCCATTTTCAATATGACGACATTGTCCTCCTGGACGTAATTCGAATACACCTCTTATAACTTCACCATCAGAGTCATTATTTGAATCTCTAATAGAGCTTTTAACTAATGGTGATGTTGAACTCCCTGATGAGGATACAATTGCTGGGGCACTTGAATTAACATATAAATCCAAAACGGCATCTATATCATGTTGATAAACTAAACGTTCATAATCAAACATTGTTAATGTAGGATACATTACTGATGCTGGTGTAAATGAATAATGATGAGATAATCCTATAAAATGACCTAGTTCATGTAAAACCACAGAAGGTAGATCATAAGTTCCAAATGTTGAATCAGTAGAAAAATCAAAGTGTTCGTAATTTATTATGATATCGGCATGTAACATATCTATAAATTCACTACTGGTTCCCGTATTTCTTCTTATCCCAAAATATTGAGTTACGGCCAAAGCAGAAGAACTCAATGAAGAATGCCAGTCTTGAGCTTTATAAATGCCAAATGTTGTATCATTATAATCGCCAAGAGAGCTAGGAGTGAAGTTAGCAATAGTATTTACTGGCGAAGTAAAAATATCAATTTCAGAAATATTACTGTCCCACTCATTCATCATGTTTTCTATTTCAGTTTGTTCTTCACTAGAAAATGAACTTGAAATCTCTAGATTGAAAGGGAAATAAGAACTAGAAACTGATCCGGTCCACCTTTTAGTAGTTGATTCTGAACTTGTAGGAACTCTATTTGTCTTATTAATTGAGTCGGAAATATTATCAACCTGATTACAGCTAATCATAATAAAAAGGAGTAAAATTAATTTCATGGCTTCCCCAGAAGGCCTAATTAGGCATTTATTTCCTTTTCGCCATTTTGAAGAAATCTCTTAGTGAAAAATTAAGTAATAATAACTATTAAATAGCTAATATTATTAAGATGAATTTAATTGATTTGGGAGCTAGGTTATAGCTCCCATAATTTTTATGAATTTGCTTTAGCGTGATCAGCTAAAAATGCTTCAAGACCTTTGTCAGTTAAAGGGTGTTTGAATAGCCCCTTTATAACTTTGTATGGACACGTTGATACATCGGCACCAAGAAGAGCAGCATTTCTTACATGATCAGAATGTCTAACGGAAGCAGCAAGAATTTTTGTAGAGAAACCATAATTATCAAATATAGCTCTAATTTCTTGAATTAATCCCATTCCATCGTGGCCAATATCATCTAGTCTTCCAATAAAAGGAGAAACATAGGTCGCACCATTTTTAGCAGCAAGTAATGCTTGGTTGGCAGAAAAAATAAGAGTGATATTTGTTTTAATATTATTATCACTGAACCATTTACAAGCTTCAATTCCGTCTTCAGTCATTGGAAGTTTGATAACTATATTGTCGTGAATTTTAGCTAGTTCAGCTCCTTCTTGAATCATTGACTTTGCATCAGTAGCAATTACTTCAGCAGAAATTGGTCCATCAATAATGTCGCAAATTTCTTTTATGACTTCTTCTCTTGGTCTACCAGTTTTTGCAATTAAGCTAGGGTTAGTAGTAGCTCCATCAATAATTCCCCATTTAGATGCCTGACGAATTTCTTCAACATCTCCTGTATCAATAAAAAATTCCATGAATTCTCCTTTAATCAAATTTAGTGAAGTATATTATGCTGCTCACACAAATGAAATAGAAGTATGTATTCCCAATAGAAAATTTCTTCTAATTAAAGACAAATTTTTGGAATTGACGCATAATATAGGTATGAAAACTCTTTTGTTGTTAATTCTTATTCCCAGTATTGCTTTTTCGATACCTCCAAAAAAGATAGATGCTTTGAAAGAAATAGATTCTTTTTATGATGAGGATTTCGATTACTCGAGGTTTCCTGCAAGAATTACGGATAGAGATAAAGCAAACAATATGTTCAAAGTTGAAACTGAAAACAATAATATCAAATTTTTCAGGGCCGGCGATCAATTACAATTTAAAATAGCAGGGCAAAACTACGATTTTTGTTCAGGGCACATAAGAACGATAGAGGGGAATCACTTCGTTATGTATGTGAAGGATTTAGACCCTTGTTGGAGAAATCAAACTTATTTTAGAAGAGGGACTTTGATTAATGTATTTTCTGAAAAGCTTGCTCAAAGAGTTAGAGACGCTTCAGTCTATAGAGTTGTACTTTTAAATAGAAAAAGAGATTTTTATGAACAGCTAAATGATATCAATCATTTTATCTGGTCATATGAACAAAAAAGAATTCAACTTGTTGCTGAGTATGATCGTAGAATTGCTGAGATTGAAAGAAATAAGCAAAAGGCCTTATCAAAATTTATCACTAAGAAAAGAGATAATATTCACTTACAAAAAGAACTCGTATTTAGATTAGATTCTCTTGATAGGGATTTAGAATATTATAGAATTGAAAAGAATGATTATATAACGGATCGTTGGGCCCAGGACTTAGACTTAGGTTTACCTGTAGGTAGAAGGCCTCAAAGGCTTAAGTCTAAGAGTGTAAGAAATTAAAATTACTTGCCTTAAAAATTTGGCAAAATAAATTATCAACTTTAAATATTTTTATAAATTTGGTTTTTATCTTCTAAGTAAATTCAATTGTTTATAGATCAAACCAATGTACACTTTGTAGGCTCACTAAGCACTGTTATATTTTTAAGAGAAGTATTTAGGGGAAGTATATTATGTCTTATAAGAGTTCATCAGGTTTTACATTGATTGAGTTGATTGTCGCCATAGGCGTAGTCGGTGTTTTGGCCCAAGTTTCAATTGCTGGATTTAATAGATATAAGGCCAAATCTAGAACAGCTGAAGCTAAGGTTGGCCTTGCTAGTATTTACATGGCCATGGAAACTTTTAAACTGGATTTTGAAACCTATGGAACTTGTTTAGCTGATATGGGTTATGATCCTTCTTCTAATGTTGAAAATAGATATTACGCTATAGGCTTTCCTGCCGCTGTTCCAGCTATTAATGCTGATGCAAGATCTAAGGGGGCCATTTGTAGTGACGCTGCTATAAACCAAGCTTATTTTCCGGCCGGAAAGAGTATTCATGGGGTCGTCGCTGATATACCAGTAGGCGGAGGAGTAAGTAGTAGTTCTTATGTTGCTTCTGCTTTTGTTCATGGTGAAGCAGAAATGCTTGCTTCTGTAATTGAAGGTATGAATCCAATCGGAACGGCCCACGCGGGAGGAGGTTCATGTAATCGGGCCCACAGTCACGGAGACTTAAGTGGACTAGATATTTTAGATATATGGTCGATAGATAATAATAAAAGGCTTACAAGAGGAAAGGACAGTCTGTTTTATCTAAAATAAAAAAAGCCTCGCATACGCGAGGCTTAGAAATATATCACTTTAAACTATCTTGTTTTTAGTGCATTACCTGAGCTGAAGTATTTTGAGTCAGGTAGTGTGTGTGAATTTCTTCAATAAACTCATCAGTAAACATGTGTTTTTCCATATGAGATTTATATAGTTTTAAAGAATAAGAAGGTGCAACACCTAACCACTCTTTTAAAACATTGTCTGGGTGTTTTTCATGTAGCCATTTAAAAATTGCAGACTGTCTTAATGACTTTGGAGTTACTTGAAGCATAAGTTTTTTTCTAAATTCCTCAAAGATAACTTCTAGTCCTCTTGGAGATAATCCACCTGATAAAATTCTATATGGGTTAGCATTAAATAGAACGTCATCAAAATCAATTTCAGAAAACTTTTTCATTTCTTCTAATAGCATTTGGTATTCAGCAAATACTTTAGGGAAGATTTTAAGAAGTGGAACAGAATATGGATCTCTTCTTGTGTTTGTAATTAAAACTCTTGGAGTTTCTTCATCTAAAAATAGGTGCTCATTTTTAAGATTAGCAAGGTCACTAACTTTTAGAGCTGATCCGTAAATAAGTAACATTACAACTTGATTTCTCTTAGCTAGTAATTTTCCCATTTTAGAAGTTTTTGTAGATTTTTCTTCTTCGTTTAAATAAACCCAAAGAGTTTTAACATCTGTAAAAGGTGTTGGTCTTGGGATATCTAAAAATTTTGGAGAAGTAGGAAGCTTTCTAACTGGGTTATTAGAGAAGTAACCTTTTTCAACTAAGAAATCGAAGAAAATTCTTAAAGCTTGAACTCTTCTTCTTCTTGAATTGTCAGATGAATATCTATTTTCTAGGTACTTTCCATATTCCATAACTTTTGGAATATCGAAATCATCAATATTAACACTATTTAATTTTTCTCTTAAATAAGTATTAAAACATTCAAGGTCAGTTCTGTAGTTTTTTACAGTATTTGCACTTCTTCCTAGGACTTTAAGTCCTTCAAAAAATTCTTTTTGAAGTGGCATAAGTGGCACTCTTACAGGAGTTGCCGAAGGTGTAACTTGTGTTGTTTCATTGTGGAGTTCCATAATTTGGCCTCTTTTTTTTGGGGTTTTAAGTTAACAATTTCGCCTGGAATATACTGTAGTAGAAATGTATTAACAAGCTGTTATGGGCCAAAACTGGGAAAAAATCTAATTTATTTTAGGAATATCGCGTCTATCCATTGAAATTATTGATGATGCGTCGAGTTGTTATTTCTTATAGAGTTTCATAATTCTCTTTGATATATGAATTGTGCGGTGATAATTCACCACATAATTATAAAATTCAAATAACGGAATTGATATGAAGACGACCTTGGAAACATCAAAAAATGGTGATTTTTACTATTTAAGTGAATGCGCACATGCATTTATTCAAAACCAAGGCGATAAATTAAATTCAACTCAATTCATTCAATACATATATAATCATGAGTTTGTTCAAAATACTTTAATGTATTTTGATTATCAATTCGAAAAGAAAGACTTACTTGTTACTGCCTTAGGGCATACTTCATTTGCCAATGAGTTTTTTAAATTAAAAATTTCTAGTTATGAAAAATTAGAGTTTTTAGGTGACTCTATATTAGGTGCTTTTGTATCTTCGCAAATTATTGGAAAGTTTCCCAATGCCTCTGAAGGACAACTTTCTAAGTTAAGAGGCGCTTTAGTTAATGAAGAAGTTTTATGTGAACTTGCTTCTGTCGCTAATTTAGAAAAATGTATTTTGGTTGGAAAAGGTGAACTCAATGTTAAAGGGATGCTTAGATCTGCAATAATGGCAGATGTTTTGGAAGCAACCTTAGCAGCAATCTTTTTAGACTCCAGTTTTGATAGAGCGAAAAAAGCATTCAATCAATTAATACATTGTTATGAAGAAGAGAAAGGAATTAAGTTTTTTGATTTAGAAAGATTAAATGATTTTGATTCTAAAACTCAATTACAAGAAATAATTATGTCTATTTATAAAACGACGCCTGTGTATAAGGCGGTTGAACTTGAAGATAAAGGTTTTCGAGTTCAGTTATTTATAAATGATCAAAAAATTGATGAATTAGATGAAGTGTCTAAGAAAAAAGGTCAAAAAAAATTAGCGAGAAAAATATTAAAGGATAAATCCTATATTATTAAAGGGGACAAAACATGTTAATTGAACATCAGCATCCATTAAACAAATCTATTATGCTCTCAGTTTTAGGAGCACCAAATGTAGGGAAAAGTTCTCTTATAAATTATTTGATTGGAATGGATTTATCTATTGTTACTAAAAAAGCACAGACAACAAGAAATAAAATTCACTGTGTATTTACGATTGATAGAACAGAAGTAATTTTAGTCGATACTCCGGGACTGCATAGATCAACTCAAGAGTTAAATAAAAGATTGAATGAGCAAGCTAGAGAAGGTGCAGATGGAGCTGATGTTAATCTTTTATTGATTGATTTATCTAAAGAAGTTTTAAAGCAAATTACTGAGTTTAAAGACCTTTGTGAAAAAGAAGATCTTGGTGAGACTTGGATTGTATTTACTAAATGTGACAAGATTGAAAATTATAAGGATCTTCCTTTTAAGGAGTTATTTGAAAAAGCGAGGGAGATCATTCCTTCAATAAATAAATGCTTTGTTATTAACTCTAAAGATGGAGAAAATATTCACGACTTAACTGGTGCTATCGTTGACAGGGCTGAGTCAGGACCACATCTATATGGAAGTGATAGAGTATCAAATAAAAGTGAAAGATTTTTTGTTAGCGAATATATTAGAGAGCAAGCATTTAACCTTTTAGCAGATGAGCTTCCTTATGAAGTTGCTGTTGTTGTTGAAGAATTTAAAAACTTTAAAAAGAAAGTTGATGATACAGAAAAAAGAAATGCAAAAATATCGGCTTCAATTCTAGTTAATAGGCCATCTCAAAGAGCTATAGTCGTTGGGTCGAAAGGTTCAATGATTAAAGAAATAGGGATGAATTCACGTAAAAAAATTGAAGAGATGATTGGCGGTGAAGTTTATTTAAACCTACACGTGAAAGTTAGTCCAAGATGGTTTAAAAATAATTTTGTTTTAGAAGAGTTAGGTCTACCTAGAGCTAAAGATTCTAACCGTGTTTGGAGAAGCAGAGGGTAATATGAAAAGAGCACCTGTTATATCGATTATAGGAAGACCAAATGTTGGAAAAAGTACGCTTTTTAATCGTTTGATGAAAAAGGCAACTAAGGCCATTACATTTGATAAGCCTGGTGTGACGAGAGATCGACATTATGGAATTACTAAGTTTGATGATCTCGGTGATGAAGATGAAGTTGATGCAATTCTAGTTGATACTGGTGGATTCTATCCAGAAAGAATTGAAGAAGCTTCTAATAAGCAAGACTCAAAGAAGAACTATCTTGAGTCAGCTCATAATAAGTTTTTTAATTTAATGAGTGATCACGCTGAGTTATCAATTGATGAATCTGATTTGATTTTATTAGTTGTTGACGTGAGAGAGGGGTTAATTCCTTTTGATGAAAATATCGCCAATGTTATTAGAACTAAGAAAAAGAAATTTTGGTTAGTCGTTAATAAGTTTGATTCAGATAAGCAAGAAGGCCATGAAGCTGAATTTTATAATTTAGGAATTGAATCTGAAGATATGTTTATTACTTCTTCTACTCACGGTAGAGGAATTGATGATTTAAGAACTCGTATTCACGAAGAATTATTATTTATGCATCAAGAAGGTATTACAAAAGACGCTTCTAATATCCAAAAAGGTGTAACACCTAAGGAAGAAGTTATTGCTAGAGTTGCTTTAATTGGTGCCCCTAATGCGGGTAAATCTACAATGTTAAATAAACTTCTAGGTTCTCAAAGAGCACTAGTAAGTGACATTGCTGGAACAACTGTTGATCCAATTGAAGGTTTTTTTGATCTTTATTTCGGAAAAGATGTTGAAAAATTAGGAAAGGATAAGCTTCCAAAGTCTAATAAGTTACTTCTTGAACAATATGATCAATTTAGAGTTAATAATCCAGACGTATTTGCTGCGATTAATGACTCTTATGTTTTAGAAGATATTGAAACGCAACAAGAAGCGGTAGCCTCTACGGCCGATGATTTTGATAAAACAGTGGATGATCTTACGAAAAAAGTTTTCAATGATATGGACGATAGTGCTGAAGATACGAGTAAAGAAAATTTTTGGCGATCAATTCACCTTGTTGATACAGCAGGTATTAGGCGTAAAAATCAGGTTGAAGGTTTTATCGAGTCTCAATCTGTATATCGATCGCTAAGATGTATTACAGAATCTGATATCGTTGTATTTATGGTTGATGCAACTAAGGGAATCGGACATCAAGATAGAAGGCTTTTAGATATTGCTTTTGAAAAAGGTAAATCAATTATAATCGCTCTTAATAAAATTGATCTTTTAAAAGATAAATTACAAACTGATCACGACAGAAGAGAGTGGATCTTAGATTTAAGGTATACTATTCCATGGCTTGAGTTTTGTGATTTAATTCCTCTTTCTGCAAAACATGGGAAAGGAATTAATCGTTTAAAGAAGGCCTTAAAGAAAACTATTATTATTAGAAGAAGAGTTATTCCTACAGGTTTATTAAATAGATCTGTTTTAGATATTGTTGATAGACACCCTGTTGTGGTTGCTAAATCTGGTGGAAAAAGGCTTAAGGTTAAGTACGCTTCTATGGTGCAAACCTCTCCACCAACATTTTTACTTTTCACTAATAAATCAAAAGGGATTCCTGAAAATTATAAGAGGTATTTGAAAAACTCTATTAGAAGAGAGTTTAGAATTGAAAATACTCCAATTCACTTATTGTTTAGAACAGGAAAAGACCTAGAAATTAGAAAAGTTGAAAGGAAAAAATAAGTAATTTCAAGCATTTATAAGTTAAAATAAGAAGCTAAAATACCCGATAAGTTAAGTGATGAAAATTATTAACTTTTTGGGTATTTTTTTATTATTACACTCATGTTCAAGCTTGAGAATTTCTAGATTACCAAATAGTTCTTCGGATTGTTTTCACTCACTAGACGAGATTTTAAAAACAACGGACTTAGAATTATTAGAGGTCTTTAAAAAAGATAATATTCATTTTGAAAAAGTTTTAATCGATATAGATGGAAAAGACTATGAAGCCTTAGAGTTTTTACCAAAGATTGGAAAAGAGTCTAACTTTTTATCTCGTTACATTTATAGAGTTCAAAAATTATTAGGAAATAAAAGATTTATTTATATACCAGGTTTAATTCCCGAAAACGAAGGTGGTCGGTATTATTTTAAAAATTCCTATATCGTTTTAAGCAAAGATTTATTAATTGATATTAATAGTTTTGATAGTAAGACAGTTATTTTTCATGAAGTTAGACATGCTTATTTATATAATCGCTTAAAATTATTTGGAAAAACAATTTATCAGGGAAGTATTAAAGGAAAATTTAATTTTCCCACTTATAAAAATGGATTTAGCTTACAAGAACTATTTACTTATAAAAAAGCAATTTACAGAGGTTATATTTCTCTTTTTAAAAGTAATGCCTTAAGTGAGTATGTAATTGACTCAATTAAAAGTGATGAAATATTAGAGATGAATAAGCTTTCTTTAAGTCTTCTAAAATTAATTAAAGATGGAAAATATATGTCTAAAACAAGTTTTTATGACCCAAGCATGGGGTCACATTTTTATAAATATGAAATTGAATTTGATGATCAAATGATAAGTATTAATTTGGCCTATAATGACAATCAGTCTATTGAAGCGAGTGTTAAAGAAAATATAAAACAATTTGAAGTTGATTTAGAATTTTTTGAAAAAATGAATGATCTTCATCAAAAGCTTAAAAGCTCAAGATATCAAAATGAAAAAATAAAAATTTTAGAAGATTATAAGAAAAATATAGAAGAATTATTACCAGTTAAAAACGTAGGCAACGACAACTGAATAAACATCACCAGTTAAATCAGTTGAGACATCTTCTTGATTAGGATTAACTGCTTGGTATCTTGTATCGTATTTATCTTCAAAATTTACAGTGTGCCACAAGAACTCAACATTTATATAAGATTCACGAAGCTTTATAGGAAATTCAAATCCTCCGCCTAAACCAATTCCAAGGCCGCCACCAGATTCATCATCAAGTCCTCTTTGGTCTCTAAATTTTTCAGTTAGACTCCAGTATTCAAATCTTATAGCAAAATACGGGTTTGAGTATGTAAGAGCAGTTCCTAAATCTGAAGTATCGATATGGTATCGATAGGAAAAAAATGGTCTAAGTAAATTAACATCAACAAAGCCCACACCATTTCCGTTTGGAAAACCAAGTGTCGGTTCGCCTATATAGTAGAAGTGTCTAGAAAATTCTATACCCATTCCAAATGAAGTTCTGAAGTCGAAAAAATAATATAGAGACATGTGATAGGTTGGTGGTTGAGTATCGTAGAGCTTCCCTCTATTTCCACCAAAGGTTGTATGGCCAATTCCAATATTAAAAGTGAAGAATCTTCCAAATCGATAATATCTTTCGTCTTCATAAATTTGAGAAGCTTCTAGGTCCTCACTAAAGTCTGAGAAAATATCGCCACCGATATTTAAATCATCATCACCAAATTCAATTCCTGGAGTGTCGACTGGAACTTGAGCGTAAATGTTAGTTGTAATGATGAATATAATTAGTGATTTTATAAAAGACATAATTATATTCTATAGGTAGAAGTGAACTCCTGCAGTAACAAAATGCTCTCCTACAGTTTCAATGACAAAATCGTTTATTTTATTAAATGAAAATCCAAATTCTAAACTAAAAGCGAGACTATTAAGTCCTTTGAAATGAAACTCCGTTCCTAGAGTTAGATCAATTTGAAAGCCTGTTTCAGACTCGCGTCCTAAATTTTTTTGATTTATAAGACCACCTAAAAAACCACCATAAAAATTTAATTGAGGTTCATCAATTAATATTCGGTAGGCCTTTACACCAAACCCATAACCACCACTTGAATCATCAGTATCTATACCTGCCAATATTCCCATGGCAAATCTTCTGGATTTTTGAACTTTAAAAGATAGGGTTGGATGATTCGTTTTCATCTGATTGGTAAAGCCAATTCCAGGTCTATGCATATAATCGAGTGCATATGAGTTTAAAGTAAATAAAAGCAAGCTTATCCAAAGTATGTGTCGCATATTCCTGAGCCCTTTTGAATTTTAACGTCAGTTATTATTTTAAATATAATTTAAGCGTTAAGTCACTATTTTGATGATTATTTTAAGGGGTGGACATCTTATGAGGCGGCCCATAAAATTCTAGAGCAAAAAATACAAATAATTGGAGTATACATGGCAACAAAAGTTAATCACCCTAATCGTGGAGTAGATGAAGTATTAAAACAAACCGATATAGGAGAGTTCATCGCAAAAAATAAATCTTTATGCATGTCTTTATTAGCATTAGTTGCTGCCGCGATTATTGGTTATGGTTTTTATGATCATAGTTCAAAGAAGTCTTCAGCTAAATTTGGTAATGAAATTTTTGATTTTGAAACAAATAAGCTAAAGATGTTTACTGAAAAGAAAATCAAAGGAGCGGAATTAGTGGCCGCTACTAAGACTTTATTAGAAACGACTAGCTATTATGAAGGAACACTTCAGCCTTTATTAGTTGCAGCTGATGGGCTTAGAAATCAAGAGTTATTAAAAGAAGCTCGTGAGTTATTAGAGTTAGCAAAAGATAATTTTTCGAATACTAATATTTACGCAAAATATTTAATCTATTCAAGACTTGCACCTATTTATGAAGATCTTGATCAAACAAAATTAGCGATTACTTTATTAGAAGATCTTAATCAATCAAATATAAAAATTGATCAAGAGAGAACTTATTTTGACTTGGGAAGAATGTATCAAGAAGTTGGTGATAAAGAAAAGGCCAAGTTAAATCTTAAGTATTTAATCGATAATTATGCAGATGGAGAGTATTCAAAAATTGCTAAGATCGTTTTAGAGAGGCTTTAGTGAGTAAAATACTTTCTCTTCTATTAGTTTGTGTTTTTATTAGCTCTTGTTCATCAGTTGAATCTTTAATGGGTGATTATTATCCACAAGCAGTTAAAGACGATGATCAAAACTTTACATTAACTTGGGCAAAAAATTTAGATCCAGTTTATAACTCTGGAAATTTACCAATTGCTTTTAATTCACCATTAATTAATGAAGGGCTTGTATTCGCAGGACACGCAAATGGAGAGATGGTTGCTTATCAGTTAGATAATGGGCGTCCAGTTTGGAGTGAAAAAGATAAAGGTGGTCATCATGGAAGGCCAATTCTTTATAAGGACATGATTATTTACGGAACAAACCAAGGCCGTGTAATCGCAAGAAATTTTTTAACGGGAAAAATTGTTTATAGCGTTGATGTCGGTTCATCAATTGAATCTCAAGGTGTTCTTTATAAGGGGAGAGTATTTTTTCACCTAAGAAATCACCAAATTTTTTCTCTTGATGCTACAACTGGAAAAACTTTATGGGCCTATAAAAGATCTGTTCCTTATTTAACAACATTGCAAAGAGTTTCTCGCCCAGTGATTGCTGAAAATCGTCTTTATGTGGGATTTGCTGATGGAAATGTTGGGGCATTTTCAATTGAAGATGGAGTTTTATTATGGGAGAAAAAAATCTCTAATGGTTCTAAGTTTATCGATATTGATTCTTCTCCAATTTATTTTGATGGAAAAATTTTATCGGCCTCACTTACGGGACAAATTTCTCTATTAAATGCCAGAACGGGAAATCTGTTAAAAAAAGTTGAAATCAGCGCCTCAAGAGCTCCACTTGTTTTAGGTGATAGGTTTATCGTAGGAACTTCTGATGGGTATCTAGTTGAACTTGATTCAAGGCTTAATGAAATGAGAAGAGTTAATATTTCAGAGGGGTCGATAACATCTATGATTTCTTGGAAAGGTCATATTGTCGCGGCCAGTGTAGTGGGTGAGCTGGTTTTAGTTAATCCAAAAGATTTTAGTGTTATTGAGTCAAAGCATTTAGGTAGTAAACTTTCTGCTGTATTTGGTGAATTAGATTCAAAAGAAAATAAATTGGCGTTAATTAGCTCAAGAAACAGACTTTATGTTTTCAAATAAGAGCTAGGCACTAGTTAGAGGTTGTAAATGCCGCTGTGCTTAACTTTTTGCTTAATTTTGAGCTTATCTTTTGGCGCGAAGTTGGTGTATCGCGTTTCGTGCCCAGTCAACTTTAAGTCTATTTACAACTTCACTAGTGTAAGTATTAAGAACTTTTTTCTTTTCAAAATCCTTAGACTTATCGATTGAATCTAAAAGAATCCAATTGCTAAAAATTGTTGTCTTAACTAGAGAGTTTAGTGACTTTGTTGAAGGCCCAAGAGTCTTTTTCTTGGTGTATGTTAATAGGTTTTCAAAATTATAATAATTGTCACTTACGCCAAACTCACATAATTCCTTTAACTCACTATAAGTTTTTTCAATGTGAATATTAAGAGCGTTTTGAACAACCGCCGTTTTGTCTATATTTTCTTTTTTAACAATCATGTCCCATGCTTTTGGATAAATATCAGTTTTAGAAACTGGTAAATTTAACTCTGGATAAATTCCCGTTAAATCCTTAGCTGACGTTACCCACTTATAAGTAGGAAGTTTTTTTGGAGAATTACTTTGCTTTCCAAATTTTTCCTTATGTTGCATTAAGCTCGTGTGAAAGTTTGGACAGATACTAACTTCGGGGGCAGTAACTGAAGCAAATTGTTTTAAATGATTGTACTGCTCAAACAAAGT
Organism: uncultured Oligoflexia bacterium; assembly: GCA_964015265.1. GTDB lineage: Bacteria > Bdellovibrionota > Bacteriovoracia > Bacteriovoracales > Bacteriovoracaceae > CAXHCD01. The sequence continues at coordinate 99,285 of CAXHCD010000001.1, forward strand.
TAGAAAGTATAATCTCTTATTTGAATGTAGAACTTTTTCTTTACTTGCAACTGGTCTTACTGAAGCTGGCCCTCTGTTAGATGAATTAACTTCAATATCAATATTGAATTCAGGAACTTTATTTAGGCCAATATTGCTAACGTCATATCTTTTAATTTTGCTTTCAATTGATTCAGGTTTCTTGTAGCTTCCAGAACATCCCATCAAGGTCATAGTGCTGATTGAGATTATAGTTGTGATTGATTTGTTCAAATTGAGCATACGAAAAACCCCTTCTTTTCATATTAGTTACTAAGATCTATTCGGACTTATTCAAGATATATTGAGATTTGTTTTTATCCCTGATAGAATGGCCTGGTTATAAAAGATAAGTATTTGTTAGGTGGAGAAATATATGAGTAAAAAAGTATGGCTTATGAAATCAGAACCAGATGTTTTTTCTTTTGATGATTTAAAAAAATGTAAAAACTCCACTGAACCCTGGGACGGAGTTAGAAATTATCAGGCCAGAAACTTTATGAGAGATGAAATGAAAAAAGGCGATTATGTGCTTTTTTATCACTCGAATTGTAAAGTTCCAGGCATTGTTGGCCTAGCTAAAGTTGCCAAGGAAGCTTACCCTGATCACACTTCATGGGACCCAAAATCTAAGTATTTTGATGAAAAATCCAGCCCCGATAACCCTAGATGGTTCATGGTGGAAGTGAAGTGGTATAAGGCCTTCAAGGAAGTGGTTTCTCTCAATGATATGAAAGATAATCCGGCCCTTTCAAATATGCTGGTAGTTAAAAAGGGTCAGAGGCTTTCGGTTCAGCCAGTTGAAGAATCTGATTTCAAAATTGTCTGCCAAATGGGTGGAGTTAAACCTTAAGGATAGACTGCGCACAGCCAATTATTAAATCTTTTGGCCCGATGCTTAAATGAGTCTTTTTTGCGCTTAAAATTGCGCCCAAAATAAGGGTCATGAAAGATATAATCGTCCTTCGTTTCACCCTTTAAAACAGCGTAATGGCCTCCATTTTCCTCATCCATAAACACTGTAATGATTGGCCTTTTATTGGACAGGTGATGAGCAATATCATCCCAATTTATTCGCTTTTTTTTAAGCCCCAACCGCTTGATAACCCGATTGATGTCTGAGATTTCACAGCCCCATTTTGAGCTAACATTTAACAGTCTATTCAAAGATTGAACGCTATACTTAGGTCCTTTTGGGTGAGAGATATTATAATAGTCAGCAATAATTTTTATTGAACATGGCCCGCAATTAGCAGACTTTTTTCCTTGAGCAATATAAGACATTTTTAAATTTTTAAGCATGAGTGTTTTTAGTCTCGTAGATTCAGGAAGTAAAGAATTTTTTAATCGCTTTGCCAAATGACATTATTAAAGGGAGAATTGCTGTAAAAGAGTAATGATTTTTACGGAGGAAATGATGACTAAGTTAATATTAATTCTTTTAATGCCAGTAACTGTATTTGCTGCCCCAACTATCAAAATTAATTCATTCCAAAGAATTAGCGATAATCTTAAAAACTACTCAGCTGAAGTATGTGGATCAGTAAGTGGTGTAGGAAACGCAAGTGTATCTGTTGAGCTAACTGTTGATGAGAAAACAAAAAATCCAGCAACATATATGACTTGGACAAGCAAAAAAGGAAACTTTTGTTCAGTTGTTACAACTTATGCTGGAACAATCGTAGCGAAAATCAATGGTGACGATAAAAGATCATCAAACACAATGACAATTGAAACTAAATAGATAGTTCTAATACGATGGGGTAGTGGTCAGATGGCATCGCTGCCCTTTCATAAGAGTGCTGAGGCATTCTTAAAAGTGCTCCTAAATGATCACGATAGCGATAAACCCCTGTTCCATTAATATTGATCTTATCTTTCAAGCTATAGGGCACAAAAAAGTAGTCTAGTTGAGAGTTTTTCATAACTCCATTTTTAGTGAAATAAATATGAGTGAGTCTTTGCTCTTCAGGAATCTGCATTAAGTCAAAAAGCTCAAGAAGAGAAGTGTCTTGATAAATCGATTTAAATTCGAGATCAGTATTATTAGGAGAAGCATTTCCGTTGAAATCACCCGATAGAATTATTGGCGTATCTGGATACTGCTTTTGATAAGTTTTATAAAGATTAATTAACGCTTTTACTTCGGCCTCACGCCTGAGCATTCCTTCTGGGTCAACTCCATCTTTATCAAGTTTACTTTTAAGGTGCACAAAAAGAATTATGAGTTTGGGATTATCATTCGGTCCAATTTTTATTCCTATGCAATCTCGTGAAAACTTATGAGAAGGATAGAGCATTTCATTAGAAGATAAGTTTCTTTCAATTTCAAAAGGGTAGTTAAAATTAATAGAATGATCCTTATGTGAAATATAGTCCACTTCATTTCCAAAACTCGAAGAAACTAGAGCAGCTAACTCAATTCCTCTGTCGCTATTTCCTTTTTTTATATAAGTTATATATTGATTAGTAAGATAATTATAATTAAAACTATTTAAAGATATTTCTCCACCAACTTCACACATTAAACAAATATCTGGATCGATTTCAAGAATTGTCTTAGCTAGGGCAGTCGTTTTTGAAATAGATTTTTGATAATCATATCCAGGTTGTAAAAATAAGTTTTCAACATTATAAAAAGCGATTTTCATTATTTTTTCAAACCAGTAACACTAATGAGCCAACTATCAAAAGCATCTAATTGTTTTTCAAAAAATTGAGTATCTCGAAAATAGTTTTTTCCAAACTTGGGCCAAGGGTCCATGAAAACATAGAAGTCTTTGTAATGACCTATTATAACGGCATAATGGCCATCATTAAGTTCATCTTTAAAACTAGACAGAACTGGATAACCCTTATTAATTGATTTTTTAATATCTGATGAATCAATCGTTTCATAACGAAGATTTATGCGATCAAAAAAGTTTAAGATTTCTTCTTCATCGCACCCAAAGTCATGAGATGTCTTTAGGTATTTATTAATTGAATGAACTGTATACTCATCACCATTTTCTTTTTTTATATTAAAATAATCTATAATTGATTTAACTGAACAAGGACCACAATTAGCTGATGTTTCACTTTGTTCAATATAAGGAAATTTTAAAACTTTTTCATTCATTTTTTTGTAGCGTAAATATACCAGTCCCACATAGGGGTGTGATTATTAATATCTTTATCTAAATAATTATAGCTAAATTTTTTATCATAAATTACTTTATCAATTTTTTTTAATTTAAAGCTATGATTGTGCAAATATTTTTCTATTTCATATTTTGAAAAATATTTTTGTTTCATATCGTCTGTATCATAAGTACCTAAGAGGGGATCAAGTCTGTGAATTTGTAATTTCTTTTTTGCTCTAGCCTGGGCCATATCATGAGATTTATATTTTTTTAGTTCTTTTTTATAAGTTCTTTGGAACTCTTCTTTGATAGACTCAATACTTGGAAGAATAGCAATAAAGTCACCGTCTTTTTTTAAGGCATTATTTATATTTTTAAATATTTTTTCTAGATCATTAAGGTTGGGAGAAATAATTGAATTAATTGTCACAATGCAGTCAAGTTTTTTTGGAAATGGCCTTATTAAACTTTGAGTGTAATACTTTATATTATCAAGGTGCTGACAATTATTTTTTGAGGCTTCTATCATTTGCTTTGAAAAGTCCATAGCGTGAACTTTTTTAAACTTTTGAGAAAGTAATTCTAATAGACTTCCAGTCCCACAACCAAAGTCCCCAACTTCTTTTTTACTTTTTGACCTTATTTTTTTTAAATCTTCAAAAAGAGGATTATAAGTATAGTGAGATATTGGAGAAATAATATGTTCGTAATACTCTGAGGCAATTTCATCCCATGCTACGCTATCATTAATCATTAGTTACAACTCCATTGAAAGAGAAATGTTTTATGTTTTTGAGTTCCTAAATCATAAATACTTTTACAAAAATGACCTTGGTATAAATTATCAGGGGCCTTATTTAATTGATCCTTAGATAAAGAAACCAATTGTTTTGGACACTTTACTTCGTGATTATCTATTTTTATTTTCTCGGTTGAAGGGGAGAGCTTTCCATTAGTAGAAATCTCAAATTGATAAAAATTTCCTTCCATTTCTTGAAGAAATAAAAGCTTACCTTTATAAATATTTACGGGAATTTCTGATCTAGGAACAATAAATGATTTTAATTCTTTTCCCGAAATATAATAGGCCTTATCAAAAATAAAATCTTTATTGTTTTTTAAATTTTTAAAAAAGCTAAACCCACTTAGCCACTGCCTTTCATTTTTATCTGTATCTAAATGATATTTACAAGGAGAGTCCCAAAGTATCGCTTTTTCATTTTCTAATTGATCTTTTTTTGCCCAATAACTGATAGGCAGTCCATACTGAGCAACAAATTTCTGATAAGTTTTTTTAGATTTAAATGAGTTTAACCACTTTTGTCTAATCTTACCCATATAACTGGAACAGTTTGAATTTTCAGGGCACCCAGAATTTTTGTGAATAAATTGTTGTGGTATAGGAGTGTTTCCTAAAGTAGCTAAAATTATTGAAAATATAAAAAACCGACATCTTGTCATAATTAATCCTATTAGTATTGTAGCATATTTAAATTAGAGTTTAAGTAGTTGAAAAAACTTGTAAACCGTATCTTTTACTCAAGTTTTTAAAGAGTTTGCCGAACAGACAATTGAGATATTTTATCAAGATTATGTTTTGAGAAGAGGAGATATAATGAAAAAGTTAAATTTGGTAATGTTAGCGTTTCTTATTTCGGGCACATCTTTTGCTGCTGAAAAAATGATACAAGAATATAAAATTCCTAAAAAATATTTATTAGGAGATGTCGCTGAATTAAATAATTATATTGCACGGGCAAAAGGAGAGGCTATAACAAATGGCAAGCAACCAGTATTTCGATCTTGTTATAAAATTAAAAATGGAAGAGCGACTAAGATAAATCCATGTCAACCGCAATATGATAGTACTTTGAAATTTAGATTTTTAGGTATAGGAGATAAAAAGCAAAAAGAAAATGCAGGTGAAATTAGAGAAAAAAATAGAAAAAAGAGTGAGGATTTTTTAAGAAATACCTTAAAACTTCCACTCGAGTATGCCACTCAAGAGTCTAAGAAAGAGGCCGAAAAAGCGATTAAAGCGACAAATGAAGTTTTAGAAGATGCTCAGGACTTAGCAAAAACTGTTGGTAGTTTAGCTAGTGAAGTTGATGCGTATGAAAAAGAAAAAGAAGGAATTAAAAAAGAACTAGAGGAGGTCGCTAAAGAGATTGATGGGTTAGGAAGGAGTAGACCTAGTTTTTTTAGAAAGGATGGAACTTTTGATTTTGAAGCTGAGGCTGCGTATAACGAAAAAGAGCAGTCTTTTAGAAAGAAAGAGCTTGAAAGAGGAGACTCACTGAGTAGTAGAAGTGAAAAACTTAAAGCTAGGCTTGAGAAAATAGAGGGTAAATTATCTAGTAAAAGAGATGAACTTGCTGCAAAGGAAAAAGAATTCTTGAAAAGTAGTGAAAAAGAAAGTGCAGCAATTCAAGACTTTCACAGAAACTCTAAAATTGAAGAAATTGGTTTGATAGGCATACAGCAAAGAGAAGATGGTAAGATTAAACCTCTAACTGTAGATGGGGTTTTAAAAGAACAGTCTGTTTATGAAAAGATTAATAATGATCTACTTATTATTGAAGGAATTTTTCAGGACGCTCAGGAAGGGGATCGTCTAGCTGAATTGGCATTAACAGACATAGATTTAATGAAACAAAGAAATAAGCTTAATCAAAGAAGTATAAAAATGTTTCAAGATAGAATTAATGACCATTTATCAAAAACGGCCATGGGGAAATACTTTAATTCTCAAATTGCTAAAATGGCGAAAGAAATCGCTTGTAATACTGATAGAGAAGCTCTATGTGCCGCTAAAGATTCAAATGTTATCTTTAAGCAAATTCAAGATATCTTAGGAGCGCCAATCCTACAGTGTACAAAATAATTTAATTTTAAATTTTATAATAATTTGGGGCCGGTTTTTATCGGCCCTTTTTAATTCTATCGACTCGATCTTTAGCTTCTTGGGCACGACGTTTATCGTCTTCAGTTTCAAGTATTAATTCAGGAACTCTAACTGGTCTTCCAATATCATCTAAAGATACAAACGTTAGGTAAGCACTTGATGTGTGTCTTTTTTCACCAGATTGAGGGTTTTCAGCTATGACTTTTGTTCCAATAACAAGAGAAGTTTTGCCAACATAATTAACCTTGGCCATAACTGTAACGTGATCTCCAATTCTAATAGGAGCTTTAAAACTAATATCACTTACGTGAACTGTGACGACATTTTTTCTGGTATATTTTTCAGCACAAAGAGCAGCAGCCATATCAATCCAACTCATGACTACCCCTCCAAAAATTGTATTGTGTGGGTTTGTATCATTGGGCATAACTAGATGTTGCATAATAACGATTGAATCTTTTGCTGTCTTTTTTTCACTCATGTTTAATCCTATGAATATTTTAAAGTCTTTTTAATTATAATCGCCAAAAACAGAAAAAGAAACTGTATTACAGTAAGTGAGGCTCCTGTAGGAAGTCCCAAATGATTGGCAAAAACTAGTCCTAATACTGATACAATAACTGAAAAGACTATAGAATTAAGAAATGTTTGTCGCAAATTATTTGATATTTTTAAAGCAAAAGTTCCGGGTACTAGTAATAAAGTATTTATTAGAATTGTTCCGGCCAGTTTAATTGAGCACACAATAACTATTGTTAATAAGGCCATAAAACCATAGTGATAAAGTTTTGTATTTAGGCCCTTGGCCTGAGCTGTTTGTTCATCTAAAACAACTAAGATCCAATTTTTAAAAGGAATACAAAGAACAGCAAAACTTATAATCGTAATAAGACAGGCAATATATAAATCACTTGGTTGTAGTAAAAGTACATTTCCAAATAGAAGGCCTAATAGATCTCCTTTACTATTTGAACCTAAATAATGAATTAAAATTCCAAGGCCCATAGTAAACGAAAAGAATATTCCTATAAGTGAATCAGCAGGAATTTTTTCACGGTAACTAGAGTAAGCAAGTCCCATTGCCAGTACTAATGTTATTGCAAGTGTAATTAAAAAAGTAGCTCCACCTTCTAAGCCTGAAAATAAAAGCATTCCAATTGAAAGTCCAAGTATCGTTGAGTGGGATATGGCCGATCCCATGAGAGCATATCTTTTTGCAATAATAAAAGGGGAGAGTAAACCACATGTAAGTGATATAAATAAAGTTGTAATTAAGGCCTTTTGTAAAAAAGCAAATTCAATAAAATCACCCATAGAAAGAAATTCCATTATTTATCTTCCTTGTGATTGTGATCATGGTTATGGTCACAAAATTTATGATCTTGTGGGTTTGAGTCGACTTTATCGTGAATCATAAGGTGTTCAAGCTCACAATGATAAATACTGGTGAGAATATCATTATTAAATAACTCTTTTTTGTCGTGCCAATGATGAGTATTATTTAGGCAAAGTAATTTATCACAATTTTTTAAAACCTGATTAATATTATGATCAACCATTATGATCGTAGTATTGTTTTGCTGATTTATTTTTTTTATCAAAGTTATGAGCTGATCTTGTCCTTGTCCATCTAGTCCCGTTGTGGGTTCATCAAATAAGATGAGTTCAGGATCTTGAGATAAAGCATTGGCAATTAAAACTCTTTGAAGCTCTCCTCCAGATAAATTACTAAGAAGATCATTTTTGTGCTCGATCATTCCTACTGACTCTAAAGTTTTATCTAGGTCTTGTTCTGAATTGTACTCTTTATTGAGTTTTAAAAATTCATCAACTTGAATAGGTAAAATAGTATTAATGGTTTTTTTTTGAGGAATGTATCCAAGTTTTTTATAAAAATTTGCACATCGATTTTCAGATTTAACTTTTATAGATCCGCTCTTGGCATTAATAAGACCGGCCAAAATCTTTAGTAGAGTCGATTTACCGCCGCCGTTAGGTCCGATTATTCCTAAGATTTCTCCTTGATTTAATTGAAATGAAACATCCTTTAATACAGGACTTTCTTTGGCCTTATAAAAATGTGTTAAGGAGTTTACTTCAATATAAGACATTATTTCGCCTCTTTTAAAATTGTATCTACTAATTTTTGATAAAAAGAATCTAAATTTACAATTTTTTCGGGAAGAGTTTCTAAGTGGATTACACTGTCATTACTTCTAATAAGTGATTTTATATTTGAAGGAAGTTTCATATGTTTTTCAATAATCCAGTTGATGTTTTTATACTTTTTAAGGGCCATATGAACTTGTTTAATTTCATGAGTTGAAATTTCATGATGATGATCAGAGCCAGAAAGAGAAATTGTTTTAGCACCTGATCTTTCTAAAAGGGGTCTTAAAGAGTCGTGAGTAATGACAAAGACTATACTTTTTAAATTTAGAGTATCTAGTTCATGGGAACAATTTTTTTCACTATTTATATTAAATAGCTTTAATTCAATTTGTTTTTGAAGTTCACATTGATCTTTTTTATTTAGCCAAAAGTGGGCGAGTGTTTCTTTAGAGTACTTAGAGTATTTAGATTTTTGACTTTGTGGCAGTTCTAATAAAGTGTAGTTTTCCTTTGAATTTTTTAAAATATTTTTAAGCCATGGATGTAACTCCATGGGGCCAACTATTAAATTCTCTAATTTTATTATTTTTTTTACAAGCTTAGGTGAAGCTGAAAACTGGTGGGGGTCCCCATTTATTTGAAATGCAGAAGTGATTTTAACTTGTTTATTGTTTTCTATGGCGGCCTTTTTAACTAGAGCACAAACCATAATATGTGAGCAAGAATACTCAGTGTTTGCTCTACTTAAGATAGGAAGCAGTAAAATTAGTGATATTATTAATTTCATTGAGTTTATATGACATAAGTGAGCTTCTTTGAGAAGGCTTTAATGCTGTGCGTTTGAATAAGTTATATTAATTTGAAGTGTCGACTTCACAGTAAACGTGAGCACCCCACTTAAATCCCTCTAGGAATCGCACCGTACCAATGTCATTTGCTGCGTCAGCATCAAAAATAGAGTCCACAATTGAAAAGATCTTAAAGTCTTCAATATCGCCACCATTAGGTACTTGAACAGTACTTGCGTATGTAAAATTACCAAATGAGCTACCAAATCTGATATTTCCACTTGAACAATGCTCTCTACCTTTGGCCGTTAACTTAGTATAAACAGCTTGAGTTAATCTAGGTTCACCAGTTTCAGGTATAAAATCATTATCATTTAAATCTTCAACGTCTTCTCCCATACCTTCAGAAGAAACAAATTTATTAAAGTAAACATTTAAATCCACACCCGGAGCGAGTCTACAAATTCTATTTTGTCCCTCTAATACAGAGAAGTTTGAACAACACTTAGCTGAATCGTCTGTTTGATTTCCCAGCTCAATACAACAAGTAAAATCATTACTCGCAAAGATTGGCTCAATAGCAATTTGATCTTGAAATACAATTTGCTCAGTAGGGTTAGAAGCATCATCACCGGTTTCAATATCAATTCCTGCTACACCGGCCCCTCCAGCTAAGTCTCCAAAGTCTCTACTGTCATTTTCATCATAAATTTGAGATAGAGATCTTGCCACGCCATTTACTGTTGGATCATATGTAAATGCAGCCGCCTCAAAGGCCGTTCTATCCGCAGCGGAATATATATTAGGTACAAGTTGTGATCGATCGTGATTACAATACAGCGGCTCATAAAAAATTTGAGGAATACCTAAAAGTTCAAATCTAGCTAATTTCGTATCATAATAAAGTGAATTTCCTGGCTCTAAACTTTCACGTGCTAATCTAGCAGCTGTTGTTCCTACGGCCGTTCCATCGTAAGAAAAGTTTTGTGATCCCATTGCTACAAAACTAATGGCAACACCAGCATAAGTAGCGCCAGCATCTGAAAAATCATAATTGATATAAAATTTATTATCTGCAGAAATACAATATTGACCAGCAAGTATAGTAGTTGGATCGGCCGGACAAGCTACATTTGTAAAGGCCGCTGTATAAGGGTTAGTCGAACCTCTAACATCATCAGCATTATTATCTCTTGGTCTAACTCTCACACTTTGAATATTTACTGCGTTACCGATATAGGCCGGAAAGTAAAAACTAATAGTTCCCGGAAATGCTATAAATACAGGTCTTGGAACAGCTGTGCCATTATCTATTCCAATTGGCTCATAAGGAGCATGAGCATTTAATGCGATATTATTAAAATCATCTGTTCCCGGAGCACCAAGCGGAGTTGTATCTATCGCTGTAATTGTATTCGCCAGAGCAGTTCCCACACTTGGATCGAATCCACCATTTGTTTGAAGCACTTGAATAATTGGCTCACCTGGAGCTCTTATTTCAAAGTTACTTGTTTGATAAATAGGATATTGAGTACACCCACCTAAATCAGGTCTTAAGCAAAAACTTCCAGCATCAATATTAAATCTTAAATTATCAATTCCGAGTCTCGTTAAAGGAGGCGATTCTAATTCTAGCGGAATTTTATTGTTTAAACATCTAAATGAATCGATATCAATATTTAGTCTATTTCTTTGTGTCCAATCGTGAGTTCCATCGGCAAACTTTCTAATCCATCCACCACCACAGCAGTTTTTCTTACCGGTATCATTAATTGTTTTCCACTGATATTTTTGAGGAGTTGTATCTCTTTCAATCATTGGAATTGTTCTCGTAGGGTTATCTGTAGGATTTGATCCCGGAGCTCTTTGAAGTCTCGAAGTACTTTCATCAACTGTTTGATATCGAGAATAGCGACCTTGTGCTCTTGGTCCATTAATTGGTGATCTATCAACTACTAACACTGAATTATCAGCTTCCATATCAGGTACGAGATTTGGAAAATTATCAATTTCAGAAAATTCAGTATACATAGTGAAGTCATTTCCAACAGCACGACAACATCTATTTAAAGTTAAGTCATAAGTACTAAAATCTGGATCTAATAAATTTGGAGCAGGTCTTCCTTGTCCACAAATTAAAGATTCTTGCCAGTATCTTCTTTCTGCTGTTGTATCACCAAAGTAATCAGTTCCAAACGCGAGGGCAGAGTCTTCATGCAATTTACCGGGTGAACAGTCTAAGTCTGTATTACATGGACTACCGGCGCGTCTAAAGCAAGCATCCTTAGCAACTTTTGGAGTGATTAAATCAAATAGGCTTGCCAGTCTATCGGCCTCAACATCATCAAATGGACTTGAACCTCCTGACGTTAGTGATTCAGCTCCACAAGCATTTTGTGCGGCCAAATCAATGAGGTTATTTGCTGAGTAATCACCAGTACTGGTAAAATTTGTATAAACGTGTTCACCGTCATCATCTAATAGAGGACAAGTTGAAACTCTCGCGTTTCCTGTAGCCGCTGAGTTACAAGAAGAAACTTGTGAGATATAATCTGTTCTTCCCGTATTATCTCGACTTTGATGATGTCCAAGAGGTGAGTTACCAACTAAAGATTTGCCTGGACGACAAATTCCTAGCTCACTTGAACTTAAAGTAATTACTTGGTTAGAAGCATTTGCAATGAGATTATTTCTCACATCAGTTGGAATAACACTACTTCCACCAACATAACTTGTTGGTCGTCCTAGAATGTCAGCGTCTTGCCCAAATAAGATATTGCTGAAAGCATCAGGCTCTCTGATAACTGTACCATTCATACTGTCGCCAAGATCCGCACAGTAAAAATTTGGCGCACAAGCAAAGGCCTTTCTTTGAACTTCATTTGTTATAGTTGAAAAGTTTTTCTTACATACAGAGCCAGCACCTCTATAAACACATCGTTTACTACTAGTGCTATTAAAACCACCAACGAGAAAATTTGAGATAGTTCCGAGCTGTTGTTGACCGGCCAATTCATTTCCATCGCTATCAAATACAGGCCATAAAGTTCTCGATTGGTTAATATCAGTACAAATATATTCCCAACCAAGCTTTGTAACACAATCTCTATCAACATCACAGCTATGATAGGCCTGACATGTGGCCGCACCATTTTGTCTCGCGTCGGTTTTTGCTAAATCAAAATCGTAATCAAAAGTAGTTGCTGTCGAAGAGGCATTGTCTTTTAAGATAGAAACTGAAATTGTTGAATTATCAGCTAAGTCTAGGAATCCAGCATTAACAGCTAAGAATAATTTATCACTCGTTGCTCTTACTCTTCTTCCTTTACCTATAGCAAACCAAGTCACGCCATTGAAAGAACCTATAACGGCACCTTTGTTAAATCCAAACCAATCTCTTTGATAACCATTCATATAGAGAGCAGCTTGAGTTTTTAATCTCGTTAATCTTTGAGTTTGTGCACTCGGATCACTGGCGTGAGTATAAGGGATCATCGTTGGTGGAAGCCAGCAGGCACGACCAAATATTGTATCTTCATAGTTACCAGCACTTAAATTATTTAAATAAGAATCTCTTGACGATGTGTAAGCAACAGCTTCTAGTCCTCGGCCTGCTCCACTTGAAACTTCGGGATGAGAAGTAAAAGCACTAAACCAAGCATCTCTTTTACAAGTTGGACAAGGATTATAAAAACCACTATTTGTTTGAATAACATATGATTCATCAAAAACAACATCAACTGCTTTAGCTGGTTTTGCTTGATCTAGATTAACTGAAAATTGACCTATAATGGCATTCATATTAAAGTCTGTTGTTTGAGGACCACTTTTTCCTGAATTATCTAAATAAGAAAAAGTATCTCCTTCTTGAACCTCTGATCCACCTTGAAGTGTAGAAATATCGTCAACTGAAAGTCCATCGCTCGCTTTAAAAAATCTATGAGGAGCAGTTCTTCCATCAATAGTTAAATTTAATATTTGAAAAGTAGGATCATTATTTGGTGGCTCTGGAGTCAGACATGAAACATTTGTCACTTCCCCGAAAGCATCAAACTCAGCTTGCAGTGTGAAAGCTGGACAAACAGTATCTGGATCTAGTGGAGGAAGAGCATTTGGATCAGCTGTACATCCACATGAAGTTCTAACATAGTTTTTTACAGCATTATATCTTCCTGTCGGATCTATTGCTGCTAGTGTATTATAGGCTGCCAAATCGTTAGTAGGTGAGCAGTCACTATAATCAGGTGTAGTTTTACTTTCACCTAAAAAGCAAGCATAAGTAGCAGCATCACAAGTAGCGTCTCCTTCTAGACAACAGCTACTATAATCCGGAGTTGAAAGAGCACCACCTTGCATACATAAAAAATTCAATCTATTCTGATCGAAAAGTTTTTGAGCAGCCTCATCTGGATTTGTTGGTGGAGTAGGATCTACCGGTGGAGTTGTTGTATTACTACATTGATAAAATATATGAGGATAATTTGAGATCAAATTAATATTTAATAATTTATCCGCTCTTGCTTGTGCAATTTCAGTAGGAAAACTTGCAGCAGCATTTGGTTTTTCTTGCCCATTATTTACACAGCTACCTGTTGAAGAGCAGCAATCATATCCTTGAGTGATACAACCAGCATCAGTACATGAATTACTCCCACCACCACCTGATGATGTATTTGTTAAATCAACTCTTAGACCTAATGGAGACAAGTCAAGTTGTCCGCTAGATATAACATAATCAGTGTATAGAGTTCCAGAAGGAATTGAATAAAGAGAAACTGAAGTCGAAGAAATTGTACCACTACAAGTTGGACAAATATCTTCAGTCCTATAAGCTGCATCTGTTCCATTGGAGACAACTTCTAAACTCGTAGTAAGTTTACTTAACATTGGGCCTGAACATAAACTAGCTGCTTGTGAACTAGCATTTAAATCAATTCTTAAAAAACGTTCTCTAGATTGAGTTGAAAAATTTAAGATAGAATCTGGAATTGCTCTTAATCTAAGTTGATCTTTTGCTTGAGCTCGAATAGTTGCATAAGCTGCTGCATCATTCGTCGGAGGACATTGAGAATAATCGGCCGGTGTTCTTGACCCACCTTCGATACATCCTGGAGCAGTTGTTAAATTGTATCCAATCATTAAACAAAACTGTTTTGTATAATTGGAATCACGATTTAAAAAATCATTAACCCCTTGACCTCGAAGTAAAATATTATCTGTGTTGTTTTGATTTATTGTTAGAGTTCCTGCAACATCACTTCCGTTATTCCATACAACTTCACTGGCAGATTCAAAAGTAGGATCATTTGGATTTGTAATACTATCTTCAGAAAGCTTTTTTAATTTTCGATTACTAGAGGGAGATGTAAGGAAACAGCCTTGCAAGAAGAGCAAAATAAATATGCTAAATATTGATTTCCTAATTATCATTTCTCAAATCCAAATCCATAGATCTACTCTTTTATTATCGGTAGTTTATCTAGTAATAATGAGTAGTCCTGTACCCATATTATCTCTTAGAACCCTTTAAATAGGGGCGGTAGTAGATGTAAAAACTCTGTTAATTGTTTAACGTCTTAATATTATTAAGTTTTTTAAGAGTAGTATCTGTTGCTAATGACTCTTAAGTAAGAGAGTAAATTAGTAGAGTGCCTTAAAAATGAGGCAAATAATTGCACTTATGACTTTATAAGCCTCTCTAATGAATTTAAGCATGTTTTATTTAAGTGCTTGTTCTCTTTATATAGCTCATCAAAAATAGGAAGATCCATGGCCATTTTTAAAAATTTTACGTTATATTTTTCACGAATAATTCCTAGTTCATTCATTGCAGGCGTGATGAAATTCACAAAGTGTGAATAACCTAAACTTTGTTCTAGTAGTGAAGAGTCTTTTATGTAGTTTTTGAACCATTTTCCTTGCAATGGAGTATCAGATTTTGAAAAAATATATTTTACAGTGGCCTCTTGTAGATGTGGTCTAAAAGGAACTCTAAGGATTTTTTCTACCCAAATAGGTTTTATTTTTACGTCTTTTCTAGATAATACATATTTTATGAGATCTAGTTCAAGATATTTTGAAATTGAAGGGTGTTGTGAATTAGGGTTTTCAAATGGTTGATATTTTTCTCCATAATTAATAATTTTATCTATCCATTCCTCTTTAATAATTAGGTTTAAATTAGATAAATCTTCAACAATTAATTTTCTTAAAAGTTTTAAATTAGTGTTGTCATATAATCCTTTGTCTTTTGTATACATATCAATTTTTGAATCAATGTCATCAGTTTTAAAATTCGAAGAAGCAAATGAGGAATTTATAAATGCTAAAATAGAAATGAGCATAAGAGCTAAGTGAAGTGATTTTTTCATAAGTTTTCCTTTTTTATTAAATTTGTTTCTAATATTATTTTACTAGTTAATAAAAAAGAATTGGCCAAAGTTGTAAAAACTTCTTTCTTGTTTAAGGAAACGACAAATTTTATATTGGTAAATTTAATTTTTACCTCATGGAATTCATGAAACGAATAAGGAAGAGTGTGGTTTTTGCAATAACCTCATTATTTTTTTTAGAACGTTACATTTTCGTTTAAAGAACAAATTTTTACATTAAAAATAAGCAGACGTTAAAACATTAACATTATTAATTACAAGGAGGAGAATTATTATGAAAAAACTAATCATTATTGTTTCAGTTTTGCTTAGTACAAATTTAATGGCATGTCCAAATTTAGAAGGAGATTATTATTGTATTAATGACAGGGCAGAAGTATTTGACCTAAATATTGTTCAAACAGTTAAAAATGGTTTTGATAAGTATAAAGTTAGCTACAAAGAAAACACTTTTAAATACCTTGCAGATAACTTAAAGAAACCATTTAAAAATGATGATATGGTCATTGCGTGGTACACCGTCAGCTGTAAGCAAGACACCTTATTAAAAAGTATCGGAAATATCTTTAAGAATTATATTGAATATTCGATAGATTCAAATGGCCTATTAAATATCAAAAGAAGTACAAATATTGTAGGTTCAAAAGAAAACTTAATTAAGTGTCGAAAAAGTTAAGTGATGGTCTTCGGGCCATTACATAACTAACTAGTTAATACATCAGATGTATTAGTTAAGAAATTTCCTCCACTACCATAGAGATATTGATTTCCAAATTGGAATGTTCCAATAGAATTTGGTGATAAACCAAACGACTGAAAACCAAAAGCTGTTGGAGCTAGCGCAGGATTTATATCAAAAAATAAATCTGCAAATTGATTTTGATTATAATTAATCTGTTTTCTGTACTTTTCATATCTAACAGCAGGGCCAATTGATCTATTAAACATATAGTTTTCAATTCCAGCAGAGAAAATATTAGTACACTCTAGAGGTCCTCTAATAGGTAGTAATTGTTTTTCACTGCAACTTGATACAAAGCTCTTCATGGTTGCCGTAGCAATCATAGATCCAGTAGATTTTTTCTTTTGGTTACAAACCATTGATCTAGATTTTCTTTTTCCATCATCATCGTCATCATACCAGCTTGATCTTCCTCCCGAAAGACCTCCTTCAAATATTTCACTTCTTTCTAAGTAATCATCATTACGATTGAAATAAACAACGTCTAAACATTCATCATCCATTTTTTTAAAATCAACAATTTCATCATTTTTTTGACATTCAATTGAATCAGCAATCATCTCATTCTTACAAGCATTATAAAGTAAATCTTCTCTTTTACTTTCAATATTACCCAAATCAGTTTTATCAAGAGTGGCCAAGACAATATTTTTAGAACTATCTACAAGGGCCGTTAAAGCGTTTGTGTCAGTACTCATAACATGAGCATCGATAATACTTCCGTTACAAGTGACTGTTGCAACTTCTGGTTCAGTACTACAGTTTTTACTATAATCTGAAATTCTAATTTTTTTGAAATCATTTAATCTTTCATAATCAATCGTATCTTTAATCTTTTCAATTTTAGACCTAGCAAATAAAACTTTTTTCTTAGATTCTTTTAAGCTTTTATCTAATTCATCTTCTTTCGCGATTACTTTTTCCATACATTGTTGAAAATCTTTATCTTCAAAAATACTAGATTCAGTTAAAGTTTTTCCACTACAACCTAGGTCCTTTAACGAACCATTAAATTGTTCAATCATCTCTTTTAAAGCATCATCTTTAATCGCTAGCTTTGCCTCTTCACCACCGGCACTGGCATTCCTAAGCTTAGCAATTTGAAAGTCTCTAATAAGTCTATTTTTTACCTGTTCTCTATTCTTTTTATTAGAATCAATTAAAGATTTCATTGATTCATTTGGTTCTTGTAAGATATTCATTAAAGTTAATTTATCGTTATCAATTCCAAATAAACTTTGTGCATTTGGATCATTGACCTGTGCTTTGAGTTCGGCAATTTCAGAATCAATCTTACTAATTTTTGATTTACATTTTTCAGTTTCTTTTGCGTCGTAAAGACAGTTTAAATTTAAATCTTTTAAAGATCCTTGAGCTTCTTGTAGTTTTGAAAGTAATTTATCTTCAAAACCGTCTTGAGGAAGTCCATTTATTAAGCTTTGATACATCTTTTTTAATTCTTGATCAGACTTTTGAGGATTAGTTTTTTTACTTAATTTATACCAATTTTTAATTGACGAATGTAATCCCTTGATACGTTTCTCTGCATCATCTCTTCTGTCAGGGTCATTAATATCATTGCATAATGAACTCTTATCGCTTTCACTTCCTAATATTTTTCCAGAACATGACAGTTTAATTTCATCATAATATTTAGAAGCAGAATAACTCATTCCCTCAAAGCAAACTTCATTGGCCGCCAGTTTTCTCATGGCTGATTCTCCAGGAGAAATATTACAATAACTTCCAATTTGTTCTCTAACTGATTTAACATCTTTTACAGAGTTGATTGCATTGGAAATATTTTTTTCAGCTTCTTTAGTAAGTGAAAGCTTTTTAAGTTTTTTAAGCATGGTTGCATAATTTCTTTTTAGTTCTTGTATACCTTGTAACACAACCATTTTTGCTAATTCTTTATCTTGTAATTCTTGAAGCTCTTTAAGAGTGAGCTCTGACTTATCTTTTACTGATTCTTTAAACCATTCATTTTCTAAGTCTTTATCAGTAATGTCATACTTTAAATCTAGTTGACCTTGATTGGCCTTTTTGATGTCTTTAATATTTGCTTTACACTTTTCTTCCAAAGTTGGAGGAGCAGCATGAACAACTGTGTTGAGTAGAAATAGGATTCCACCAAACATATTGAAAAAATGTATGAGTCTTAGTACGCTTTTCATCTTTCCCTTAATATTACTACTAATTTATCGGTATTCTTTAGGATAAACTTGATCGATACTCTAAGGTACTGAAAAAACGCAAATATTAAACTCAAAACTCCTAAAGTACTGACAATTAATATTGTCAGTACTTTAGGAGCTGGCTTTCAAATCAATAATCTTAATAATTTTTTAGTGTCTTTTGAATGTCGCGCAGACTCATTAATTTATTATCTTCACAGAGTTGAAAAGAATCATTTAAGTGAATAATTTCATCAATAACTTGATTTTTTGAGAGAAAATTTTCGACTCTATTGGTATTTATATTTTGAACAATTTGGTCAAATCGCTTAGAGTTTGTATCTTTATTTTCTAACAATTGTATAATTAGATCAATATCATCTTTTTCTTTTTTAATACTATCCTTCTTTAAATAGTGTCCACCGACAGCTCCTGTAATTCCAGCAACAGTAAAGCAAGCTCCAGCATAGATCCATCCTGGAGGCCCCATCATTCCTCCTAAAGCACAAAATGAAGCGGGCATTAAAGCTACTCCAACTCCTTTTGCTACACTAGAAAAATCTGGTTTTTCTTGTGACAAGGCTAAACTTGTTTCTTTGTATTTATCTAAGCAGTTTGCAAAAGATAAAGAGGTCATTGCAAAAATAGAAAAAATACAAATTAAATGTTTCATTATTGTCTCCATAAGTTTGATTTATTGATTAAAAAACTTGGGGACATTGTCTCAGCCTTGATAACTTTAATCAATTTTGGCTGAACTATTTACTTAATTGTTAAAAATCTGACAGTATATAAGCTTTACCAATGAATCCCCATTGCCGCTCCAAGTACTGGGGAAGTACTTAAGTGACTTGTTGATTCCCATTCAGACCTTGCAAAACCAGTTTCACCTTTTAAAAAGATAGAAGCAGCTCCACTTGTTGGAGCGTTGTATTCAATTCCAAATAGTGCGCCAAAGGATCTTGTTTTTCCTTTTATATTTTGATCAGTAACAGAAGTAGATGATAACTTTGCTTCAACATCATAATAAGAGTAGAAAGTATTTAAATAAAAAATTAATTCCTCATTATATCTATGTCCAAATATTAATTCTTGGTCAATGACATCTATTGCTAGATTCGTTGAATAATTATTACTATTAATAACTAATGTTCCATCTGAATTTTCGCTTGTTCCATAAGTAGCTACGTACGACATTTTAAAACCATTTTTTTTCTCTAGTCTTGAACTTCCAAAAATTTGAAATTTTAAACCAAAAGTATCAGGAGAGTCATGATTTCCTCTAAATACAAGATCCATTCTATCTAATATACCGAGGCCTAGTTGTGCTCCAAAGGCAGCTGAATTATCCCACTGAGAATCATTATCTACTGAAGGCCCTGCGAAATTAAAAATAATATCTTCTGAAACTTCGGCCAATTGAACTTTTTGAGAAAGTCCAAAAGAAGCTGATGCATTTCCTGATAAAAATTTTCCATTTGTTTCAGGTGATTCGAATCGCGTAATTGGAACATGGTAATCAACATCAACTGAACAAGAACTTAATACAATAAGTAAGATTGATAGAGAAAAAAACTTCATAAACCATCCTTGAGTTTAGCCATGTCCTCCAGTCATAAATGGTTCATCAAGATTGAGTTGTTTGTTTCTAGAACCAACTGAAAGAAAATAATCTTCAGTTAAATTCATAACATCATTCAATTCTTTTGTCTGGTAAATTCTAGATCTAAATTTAGCTGTATTTGGAAAACCTGCTGCAAACCAGACGATATGTTTTTTCATTTGAACGCTTAAGGTTTTTTCTCTTTCAGTAAAATTAGAAAGGTAATCATAATAAGTTTTTATAACTTCTAAGTAGTCTTTAGAATCAAAAATAATATCTTCATCGTCTTTTATAAAAGACTCTAAAAATATAAAAGGATTTCGAAGAGGTCCTCTTGCCAACATTAAAGCTTCACAATTTGTTTTTTGAAGTCTTTCTTTTACTATTTTTGCCGAATGTAAATCTCCATTTCCAATAAGTGGAAGAGGTGACTCAGTTGCTAGAGACTCTAATAGTTCCCAATTTGCGTGTCCTCTATATTGCTGAGAGCGAGTTCTTCCGTGTACTGCAACCATTTCAACACCTTCAGAATTTGCTATATTAATGATTTCCAGTGCATTGATACTTTGCTCATCCCATCCTGTTCTAATTTTTATTGTCAACGGGACATTAATTGCTTTTTTTACACCGGCAAAGAATTTTCCAAGCTTACTTGGATCTTGCATTAAGGCAGATCCTCCACCTTTTGTTACAACTTTTCTAACGGGACAACCCATGTTGATATCGATAAATTTCGGAGAAAATTCACAAGCTTTTTGAGCAGCAATTGCCATAGACTCTGTATCTTCTCCAAAAAGTTGTATTCCAACATTTTTTTCAGCTTTGTCTATTCTGAGCATATCCATGGTTTTTTGGTTTCCATGATTAATTCCATGACATGAAATTAGCTCGCTGACAGTTCCTCCAGCTCCAAGTTGTTCCATAAGTAAACGAAATGGTGCGTTGCAAATTGAGGCCATGGGTGCCAGAAATAGTCTTCCTGAAAAAGATATCTCTCCCATCTTTATTGGGGTTTTTCTACTACTTAGTAAGTCGATTTTACTTTGTAGCTCATTTGAGAATGGTCTATATAGCGAATTTTCCATGTGCGATAGACATATAATGTGTTAACCTCTGCGGTCAATAGACAGGGTAAAAATTGGAGAGCTTATGGCGCACATAGTCTTTGATTGTGATGGTACTTTAATTTCAAGTTTTCACAATATTGTGCACGGAATTTCAGTTATAGTGAGTGAATACTTAGGTAAGGAAGTGAGCCATGCTGAAGTAAGAAAGCATTTCACTCCAGATGTTGAGCTTATGTACAAAAGATTTGGCATCGATCTTACTGATGAATTAATGGAAAAATTTAATAAAAGATGGGGTGAAGTAACTAGCTGCACCGATCTTAAGTATGGTCTTTTTGATGGAATTGAAGAATTGTTAAAAGATCTAAAATCTCAAGGACATAATCTCTATGTTTGGACCGCAAGAGATAGATTCTCTACAACCAATATTTTAAAGAGACTCAATGTTCTTCATTTTTTTGATGATATGAGATGTTGCGATGATACTCCTCCAAAACCTAGACCTCATGGACTAAACGAAATGGTTGGGGCCTATGATACGAATGAAGTCCTAATGATAGGGGATAGTTTTACAGATATTGAAGGGGCGAAGTATTTTGGTTGTGAAGTCGTTGCCGTTTTTTACTGTGAAAATGCTAGAAAAGAAGAAGTTTTAAGATACGATCCAGATTATACTGCCGCTGATGCGAGTGAGTTGTATGAGATTATTCAAAGTAAATTTAAGGGATAGGATATGTTTGATAATTTAAGTGAAAAATTCAGTAATGCTTTTAAGCACATTCAAGGAAAAGGAAAAATTTCTGAAAGCAATATTGAGGATGCTCTCAAAGAAGTGAGGACCGCCTTATTAGAAGCGGATGTAAATTTTAAAGTTGTTAAAAACTTTGTAAATGGCGTTAAAGAAAATGCTATAGGACAAAAAGTTATTAGCGGAGTTAATCCAGAAGAGCAGTTCATAAAAATTATGCACGATGAGCTTGCAAAAGTAATGGGTGATGCTAACGAAGAAGTGAATCTCGATAGATCAGATATTGTTCCCATTTTAGTTGTAGGTCTAAACGGACAAGGGAAAACAACTTTTTCTGGAAAGCTTTCGCTACACCTTTCTAAGAAAAAAAAGAAAAACGTTTTACTCGTTCCTGCTGATACATTTAGACCAGCTGCCAAAGATCAATTAATTACATTGGCAAAAAGTATGGGCATGGATTATTTCGATAGTGATCTATCCAAGCATCCTAAAGACATTGCTCTTGAAGCTCTAACAGAAGCGAAAAAGCTTAGAAAAGATGTTGTGATTATAGATACGGCCGGACGACTTCACGTTGATGATGAACTAATGGGTCAACTAAAAGAAGTAAAGGATGCCATTGCTGATCAAAATCCAGAAGTATTAATGGTAGCTGACGCTATGACTGGTCAAGAGGCTGTTAATGTGGCCAAAACGTTTCACGAGACGATGGGTCTTACTGGTGTAGTTTTATCTAAGATGGATTCTGATGCCAGAGGTGGTGCCGCCCTTTCAATTAGACATGTAACTGGTGTTCCAATTAAATATATTTCTACTGGTGAGAAGATGAAAGACTTAGAGCTTTTTCATCCTGATCGTCTCGCTAAGAGAATTTTAGACATGGGAGATATTGTTTCTCTTGTTGAAAAAGCTGAAGACGAAATTGACCAAAAAGAAGCTGAAAGTATGATGAAGCGAATGGAAAAGGGTCAATTTAGTGTTGAAGACTTTATGAAGCAAATGGATATGATTAAAGGTCTAGGAAGCATGGGAAGCATTTTAAAAATGATTCCTGGAATGGGTGGAATGCTAAGACAAATTGGCGATATTAGCCCTGCTGAAAATGAAATGAAAAAGATGAGAGTCATTATTGATTCAATGACTAAACAAGAAAGACAAAATTATAAAATTGTAAAAGAATCTCGAATATCTCGAATTGCTAGAGGTTCTGGTAACACAGAAAAAGATGTAAATAACTTTCTGGGGAAATTTCGTCAGATGGAAAAAATGATGGGCGGAATGATGTCCATGATGAAAGGTGGCGGTCTTCCTGGGATGCCTGGAATGGGTGGTATGCCCGGTATGGGTGGAATGCCAGGTATGCCTGGAATGGGAACTGGCAAAAAGAAAAAGAATAAAGGCAAAAAGAAAGGCCCATGGGGCGGAGGCTACTTTAAGTAGCCTATCTTGAGTTCTTTACTCTCTTTATAAACACTCCTTATTTTCCGAAAAGTAAGTGTGAAGCACTTATTAATCTCGCTATTTATTATTTTGGTTTCTTCAACATTGAAGGCGAATGATTGTCTAAAAGTTGAAGTCGATAAAATTCAAATGATGTATAAAAAAAGTGTTATTGATAAACTTTTTCCTGATCCTCCTGAAGTTCTTCATTATAACCCTCATGATGAAAGTCCTATGGACACGATGTTAAGAGAAGAAATGATCAAAAATAATAAGGTGGAGTTCTTTTTAAATAACAATTCTATTATTATTACTCCCGATTCAATTGCTAAACTTGAGCCTGGAAAATATGCTTTTATTCAAAGACCTGGGGAGAATTTTCTAAGAATTGATAAAAAGATAGATGGTTCTCATAAATTTGTTGGAAAAGGGATGGATATGATATCTGCTGGAGAGATTCATATTCGTAAGAACTCAAAGGGCGAATCATATATTTTTATGATCAATAACCAATCTAGTCATTATATCCCTCCAAAAAGTAGCCTTAACTATGCTTTGAAGGCCTTAATCGATCAACATTTTGATGTCTCAAGCATTCGAATTGATTCTTATGAGACGACAATTGTAAATAATTTAGGTAAACAGGAAGTTTTCTCGGAGCAATTTATTAGCTTTGAATAGGCTTTTTTTGTGTACGCATAGCGTTGTTTTTGAGTTATGTGTTAGAAATGATTGACAGAGTTTTGTGCATGGATTAAAAATTCACTTTATAAAGTTTATACCTGAATCGTTGGGAGATATAGATGGTAAAGATCAGATTATCACGTGGTGGAAGGCTTAAAAAGCCAGTTTATACAATTGTTGCAGCAGATGTTAGAAGCCCAAGAGACGGAAAATTTCTTGAAAAATTAGGACAATACGATCCAAATAGAGAAGAAGTTCTTTCTGGAGTTAAAACAGAAGCGATCGAAGCATGGCTAAAAAATGGTGCCGTACTTTCTGATACAGTTAGAACATTACTTAAGAGAAATAATATTCAATTAAACGCTTAATCTCATTATAAAGTTATTAGTCGTTGATTAAATCAAATAGAGGATAGTTATGAGCGAGTTAAGAGAATTAATTGAATATGTAAGTAAAGCGCTAGTTGATATTCCTGAAAAAGTTGAAGTTAAAGAAGTAGTTGGAGAGCAAACAACTGTAATCGAGCTAATCGTTGACGAAACTGATAGAGGGAAAGTAATTGGGAAAAAAGGGAAAACAGCAAAGGCCCTTAGAACAATTCTAAACGCAGCTTCTACAAAATTAAGAAAAAGATCAGTTCTTGAAATAATCGAATAATTTTAGGGCCTAGTTCCTAACTAGGCCTTTTAATTTCTAAGCCTTTAATTTTAAAAATTCACTTAAAAAAAAATAACTAAATTTTGTTAAATCTTTATCTAATCTAGATAAATATTATTGGAATCTCATACGAATAGTCTTAGTGTGAAAGATAATAAATATTGTATTTTACTTTGTGATGATGAAGCTGATCTTTTAGAACTTTACTCTGAAAGTTTAGAGCTGGATGGTTTCTATGTAGAAACCGCCTATAATGGCCAGGAGGCCCTTGAGATATTCAAAAAGGGTGATATTGATATCATTATTACTGATGATAATATGCCAATTATGAATGGGAGAAGGCTTCTAATGGCAGTTAAAGAGTCTGGCTTGCCAATGCCCTATTTTTATTTTTCTACAGGAAATCCTCAGGCCGAAGATGAGCTTACGTCAAATGGCGTTACGAAAATCCTAGTAAAACCATACGAGATTGACGATCTATCAGAAGAAATTCGTCACTTGCTCAAGATGGCCGCTTAAAGCTACAATACTTCTTATGGAAAATTCGTTTAAAGATTTTATTAAGGTAAAAAAACACTTTCAATTAGGCGAACTCGTAACAGAAACTCCACATCCACTTACTGAAAATTTATCTCAAAATTCTAAGAAAAATTTAAAGCTAGCAATAAAGCAGTTTAAATCAGTTGATGAATTGGCACTGGAAGAATTCAAATTATACTTAGGTACATTACAAGAGCTACACAAAAATGTGAGAGAAACAATCTTAAGTGGACATAAAGTTTTTCTTTGCGGTTGTGGTGCTACTGGAAGACTTTCTTTGGCACTAGAGTTTATTTGGCGACAAGAAAATAAAAATGAATTTAAAGATTCAATTTGTTCATTTATGGCCGGTGGAGATGTTGCCTTAATTAAATCAATCGAAAAATTTGAAGACTATCCTGAGTATGGCGCAAAACAATTAGAGGAACTTAATTTTTCTGAAAATGATTTACTAATCAGCATTACAGAAGGTGGAGAAACTCCATTTGTAATTGGAGCAACACAAAAAGCGCTAGAAATTTCAAAAAAGAGTCCTTATTTTGTTTATTGCAATCCAGATAATATTTTAAAAAAACTTGTTTTAAGAAGTAGAGAAATTTTAGAAAACAATAGAATAAAAAAAATAAATTTAACTATTGGGCCAATGGCAATTAGTGGAAGTACTAGGCTGCAAGCTTCGACAGTACAAATGCTTGGAGTAGGACTAGTTCTTAAAAACTTTAATAGTGACTTTCAAGATATTTATGAAGATTTTGAATTGTTTAAAGAAGACTTTAAAAATTTAAAAACTGATGAACTCGATTATTTTATTAAAAAAGAAGTTCAAGTTTATAATAAAAATGAGTTCATAATTTATAATAGTTGTAAAAAAAGTTCTATTTCAGTTTTAACAGATACAACGGAAAGGTCACCCACATTTAGTTTAATACCATTTGAGTCCAGTCACGAAAATTTAATGAGTTTAAGCTATTTAGTTATAAAAGGTGAGAACGAAAAATTAAATAGCTGGAAAACACTATTGGGAAGAAATCCAAGAACACTTGAATGGTCAGAAGTATCAGGTATTGCTTGTTTGAACAAGGCGATGGAATATGACTTTTCCGAAAATTCTATTCAAAGACGAGTTGAGATGGGCAAGCAGCATATCTTTGATGTGAGTGTTGAAGACGAATGTATAAAATTTGCTTTTCATGGAAAGCAAGTAGACTTTAAAACGAATTCTCATTTTTTAGGGCAACAGCTTTTATTAAAAATATTGCTAAATACTCACTCATCACTTGTTATGGGACGGTTAGGGCGATATGAAAGTAATGTCATGACTTGGGTGAGACCAAGTAATTATAAACTTATCGATCGAAGTATCAGATATATTTTAACTCTTGCTTCACAGTCTGGAATTGAACTCGATTATGATCAAGTGTGTGAAATTTTATATTCAGAAATGTCTAAAGGGCCAGAAGGCCCTATTGTTATGAAATGTCTTAAAAGACTTAATTGCGCTTAGGCATCCTTATTTTCAGGCTTTTCTATTTTTTCTTGTTGGTCCTGAGCTTCTTTAGATCCTTCCTTTAGGCCATGTTTAAAGTTTGTTATCGCCTTACCCATAGATGAACCTAATTGAGGAAGCTTTTTACCACCAAATAATAGGAGAACTACCACAAATAATAATACGGCCTCGCCCATTCCTAATCCAAACATACAATCTCCAGTCTAAGTATTTGTTTTCTTATCGATATTATAGCCCAGAAAGTTTAATTTTCTTTAAAATAAATGACGCATTTTGTCAATTTTAGTATATAATGTACTTATATACATTAATACCGATAGGGGAATCGGATGCTTGCTGGAAAAATAATTGTCATTATTTCTTTATTATTGTCCTTTCAATCAAATGCGATCGAAAAGGGCGGACTTATGGATTGTCTGCTTAATGAAGTGGTTAAAAGTGGAGCAGGGGTCGATAATGTATCCTCTAATCTCTTACACTTATTGGCCGAAAATCCTGAGAAGATAGCTCCGGGACTATCTCACTACGATAAGACTAGAAGAATGGCGATCATGAACAGAGTTTTAAATGATGAGCCTAAGCTAGTTAAAAGCAAAGAAGAATTGGAAGAAAAGTATTTGAATTGGGAAATGAGAAGTAGTCCAACTCATATTGAGCCACTAGAAAATGTAGAAATTGATAATTTCAAATGGATTGATGACGCTGAGTTAATGGCGCCTTCAGGGAAATATTTTGATTTAGAAAATGCCGCCATGAAAAGGTTAAACGATACATTGGGAGATAAGAATTTAGTAACTTCATTAACTAATTTACATAAAGATTTATTTTTAGAAGAGCTTGCTACTATAGCTCGTTTACATCCAGGCTTTAAGTTTAGTATTTATTCTGATTTTAAATCTGTGAGAATTAGAATACATCCTGATCCAGTACCTGAAGGAATAAAAAATGATTTAGGTATGGGCTTTAAAAAAGTATCAGACAATTTTTATTATCAAATTAGTGATATTTTACCTGAAGAAATGCTTAAAAGTGAAAATATAAACTTATGGTTTATGGCCGGATGGGGTGATACTCCAGATCAAGCAGGTTTAGCTTCAAAATTTGGTAGAGATCACTATAGAATTAAAAATGAAAAGGATAAATCATATATTACTAATTCACTTCTACCTTATGAGAAAATTAAAGATGAGATTAATAACTCATTAACTAGTGCAAAAGGTTTAATGGGAAGTGCCGTAAGAGGAATTCTTCATCACTCAGATGGTAAAAAATTATTAACAACTTTAGAGGCCAATGGAGAAAAAATTACACTTCCTAGCTTTGAAGTTTTTGAAATAATGAGAAAAGTTGGTAGTGGTGAATTTTATGACCGGGCCAGATTATTACAGTCTAAAATAAAAAAAATATATGGCCTTTCAATCGACTCTAAAACTTTAGAATCTTTATTAGAATCATATGATGAAATCGATAAATTTACACCAGGTATTTGGGTAAAAAATAGAGAGTTTGCCAATTTAAAAAGTTCTCCATTTGGAGGTTTGACAGCTGACTTGAAAGGGATGGGAGCTTTTAATATCCAAAGAGCAGCAATGGATATGATGACAGGAAGTAAATCCTTAGATGAAGTTTTAGTTCAATTAAGAAATGGTGAAAGAGAGGTTACAAATAGTTTTAGAGGCAAAAAAAAATTTCTTGAAGAACAGGCCGATAAGATTGCGGCAAAATTAGGTTTGAAAAAATTTATAAGTAAATGTAGTGGAGATGATTGTATCTTCTTTGATGGAGATGTTCCACTACCAGAAGACTTTATTAATACTTTTGTAAGAGCAATTGCTGAAAGTGAACATGCTGGCACAGTAAGACTATCGTCATCAGTTAAAAGAGTTGGTCGAGTTCCTAGTGGAGAAGAAAAAACTGTTAATAGTAGTTTAGATAATCTTGTTACTCATGGAGAGTTAGTTGAAAAAGAAATTAGAGAGCTTGTAACTGGAATTAATGATGAGTTAATTAATCCTGAATTAATGTCTCAATTTACAATAAGAACAAAAATGCCAACTACGGAAGCAAAAGGAGCTATTCAAATTTATATTGCACCTAAAGTTAAATCAGCGATAGACGGTAAAATTAGAAGAAGAATTATTAATGCTATTGAAAAAGGTATTATAGAAGTAAATAAAAAACTAGAAAAAGAATTCCCAGATAGAAAGGATGGATTCAAATATCGAATCCATTCCGACCCATTAAAAGTTGTTAAGGTTGAACAATATTTCTTTTATCAACTCTGGCACGCTCGAGCTTGTGCTTAATAAAGTATACTTCATCACCAAAGTCACTTGGAATAGGTGAAGATGTTAAGGTGATTTTACCTATAATAAATCTTTTACCATTTTCATTTTCAGAAATTACTTGGTAAATATCATCACCTGGTTTTAGATAAGATAATTTATATCTAAAATCATTCTTATGCTTCCCTAATTTATAGGGCGCTGAATTGAGTGCTTTATTAATTCTTTTATTTTGTCCTTTATTCAAAATTGGTCTAAAAACCAATCTCCACGGTCTTTTGTTATTTATTATATTAGCAGTAGCTGGAGTACCGTCCCTATTAATTCTCGCAAGATCTTCGATTGAAATGGAGAACGGATGAATACTATTAGGGTTGTTTGAGTTGTTTTCCATTTCTTTTAAAGGGATTTTATAAATATGTGAAGCTGCTTGAGCGAATCTTCTTCCAACGAGGTTCATTACATTATGATTTACGGGATTATAATTATATCTTCTCATAATTACTGATTTTTTTCTTTGATTTTGTTGAGCGTTAAATTTAGAAGGAGCATTTTTTGAAAAATCAGGAGAGAATTCATATTTAAAGAAGTTATGGTCATCTTTTTGACCAGCGAGTGAGTCCATGGCCACTAAATCTACATTTCTTTTATTATCAATTAAAAACTTTATTCCAAGTCCTGGAATGAACTCTAAAAAAAAGTTTTTACCTTTAAAATTAAGTGAGCCTCCAACAGGATTTGCTATTGAAAATCGTAGTAAAAGCTCAATTGGTTTATCAGAGGCAGAGAGTAATCCTGTGAATGGATTTGGTACAACATTTTTAGGGTTATTTAATTCTTTAAGTTTAGGGTATTTTATAAATTTCGCAGTCGCAATAGAACCTAGAGCATGTACTTTTTTTACTTGGTTGGAAGAAAATACATCACATTCTTTGTTAAATGTTGATCTTAAGCTTCTGTGTCCAACTGAAGGGGTTGCAGATGGAATTAAAAATTTTGCTGTAGCACTAGAGGCCTTAAAAAATTCTTTTGCATATTTTTTTTGAGACTTCAAAAAATCGATTACATAGTTATCTAGAATCTTTCGATTACCATTTAATAAATTATCAACTTCTGAGTTTGAAAGAGAACCAGTGATTTTTTCAATTGATTCAATATGATTCATTAAAAAAGAATTTAATTTTTGTTCAGAGCTATATGAATTGAAAGCGCTACAATTATTTGGTTCAAAAAGTAAATTTGATTCAGATTTTTTCCAACTTGCAATATCTCTTGAACCTGTTTTTCCTGAGAAATCTTCTTCAGTTGAGTTATGTGAACAAGATGAAAGAAGAATGATTAATGTTGTTATAGTAGTTGTAATATTCATAAAATCTCCGTTTGCAATAAACTTTTATAAAGTATAGGCTTTTATAAAATATTAATCATTGACTTAGATCAAGAGAAAAAAATGCTGAGTAAAATTTTAGATAAAATCTCAAATGAATTAAATCTAGAGGACTTTACTAGGTTAAATTTAGTTAAAAGGTCAGTACCAGCAAAAGAATTATTAGTAGACCCTAATAAAAATTTTAGAAGTATCTACTTCATTGAAAAAGGAGTTATAAGAAAATTCTATATTTCAAATTCTGGAAAAGAACATACGACGACTTTTTGTTTTGAGGGGGGATTTGCTAGCCCTGTTATTGATATTTACCTTAATAGGAATCCAAGTTTTTATATTGAAGCTTTAACTGATGTAATTATTCATGAGTTTTCATATGATGAATTTAAGTCAATATTAAATGAGCTTGGCCTAGTAGATAAAGTCCTTTCAAAATTATTTGTTTCTTTATGCATTGAAATGGAAGAAAGAGAAAAAATGTTACTAACATTAGATGCGATAGAAAAAGTTAAGTGGTTTTATTCGAATATGCCAAATACAGTTGAAGACATTCCAAAAAATATTATTTCAACTTATCTTGATATGGATCCAAGTACATTTAGTCGAGCACTGAAAAAATTAGAGAAATGGCCTTAGTATACTTTTGATAAATCCATTGAGTATTTACCAGGAGCATAGTTTATAAATCTTTGTTCTTTTAGTTTTTTATAAACAGATCCTTTGGCCGTACTTGCATATGGATAAATTGCTATTCCTCCACGTGGCGTAAACTCACCAATAACTTCAATGAATTTTGGAGACATAATTTTATTTAGATCATTACAAATTTTTTGAATACAATCTTCATGAAAATCTCCATGGTTTCTAAAACTGAATAAGTAAAGTTTTAAAGATTTAGATTCAACCATCTTTTTATCGGCTATATAATTAATGTAAACTCGTGCAAAATCTGGTTGATTAGTTTTTGGACACAAAGAAGTAAATTCAGTACATACAAATGTTGTCCAAGCGTCATGGGCCGGGTTTTTATTTGGAAATACTTCAAGAACCTCAGGGCTATATTCCATTTTATAATCAGTATTTTGAGACCCTAAAAGCGTGACTCCTTTAAGCTCACTATTTTGCCTTGATTTTGCCTTAGTTTTATTGCTCGATTTTGCTGTTTTTTTGGCCACTTGACGCACTCCGTAATTAGACTCATGAATTAAAAATTGGTAATTTAGTAGCATAATTATTTTTACGAGGAAAGCTTGTGAATCAAAAGGTGAAAATTGTACTCGTTCAGCTAGGTTCTCCAAAGTCTACAAATGTGTCAGACGTAAGAAGTTATCTTAAGGAGTTTCTAGGTGATCCTAGAGTAGTAGATATAAATCCAACTCTTTGGAAAATTATATTGAATTTATTTATTCTTCCTTTTAGGCCATATAAGTCTGCAAAACTTTATTCAAGAATTTGGGATGGTAGTGGTTTTCCATTAATAAAAATTACTAATGATTTTACTGAAAAACTAAGTTCTTCAATAGGTTCAAATAATATCGAGGTAGAGAGTTGTTTTTTACTTAGTGAACCAAAGTATAAAGATATCTGGAACAAATGGGAAAAAGAAGATCCAAATACAAGGGCCTCTAAATGGATAATAGTCCCCATGTTTCCACAATATGCAGAAGCTACTACGGCATCAGTAATGGATATGTTCTTTTTTGAAGCACAAAAAAGAGTTGTTATTCCTACATTTGAGTTTTTAACTAACTTTCACACTTCAAAAGCATTTATTAATTCAAGCGCTAAAATAGTAAATGATTTCTTGGGAGAAAATCAGGTCGATGACTTAGTTATTTCATTTCATGGGATACCTTTAAGAAGAGTATTAAGTAAAAATGATCCTTATTTTAAACATTGCTATGAAACATTTGAGCTTCTAAAAGAAAGAATTAATAAAATCGATACACAAAAAATTCACTTAACCTTTCAGTCTAGGTTTGGATCTGAACAATGGTTAGGTCCCTACACAGATGAGTATTCAGTTAATTTAGTTGAAAACGGCAGCAAGAAAATTGCAGTTTATTGCCCATCATTTGTAGCTGACTGCTTAGAAACAGTAGATGAAATTGGAACTGAATTAGGTGAAGAAATTCATGAGGCGGGCGGAAAGTCTTATGCTATTGAGTGTTTAAATT
Source organism: uncultured Oligoflexia bacterium (assembly GCA_964015265.1). Classification (GTDB taxonomy): domain Bacteria; phylum Bdellovibrionota; class Bacteriovoracia; order Bacteriovoracales; family Bacteriovoracaceae; genus CAXHCD01. The sequence goes on from CAXHCD010000001.1 coordinate 131,636, forward strand.
CAAAAGATTATTGGATTGAATCTTTTGGACAATTAATAAAGGCCAAAGTTGAAGGGCAAGATCAATTTGAAAATCAATTAATAAAAGTAAATAAAGAGCAAACAAGGGAAATTCCTGTGGGACAAGAATTAAAATCACCTCCATTAAGTGCTGAGGCAAAGTCATCAATTAAAATTATATTTTTAACTTTATTTTTAGACCTTGTAGGTTTTTCAATAATTTTTCCACTATTTCCAGCTCTAGCAAAACACTATTTATTAGTTGATGCTGAGAACTTTTTTCTTAAGGCCATATTTGGTTCAATTGAAACCCTAACTTCTGTAGGTGGCGCTGGAAATTTTAGCTCAATTGTTCTTTTTGGAGGAGCATTAGGGGCGCTTTATTCACTATTACAATTTATAGCTGCACCAATTTGGGGTTCAATCTCTGATCGAATTGGAAGAAGACCTGTTCTTATTATATCTGTATTAGGGCTAGCTTTTAGTTATTTATTATGGATTTTTTCTGGTTCATTTACTCTCTTAATACTTGCTAGGTTTGTAGGTGGTATTATGGGCGGAAATATTTCTACGGCCACAGCAGTTGTCGCTGATGTAACTCAAAAAGAAAATAGAGCAAAAGGGATGGCCTTTGTTGGAATAGCCTTTGCGCTAGGTTTTATAATCGGGCCAGCGATGGGTGGTATTTTATCGATGGTTGATTTAACTAAAATTTTTCCAGGTAGTGAAAGTTTTGGTGTGAATCCATTTTCTGCTCCAGCATTACTTGCTTTTATTCTTTCTATATTTAATGTGTATTATTTAATTAAAAAGTTTAAAGAAACTCTTCCTCCTGAAAAAAGAGGACATAGTGAAAATGATAGAAGTGCTAATCCGATTAAAATTTTTAAACCTCTTCCTTATGCAGGAGTTAATTTAACAAACTTTGGACACTTTTTATTTCTCATGGCCTTTTCTGGAATGGAGTTTACTTTAACTTTCTTGGCCGTTGAGAGACTTAGCTTTTCGTCAATGGATAATGCTTATATGTTTATTTTTATCGGCTTTATCATAGCGATGGTTCAAGGTGGAGTAGTTAGAAGAAAAGCTTCTGAAATAGGTGAGAAGAAGCTAGCAATAATTGGGCTATGTACAATTATTCCTGGTCTTTTATTAATTGGTATAGCTAAGTCAATACTACTTTTATATGGCGGTTTATTTTTTCTCGCAGTTGGATCGTCATTAGCAATTCCATGCTTAACATCGCTTGTTTCGCTGTATACACCTCCAGAGTATCAAGGAAAGAGTATTGGTATTTTTAGATCTCTAGGAGCGTTAGCAAGAGTTATCGGACCGATTTTTGCCTCTATTATTTATTGGCAAATGGGATCGAGCTATCCATATATGATTGGAAGTGTTTTCATGCTAATTCCAATTTTAATGACGGCGAAATTACCGAAGCATAGTTAAAGGAAGTTATAATTTTGGAATTTAAAATCATTAGAAATTTAATAAAAAAGGCCTTGTACTGTAGCATCTCTATTATTGATAAAGATGGAGTTCCACACACTTCTCCTATTGGAAGTGTTTTTATAGAAAATGAAACTCAAGGTTATTTTATCGAAATGTTTACTACTAGCTTTAAAAATCAAACTGGAAATCAAGCTTGTATATTGGCTGTGAATACTTCAATTTTATATTGGCTAAAATCTTTAATTAAAGGTCGCTTTGAAACTCCTCCAGCTGTTCGTTTAATAGTTAGAGTTGAAGAATTAAGAGAAATTTCAGATATTGAATTATTTCGCTTTCAAAGAAGAGTTAGAATTTTTAGAGGACTAAAAGGGCATAAAAAAATGTGGTCGAGTGCAAAATATGTAAGGCCTTTTACTGTCGAAAGTATTAGACCTGTTTCTATCGGGGCGATGACTTCTCACTTAAAATAAGTATCACGTACTCTTATTACGTACTCTTATCAAATGCCGGCCCAGTGATTGTAATAACTGCCGATTTTGGTTCTTCTTTTCTTACAGGCCAATCAGAAGTAAATTTATCTGGCTTACTTAATTCACCTGGATGCTGAACAGAAAGAAATAATGTTTTGGCATCTTTAGTAAATGTTGGCCCAGTAAACTCCGCATGAGTTGGAGCAGAAGCTATTTGAAATACTTTTCCCGCATTTACTCCCATAGTTGGAATAGAAAATAATCCGTTATTTTTAAACTTTTCGTACTTTCCCTTTCCAATGGATTTACCAGAGATATCATTTGTTACCCATAAATTGTGATTTGGATCAAACTCTAAATTATCAGGACATGAAATAGCAGATTTTTCTCCACCGAATACAAATGTTGAAGATTTGAATTCAGTTGCGTGATGATCACCATTCTTTTCTTGAATTCTTAAAATAGATCCATAAGGGTCATCTTTTGACTTACTTTTTGTTAGAGATACATAAATATCATGAGTAAGTGTATTTACAGCTATATCTTCAGGTCGATTCATAGGAGTTGCTCCTAAAATCTTAGCGGCAAGTCTGGCAAAAATTCTAACATCTAAGTTAGTTTTAAAAGTCTTTTTAAGAATAGGACTTTTTTCTAAGTCCATAGGAAGCCATTTTCCATGAACAATGTCAGCAACATACAATGTTCCTCTATCAAGACTATTTTTTTCATCACTAACAAATTTATAAATAAATTGTTGGTCTCTATCATCTCCAGAATAAACAACAGGAGTTTTAGCTGTATTTACACATGTTGCACTTTCGTGAGCAAAACGTCCAAGACCAGTTAATTTTTTACCTTTACCAGTTAGTGGATCAATTTCAACAACCCAACCATAGTGGAGCGGGGACATTTCTGGATAAAACTTTTCCCATTGCATCCAACCATTTTTTATTTTGTCAGAACTTTCGTCATAGTAAGAGCTAAATTCATATTCACCAACGAAATTATCGTAATTTTCTTCACAAGTTAAAACTGTATTCCAAGGAGTCGTTCCGCCAGAACAATTAGCAAAAGTTCCTTTTGCAGTACTTTGACCTTGAATTTTTACGTTATCAGCAAATTTGAATAAAGTTTTTCCATCAATTCTTTTATTATATGGAGAGTTTTTCACAAATTGCCAATGACCTGAATCTAATTTTTTAATATGAATTAGTGAGCCACCACAAGCAGCAATTTGCTTATCAGCTTCCTCTTTTGAAGCTTCTTTTAACCATGTAATTTTAAAATTTGGATACTCATGATTTACCCAAAGAATTTTTTCATTTTCTGATTTTCCAGGAATTGGAAGAAGGGCCGTATAGTCATTATTGTGCCCAAACATTTCACCCTTTGAGTTTATAACATCGCCTTCTTTAATGAGTACTTGGTAGCTAAGGCCATCAATGAGTTTTACATCATCATCTGAGCTAGGTTTTAAAGATACTATTCTTTTATTATCTTGAAGTGAACAACCTGCTATTGTTGCGGCTGCTCCAGATACACCAATAAATTGTAAAAAGTCTCTTCTAGACCAAGTACTCATTTTATACTCCGAGTTTTTATTTCATTTCAATTTGTGATTGAATGTAGTTTTGTAGGCCAGCTTTATCAATTAAGTTTTGTTGAGTTTCTAGCCAATCAACATGTTCTTCTTCTGAAGCTAAAATATCTACAAAAAGCTCTCTTGAAACATAATCGCCTTCCTCTTCGGCAAGTTTTATGCAATTTTTTAAATTAGGAATAGCTTCATTTTCTACTTCAAGATCACATTTTATTATTTCTTCAACATTCGTTCCAACTCTTACTCTTTCGATTTTTTGAAGATTTGGAAGCCCCTCAAGAAAAAGAATTCTTTTGATTAATTCATCTGCATGTTTCATTTCATCGATAGAAGCTTTGTATTCTAGTTCTCCAAGTTTTTCAAAACCCCAGTCTTGAAGCATTCTTGCATGTAAAAAATATTGGTTTATGGCCGTAAGTTCGCCAGTTAGAATTAAATTAAGTGCATCTATAATCTTAGGACTACCTTTCATATTTCTCTCCTGTAAAAAATTAACACTAATAGTTTTACATGAGATCGAATTCAAGTGCTAGTGAAACTGTAAAAAATGGTTAGTTAGTTTTTTGTTTGTTTTGACGAATTCTTGGAGGACATTTGAAACTTTTCGATAGCTGAGATATAGCATATTCCGCATTCTTCACCGATGTTTAACTTCTTTAAAGCTTCCTTAGGATTTTTTGAATCCCGAGCAGCTTTCTCAAGCATCTCTTCAGTAATTCCTTTGCAAATACAAATATACATCTCTTATTCCTTAAGCCACCGTTATAGTGGTAGTGTTCATTATGCCGCAAAAAGGTTTGGCAGGTCAAACAATTTATCGGATAGGGTTACTATTTTCTTTAATTATAGTAAATTCAATGGTTTATATTGCTTTGAGCTTGCAGATTTTCTAGAAAAGTGTGCCTATTTAGCTTGGCAAGGTATTCGTAAATTCTTGAATAATATTGATTTCTTTATACTTATCAAATGCTTTGATGCCCGGAGAGAGATTGATTTCTAAAATTTTTATTTGGTTAGAACAGACTAGATAATCAATTGCTCCAATAAAAAGAGGAGTATTATTTTGAATAGTTTTAAATGTATCCTTTAGGAATGGGGAAACTTGGTTATCATCTACTAACTCCCAATTACTTTGAGCAAGATTATACATATTTTTAGTAGAGGTTTTTTTAAAGTAGTAATGTTTTGAACCTATAAAAAAATCTCTTAATTCATAATCTGATTTTATAAATTCTTGTAATAAAAAATTGTGATCATTCTTTTTTTCAAACTCTTCAATTTTATTTTTTATGAAAGAGTAATTGCCAATATAAACGCCTCGTCCTCCCATACCTCTGGTAGTTTTTAGGACGTAGTCATTTGAACTACCTTTTAAGTCTTCTGAACTTAATAGGGGAATGTGATCTATTTTAAACTTTTTAAAAAAAGAGTCTTGAGTTTTTTTAGAACGAAACAATTTATGAGACTCAATACTATTAAAAACATTTAAATTTGTCGTTGTTAGAAACTCTAGATCATCATCTTTATAATCCAGACCTGTTTGTCTCAGGTATAGATGCTTAAACTGATTAAGCTCGCTACCTAATTGTTTTAATTCTTCTAAGTTTAAAATTTTAAATAGATCGGAATACTCGGATAAACGAGCAACAAAATCTGAATTTTTATTATTTGATAAAACTAATACTTTCATAAGTAACTAAAATAACATATCTGCCATTTTTTTTGGGCAAAAAACTAAATCTTTCAAATAACTAACCGAAAAAGTAATAGTAAGAGTGTTATTAAAGGGGAAAGAAATGTTAACCAGTTTCTCAGAATTTAAATTTTTTCAATCTTTTAGAATACCCGTTGAAAAGGCGGATAACCTTAGGTTCTCTGTTGAAATAGAAGATGATATGGGTAATTCAGCTTATGTTGATGATGCTATTCTTTTAGACTTATCGGTAACAGGCTTTGGCTTTTCTACTAAGAGAAGAATAAAAGTTGGAACAAATCTAAATATAAACCTTCAATTTAAAAAGATTCAAATAGAGTTAACTGGAAGTGTCGTAAGGGCCTTTTCAAATGCTCTTGAAGATGAAGAAATTATTTATGGTGTTGAATTAGATGCTGAGAAAAAAGTTAAAAAGCTTCTAGAGCAATATATTATGTCTTTTTCTCCCGATAGATTAAAAGAATCACTCATACAATCGGCATTAAAAGAAAGATATACTAAAGCGAGTGAAGGTTTTGAGATGTTCTCATTACTTTTATCTCTATTTAAAGATATTACTAATTTTGGAGACAAAGAAGGTTTTATCGACAATATGCTTGAAGAAGTAGTTAGAATTTTAAATGCAGGGCGAGCATCTATCTTTTTAATTAATCCAGATACAAACGAATTAGAAGCTATAGCTGCACTGGGTGTAGATAAAGAACAGTTAAAGTTTGATTATAGATTAGGGATTGCTGGTTCAGTTTTCACTACTGGTGTTGCCTTAAATATTGACGTTGTGAATGATAAGTCTAGATTTAATGAAGACTTTGATGGAAAGCTTGGTTTTGAAACGAAATCAATTGTTTGTTATCCAATTCACAATAGAGAAGAAAAAGTTATTGGTGTAATTGAAGTTTTAAATAAAAGAAACCAAGATAGATTTAGTGTTGAAGATGAAAAGACTATGAAAGTTTTATCTCTCGTTTTTTCTTCTGTTTTTCACAATTATAACCCAGTTTCTGAAAAGTCTGCCATTAGAAGGTTTTCGACACCATTTGATAGACAATATGCTTTTATTGGAAAAACTCCTCACGTATCAGCTCTTAGAAGTACAATTATAAAAATAAAAGATTTAGATGCACCTGTTCTTGTTTATGGAGAAGAGGGTGTAGGAAAAACTTTATATTCTCAAATTTTACATCATGAAGGACAAAGAGGTTTAAAATCTTTTGAAGTTGTTGAATGTCATCCAAAAACTTTAAATGATGTGGAAGAGCAACTTTGGGAAGAGGAGAATACTTCCAAATTAGTTAAGTGTCAGGGCGGAACATTAGTTATTAAAGAAATTGGTTTTATGACTTTTGAAATGCAACAAAAATTTAAAAAAGTTTTAAAAGAAAGAAGGCTTCCTGATAGTAAAGTTAGTATTGATGTTAGGATCATGGCGACAACTAGTCATGATATTCCAAAGATGGTCCAAGAAGGGACATTTGATCCTGAATTATATGAAATGTTATGTAAGGCCTATGTTTATATTGAGCCACTAAGAAGAAGAGTTGCTGATATTGACCTTTTGACTGATTATTTTTTAAAATTAGAGTGTCAAAAGCAAGGACTTCTTTTAAAAAGCTTCTCTCCAAGGGCGATGGAAAAATTGAGAGATTATGATTGGCCAGGAAATGTTAAAGAGCTTAAAAAGTGTGTAGAAAGATCTGTTCTCTATAATCCAAAATCACATATAATTACTGAAGTTGAATTAGATAACCCAGCTTCTCCAGTTTTTGATATTAATGCAAAGATGAGAATGTTTGGTGATCTACCTCATGTAAGTGACTTTCATATTGCACTTAAAGATAGACTGGCAATTGTTGAAAGAGAGATGATTTTAGCTGAAATTAAAAGAAATAATGGCAATAAATCAAAGGCCGCTAAAGAGATGGGAATCTCTAGAGAAGCATTGAGAAAAAAGCTATTATGTTCGGATAAAATTTTAGAGGATCTAGATCCAGCTAGTAGTGCTCCGGAAAAGAAAGCAGCTTAGTCCGCTTGAAATTTTACTAGAATCTTTCTTGTTTTTGGAGAGTCTCTAAATTCACAAAGGTATATCCCTTGCCAAGTTCCAAGAAGTAATTCTTCTGATTCAACTATAAATGATAAATTTTGATTTATTAACATGGTTTTCATATGAGAAGGAGAGTCATCAGGGCCTTCTTCAGTATGCGTGATAAAATTTAAATTTCTTGGAGCTAAATGTTTTAGGAAATTCTCCATATCATTTTTTGCAGCAGGGTCATAAGATTCATTGATTGTTAACCCACAACTTGTATGTGTTATAAAGAGAGTAAGAACACCTGACTTTGAATTAGAGTCTTTTAAAAGTTTGTTTAAAGACATTTTTACCTGATCAGTAATTTCGTAAAATTGCTCTCCAGAAGTCTGTAACTCTATCGTTGTGATCATATCTTCCCACCAATTAAAATAACTAAGTAAACTCAAGGTGTTATGCCTTATTATCGATAAGAATACAAAGGAAAATTTTAATAAGGTTATAGACACGATGTTTTTTGGGCAACTAGTACAAGAATTTTCATTTACAGATCTGGTAGACATCTTTTTAGTCTTTCTATTACTTTATCAAATTTTTGTAATTGTTCAGGGGACTAGAGCTGTACAAATTCTTGTGGGTCTAGGTGTTATCTTTTTATTATTTTGGATAGGTCTTAGTTTTGAACTCAATGCACTTAATTGGATTTTAGAGCACTTTTTTAATTCTTTCTTTATTTTTATTGTGATCTTATTCCAAGATGAAATTCGACAAGCATTAGCAAAATTTGGAACAGGGCGCCCATTAATATTCAGTGCCGAAAGAGCAAGAGTTGAACAAGATATTGAAGAAATAAGCGAAGCTTGTAAGAATTTAAGTGGTGACGGAATTGGTGGAATAGTCGTTCTTGAAAGAACACATGGATTAAACAATTATATTAAAACTGGAACAGTATTAGACTCAAAAATTCATGCTGATTTAGTGTATTCACTTTTTCAAAATAAATCACCGTTACACGATGGGGCCTTGATTATTTCAAAGCATGAAATCAAAGCAGCAGGCTGCTTTTTACCTTTGTCAAAGTCTTCAAATTTAGAAAGAAATATGGGAACGAGACACAGGGCGGCCATGGGGCTTGCTGAAATGACTGATGCTCTTGTAATCGCAATAAGTGAAGAGAGTTCAAGAATCTCCATTTTTATGGAAGGTAAATATTATTATATCCAAGATGTTACTCATTTAAGAGAAGTTTTATGGAATATCTTAATCTTTGAATCACATAATATAGGGGAGACAAGCGAAGCACTATGAATAATAAAATGTCTTCACCAAGTATTTCTAAGTTTCTAGCTTTATTTACAGCGGTTGTTGTTTGGCTATATGTAACTAGTTCTGAATCGATTTTAATTGAAAGAGAAATTCCTTTGGAAATAGATCTGCCAAAAGATGTTGCTGCGTCTAATTTATATCCTAAAAAAATAAAAGTGAGATTAAAAGGTGCTAGAATGTTTATGGGCAAATTATTAAAAGGACAAACCCTTTATAAAAAATTTAGTCTTAAAGACGTTCAAAATAGGAAAGAAATTGCTTTTAGTATTTCTTCACAAGATTTGTTACTTCCAATTGGAATAGAACTGGTTCAATTAAGCCCTTCAAGAATTGTATTAGAATTAGATAGAAGAATATTTAAAGAAGTTCCATTAAAAACAGATTTTCTTGGAGAACTAAGGCCAGGAAAAAGATTTTCTAAAACTTCTATAAGGCCAAGTATGGTAATGATTTCTGGGCCATATAGCATTATGAAAAAAACTGCATTTGTTAATACAGAAAAAATTGATATTACAAAGCTATCAGGAAAAGGTGTTATCCCTGTTTCAGCAAAGTCTTCTGATGAGAGAATTTTTATTGAAAATGAAGAAAAGTTTAATTTTGAATACGCAGTAAGGGCCGAATGGGCCAATATAGAATTAAATAATGTTCGAATAAAATATCTCTCTTCACATAAGAACTTCAAAGTTGAAACTAAGTTTGTAAAATTTTTAATTCAGGCTCCAGGTGGAAAACTTACTTCAGAGGAAAGAAACTCAATATATGCTATTGCAGATATCCCTGTTTCTGGCAACGGAGATTTCAAAGTTAAACTAAATTCTAAGCTTCCAGAGGGCGTAGAACTTTTGCAGATCGATCCCGAATATATTAATGTATCTCTTCAATAGTTAGAATCTTTAATAGAGATTTTTTTAGGAGAGACAATGAGTGAAAGAAAACTTTTCGGAACGGATGGAATTCGTGGAAAAGCTAATGTATATCCGATGACATGTGAAGTTGCTATGGCCTTGGGACGAGCTGTGACTTATTACTTTCAAAAACACTCACCAAATAAAGATAGAAGACCAAAAATTATTGTTGGAAAAGATACAAGAAGAAGTTGTTATATGCTAGAACTTGCATTTTCTTCGGGTGTTTGCTCTCAAGGTGGAAGAGTTGTATTAACAGGCCCACTTCCTACACCTGGAGTAGCATTTGTAACTCACTCAATGAGAGCTGATGCTGGAGTTATGATTTCTGCTTCTCATAATATTTTTAGTGATAATGGAATTAAAATCTTCGATAGAAATGGAGACAAGCTTGCGGATGAAGTTGAACTAGAACTTGAAGAATTAGTTTTAAACCCAGAAAAAATAGAAACCAAGATTGGACCAGATTTAGGTAATGCTAAAAGACTGGATGAAGTGTTTGGAAGATATATTGTTTACGCAAAGTCAGCTTTCAACGAAGACGAAAACTTAGAGGGATTAGATATCGTATTAGATTGTGCTAATGGAGCTGGATATAAGATAGGGCCAATGGTATTTGATGAACTCGGTGCAAGTGTTCATGCTCTTGGAGTCTCTCCTGACGGTACAAATATAAACGACAGTTGTGGAGCTTTACATCCAAGTGACGCAATGAAATTAGTGAAAGAAAAAAATGCTCATATAGGAATTTGTCTGGATGGTGATGCTGATAGAGTCGTTATTATCGATGAAAATGGTGAACAGGTTGATGGAGATAGATTAATTGGTCTTTTCGCTAAATTCTTATTAGATACTGGCGTATTAAAACAAGGTGATGAAGTTGTTGGTACTGTTATGTCTAATCTAGGCTTAGAAAATTATATTAAAGAGCTAGGTCTAAGTTTTTATCGATCAAAAGTGGGAGATCGATATATCTTGGAGCGTTTAAAGAAATCGAATGCTAGGTTAGGAGGGGAGCCTTCTGGACATATTATTTTTAAAGACAATGCTTCTACAGGAGATGGAATTTTATCGGGACTTAAAACCATTGAGGCCATGAAGTATTACGATTCACCAATTTCAAAATTGACTTCAAGTATAGATCTTTATCCACAACAGTTAGAGAATATTCGCGTTAAGCAAAAAACTCCAATTAAAAAACTTCCTAAGTTAAGTGAGGCCATTGATTCTGTGAATTCAGAGCTTGGGCATGAGGGAAGGGTATTAATTAGATACTCTGGTACGGAATCTTTAATGAGAATAATGGTTGAAGGTAAAGATGATCAAAAAGTATCTAGTGCTTTAAAGAAATTAGTTGAAACAGCTAAAAGTGAAATAGGAGTTTAAATGAATCCAAGGTTGGGTGTAAATATTGATCATGTTGCAACTTTAAGGCAGGCCCGTGGAGAAGAATATCCATCTATTGCAAGAGCTGCCGAAACAGTTTTAAAGGCCGGGGCTGATCAAATTACTATCCACTTAAGAGAAGATAGAAGGCATATTCAAGATACAGATGTTGAAGTGGTTCAACTAATGACAAAACAATTTGGGAAACCTTTGAACCTTGAAATGGGTTGCGCTCCAGATATCGTTGATCTCTGTATAACTGTAAAACCTGATTGGGTATGTTTAGTGCCTGAAAAAAGAGAAGAAAAGACTACAGAAGGTGGATTAGATTTATTGGATTCAAAAAACTTTGAACGAGTAAAAACAACTTGTGAAAAAATTAAAAAGGGTTCTCCTGAGTCTAAAATTTCACTTTTCTTAGAAGCGAATATTTCTACACTAGAGAAAGCATCAGAGCTTAGTATCGATGCTGTTGAAATTCATACAGGTGATTACGCAAGAAAATATCTTGAAGATGATGATGTAAGTAGTGACTTAACTCAGTTTAAAAAGGCATATGAGCTTCTAACTGAAAAAAATATAGCAGTTCATGCTGGTCATGGACTAACAATAGAGAGCGTCCTTCCACTTTTAAAGACTAAATTATTTGCTGAATACAATATTGGACATTGGATAATTTGTGAGTCAGTCTTTAAAGGTTTAAGTAACGTAATTTTAGATTTCAAAGCTTTGTTTGCTAAAGAGGAATATCAAGTATGAGAATTGTTACATATAATGAAATAAAAGAACTATTCAAAATAGCTGAAGAAGAATTTCACTTAACTCATCGTTTGCAAATGGAAAACTTCTCGGTAAATGCTACTAATTTTATTGAAGACGAAATAATTGGAGACAATGATTTCACTGAAGTCGTCGTTCTTGCAGGAAAAGGTAATAATGGAGCTTCAGGAGTTTCAATTGCTAGATGTCTAAGTAATAGAGGCCATAGAAGTAGAGTTTTTTTATTATATCCAGATGAGGGGTTAAAAGATGAGCTTGCTTATCAAGTAGAAATGGCCAAATCTTACGGAGTAAAAATTTCTACAGCAGCAACGCTTGAAGAATTAGAAGCTTACTTTACTCAAACTCAGGAAAATTATTTTGTAATAGATGCAATTTGTGGAGCAGGAGTTAAACTTCCAATTTCAAATTATTTATTTGATTTAATTAATATCGTAAATAATAACGCTGATTTAATTGCTTCTATTGACATGCCTTCAGGAATCCATGGTGACACTGGAGAAATTGGTTCTGTGGCGATTAATGCTGATATAACTATTGCTAAAGAAATGCCTAAGCTTGGTCATTACATAGACCAAGGTCCATCTTATACAGGTAATCTCGTCGTTGCGAGTTGTGGACTACCTAGTAAACTTCATTTTCAAGGTGATAAAACACTTCTAACTAAAGAACATGTAATTGATACTTTGGAAAAAAGAAGTAAGTTTGCTCACAAAAATACTTTCGGTCACTCAGTTATAGTAGGAGGCTCAAAGGGGTTAACCGGTGCTTTAATACTGGCTTCTCAGGCTGCTTTAAAAACGGGGACTGGTCTTGTTTCTGCGGTTACGTGGGAGCAAAACTATCCGGAGCTAGTTACGAGAGTTATTCCTGAAGTCATGGTCGGTACAATTCCAACTGAAGAAGATGATGTAGATAAAGTAGTTAGAAGATTAGAGAGATTCCAATCAATAGTTATTGGCCCAGGTTTAGGTAGAAAAAAAGAAGCTAGAAAAGTAGTTCTTGAAGTGATTAATTATTTTAGAGGCCCTGTTGTTATAGATGCTGATGCCTTAAATGTAATTGATCTTGATGAAGATGTTGAGTCAATTGCAAGAAGAACCGCTCCAACTGTATTTACTCCACATGCTGGTGAATTTGCCAGAATGATGAAGGTAGATGTTCAAGAAATTTTAAGATCTCCTATAAAATATATCAGACAATTTGTAGATAAAACGAATTCCACAATTGTTTTAAAAGGTCCGTGTACTTTTGTTGGTTTTACTAATGGAGATATCTTTTTAAACTATAGACCAAATGATGGAATGGCCACAGGTGGTAGTGGAGATGTTTTAGCTGGAATTCTAGGAGGAGTACTTGCTCAAAACATTCCAGAAAGAAAAATTGATCCAATGTTTAGAGAAGATGCCTTCTATAATGACTCTATAAGTTTAAGTGTTTTGGCCCATAGTTTGGCCGGAAAGCACGCTGCAAATGCACTTGGTGTAAGGGCAATGACGGCCGGTTCAATTTTAGAGTATTTACCAAATGCATTTAATGAAATTAGGCTTCATGATTAGACAATTATTTATCCTTATTGTATTGATCCAAAATTTCTAAAAGATCAAATAGATACCAAAATGAATCATCATCTATGGTTTTTATTTTTTTTATGATATTTTTTTTAGCTTCCTCTAATATTATACCATCTCCTCCTTTGATTTTTACTCTAAACATAGGTGTAATATCAAAGTTATTAATTTCTAAGTAATCAAATAATTTATCTATACTTAGACCTGCCTTACCATTTTCAACTTTGTTTAAAAAACCTTGAGTTAATCCAAGTTTTTCAGCGAGCTCTATTTGGCTATATTGCCCGTTTTTTTCACGCTCGCTTTTAAGATGTTTCATAAAGGAGATATAGTTTTTATTCATAAGGGCTCTATCCTTGAAAATAGGTTAATAAGTACTTAAAAAAGCTAAAAAATCTTTAAAAATAGTCTTTATATGATCATATCAAGTTGTCATTTAAGAAAAAATGGTTAAAATAAGCCCATAAATGAGGGTTGTTTTGTTTAAAATGGCTTTTAAAATACAACTCTGATTGAAGGAAGGAGTAAGGTTGGGGAAAGGTTTTGAAGAAAAGCGAATGAATGTTACCGAAGAAGAGATTAAGTCAGCCTATGAGTGGTTAGATGGTGATCCTGCAGGAAAACGCTTTGGTGATGTTCAGCATATTTTAACATTATTTGCTAAGGAAGATAAAAGAATACGAAGAATTAAAAACTTTATTCATAATCTCTCATTCAACTTGTCTTCTATTTCTGATTTTTCAGAGTTCGAAAAGCTTCTTAAAAATGGTGGAGACTTAGTTAACTTGGGCGAGGTGACTAAAAAAAGTGGGGGAATTAGACTCGTTGAGAGTAGGGGTTCTATTGAGTTTCATATCTACTATGATCAAGCAATGGCCCAAGAGGAATACTCCTTTTTTTCAGAGTGCTTTGGTGAATTTGTTGCTAATATTTTGATTTTATATCAGTTTGATATGTCCGGAAGAAAATATGGAAAAGAGCTAATCGATTTGTTTGCTCATAAGTCAAAATTACCGGGTAGAAATTCCAATGGTGAAAAGTAATTTAAGTAATTCATATAAGTAATTATATCAGTTTATTGATTTGGTATTAAGTTTTTTAATTGGAGTAAGGATGAATTTATTAAAAAATGGAATTTCAAAATATTGCGGACTTTATAGGCTTACTGAGAAATTTTCCAGTAAAGATAATGTCTTTATTGACTTTGAAAAAATCTCTTTTTTTGTTCAAGTTTTTAGTAGAGACTTTAGTGTTGAGGGCTCATTAAATGAGTTTATGAATACATTTAGTAAAAAAGAGCTAATTGAAATTTTAGAAGTTGATAATCATCGCTTTTATGATGTTTGTAATTCGAACTTTGAAAATCTAACTCTAAAAGAATTAAATAATTTCTTTTCCTCTATAAATATGAAAATAAATGCAGTACCAAAGTAGACTTGAGAGAATAAAAGTCTAGATTAAATAATAGTAAATTGAAAAATTTTTCTCGTATACTCTAAATTTTATTTACTGTGTTTACATAGTGACATAATGAATATTGAGAGGTTGTAAAATGGATGAATTAAAAGAGCTTTGTGATAAAATATGTGACGTTCAAGGAAGTCTAAAAGGTCTAAGTGCACTATGTAAACAATCTCCAAGTGATATTTGTTTGAGTGGAGAAGAGCTATTTGGTATTGGGCAAATTTTGGACTCTTTTTCTAAAGAGTTAGAAGAAATAGAAAATAAAGTAAGGTCAATACTTTCCTAATAAGACTTGTTTGCAAGTTAAATCTTTTAGCTAAATAATAGTAAGAGTACCGGTTAAAATTATATATGTTAAAAGGGTTTTAATGAAAGAAGTTAGGAGCTGGAAAAAAGTATATCTAAGTGATTTAGAATATATTGTAACAGAGTTAAAAGGGTTAGTTAATTTACCAGCTCTTATATTTTTATCAGGACCTGTAGGAGCGGGGAAAACTACCTTTATAAAAAAATTTGTTGGTGGAAAAAACGAGGTGAGTAGTCCTACTTACTCTATTATTAATGAAGCGGGTAATTGTGCTCATGCTGATTTTTATCGAATTGAAAAGGCCGAAGAAATTATTCACTTAGAAATGTCTTTATACTTAGAAGATAAAACATATTTTTTTATTGAATGGGGTATGCCTCATATCAATCAAGTACATCGTGAAATTGGCGATAAATTTTACTACTATGACTTAGAAATTAGTTTAAATAATTCAACTGATGAAAATGATGATCAATCTAGGAATTTTAAATTACTTGAGTTAAATCCTCATGTTTGAAACAGGTAAATAATACCGAGTAAAATATTTTAGTAAGTTTTTTTTAGAAATAGATTCTGCTACTTATATTTGATTAAAGTGCTCTAACATACCAAAAATAAAAGAGATTTAATTTTCAGTAAAATCGGCCAGTTATATAAAAAATAAATTGACACAAAAAAGTCAAAAATCTTAGTTGACTCAGGTGTAGTGGACGGGTCATAATTTTGTTGAAGTTAATGTTAAGGGAAGGAACCTAAGACATAATACTTTTACAGGAAGTTAAATTCCTTAGAAAAGCTTGCAAATATTTAATTGGATTTATGGAGGAAGCCTAATGAGACTTACATCTAAAGGACGGTACGCAGTAAGAGCTATGCTCGACCTAACTGCACAAAGCAACGGAAACCCTGTTAGACTACAGGAAATTTCAACAAGACAAAACATTTCATTACACTACTTAGAGCAGCTATTTAGAAAGCTAAGAAATGGTCAAGCAGTTAAGTCTGTTAGAGGACCAGGTGGCGGTTATGTTTTAGCAAGACCAATGGACGAGATTACTATTAAGGACATTCTTGATTGCGTTGGTGAGAACATTAACCCAGCAAAAGACATTATTGGAACAGAAGCTGAAAGTGCAAATACAGTAGAATTTCACTTATCAAAAAATTATTTCCAAAACCTTGGTATTATCATGCAAGAATATCTTGCAACTACTTCTTTAGGTGATCTAATGAGAAAGGCGAAAGAAGTTCAGTTGGAAGAAGTTTCAGCACCTGTTACTGAGGAAGCAACAGAAAATACTTTTGGTGGAAATGCAACAGCTACATCAACAACTGCTGATGCAACTAATATGACTTCAGCAATTAGAAGTCCTATCGGTGAAGTTAACCAATAATCGAATTTATTTAGATTATAATGCAACATCCCCTTTAGCTAATTCTGTGAAAGAATATTTAGCTAAAGGGGATTTTCAATTCGGAAATCCTTCTTCAATTCACGCTTCTGGTAAATCTGCAAGAAGAGAAATTAATCGATCCATTGAGAAAATTAAGAATATATATTCCATTTCTGATGAATATGACCTCCTATTTCATTCGGGAGCAACAGAAGGAGCTAATATTCTTATTCAGGGAATGATAAGTGCAAACAAAGTTAAGGACTCTTTTTGTTTTGCTTACGGGGCCACTGATCATTCATGCTCATATAATCTTGCAGAAGTATTAGAAAAACTTGGGCATAAAACTTATAAAATGGAAGTTAATAGAAATGGCCTTGTGAACTGGGAAAAAGTTAAATCTGACTTGTCACAATACAAAAGTATTATTTTAAATTTCACTTGGGTGAATAATGAAACTGGTGTGAAGTGGGATTTGAAGAATGCTATTGATTTAAAAAATTCTTTAAACTGCATTATTCATGTTGATGCTGTTCAATCAATTGGAAAAATTGAAGACTGGACTGAGTTAGAAAAATCAATAGATTGTTATACATTTTCTTCTCATAAATTTGGTGGCCTAAAAGGACATGGTTTTAGTTTTGTAAAACCAGATTTAAAAATTGATCCAATTATAATTGGAGGTGGCCATCAAAAATCAATTCGTCCAGGAACTGAAAATCCAATGGGGGCGAAGTGTGCGGCATTGGCCTTAGAAGAAGTAAATAAAAACTTTAACTATAAAGATATATTAAACTTTAAAAATAAATTTGAAGAAAGTTTAAAATTATCAATTAAGGGTAAGGGAGATATATTTGCTGTAGAATCGGATAGTAGGTGTGCAAGTACGCTTTATTTTTATATAGATGGTACTAAGGCCGATACTTTATTAATGGCGCTAGATATGGCCGGTATTGATGTGAGCACAGGTTCAGCCTGTTCATCAGGTGCAGTCGGTCCAAGTAGAGTTTTATTAGAGATGGGACATAGTGAAGAAATTGCGAAATCAGGAATTAGAATATCTTTTTCACCTCAAGTAAAAGAAGAATTTTTTCAAGAAATTTGGGATAAATTTGAAAAAGTAATATCACGTTTTGTCTAGAAAAAATTAAAAATGATGAAAAGTCCCATGGATATTGACTTTTTCCTTGTCAGATAAAAAAAAAGACCTCAACATAAAGTTAATCTAAATAAACTTAAATTTATGCAATGGAGGCATTTATGAACAAGAAAGAATTAATCGAAACAATTCTAAAAACTAAAGAGTTAAACCACCTAACTAAAAAAGATGCAGAAAGATTTTTAAATGAAACTGTAGACGTAATCAAGAAAACAGTTAAAAAGGGTGAAGACGTATCTTTAATTGGTTTTGGAACTTTCCTTAAAACAAGAAGAGCTGCTAGAATGGGTGTTAACCCAGCAACTGGTGAGAAGATTAAAATTAAAGCAAAAAATCTTCCAAAATTTAGACCAGGTAAAGCTTGGAAAGATATGTTCTAATAAAATCTTTTTATAGATTTAGAATATAGATGGGGGCCAGTTAATGGCCCTTTTTTTATGTATATTATTATCCAATTTGAGATTTTATCAATAATCAAAAGAATTGATATGTATAAAGTTTAGTGATGAATGATTTTCCTTGATTTTAATGGAAGCTCATAGGTACTGTCTAATTATTACGCTATAGGATCACAAGGTAGGAGATAATAATGAAAATAGGACTAGTCGTTTTAACTTTGCTCTTCTCTAATATAATATTTGCTAATCAAATGAGTGAAAATATTCGAAATATATGTGTAACTTCTGTTACAAAAGGTGTTGAGAAAAGTAAATTGAGTAAAAAGGAAGCCTTGGCAGTCAATGAATGCACTAATAGGGGGATGGATAAAGTGAAAGAATGCCAAGTCAACTTTTCAAAGTCAATCAAAGGACTTGATACTTCAAAGAAGAGTGGTCTTATTAAGCTTTTAGAAGAACAACAAGTGTTAATAAAATGTAATTCAAATATTTCAATTGAGGCAATTAAAAAATATTTTTAATCAATAGAAGCAAATATGTAATTAAATTTGGGGATTGAATTATTTTTTTGTCAGAGTGTAAGTAATATCCAAGTTTAAAACCAACAATTGTAGGCACTTTTTTCGACCAAGTAGTAGTAAAATTGGCAGTTTTGCAGCATTTAATTAATTGAAAATATTAAGAAGTTCTCAAGAATAAAAAAGTTACTTGCTCCGTTTTGGGTCCCAAGTTCACTTCTCAATTAAAATGTAAACATGAAGTTTATATTAATTATTACACTAATTTTAAGTACTTATTCTATCAACGTAAACGCTCAATCTGATGAGTATTTAAGTGAGTTAGCACTCTTTCATAGATGTTATTCAGCTATAACAGGTAAGAGAGCATCATTATCTCACCCATCAGTGGTAAAGATTCGTACAAGTTCTGCCAAAGGTATCGATGAATGTATGTCTATCTTTAACAAAGCAATGCTTAATAGCTCTGGAAGAGTGAGTGATCTTAATGATGGGCAAGATGTAATAAATCATTTTTATCAATATTTTAGATCATGGTTTAGTGAAAAATCTAATACGGGGATAGGAAGTACAAATTTTGTCGATGGAGCAGAGCCGGCCCTTCATTTTACAAGAGCAATGTTTAAACCAAGTACTCCTTTTCATGAAGTTGTTACTGGAAAACAAAATATTATGGCGATAAGAAGTGATGGTAATGGCCAAGTTAATTTAGATGAAAGGTATAGTGGGGATATTGAGGTTTATACTCCAGGTATGATTCAAAATGGATTTTTACAAGGCATTACGACTCCCTATATTCAGAGTGGTTTCTCTGGAAATATTAATAAAACCTTTTTTCTACCTGGGGGGAAAATTCAAGATACTATGCAGTCAAAATGGGGATCATTTGATTGCGCTAGATCAAATGGTCAAACTAGAGATCAAGCAATCGCGGATGGGAAAACTTGTGAAACTAGAAGAAATTATGGAGGAGGCTTAATTGGAAGTTTGAGCTTTCTTGGAAATTACACATATGTCAATGTAGGGACCTCTGCTGATGGCGGTGAAAAAACTCACAGGCTATGGTCAAAAGAAATTTTAGAAACTCTTCTTTGTAGAGAGGCTCCGTACGCTAGAGGAATTGATGTTGCTCCTTTTGTTGTCGATTATAATAATAAATATCCCGGTTCTCATGATTATAAACTTCCTTTTAGAGGAGATGGGATCTGTATGGGATGCCATTCTTCTATGGACTTTTTGGCGGCTACAGCTAGAAAGTTTGTTCCAATGAGTTCTTCTATTTTTTCAACATACGAAATTTCTCGTGTGAAAAATGGAACTCTAAGAACAGAAACTCATAGTTTTTCACTTCCTTTTAGTTCGAGCAAATTTGATCAAGAAGAAGATGTTCCACTTCACCTTGTTCATAATGATAGCAGTGCTCCTGGTTATGTAAGTAATTTTTGGAGACGGCCAGCAAATGGAAAATTATTTTATAGAACATATAATGGTGGTTTAGTTAATTATTCTATTACTGATCCACAAGTTATAGATGGTTTTACAGTATATGATGAAGTTGGTAAGGCCTTAGCTAACTTAAGCAATGAAACCTCAGATGATCTTTATGTTTGTTCAGCGAAGAGAATGTTTTCATTTTTTACGGGGATTGATGTTAGCTTAGCTGATCCTTATGGAAAGACATTTTCGGAAGCAGATATTCATTACAAAAGCATAATTGAAAAACTTGGTAATTCATTAAAAAGTCATCAGGACTTGAGACAATTAGTTATTGAAATTATCAATTTAGATTTATTTAAAAGAAAAAGTTTAAGAGATACAACAAGTAAAGAGAGTATATAAATGAGTAAAGATAAGAAACTTATATTTTCAAGGAGAGAATATATATCGGCCTTAGGATCAAGTGCTGCTTTAGTTGCTTACCATACGACACCATTTGGGCAACTATTAAGAAATATAGTGAGAGGAGCTATTAATGATGCTCATGCTCAAGAAATGGGAATGTTAGTAAAAAACCATATTGCAATTATTCATGGAGGAGCTCCTCCACAATGGCCTACATATAGTTTTCTTATTCCTGATGCAAACTCTGGGTATGTTCATAACAACTCAGTTGGTAATGCGATTGTTGGTTCAACTTATGCAGGAAATGGGACTAGTTTTCAAAAAAGTGTTTCAGGAAATGTTCCTACAAATGAAAAGGTTAGATATATAACAGAAAAAGTTACATTAAATAAGGGAATGGGAAGTAAAGAATTTTCAATTTATTTACCAGCTATTTGGGGACAAACAATTCCTACATCAAGTGGAGAGTTTATTGAGATGAGTAGCATTTTGCAAAATGCTATGATGATGAGAGGGGTTGATATGTTAATCGATCTCCAGCATCAAGTAGGTCCTCAAAGAATGATTCAACCAGACTTAAACAAACCAAGTATTTCTGGTGTTGTTGCAGACCTTAGTCAAAAAATGTTGCCAGCAATTTCAAATAAAGAAAAACTATATGGATTTATGGCTCCATCAGGAATGTCTCCTGTTGTTGTGCAAAGTAATGGAAGTGGAAATGTTATAGCAAATGTTTTAGGGCCCTTTAGTGAACCTTCAGAAAGTAGTAGTAGTTCAACAAATAGAGCTGTTATGGAAGCTGTAGTTAAAGAAGCTTTAAAAGAGTTAGAAGCATATAGAAAATCCAGAAAACCAGGTTCATCTGTAATTTATGAAAATAATAGAAAAGCAGAAGAAATGTTAAAGAAAAACTTTGGTGACTTTAATGCTGAATACGCAACATTAAAAAATAAATACGTAAACTTAGCTAAAGGGTGTGCTACTCCAATTGAAAATATTACTTTAAATCATAATGATATTCAGGTTGTTAATCCTAAAGGTGGATTTGATGCTCCTGGAACACAATATTCTATTCTTCCGGCAAATGCTGTTGATCCAAATGGAAGTAATTTAAGTCATTATGGAGAACAAGGTGCTTTAATTGAATTTTTAATTAAACATCAATTATCTTCATCAATAACTATTTCAGGTGCTGGAAGTCATACGGGAAAATTTTCTATTACATCGGATGAACATGCTCTGACAAATAGACAAGCCTCAGCTATATCATGGTCATTTAATGGTAGAAATACTATGGCGTTTTTAAATGAACTTAAAAAAGTAGCAATACAATATAACCAATGGGAAGATACTGTCATTCAAATTGGCTCTGAATATGGAAGACGTCCAGCGAACTCAGCATTAAAAGATAGTGGAGGGGGATCAGATCACGCTACTAAAGCAGGGTGGTCATTTGTATTTTCTGGAGCGATCAAAGAACCAATCTTCGTTGGTAATATAAAAATTAACACTCAACCTAAAGAAAATGGAAACATGGGAACTTGGGGTTCCAACGCGCCAACTAAGATTGAAGGAACAAACGAAAGTATTTCAATTGATATTAATCATATGGCAAAAGCGATTACAGACATTTTAGAAGTAGAGTGCCCTATAAGAAACGTTAAGTCTATTCTTACTAATGATAATGGTGTTTGGAAAAGTATATTAGAAAAACCTAAAAATACAGACGGATAATTTTAATGAGAAATATATTAGGAAAAATAATATTTTTATTTGTTTTTGTAAGTTGTGTGCCACAACTTCCGACAGATGTAAAAAATAAAAGTAAAACTGATTTACTTTTCAAAAAGAAAGACATCGATGGTGGAGTTATTATTTCTTCAGCAAGTAATGCAAAAGAAGTATTAAGTGTTCACTGTATGAGTTGTCACTATCACAAAGAGAATTGGGCAGGGTTAAATTCAGATCAAGATTGGATTGATTCAGGATTAATCATTGCAGGAAATGCACAAAGTTCAAGTTTAATAATTAAAAGTAAATTTAGTGCTTATAGTGGAAATATGCCTCCAGTCGATAATGGGTTTACTTCAACTCAACATAACATGCTTGTTGATTGGATTAATTCTTTAGCTTCTGTGCCAGCACCGGCACCTGCACCGGCACCTGCACCGGCACCTGCACCGGCACCTGCACCGGCACCTGCACCGG
>CAXHCD010000002.1:0-119609 GCA_964015265.1 uncultured Oligoflexia bacterium
GATATATATAAATATTATATATTTTCAACAATTTTGCTCAGTATTTAGGCCCTAAGCACCGATACTAGGCTTATGAAGGAAGTTCTACTATCTTTTTTTGTTATTCTTTTCGGGCTATTAATCTATAGTTTTAAGGATGAAAAAAGTACTCTCGCCTATAAAAAATCTATTTTTTTAAAATACTCTTATGAAAGAACAAATAAAGATACTAATCTTTATTTAGACTAGTTACTGAATCCTCTATTTGTTTTGTAATCTCCTCTATACTATCTGCTTGATTTATAAATTGTGCTTTTGAGAATTGAATATTTGAACAAATTGGAATTGGTAGAAGGTCACCTTTAGGTAAACTAAATCCAGTGTTATCTATATAAGCTGGAACATATGCTATTTCTGGCTTCAATTTTAATAATCTAGAAACACCACTTTTAAATTTTCTTTTTTCATTATATTTTCCACGAGATCCTTCAGGAAATATAATCAGTGAACAACCTTCATCTAACCATTTTTTCATTAACAAAATATTATCTTCAGATGGTGTATTTCGATCTATGTATTTTGCATTGACAAATAAATTAGACATCAACTTTGTGAAAAAATTACTAGCAAAATAATCTTTCGCGGCAACAGGATGTACTCTTCCAATCATATTAAATGGAACCGAACACATAATTGCCATAGTATCAATATGACTATTATGATTAGCAACTATAATATATTGCTTATGTTCCTTTAAATGAAACGTATCACGAAAACTAACACCAATTATAATTTTAAGGAAAGGTTTCATGAGAATATGATAAAGAAAGCTAAACCATGTATTTTTCATATTAAATATATACCCAATATAAGAGACAGTAAAAAAATACTATCGATGTGAAAGTTAATGAATCAAGTCTGTCTAATATTCCACCATGACCAGGTATAAAATCACTCATATCTTTTATATTTAAATCTCGTTTTATAGCAGACATGTTAATATCTCCTAAAAATCCAAAAATACTTATTATTAATCCTAAAAAATAAGCCTGTGATAAAGAAACTGGAACAAGAAAAGATAATTGACCGGATAAAAGCGTTGTTCCAATTATTCCACCGATAAAGCCTTCCCATGTTTTATTTGGACTTATTTTTTTGAAAATAAAATGTTTACCAAAAATCTTACCTGATAAAAATTGAAATACGTCATTAACTTGAGTGAGAAATATTAAAAATAACAATACACCTTGAAATCCAGCCTGAAAGGCAGGAATAGATTCAAGAGAAGTTAAATATGCAATATGTGACAGTGAATAAACAGTAAGTATTAAACTCCATGAAACTAACGCATTTGTTTTAATATTATTGTCTGCACTATCATCGAGTAGCGTTCTGATTGGAATTAGCAGTATGGAAGATATAGGAATTAATAATGCGAATGCTAAAAAATTGACCCTGTATGAAAAATAATATTGTGCAACTATTACCAAATACGACCAGAACAACACTTTTCTTTTTGAAAATGATATTTTCAAAACAGATATTAGTTCTCTAAATGAAATAAAACTAATCAATGCAAGTATCACATGAAGTAATAATCTGTTTATTCCAGTCATTAAGATATATACGAGTAAAATTATCCACCATGAATACGTTTTAAGCTTTAAAGACTTAACCGATTTAGATGGTTTTGTGAGATCCCAAACTGAAAAGATAAGAGTAAAGACTATTAGAACAGCTATTATGCACAATAACGCTAAACTAACTTCTCTATTAAAATTGGGCCAATATGACATTAAGTTCAATAAAACCTCAAAACCTAAAGTAAGATTTTCAAAAAACCGATTTGTATACAGTTATTATATCGTACTCACGGAGATGGATCTATGAAATTTACTGAAAAGAAAGAAGGAACTTTTGATTCTTTCGATAACACAAAATTATTCTATAGAGCTTGGCCTGCTAAAAAAGCTACAAATACAAAAAAGGCCTTAATAGTATTACACAGAGGACATGAGCACTCTGGAAGATTAGAAGAAATGATTAACGGAATTGGTCTCGACGACTATATGGCGTTTGGTTATGATGCTAGAGGACATGGTAATTCTCCTGGGCCCAGAGGTTACGCTGAAAATTTTTCTGACTTAGTAAAAGACTTGGATACATTTGCAAAATATATTTCAAAAACTTATGACGTTAAAATTGAGAATATGTTTCTTGTTGCAAATAGCGTAGGTGCAGTGATCGCTAGTACATGGGCACATGACTATGCTCCTAAAATAAAAGGAATGATTCTTGCCGCCCCAGCTTTTGAAGTTAAATTATATATTCCATTAGCTGTTCCCGGTCTAAGAATATTAAATGCAGTTAAAAAGCCTGCTTTTATTTCAAGTTATGTAAAATCTAAGTTTCTTACGCATGATCATGAGCAAGCAAAAATTTATGATGCTGATCCACAGATCACACCACAAATTGCAGTAAATATTTTATTAGGGCTCCACGATGCGGGACAAAGAATTGCACAAGACTCTGGAGCAATTAATATTCCTACATTAGTACTTAGTGCGGAAAAAGATTGGGTAGTTTCAAATAAAATACAAAAAACATTTTTCAATAACCTTGGTACAAAAATCAAACAATTCGTAACACTAAAAGGTTTTTTTCATGGTGTTTTATATGAAAAGAATAGAGAAAAAGCTTTTTCATTGTGTCATAATTTTGTAAAAAGATGTGAATCCAAAAAAGAATTAACACTAAATTTAATAAATGCTGATGAATCAGGTTATACTAAATCCGAATACGATACATTGCTAAAAAGACCTATCCCTCTCTTTAGGGAATTTTCATATTGGTTTCAAAAATTAAGTCTAAATACATTAGGTCGTTTGAGTCATGGAATTAGAGTAGGCATTGAAACAGGATTTGACTCTGGCCTATCTCTTGATCACGTTTATAAAAATACTCCTAAAGGCTATACCTTTCTTGGAAGAATGATAGATTTCTTTTATATAAATGCTATTGGTTGGAGAGGAATAAGGATTAGAAAATCTCATATTCAAAACTCACTAGAGTCTGTAATTGAGAAATATAAAAAGAGTGGAACGCCAATTAAGGTTATGGATATAGCAGGTGGACCTGGTCGCTACCTAGTTGAAATGGCACAACACCACTCTAGCGATGACTTTGAAGTTCTTGTAAGAGATTTTGAACCTAAAAATATTGATGCTGGAAATAAAATGATTACTGAACTTGGCGTAAATAATGTAAGCTTCGAAAGAGCTGATGCATTCGATAAAAAAAGCTATGAAAATTTAAAGTTCAAACCAAATGTTGTTGTCGTTTCAGGATTATTCGAGCTATTTCCGAGTAATAAACAAGTTATGAAAGCAATTGAAGGTATAACCAGTGTTATTGAAGATGGTGGAACTGTTATCTATACAGGACAACCTTGGCATCCGCAATTAGAACAAATTGCTCACACTCTTCCTAATAGAGATGGTGAAAAATGGATAATGAGGAGAAGAACACAAAATGAACTAGACCAATTATTTGCTCATTTTGGCGGAGTTAAACATAGACAAGAAATTGATGAGTGGGGAATTTTTACAGTTTCTACTGCAGAAATTAAAAAGAAAAATACTAAAAACAATATTCAAAGAACAAGTAAAAAGAAACAGGTAGCATAAAATGAGTGAACAAGCTAAGGCATTACAAGATTACTTCAATTTAATGACTATGAATGGAAGTGTTTATATTTTTCATACCGCAAATAAAATGGGACTTTTAAAACCATTTGCAACTGGGCCTAAGAAACTGTCTGAAGTTTGTGGTTTATGTGAGGTTCAAGAAAGACCTACGGGACTAGTTTTAAATGCTTTAGTAGAAATGGGATTACTAACTTCAAATAAAGATACGTATTCACCAACAATGTTACTCTCATTGTTAAGTGGAGATTATGAAAATCTAAGTTCAAATTATTGGGATCATTTACCAGTTCTTTTAAAAACAAATACACCTTTAAAAGAGATGGACAGTGTCAAAAAATCTGAAGAAGAGTATCAAAAGCAGGTCAAAAGTCTTGAGTGGATGATGAAGCCTTCTTCATTATATTTAGCAAAATCACATAAAGTAGGAAGTGAGTTCAATGGTTTAAAAATTTTAGATTTTGGAGCGGGCTCAGGTGTGTGGAGCTTTTCAATGCTTCAAAATGATCCAACATCAACTGCTACATTGCTAGATTGGCCGGCTGTTTTATCTGTCGCAAAAGACAGTGCTTCAAAATTAAATATATCAAAAAGAGTTAATTATCTTGAAGGTAATTACCACGAAACAATTTTGGAAGATGATGAATTTGATATCGCAATAATAGCTAATGTTACACACATTGAAGATGAAGCTGGAAATGCAGCTCTTTTTACTAAAGCTTACAATGCTTTGAAAAAAGGCGGAAAATTAATAATTGTAGATGTATTTGGTACTAATCCAAAAGGTTCATTATCAAAGAATTTATATGAAATTGGCCTCGCACTAAGAACTCAAGAAGGAAAAGTGTATCATCAGGATCTAATATCTAAATGGATGAAAGAAATTGGTTTTAGTAGTGTTCAATACGGTTCTATAGATGAATTACCTTTCACTATGGGACAAGTTGTTGGTATTAAATAGTGAATAAATCTCAATTTATTCCTATAATTCTTTCGCTTGCTGCTGCTTTTGCAGGAGCCTTTGCTCAATATTTTTACAAACTTGGTAGCGCTAATATACTAGAAATTCCAATATGGAAAAATTATCATATATTTGCAGGAATCATAACCTTCACGCTTGTTTTAGTATTATTTATTATCGCTTTCCGCTTAGGTGGAAAGATGTTTGTTATCTATCCAGTTTATGCCACTACTTATATTTGGGGTGCTATTTTAGCGAAATATGGAGCAAAGGAGACAATTACATCATACCAAATTTTTGGAGTCATTATGATTATGATTGGCGTTAGTGCTATCTCCCTTGGACACTCTTCCAACTAGATTAAACTTTAACAATAAAGACGGTAGCAATAAAAAATCAGCAATTAATGCAACAATCAATGATATTAAAATAAATACTCCCACTTGAACAAAAAGCTTTAAATCCGCTAGTAAAAAACAAGGAAAACTAAAAACAAGAACAGAGGTTGTGCCGATTAAGGCCTTGGCCGTTTCTTTTAGTGAATTTTCAACGGAGTTCTTTAATGGTAATCCCTTTTTCAGTGAATTTTTTAAGTTGTATATAAAGTGAATAGTATCATCAACAGAAAGCCCCATGGTTACACAAACCAAAATTACTAGATTACTTTCAACTGTAATATTAAATAATCCCATTAGCCCGCTTATCGTTAAGAGGGGAAGAATATTTGGTAAAATTGCAAGAGTGGCCCACTTAAGGGACCTATATATTACAAGAAAAATAATAAATATTACCATAAAACTAAAAGCAAATGATTTTATAAAATTTCTAATTACAGAATTATTCACATAAGACCTGATTGCTGCAAATCCAGAAACTTCTACATCTAGATTTTCATATGCTTTATTACCTGTAATTTTTTTTATTTCATTTATTGTGTTTTCTAACTCTGTAGAATTTAAGGAGTTCAAAAACAAAACCGTTCTTAGTTCATTTGCAAAAGAATTATAAAATGATCCTGTTACCTGATAAGTATTCATCAAATCTAAGAAAGCCTTCTTCAAAATTAAATCTTCACTATTTTTGAAATCTTTAATTACACTTGAGACATAATCATCCATTTGTGAATAAGATTTCATGTGTGAAACATTTTGTACTTTTATCAAATCCTTTTCTAATTTTTTTATTAAAGTAATATTTTTTTGTGAAATAATTTCACCACTTAAATTTTTATCTCTAATTAATAAATCAACAGATCCGACATAATTTAACCCATCGGAAAACGCATCTACAGACTTTGTCATTGGGTGATAGTTTTGAAACTTTCTATATAGATTATCATCAATCTTTACCGTTAAAGATTCATAAAGAAACAAAATCACTAAGGCTGAAAAGATAAAAAGTATTTTTCTTGAATGATTCTCTATTATTTTCCAAATAAATGAAGCATTTAAAGACAATTGCTTTGATGTTTTAGTTTTATATTCTGTTACACGAAGTAAAGCTGGTAATAAAAAATAAGTAATAAGAAAACAACCGATTGTTCCAACTGCACAGTAGAAGCCAAAAAATCTAACTGGAACATTTTCATTTAATACCAAGGATAAAAACCCAACAGCAGTTGTTAATGTTGTTAAAAAGCATGGTTTAATCAATTTTTTAACAGTCTTTTCTATATCTCCATTTGTATCATTTAAACCTGAAAAAAAGTGAACAAGATCTGATGTTGAAATTATTAAAACAAAGAATAAAGCAAATGAGCTATAAGGACCGATACCATCTTCAGTAAGAACAATTAGAGTAATTGTTAATGCATAAGAGAGAATAATGACATAATAAGACCACAAAACAGTTGCAACACTCTTAAATAAGAAAAAAAAGAACGTTCCAATTAACAACAATAATAACGGTGTAATAACTGTCTGATTTTTTTTCATTTCCAATGTAAAATAATAATTTGCAACTTCTGTTCCCAAATAGTGTATTTCAACATTAGGAATATTCTCAGAACTCCATTTATTTACTAAATCCATAATTTTTGACACTGTAGGTACTTTCTTTTTTTCAGGTATTAAGTTTGACAATGAAAGTCCAATTATCATTGATTTGAAATCTTCGCTAATTAATGATTTACTCCAAAGCTCAGACCTTAATGCTCTATCTGCTTCATCTGAAATCTTTTCATTTTCTATGAACTTTTTAAGTTGGAAGCCAGTTTTATCAAAAGAGACATATTTAGCATTTTCAAAAGATGAAATATTTCTCGTGTATTCTACTCTATCAAGAAACTTTGACACTTCTCTCGATATTTTTGATAACTCCCTACTATTAAACTTTTCGCTTTTTTTAAATAAAATGAATACCTGATTTTCATCGTTATATTTTTTTGCATAACTTTCATAGCTCTCTCTAATTGGATGATCTTCTGCCAAGAGCTTTTGAACTTCAAAAGGTTTTATTTCTTTTAACGATTTCACACAATTAGCAATTACAATTACTAATATTAGTAAACTAAAAATATACCCTAACTTTTTTGTATGTTTTAATTTTTGCATTCAAGGATAATATTACCATGGTTCAGACCTATGATCTCAAGTGATATAATTTAGGCAGATTTGTTTCTAATATATGGGAGTATACTTTGAAAGATTTTAAAATTATTTTTGCCTGCTTTGGCTTTTTGGTTGGTGTATTTTCTTTTCAACTTTATCAAAAAGTTAACTTTATAAGCTTAGAACGTCCGAATTCAACTTCTACTCGTACCATTGCAAGTTCAGATGAAGGTCTGCAAAAAGAAATCGATTCAATTCGTGATAGGATAATTGCATTAAGAACAAATGAAGATATAGATTCTTTCATTAATTATATGATTACTGAAAAGTCGAAGAGTAAATATCCTGCAGTCCAAATGTTTGTAGAGTTCGCTAGACCCATTCCAATATTAAAAGGAATAGTTTGGAAACTTAGAGGCGTTGTTGAAAAAACAGATATTGCCCATACAGTCGCTCTTTACTATATAAGACAATTTCATCATTTAAGATATATTTACGGACCACATGTTACTGCTCTATTGCACTATTTAACTGATCCACCAGCTGATAGAAAAAAATATGAATCAATATCAGCTCTTCAAGATGACCTTTTAAAATTCTCTTCTATATTAGAAAGAGGAGTCAGCCTAGCAGA
This sequence comes from uncultured Oligoflexia bacterium, assembly GCA_964015265.1. GTDB lineage: Bacteria > Bdellovibrionota > Bacteriovoracia > Bacteriovoracales > Bacteriovoracaceae > CAXHCD01. The sequence goes on from CAXHCD010000002.1 coordinate 7,828, forward strand.
ACAAGGTTTAAAAATGGATGCAGACAAATTTCACTTCAATTTTGATAGAGCAATTTTCGTTGGCATAGATGAGGCCAATGGGAAAAGATTTTTGGATCCAGATGAAACAGAAAAAGTTTTTATAAAGCCATATCTACACTATATTATCTCTGGTTTATCTAGGCTAATTGGCGGTATAAACTACATAGCTATGTATAACCTTAATGATGTACCAAATATAATGAAAAAAATTCTAAAAAAATCTGCAATAAATCATATTACAGGAAGATTCAAAATTGGAAGTCATGATGTGCCTCAAATTGTAACAAGAGCAGAAATTAGAGTTCAAATTGATAAATTTAAAAGAACTTTTCTTAAGGCTAGATTTGATAAAAACAAAGTTCAAGAACATTTAGATAAATCTTTTACTTATTTAGCTAAAGCAGCTCAAGCAGACCTAAATGGTTATATATGTTCAATCAAATATTCAAAAATGATCACAACTGATCAAGACATCCCAAAAGATTATAATTGCTCTGACTTTGAAGAAGAAATGTCTACACCAGGAGGCTTTGAGGAAGAAGAACACTTTGTAGTTAAGGGAAAGAACTTTCTAGTAGATCCAAATCAACTACTTTTAAATCATAAAAGAAAGTTTAATGAGCTAAAACAGAGAAACCAATTATACAAAGGATCTAGCGACGGTTCTGATGTAACGATTATTAGCGATGTTACAGGTAAAGAAATCGTAATGAATGTTAAAGCGGCCTTCAAAGCTCATGATTCATTATATAAATTTCTTCCTGCCAGCTATGAGAAAAGAAACTATTTTGTTAATGGTGTAGAGCTTAATGGCCCTGGTGGCTATACTAAAAAAAGGGATAGATTCACGTTGAAAAAAGGAAAAGATCACTGGGCATGGAATTATTCATATGGGCGTCCGGAATCGTGGGCTGATCCAACTTTTTCAGGCTTTTTACCTAAGGCAACGAATGAAAACTTTTATGACATTCTACATAGCATTACGCTTACAAATTCAACAATACCATTTAAACCACTTTTTATTACAGCACCTTAATATTTTAAAGGCCCTATTTACAGGGCCTTTTTAACTCTCTTATAAATTGTTAGCAAACACAAAATATTCAAAAATAAAAAAAGAAATTCAAAATTTCTTTGAGTCATTGATTCCGTTGCTAATAATATCGCAATAATTGAAAAAACAAATGCTCTATCACTTTTTCCAAGAGGGCCATCAAAGCGTCTATCTTTAGAAAAATGTAAAACACTCATACCAGCAACTTCACTTGTGATAGCAAGTATAATAAACACTATTAGTAAAATATTTGGAATATGATTATGTTGTATAAAAGCTAAATAAAAAAAACTATCTGCCAAAACATCAGTTATTTCATTTAAACTAGCACCAACGTTTGTTTTTAAGTCTAATCTTGTGGCCATCAAACCATCTATTGCATTTAAGGCCATTCTTAAGAGCATAAATATAGGACATGAGATTAGAACATAATAATTATTAATATCTAAATAAAGTAACCCAGAAAAAAGAAGACTAATTACTAGTGTAAACACTGTTATGTGATTAGGTGTTATTCCTAAACCATTAATAAATTTTACACAGGGTAGTAACAATTTTTGGAATGCTGGCTTTAAATCATAAATTGTCATATTTAATAATTATAAAAGTCCTCATCTTCATAAACTTCATCTGTAGCACTTTGTACAGTCTCAACTTTTTCTTCTGTTTGAATTACTTCAGCACCAGGCTCTGAGCCTTCAACAAAAGATTCCATTAAAGTTCCCGGTTTTCTAGACTTTGCAATCTTTCCAGTTTTTTTATCAATAAGAACATTTACTATTCCTTCAGGGATTGGGAAGTCAGCTTCTCCATACTTAGAAATTGTAGTTGCCATAAATGACTTCCATATTGGTAAAGCAGACTTCGTACCAGTCTCACCCCATCCTAATGTCTTATTATCGTCAAAACCTGTCCAAACTCCGGTGACAAAATTTGAAGAAAAACCAATAAACCAAGCGTCAACATAACTATTTGTAGTACCAGTCTTGCCCCCAAGATATTCACTTACACTTTTAGCACTTCTTCCAGTCCCGTGATGTACAACACCTTTTAAAAGGTTTGTCATAATATAGGCTAATCTAGAGTCATAGACTTGATCTCCGCCAAGAGATTCTAAAAATGGATTTATCTTCTCTTTTGGTTTTTGATCTGCAGTCTCATCATCTGTTGCTACTTCAGCTTGTTTTTTCTCTTCCTCTAGTCTTTTTTGTTCTTCCAATTCTTTTTTCTCTTTCTCTTGAATCTCTATTTTGTCTTCTTGGTATAAAGCTTTGAATGGTAATGATTCTCCTGTACGCGATGTTACAGAAGTTATTGCTTTTGGATATATTTGTTTACCACCATTTGGAAATATTGAATAAGTTTTCACAATATCCATTAGAGTAACGCCAAACGACCCCAATGCTAGACTTAAATCTTGTTCTAGTTTTGCATTAAGTCCAATTCTTTCAACAAAATCTACAATCTTTTTGACACCTACTTTAGAAGCAATTTTTATTGTAGGCACATTTCTACTTAATTCTAAAGATTCTCTTAAAGTCATTGGACCTTTGAATTTTCCATCATAATTACTTGGCTTCCAGTTTAAAGACTCATCAACTCCTCCAAGAGCTTCTGGCGAATCCATTATTATAGAGTTTGGTTCAAAACCATTTTCTAGTGCCGCTGCATAAAGAAGCGGTTTAAAGGAAGATCCAGGTTGTCTTTTAGATTGCACAGCTCTATTAAATTGTGATTTTGTAAAGTCTGTACCTCCGACAAAAGCAACAATTTCACTAGTCTTCGGATTAATAGAAACTAAAGATGCCTGAGCATCAGGCTCTTGATCTAATAAACATAGAATATATTTCTCTTTTTTAATTTTTCTTATTAACTCTTCATCATTTGCAATTGCATTTTTAAATTTAGTAGTTAAATGTCCCCAAATACCAGTTGAAAGGTCTTTTATTTGTACCTCTACAACATCTCCAACTTTTAAAATTCTAGAAGGATAAGTTACATAACCCCAAAAATAACGAGATTCTTCAATTTGTCTTTCGTGTGCCCACCTAAAGTATTCATATGGAATAATACCAGTTTGTCCACCTATAGATACATAAACCATTCGACTAAGGTTATCTACATTTTTAACAACTGCTTTATATGTTTGTTCATCTCTTAAATAATCTAACAGATGATCTCCATGGCTTATACCAGGATAAACTCTCTTATGATTCATTAATTCATTTTTTACAAAAGTATCTTCTTTAACTCTATTATGAATAATTGAATCATATTCAATTTCGTTTATTTTTTCGAGATCTTCACTAATAGTGAAATATTGTGAATTTTCTTCAAATAAGTTTTTTCTGAAATTCATCTCATATTCATCTATCTTCGCTTGAGTCTCAAGGTGTTTTAATGGCCCCTTGTAACCCTGCCTTTTATCGATGGCCTTTGCACCTTCTAAAATTTCTTTTTCTGCTACTTTTTGTAAATCCCAATCTAAAGTTGTCGTAACAGTTAAACCTTCATTTAATAAAGCTTCTTCACCAAACTGATTAATAATTTCTTGCCTAATCCAGTCAGTAAAATATCCCGCTTTAAAATGACTCGCTTTTCTCAATCTATATTGAATTTTTTCATTCACTGCTGCTTCATATTCATCATTGGATATTTTACCGTTCTCCAACATTCTTTTTAATACATATGCCTGTCTTGTTTTAGCCTGTTTTGGATTGATATATGGAGAATATCTACCTGGAGCAACTAACAAACCTGCAACCATTGCAGCTTCAGCGACAGTAGCCTCTTCGAGTTCTTTATTAAAGTATCCATTAAATGCCTCTTTAACTCCGTAAAAACCACCACCAAGATAAACTTGGTTTAAATATAAATATAAAATGTCTTCTTTTGAAAATTTCTTTTCTATTTTTTGGGCCAATAAAAAATCTTTTATTTTACGACTAATAGACCTCTCACTCGTTAGATAGAGTGATTTAGCAACTTGTTGTGTAATTGTTGAACCACCTTGAACTACTCTACCGGCCTTTATATTTGCAAGAGTTGCTCTAAGTAAACCTATATAATCAACTCCTTGATGCTCATAAAAACCTTTGTCTTCTGCAGCCACAAAGGCATTAACTATTTTCTTTGGTATTTTCTCAAAAGGAACAACTTCTCTTTTTTCTTTTCCTAATAAGGCGAGAACAGTTCCATCTTTAGCTAAAATTTTTGATGGTGTAGATGGCTTATAGTCAGCAATCGTATTAAGCTCTGGTAACGTCAGTGAAAAGATTCCAAAAATCGCTAAAATTCCTAGACCACCTAAAATTGCACTTCCACCTAGAAAAGCAATTAAATATAAGATTTTTTTTTGTAAATTTTTAATTTTCATCGTTTGATTTTAACCATTGTTCTTTATTTTCTTTAATATAATTTATTTCTTTTTTTGCTATATTTTTATTTTTATTCATTAAACTTGAAATTTCATTTCTTCCATCCAAAGAAAGTTCTTGCATAGGAAAACTTATTAAATAATAAAGTCCTCCAATAGATGCTTTTTTTCTTGATACTATTTTACCAAAAAAACCTGATAAAAAGTGATTTGGATAATCAAATTTTATATTATTGCCTAACGAATTTAGTGAAATTATAAAATCTGCACCTAAAAACCTCAAGTACTCTTCTGGATCTTCAAGATATGCTAGTGATGATATATACTTCAATGATTTTTTTGGTGTGAGAATTAAATTCATATGAAGAATATCCCTAATACTCCCTCGACTAACGAATTTAATTTTCCGTGTAAATTGATCAAATAATGGGATATAGGTTTTAATGGGTAACTGATTTAAATCTTTATATTTTATATAAGGAAAAAAGTTTTTCTCTACCAAGTTTATCCATTCATCACTAAACAACTTAACATTTCTTGATTCTTGTAAAAATTTAAAGAAAATCCACTCAATTCGAGATGATTTTACTCCACTTGAATAAAGTACTGCAAAAACAGCTCCCATTCCTATCCCTGAAACTAAATCAAAATTAATCTCACTACTTTCTAATTGATCAATGAAAGTTGTATAAGAAATTGTCCTATTAACACCTGGGCCAAAAAAAAGTCCAAAGTTTTTATGTCTCTCATTAGTTTTCTCAAGCTCATTATTAATACTTTTTTCATCTTTATTTAGAATAATTTGTGTTTTACTTTTGGATTCTTCAACTATCGGAACAGTGTTAAGTTCTGTACCAAGCTGAAAGCTTTTGCTTCCTGAGCAAGATGAAACTAATATTGATAAAATGATTGTGAAAAAATTAATCTTCATCTAGTGATAATTCTTCTAAGCTATTTGTTAATTCAGTTATTTTTTTTTCAGCTTTTTCTAATTGCTTAAAACAATCCTTGTAAATCTTAACACCTTCTTCAAATTTTTTTAAACTTTCCTCTAAGGGTACGTTGCCACTTTCTAATTCTCCAACAATGTCCTCTAAGATTTCTAAAGAACTCTCAAAAGTTTTTACTTGAGTTTTTTTGGCCATTATTAACTCCTTCTAAGTGCGTCAAATTTATGCCATATAAATAAAGTTCAGTTAACAATTTTACCTTATAGCTATAAGCAATTCCATGATTAATCTTGCTAATTTCAATAATTTAAATTTGTTAACATTTACCAGGCAAATTTCACCATTGTAGGATTTTTGGCACTACGATTGATATATTTAAAAGTGAATAAGATCGCCAGGAGGGTGACTTTGAAAAATATCTGGGTGCCCATATCAGGAGCATTAGCACAGCAAAAGAAAGTAGAAGTAATTGCTAACAATGTTGCAAATGCTAATACACCAGGCTTCAAGAAAGACGCAATAGTATTTAAAGAACACCTTACAGCTTTAACAGAAAAAGGTGCACAAGATATAAATCTTCCAAATAAAGAATGGGCACCTGAAGACTTTTATAGAAGCTATGGTGCAGAAAATGCCCATGTCAAAGTAGATGGAACTTTTACAGTACATGAACAAGGTCAACTTACTCCAACGGGTAACTTACTTGATGTGGCCCTCAGAGGAAATGGATTCTTAGAAGTTTTAACACCAAATGGTACGCGATTCACAAGAAGAGGAATTCTCTCATTAAATAGCGAAGGCCAGTTAGTTACAGATCAAGGTTATTTTGTATTATCAAAACAAAACATTGAAAATCTCGATGATAAAGAATCTTTAACTAATCCCAACGATAGAAAAATTTCTATTCCACAAGGAAAGCTAACAATTAATTTAAATGGTGAACTATATTCATCAGGTCAACAAATTGGAAATTTATCAGTTGTAGAATTCAAAGATTTACACACACTAAAAAAAGAGGGAAATTCGCTATACGTTAATAATAAAAAAGATAATTTCAAAGTTTCCAATCTGAAAACAACTATTCATCAGGGTTTTATAGAAGAATCGAACGTTAATGCAGTTCAGGAAATGACAAATTTAATAAAGGCCAATAGACAATTTGAATCTATTCAAAGAGCAATAAAAACATTTGATAATATTGCAGGGAAGGAAGTAAATGATATCGCACGTTTCTAGTTTTTTAATATTTTTATTAATTTCATTAAATGCTAACGCAATGATAAAAGCTTTGAATACCGCTGCCACAGGAATGGCGTCTCAAGAAGCAAATGTTAATACGCTGTCTAATAATATTGCAAACGTTAACACAGTTGGATTCAAAAAAGGGAGAACTGAGTTTGAAGATTTATATTATGAAACTCAAGTAGAACCTGGGTCACGATCTAGTAATGACACCATTTATAATGCTGGAGTTCAAATAGGTTCAGGCTCTAAAGTATCTGCAATAAGAAAAGAGTTCCAACAAGGCTCTCCTCAAATAACAAACAATCCTTTTGATTTTATGATTAATGGTGAAGGTTTTTTTGGAGTCATAATGCCTAATGGTGAGTTAAGGTTTACACGTGATGGTGCCTTTAACGTTGATGCCCAAGGAAATTTAGTAAATAAAAATGGTTATAGAATATTCCCTGGTCTAACAATGCCTCAAGGAACAATTTCAGTTAATGTTTCATCTACTGGAAATGTAGATGCATATTTAAGAGGTCAAAACCAACCAATAAATTTAGGTATCATGCCAGTTTTCACTTTTACCAATCCAGTTGGTTTAAAATCAGAAAGCGGAAACCTTTATAGAGATACTGCTTCAAGTGGACAAGCACAACAACAAACACCAGGACAAGGTAACTCTGGCTTTATACAACAAGCTGCCCTTGAATCATCAAATGTAGTAATAATGAATGAGATGACTAATTTAATTAAGGCCCAAAGAGCTTATGAAATGAACTCAAAGGTTATGGGAGTGGCTGATCAAATGCTTCAAACCGTAAATAATATAAGATGATAAAATTAACAATATTTCTATTTTTATTTTCTACTTCGATATTTGCTAGACCAAAATGTCGAGTTGAATTATACAAAGAATATTTAATTCTTAAGCATACTAAGATACCAAACGATTTATTTAAAAATGAAAGCACATGTCCTGATGAAGTACTTAAACAATTTAAATCTATATTCATTTTTAACAAAAAAAATATCAGTGAAGCTCAAATTAATAAAGACTTATATTCAAAACTTAAACCTTACTACATTGAAATGGAACCTAAGCTCGTTTCATTTAAAACCATCGATCAAGTTGTTAACAGTAAAAAACTTATTAAAAACAACTTACTTTGGAAAAACTTCAAAGTGAATTCACGTAGATCTATTTACCCTATAAGAGAAGGAAGTCAGCTACTAATTGAAGCTCAAGACTCTCAAGAGCCTGGCAAGAATAAAAACTTAAATATTGTCATTAATAACCCATTTATCCAAACTTCTACGACAATCCACTTAAACGCGGACCTCCTAAAAAAGCAGATTATATGGAAGGCAAAAAACAAGATACAAAATCAAAGTGAAAGACTTTCTAAAAAATTATTTTACAAGACTAATTCATACACTCATTTATCAGATGCGATAAATGACATAAACTTTATAAAATTTAAAAAACTAAATAAGTCTCTTAAGAAAAATGAAACCCTAAAAATTTCAGATCTTGTACACGATTACATCGTTAGGCCAGGACAACCAACTACTGCAGTTTTCAATTCAAATAAGCTTTCAGTTATCACAAAAGTTAGAGCATTTAAAAGTGGGAAGCTAGGTGAATTTATCTATGTAGAAAATATAAAAAGTAAGACAAAAATAATTGGTAAAGTTATTGATTACAACAAAGTGGAAATTGAACTATGAGACTATTATTAATTTTATTAACTGTATTTAATCTATCTTCTTGCGCAAGCTACATTGCTAAAATGCATCGACAATTAGATGGGGAGCTTGGTCATCAAGATAATGGCAAAAGAAGAGACAACTTTGATCAATTCAGAAGAGCCCCAAGACGAAATTCTAATTATCAATCCCCTAATAAATTTAGTTCTTCTAATCAGAGATATATTAGTCCAAAAGTTAAAAGACAATACGCTCCTATGACCAATTCAAGAAAACGATATACTGCAAACGATCTAAACGATAATGATAATTCAGGTAGCTTATGGACTAATGAAAGAGGACCTGCAACAAACTTATTTATAGATACTAAAAGAAAGTCAAACGGCGATATTATTTTAATACATGTTAAAAATAAATTAAAAAATGAAATTTCGATGGAGTTAAAAAGAGTTATTCCACCTCCTCCAACTAAGAAAAAAGATGATGAGAAAGGAAAAAAACCTGCCAGCACTGCAGCCGCGCCAGAAAACAATGATAATGAAAATAAAATTTATGACAAAATTTCAGGTGTAGTAGTCGAGGAAATTAAGGAAAATCACGTTCTATTAAGAGGAAGAAAATACGTTTTATTTAACAATAGAAAGCGAATGGTTGAAGTTCAGGCACTAGTTGCAAGACGAGATATTGCAAGTGATGACAGTGTCGACTCTGATAGTATACTAGAACAAAGTATCAAGGTGTTAAGGTAGTTTATGAAAAAGATTATTTTATTAGTTAGTTTTCTATTTTTTATCAACCCCTCATTTTCGAAACCTACTAGACTCAAGGATATCATTTCAGTAAAAGGAGTCCGTGAGAATCCAATTATTGGTTACGGGCTTGTTATTGGTTTAAATGGCACAGGAGATGGTGGTGGAGAAATCACAAACACATCTCTAAAGAAAATGTTTCAAAAACTCGGATTGAACCCTCAAAAAGAGATTTCATCAAAAAATGTAGCTGCTGTTATTGTTACCGCGAAGTTACCTCCCTTTTCTAGAATTGGACAAAAAATGGATGTTCAGGTTTCTTCCATGGGTGATGCGTCTTCATTAGCAGGTGGGACATTATTAGTTACTCCTCTAAAAGGAGGAGATGGAAACATTTATGGTATCGCTTCTGGAAATATTTCTATTGGCGGACTTGAAAAAGGGAAAAAGTTTACAACAACAGGTCTAATACCAAGTGGTGCTACTGTTGAAAAAGAAATAAACTGGGATTTTGATAAAAAGAATTCATTAAGATTTGCTCTTCACAATCCAGACTTTACAACTGCAGCTAGAGTCGAGAAAACTATCAATAAAGAATTGGGTGGAAAGTTTGCCATTGCAAGGGATTCTTCGACTATTGATTTGATAATTCCAACTCATTACCAACGAAATGTTGTTCAACTCATGGCCATCATTGAAAATTTTAAGGTATATACAGATCAGGTTGCAAAAATTGTTATTAACGAAAGAACTGGAACTGTTGTAGTTGGTGGAGAAATACACTTACGCCCAACAGCTTTAAGTCACGGTGATTTAACAATTCAAATTGGTGGAGAACAAAAGAAAGATAAAGCAGATTCACTTTATTTTATGGACGAGAAAGCAACATTAGACGACTTGGTTAAAGGACTAAATGCGTTGGGTACTTCACCAGAAGATCTTATTTCAATTTTTCAGGCATTAAGAAGAAATGGATCAATTACAGGTGAAATTGAAATGATATAATTTACACGAAGCTAGTTATAATGGGCTTCTGGTAGATAAAAGTATAAAAAAATGTTAAAATATAAGAAGATCTGATTATCAAGGACTGATAATCAAAAACTTAGGATGAGTTTGTGATTAATAAACCTAGTTTGGGGCACTTACAATCAAATAATAAGGTTGAAAAGTCAGCTCCCTCTAAAAATTTATCGGACAAAAAATTTATTCCTAAAGAATACAAGGATGTTGCCAAGGGCATGGAGGCACAATTTGCCCAGTACTTAATATCTCAAATGAGAAAGTCTATTGGAAAAGAAGGCCCTACTTCCCAATCAGAACAATTTTATAACTCTATGCTTGATACTGAACGAGCTAAAGCTATGGCAAATAAAAACCAGCTTGGAATTCAAGATACAATACTTAATCAGATTTACCCTAAACGTTTGAGAAATGAAATTACATTCAATCACCATCTTCAAAAACAGAAAATGGCATTGGAACAATACAGACAAAACAAAATTAAGCTAGAGACTAATAAATCACAGGAGATTTCAAATGAGCAGCATTGATACTCGACCATCATTTTTTCCAAATTCGAGAACAAACAGAAGAAATGCTGTTCAAAGCCCTACAAAGGCCTTGCAAAGAAATTCTCAAACAAGAATTGATGAATTAAATAATATGTCTTCTAAGGATGCAAAAGTTAATATCAATAATGCGATAAAAGATTTCTCAAGAATAAAAAAAGCTGTTGATATGGCCCCAGAAGTAGATAACTCAGATAAAATAGCACAACTTAAAGCTCAGATAAATAATGGAACTTACAAAGTGGATTATGAAGCTCTTGCAGACAAGATGTTAGCGAGCGAATTCTAGGAGAACAAATGAGCGAAAATCAAAAAGCACTTTACTATTATCAAGTCACAGATCTATGGAAGAGATTTTGTGAAGAACACAGTACTCTTTATAATATGACATGTGAAGAATATGAAATATTACTATCAAGCAATGTTGATTCACTTGAAGATAAAATTCAACAAAAAGAAGACATCATTTTAAATATTTCTGCACTTGAGCAAGTAAGACAGCAGGTTATTGAAAAAATTAATGCTGAAAATATTTTGGATTATAAGATTGAACGCGTACGTGATTTATTAGATGCTTTTGAAAATTATGAAAAAGAAACCAATCAAGCTCACTTGAGAAATTTCAATGATCTTCTAATTGAGTTAATAGAAAATATTCAAGCACAAAATAAAAAGAATCAAATTTTTATAAATAAAGCACTTAATTCATTAAGAGAGATTAGAGAAAGTGCACAAGGCAAAAAGAGTTATTCAACATATAACTCTACTGGCAAACAACAAAACAATGGTGTTTAGTTAAGGAAGATAATTGAGTGACCTATTAAACATTGGTAAGTCTGGCTTATTTGCTTCAAAGAAGTCCTTAGAGACGACTGGGCACAATCTTGCCAATGCTAATACTGAAGGTTATTCACGACAAAGAGTATCTCAAACGAATAATCCTCCAGTTGTTAAAATGGGTATGTCGCATGGTACAGGTGTTAGAATAACTGGCGTTAACAGACTTCATGATCCTTTCATCGAAAAGAAGCTTAATAGTACAATTTCAGATACCAAGTATTATCAATCAAGATTTACTCAATTAGATCAAGTACAAGATATTTTTAATGAACTAACAAACGATGGTCTAAATCAAATTCTTAATAGATTTTACAACTCTTTTAGAGAACTTGCCAACCAACCAGAAAATGAAACTATACGATCTGTTGTAAGAGATAATGCATCTCTAGTAGTCAAAGACTTCAAGCGTATTCGAGAAGCTCTTGATACAGCAGCCAGAGGAATAGATAATAAACTTTCAATTAGTGTTGATGAAGTAAACTCCAAATTAAATTTGATTGCTAAGCTTAATAAAAAGATTGCTTCAATTGAAGGAATTGCTGGAGAAACGGGAGATCTAAGAGATCAAAGAGATTTAGCGGTTCGTGATATTTCAGATTACTTTAAAGTAAATGTATATGTGGATGGCAAGGGAGCTTACAATGTTGACGCTGTAGGTGTTGGAACATTAGTTTCAGGAGCAAACGTTCAAGAATTAAAAGCCGGAACAGTCACTCTAGATGAATCAGAAAATAAAATGGCCGGTTCAGTAGAACTTTATTTTAAGAATAGACCAACACAGAGTATTACAAATCGGCTTAAATCTGGCGATATGGCCTCTCTAATTAGAACAAGAAACAATGACATACGGAAACTACAAGAAGATATTGATTCAATTGCTTATGAATTTGTTAATACCGTCAATGCAATTCATAAGAGAGGATTTGCGCAGAGAAAGATTGCAGTAGATCAAAATGGTAACCCCACTCTAGTAGATAGACTAGGTCCTACTACAGGGATCAATTTTTTTAAAATTTCATCTGGTAAATTTGAAGCTGCAAAAAACTTTGAACTTTCTGACGAAGTAAAATCAGACTTAAGAAATATTGCAACAGGTGTTACTCCTAACTCTCCAGGCGACAACAGAGTTGCCTTGGCCATATCTAAGCTTCAACATGAAAAAGTAGCAGGGGATGCAACTTTAACACTTGAAGAATTATATCTACAGACAATAGGAACCGTTGGGCTTGAAGCTAACAAAGCAAAAATGGATCATGAACAAGCTGAAGGAATTTTGGCCCAAACCAAAGGTGTTAAAGAAAGAATGAGTGGCGTTTCAATTGATGAAGAAACAGCGAATATGGTTAGATATCAGCACGCATATGAAGCCTCTGCCAAAGTTATGAAAACAGCAGATGAAATGTTTGCAACAGTTTTAGGCATAATGCCTAGGTAGGAAATATAAATGACAAGGGTGAGTGAAAATAGTTCTACAGCTGCTTTGAAATATGCCATGGGCAAAGCAAAGTCTAAATTGGAAGATCTCCAATTAAAAGGAACTAGTTTAAAAAGAATGGTTAAGCCATCTGATGACCCCATCAGCAATGTAGAAGCACTTCAAATAAGATCCAAAACTGCTGATAATAAACAATTTTTAAGAAACTCTGATTATGGTCTATTACAATTAGAGGCTACAGAAAGATCACTAGAAGCACTTACTGATTTGCTGGTTAAAGCAAAAGAAATTGCGATTACACAGTCTTCAGACTTTTATAATGACGACATAAGAAAAAATGTTTCAAACGAAATAATCCAAATTAGAAATCAAGCTCTAGCTATTGCTAATAAGCGTATTGGAAATAGATATATATTTGGTGGATATTCTACTTTGAAGCAACCATTTGATATTGATGGAAATTACGCTGGAGACAAAGGAAAGATTAATTTAGAAATCTCTAAAGATTTCTTTGTTCCAATTAATCTGCATGGTGATGAAGTATTTTTCGCCCTTGATGAAACAAAAGATAGTAGAGCACACCCATTAAATAATTTCCCCGAAATGAAAAATGTTCCGAAAGAGAAAATTCAACAACAAGAAGAAGAACTTCCCTCTCGTGACCTTGCTTCAACTGAACCAGAGTTTAAACAAAGAGAAAATATCTTCACACAACTCACAGGCTTAATAACAGGCCTAGAAAATGATGATACTTCTACAATTCAAAACTTATTAGAAAGATTTGATGAATCTATTTCTAGACTGATTACATTAAGAACTAAAGTTGGCTCCATTACAAATTCCATTAGAACAACTCAAAATCAAATTCTTGATGATAACCTTGGCTTTGAAACAAGAAAGAGCAAGTTAGTTGACGCCGATGTAGCCGAACTATTTTCTGACCTTCAGAAGCAACAAGCAGTTTTAAAGTTAGCATATGAGTCAGGTGCAAAAACAATGAATAATAAATTATTAGATTTCTTGCGCTAAGCACAATTTTTAGTTAATAAAATTATTAAATGACACTGAACAATATAAAGAAACGTAAACAAATGAAAGAATCAGTAAGAAAATTATTCAAATAACACTTTTTTACTTGCAATTTACGCTATAGAGGAATATATCTCGTATCGCTATTAATAAATCAGGAGGGTTACTGGCAACCCTTTAATAGGAATTAAAGTATGCTAGTTTTAACACGGAAGCTAGGCGAAAGTATCGCAATAGATGATCACATAAAGATTATCGTAGTCCAAATAAAGGGCAAACAGGTGCGTCTCGGCATTAAGGCTCCTAAAGAAACAAAAATTCACAGAGAAGAAGTTTACAAGGCAATTCAGGAACAAAACACTGAAGCGTCTAGTGCTGACCTTTCGAATATAGATCAACTTACTAAAGAACTTAAAAAGTAAGAAATTAACTTGTACAAATTACCAAAAACACGACTAAATCTCTGCAACACTAAGTAGCATTGGTAAGAAATTCCTTCTTGCCCTTTTGCCCCTACGATTGCTATTATTTTCCAAGAATAGAGCTCAACTAATGCCGTGCTCTAATTGGGAGGCAACGTGAAAGTTAACACTACTAGATTTGGTGAGTTAGAAGTAGATAAAAAAGATATTATTAACTTCAAAGAAGGCTTACTAGGTTTTGATAATTTAAAAAAATATTTTGTAGTTGATCCAGGTGATCAAACTTTAATTTTATGGCTTCAATCAATTGACGATGGCTCCGTTGCATTCCCTATTATCGAACCAAAAATTTACAACCCTAACTACAGTGTAAAACTTCTGCCTGTCGAACTAACAAGCATCGAATTAGAAAACTTAAGCAATGCAAGCATCTATACTATTTTAACTATTCCACAAGACGTAACTGAAATGTCTGCTAACTTAAAAGCTCCAATAGTTATTAATAATCAAACAAAAATTGCAAGACAAATTGTTCTACAAGATAGCAAGTTAGAAGTTAGATACAAAATGTATATGGAACTTAAAAAATATATCGTTGCTTACACATCAGACGATTCTAAAAGAACCAATGTACAAGTTAGTACTGAAGCTGAAACAACAAATGCAATAAATGCTGAACAAGCCCCTAAGCATAACGACGTTGAAGTCTAATTAAAATTTATAGAATTATTTATAAACATAGCAAAGGCCCAGATTTTCTGGGCCTTTTTATTTCTTCACTACTGCTTCATTAACAATTATACTAAATAAATGCACTTTGTAAGTCATATACTACTTCTAATAAACCTAGTTTTAACTATATTGCTATTATGGAAACCTTTTGAACTTAATATTTCTTCAAACTATATTCTCACGATTGGTAAACTACATCCAATTGCTGTACAC
This sequence comes from uncultured Oligoflexia bacterium, assembly GCA_964015265.1. Lineage (GTDB taxonomy): Bacteria > Bdellovibrionota > Bacteriovoracia > Bacteriovoracales > Bacteriovoracaceae > CAXHCD01. Next base: position 23,154 of record CAXHCD010000002.1, read on the forward strand.
ATACTCGCTCCAATTGCTATCGGATCAATTTTATTAACCATACTTAAAAAGTCTGTTCCACTATTACACAAGTTAACATTAAACCTTTTCCACGTTACTTTTTTTTTAGGACTCTTAAATCTTTTTAATCTTACTAATAAAGCAAATGGCAAATACCATCTACTTTTTGCAACTTTAGCCTATATTTCAATTTATATAAATTATCACTTTATTAGAAATTTTAAAATTTTACTACTATCTCTAATTTTAATTTGTATCACTTTACACTATGGTGGCTTACTACATCTTGGAAGTGAGTGGTGGCTTTTTGTTGAAAGTATTCTTGCTACTATAAGTAAGTATCATATCATTTTAAGTATTTTGCCTCTTTCACTTTTTATTTTAATAAATCACTTCGAAGTAAAAAGAAAATATAGCGTATTATTTTTATTTCCTGTTTTTTTAACAGGAGTCGCATCTCTGATTACGTTAAATACAATCGATTATTTAAGAATTTTACATAGTATAATATCTCTAAGTGTGGTCACTTTCCTTTTTCTACAAGTAGATAAAAGAAAGGTTTACTCTATTTTAACATTAAGTATTATTAGTGGAGTTTTTGCTCATTACGGTCTTAACTACTTTATAAGCAAGGAAGAAAATTACTCGATTATCAAAAAAGATAATCACAATATCAATAATCATAATTTCTATTTAAAAAAAATAAAACCTATTCTAAATAGAAAATGCGTTTCTTGTCATAACTCTGAATTTAAAAATGAGAGTATAGATTTATCAAATTTAGAGGCGATATTAAGGCCAAAGAACAACAAACAACTCATTAGTTTTTACAACCCGAATCAAAGCTTAATATATAATAGTATAATAAGAGACAGCTCAGTTAAAGAACATATGCCTTTTTTAAGAGGAAACTTAACCAAGGATGAAATTAATATTATCTATAAGTGGATTAATGAAAAGATCATTAAATTAGTTCCAAGTAAAAATGTTTATGAACGCCAAACCTCTATTAATGACCATTGGTTTTTCGACAAATTTTATAATAAAAATATCTCTTCTTTAACTGATTACTACGAGGAGATACTTAAAAGTAATTCTATTAAATATAAAATAAAATCTTTACAAACAAACGTATTCGAAAGAAAGCTCACTTTAAGTTTAACTGGTTTAATACCTAAGTTTTTCACAGATAGAGCATTAAAGATTAATACTCAAACTTTATTAGAATCACAGTTTTATTGTGAAAACTTTGCTACAAAATGGTTTGACTATTCTGGCTTTTCTCAAACAACGGGCCTTGAAAATGATAAGTTTATCTCTGGTTCAGAAAGCTACAAGCTTGAAGTTTTAAATTTCTTTATGAAAGATTATTCTTATTTAGATTTTTTAAAGCAACAACTTCAACTAACTGATAATTCAGATAACTATTTCAATTTTTTCAAATACCAACCTAAGTTCTCAAAAGATCCAGTTGTTGAAACACAAATGGCCTCACATACTCTCTTTTCATTTACACTAGGATTTAATTTGAAGTGTGCAAAATGTCACAACCATAAGTATGCACCTATTACAAATGAAGACTATTACCAAACATTAACGGCCATTTCAAATCGATATAGCAATAAGAGTATCAACGAATATAAACATCGCATTAATAAAAATTCAAAGCTTATAAAAAAATTTCTTTTTTCAAATAGTAAAAATATAAAACTAGAGCAATATCTTACGGAAAACAACGAAATGAGCTTTTATGTAACAAGAAGTTATGTTGAATTTCTTTTTAAAAACTTATTAGGAAAAGGCGTATTAAAAAATAGTGAAGATATTTTTAAATAAGTAAAGAGACCTCGATTTCTTTCTCTACTAAACTGGCTAACAAATTACTTTATACAAAGTAAATATTCTACAAAAAAACTAATTACTATAATTACAGATTCTAAATTATTTAATTCTACTTATTACCTTTCCGATTCTAATTTTTTATTGCAATCTACAAAATCATTAAGCACTGAAGAAATTAGAGATAATCTGCTACTACTTTCTAATTCTCTTGATTTTGATGATTCAAGAGAAAATAAAAATCCTAGAAGTTTTTATTTAGAAAGAAAACGATCTGGCGATAATTTCTTAATTTCAAAAGGATTTACTGTTCCAAAAGGTGTTTCTTCTATTGCTTTAAGAAAGCCTCAATCAGATTATGAATACACTTCATCTTGGTTAGATAAGAAACAAACTTTACCATTAATAAATAAAATTTCTACTACTTACAGACTTAATAAATTTAATATTAAAAATATTCAAAAATTTTATATTGATTTATACAATAGAAATATAACTAAAAATGAAATTTCATTAATTAAAGAGATTTACAAGAAAGAGATTGATAATCCTGGAAGAATGTTCACTCATATTTCAATTTTAAGTAGTGAGTTTTTAGAATACTAAAATGAACAGAAGATATTTTTTAAATACATTATTCACTTCAGCGCTATCTTCAATAGTATTGGAAAAAACTTACGGACAAAGTCCAGGCCAAAAAAGTATTGTTTTTTTACATATGAATGGCGGTCCTTCTCAAATAGATTTGTTTGATTATAAAGAAGAGCTCTATAGAAAAAATGGTAAATCAATAAATTATTTTAAAAGTGAGAAAGGTCAAATTGGCGGAACTTTATTAAAACCAATTTCTACTTTTAAAAAAAGAGGTGAATCCGGAATTTGGGTTTCAGACTTACTTCCAAATATTTCAAAACACGTAGATCAAATGACAATAATTCATTCATTAAGTGTAACTTCATTAAATCATTATGATGCTCAACTAGAACAGTTCACTGGAACAACTAATTTAGGAGGTATTCATGTAGGGCACTGGATAAATGATTACTTATACAAAAATAATAAATTGCACACAAATATTCCAAACTTTATTCTAATGCATGATGAATTAGGCGAAATTAGATCGTTTCCCGACATAACAGACCTTGGATTAAATACTTCCCCAAAATCATTCATTTCATTTTCTACTTTAGATAGTTTAAGAGTTAATTTAAATAATATTGCTTATAGCGGAAATGACTCCTCTTTTTTTATTAATCTACTTTCTAAATTAAATAAAAATTCTTCTTCTACCTTATCAAAAAAAAGGTTAGACTCTTTAAAGCTGGTATTAGAATCTAAAAATACATTAATTAAAACTCTTTCAAAAATTAAATATGATTATCGTATAAAGCGAATTTATGGTGTTTCCAAAGAAGGTGAAAACTCTTATGTTGACCAACTATTATTTGCAAAAGAATTGATAAAATTAGGAATTCCTCTCATTCAAATCAATTCTGGTGATACAGACGACGCTTCATCTTGGGACCATCATTTTAAATTAAGTGACTTAAATAAAATGTGCTCTAAAATTGACCTTGCAACCTCTGGATTTATCAAAGACTTACAAGAATCACATTTATTACAAAAATCTGCAATATTTTGGGGTGGTGAATTTGGCAGACTTCCAATTATTGATGAAAAAGGTGCTCCTGAAAATTCAAAAGAACAAGGTCGTGGTCACAATAATCTAGCTTCAACATGTTGGATAATTGATGATGGGGTAAAAAAAGGTCATATATATGGAGAGACAGATGAAATTGGACTTAAGACTGTCTCAAACAAGGTTCATTATGGAGATATTTGGGCCACGTTATTGTATTTAATAAATATCGATCACAGAGACTTGAAAATTAAAGAAGCTGATACAATTAAAACTTTTACTAAGAAGAGTGATCAGATCATTAAAAATATTCTCACATAATTCTTATAAACTAGTCTCAGTAGCGGTATGAGAGAGATTTAAATACATTGCTGCTTCTGAATGATGAGGATCCTTACTGATAACTTTTTGCCACTCATTCTGCGCTTCAATGATATTTCCATTTCCATAATAAAGTACACCTAATGCAACTCTACCATCTAGAAATTCTGGTTTTTCATTTTTTAATAATTTTAAAGTTTCAACTGCTTTTGAAATAAAACCTTTTTTTGCATATACTTTTGCAATTTTTAATCGTGCATCTAAATTTTCAGGGTCAAGTCCAATAGCTTTATTATATTCAAATAAAGCTTCATCAAATCTATTATAAGTCATATACATTTCAGCAATTTCATAATGCTTGAAAGAAAACTTCTTATTTATGTGATCATCTTTTATTGTCTCTTGATCTTTCTTCGCTTTTACTCTTTCATTTGCTCTTTCAAATACTTTCCGACCTTCTTCATATCTTCCAATGTCATTATATAAAACTGACAATGAAATAGAAGCATCTGTATGATTAGGATCTAAAGTTAAAACTTTATTAAATGCCTTAATAGCCTTACCAATTTCTCCTCTTCTATGAAAAATATTGGCCATCATAAAATAAGCATCAATATTTTTAGGATTTATTTCAATAACTTCACTTAGCAAGTTTTGAACAATTCTATATTTAGCTTGGTCGTAATATTTTTTAGCCTGGTTTATTAATTCTTTTTCTCTTTGATTAGTCACATTAACCCCTTAAAGATTTTCACATCTTGAAAAATAACTTTGTGTTTTTTGCTTAACATTCTCATCAGATATGAAATTAATATAACGCTTATAATACTCTAAACACTTATCTTTTTCTTTTAAGTAGTACGAACTAGAAACAATTCTAGACATTGAATGTTCTCTTAATTTTTTTGTTTTAAAATCTTCTAAAATTGTTAAATAGTGATATCTTGCTGAATCAAAAACTTCTGTTTTGTAATAAAAATCTGCAATATATCTTTCTTTCTTTTCAATCATAGACTCAGTCTGCGTTATTTTATCTTGAGCATTCTTTGTATACTCAGAGTTTGGATACAAAAATAAAAGGTCCTGATAATATTTAATCGCTTCCTTTCCTGCACTTAAATCTCTATCAAAAGTATCTGGCAGTTGAAAAAAGTAAGATTCCGCAATTTTAAAATATACATAATCCATACGCTGATGCTTCGGATGAAAATCTTTAAATAAAATATAAGCGGCGGCAGACTCTACATAACTTTGTTGATTAAATAAAATATCTGCTAATAACAATTCTGCGTGAGTAGCGTAGTAGCTATAAGGGTATTTTGACTTTAATAAATTCAATCTCTCTGTAGCAAGTAGATATCGACCATCATCGACAAGGCTTTTAGCTTCCTTGTAAAGAACTTCTGCTTGTGTAGTACCTACAGGCTTATCCGAACTACAACCAATAATGACAGAGAATAAAAGTGCTAGAACTGTGCTATACAAAATGGCTCCTATAACTGATAAATTCGTTCTAAGTGTACCATTTTATAAATTTTTACGTCAAAGAATAAGGTTACTTATCTAGCATTCGCGCCGTAAACTTCTTTATAAATTTCAATAAATAGAAGTTTTAACGCGGCAGCCAATGGAATTGATACAATCATTCCAGTCGTTCCTAAATATTGTGATCCTAGAATTACACTAACAACAACAAGCATAGGATGGAGATCAACAATTTTTGATACTAATATTGGGAATACCAAGGCCAGATCGATAATATTAGCTACTAAATATAAAACAACAACTGCTCCCATCGCTGGGGTATTTCCAAATTCGATAAGGGCCAAGATTATTCCAGGTGCAGACCCAATCAATGGCCCTACATATGGCACAATATTTGTGATTGCAGCGATTAAACCAAGCAAAAAAGCAAACCTTAAATCTATAATTAAAAGGCCTGTAGTTATAATGACTCCAATAATACTTGCTTCAATAAATTTTGCAAAAATATAGTCTCCAAGCTTTTTATTAAATTGAGAAAAAAGATAATAAAATCTTTCAAAAATTCCATTCGGTGTGATCCTCATTAAAATAAACTTCATGGACCTTCCATCTTTAATCATAAAAAATAAAAATAGTGGAACCAAAAAAACCCATTCGAGTAAAGAGGCTAAATAATTTGGTAATTGCAAAATTAAATCTCGAGTACCATTTTTAAAATGAGTTAAAGAATCATCTAATACTTTATCCCCAATATCATAACCCGTACTCTCTTTTATTTTTAATCGTATAGATTCGTAATTTGACTCAATAAACCTTTCAACCTTAGGTCTATAATATTGAAAATTATCTACTTCATTTTTCACAGAAGGTACAAATTTAACAATCGGATAAGAAGTAAAAAATAAAATTCCTACAAATAAAATTAAAATTGACCAAGTTCTACTTAATCCCAACTTTATTAGTTTTGGAACCATAGGCTCTACTACTAAATATAAGACATAAGCCACAGCTAAAGGAATTGTCAGTCTAGGTAGTGAAAATAATATTAAGCCCACAATTAAAAATATGCTGTAGAAGAAAACATATTTTGTAATATTGGTCATCTTAGAACTATTATTCATCTTCACCTTGATCTTCTCTTTCATAAAGAGAAAGTTTGTATTTTAAACGTCTTACTTCTTTTGTAATTGAATAAAGTCTATTTGCAATAATTAAAGATACTGTTTGAAGAAGCTTTGTAGCAACCACAGGATAATTTTCCTGAAGCTCTTCCAGGTCAGGTTGAAACAAGCCTAGTAAAGTACAATTTTGTTTTGCTATTACAGTAGCACTTCGAACACTATTTTTTTGCAACAAGGCCAGCTCTCCAAAATAGTCATACCTTTCTAAGGAAACAACTAATCTAGAGTTCTCAACAACATCTTTAGAGTGTCCCTCACTTTTATCATGTTCAATTACAACATCTACGTGGCCACTATAAATTAAATAAAAACCTACCCCCAGATCATTTTGCCTAAAGATAGACTCTCCATCATTAAAAGTTCTTTCATGGATATAGTGAGAAAGAATTCTAAGTTCATTATCTGTAAAGTTTCTTAATACTTCTATTTTTCTTAAAAATTTTGGAATATTATCCTTGCGTGTTCCACTTAAAGGACTTGCTAACCAAAAATATTTTACAATAGATATGCCTAGCTTATCAGGTAGTTGCCCACCTTTTCGCATCATCTCTTTGACATCTTTTTCGTAACTCACATTACTTCCCTATTTATAAAGTCCAACAGGTTTTTTATTAACCCAACCTGCTAAATTAAGTGGTCTCTCAACAAAGTACCAACCACTTTCAATTTTACCAATAATAACTTTAGTTCCTTCTGGTAAATCATATAGAACAGGATATATTTCAGATGGCCCTTCTCTAACTGACCCTTCTTTTAAAAATACTGCATACATTTTTTTATTTAGATAAAGTTTCTCAAAGGCAATTGGTAAATTAGCTATTGCGAATATTAAGATGATCTTCCACCAAGTTTGAACAATTTTTTTCTTAACAATTAGTAAGGCGGTAATTAAAAGTATTAATGTAATACTTAAAAACACCTGACCAGGTACCATGAGTAAATTATCGTGTATTTTATCTGAAATAGATGGTGAATATGATAAATCTCTAACCACTAAGCTTTGTTTAATATAATCAAGATTTTTTAGAGTATTTGTATCAACCTTACCTTTCTGAAGAGCTTTTTCTAAATGAAATCTTGCTGGGCCCATCTCACCTTTTTTGGCAAAAATTGTTCCTAAATTATAATGAAACACACCTTCTGAAAATTTACTTTTATTGGCCAATAATATATCTTGCGCCTTATCATAGTTTTGTTCTAGATAAAGAGCTTCTAATGACTTTAATAGTTCGTTCGTGGTATTATTAGACATAAAATTATTATCCTTTTGAGTTAAAATTAAATCAAGATAGCACAAACTATCTTACCTTGACCTGAAGGTTTTTATTATTAAGGAATTGTATGAACGGTGTAAAAAATGAGCAAATTCAAGATCAGATTAACAAACTATTTTCCTCAATATTAGTTGAACAACAAAAATCAATGACCCTAAAAGGGCCAGATGATGAAAAATCTAAAATTACTGAGACTATACTTAAAGATTATGAGAAAGCCAGAGGAAGGGGATTCTTTTTCAATTATGTCTCCTCAGGTAAAGGACACGGCCCATTTACAGAGCTAGAAGATGGCTCTGTAAAGTATGACTTAATTACTTCCATGGGAGTAAACCTATTAGGACATTCACATCCATTATTTATAAAAGCTGCATTAGAAAGTGCTTGTACAGATACAATTATGTGTGGAAATCTACTCACCTACAAGGAAGCTCATAAGGCCTGTAGAAAAATTGTAGATATAGTTTCAGAAACTACAAAGCTACGACATTTTTGGTTTTGTGGTTCCGGAAGTTTTGCAAACGATAGTGCTTTAAAAATGATTTGGCAGAAAAAACAGCCACATTATAGATTATTGGCCTTTGAAAAAGCTTTTGCAGGTAGAAGTATTGCAACTCAAGATATAACTTATAATTCTTCATATCGAGAAGGTATGCCAAAATCTGTTCAAGTTGATCATGTTCCTCATTTTGATCAACAAAATCCAGAAGGTGCAATTGAAAAAACTTTAAAATCTTTAAATGAGTACTGGGAAAAAAATAAAGGCGAGTACTGTGCTCTAATGATAGAACTAATTCAAGGTGAAGGTGGTTTTGTTTATGGAACCAAAGAATATTATGAAGTCATTTTTAAATGGGCCAAAGAAAAAGACGTTTATATTTGGGTTGATGAAGTACAATCTTTTGGAAGAACAACAGAACTTTTCTCTTTTCAAGCATTTGAATTAGAAGAGTATGTAGATATTGTAACAGTTGGTAAAGCTCTACAATGCTGTGGAGTTCTTTTTAGTGAAGAGTTAAATCCAAAACCAGGATTGATTGCTGGAACATTTAACGGTTCAATCATAAGCCTAAACGCTGCAGAAAAAGTTTTAACATATTTAACTGAAGGAAATTTTTACGGAAAAGATGGCCGTATTTCTGAGATTGAAAAAAGATTTATGGAAGGACTTAGGCATTTAGCAAATAGTACTTGTAAAAATAAAATTGGCTATATAGGTGGAATTGGAACAATGATTTCCTTTGAAGTTGGAGACTCTTCAAAAGAAGTAACTATGAATTTTTTAAAAGAACTTTTTAAAAAAGGTATAATTGCATTCTCAGCTGGACACGGTCCATTTAGAGTTAGATTTTTAATTCCTCTAACAATAACAGATCAACACATTGATGAAATAATGAAAATTCTGGAAGAGACAATTGTTGATACTATTGAGGCTTAGTATATGTATAGATTAAGATCAGTAACGATAGAAGATCTAGATGATATTTATGAATTATCAAATTTTGTTTTTTTTATAAATTTACCTTCCAACAAAGAAGATATTGAGAAAAAAATTAAAAGCTCAATAAAGTCCTTTGAAAGTCCAAGTAAAGATTTCTTCAAAAACTATTATATGTTTGTTCTTGAAGATTATGAGACTAATAAAGTAATTGGTGTATCCATGATTCACGCTCAACATGGTACAGAAGATGAACCACATTTTTATTTAAGAGTTGGGCAAGAACACAAATTCAGCCAATCAATTAATACAGGTTTTATTCATGGAACTTTAAAGCTTGGTTATGATACAGATGGCCCAACAGAAATAGGTGGTTTAGTATTACATCCCGACTATAGAGGGAAACCAGGTAAATTAGGTAAACAATTATCTTTTTCAAGATTTCTATACATGGGTATAAACCCAGACAGATTTAAATCAACTATTCATTCTGAGTTAATGCCTCCTCTTGATAAAGATGGAAATTCTCCGCTTTGGGAAGCTATTGGCAGAAGATTTCTCAATATGGACTACAATGATGCAGATGTATTAAGTAGAAAGAACAAAGAATTTATTCTAAGTCTTTTTCCATCTGATACAATTTACGAAACTCTTCTTCCTATCAATGCTCGAAATGCAATTGGAAAGTTTGCTTCTGAAACTGCTCCAGTGGCTAAAATGTTAAAAAGTATTGGTTTCAATTATATTAATGAAGTTGACCCATTTGATGGTGGACCACATTTCCAATGTAAGCTCAAAGACATATCATTAATAAAAGAAATGATCTCTGGAGAAATTGAGTTATCAGATAACATTGATCAAGAAAAAAGTACGTCAATTCTATTATCGATTCCGAGTAAATCATTTCAGTTTGAGGCCATAAAAATTAATGCTTTAATTCAAAGTTCTGGCCCAAATGCAGTCTCTAAAATTATAATAGATAGTGAAACTGCTAAGAAGTTTAATCTTCAAAATAATGTTCAAGTTAACGCAATATTTTTTTAGGACAATTTATGAAATTTGAAATAAAGGGTAACTACTTCAATAATACTTATAACCTTCCAGCAACATCTGGTCCAAATGCGACAGAGCTAATTATTAAAAAAAGTTCACCAGCTGATACTGATACTAAATTATGGGAATGTCCGATAACTTATTCACACATTGATGAAGTTATTTCATCTGCTAAGAAGGGTTTTGAGGTTTGGCGTAAAGTCTCATTAGATGAAAGAATAAATTACTTAAGAAGATATCAGGAACAAGTTCTTTCAAAAAGTGAAGAAATTGCAACCGCCATAGCCTTAGAAACTGGAAAGCCCCTATGGGAGGCTAAAGGTGAAGCAAGTGCAATCGTTGCAAAAGTAACTGTTACAATTGAAGATTCTTTAAAAAGAGTTGAGAACAAAGAACTTTCAAATATATTACCAAATACAACTGGTAGAATTTTTTATAAACCAATTGGCCCCTGTTTTGTTATTGGTCCATTTAATTTTCCATGTCACTTAGCAAATGGACAAATTTTATCTGCTCTATTAACTGGAAACTCAATAATCTTTAAACCATCAGAGAAAACTTGCTATAGCGCTCAACTCTTAATTGACTGTTTTCATGAAGCAAATTTTCCAAAAGGTGTCGTAAACTTAATACAAGGTAATGGAGAAACTGCAAGACGAATCCTAAAAGAAAGATCTATTAAAGGAATCTTTTTTACAGGTTCAAAAGATATTGGAAAAAGAATTTTAGAAATTACACATAAGGATCTATCCAAATTAGTTGCTCTAGAATTAGGAGGCAAAAATACTTCTATAATTCACAAAGATGCTGATTTAGACTTTGTTTTACCAGAGTTGCTAAAAGCATGTTTTTTAACAACTGGTCAAAGATGTACCTCGACTGCAATAGTCGCCATACACAAAGATATTATGGATCAATTCATTCCTAAATTTCATGAGTTGGCCAAAAGAATAATTGTTGATCATCCAATTGATCATAAGACTGAACCATTTATGGGCCCACTCATTGATCAAAGTGCTGTTGATAAATATTTGCTTTATATGGGAATGGCAAAAAGAGAAGGGATAGAAGAAATAATGCGAGGAAAGCAAATCGAAAAAGATAAAAAAGGATTTTATGTAACTCCTTCTATTCATTTAGCTTCTCGTTTTGACAATACTAGTCACTTCCTTAAGAATGAAATTTTTGGGCCGAACTGTACATTTATACCCTACACACAAATTGAAGAAGCAATTGATATTGCGAATAGTACAGAGTTTGGACTTGCAAGTGCAGTTTTCACGAAAGACCATGATGTCTTCAATCAATGTGTAAGAGACATAGACGCTGGTATACTAAACTTTAATAGATCAACAGTTGGGGCAAGTTCAAAACTTCCTTTTGGTGGCGTTAAAAATTCTGGAAATTATAGACCTGCGGCAGTTTCCACTATAGATGCCTGTGTCTACCCTATGTCATCTCTTGAGTTAAATGATATCGAAGTTGAAGATATTAATTCTATAAAGGGAATAAATTAGAGTTGTTTTTTATTGACCAAGACTCCTGAGTTTGCTGATTTAGATAAATCATCATTATTTACTCTTTCTTGTTCAATATCTACACTTGCATTCTTTTTATATAAGTCCATCACTTCAAGTTGCTTTAATCTTTTGGCCTGTTTTTTAAATTTTTCTTTCTCAGATAAAATAAATTGAGTTGTATCAACTTTTTCTTCAGTAACCTCTACTTCCTCATCAAAAAAGATTTCAGTTCCATTTGCCATTTTAAGAGACTTTTTTTCAACCGATTTTTTTAACTCTACCTTTTTAACATGCTCACCTTGTATTTCAACCTCTGACTCCTCAGAATTAAATGGAAGAATTTTTGCGTTGTCCTCGGGACTTGAAATTAAGCTCTCTGATTCTACTTTAGGCTCCAATTTAACTGCTTCTAGTTCATTCTCTGACTGCTCAACTGGCGTAATAGAATTATCTTTATTTTTTAGCTCACTTAACATCAATTCCGTAAGCTTTGATCTTGGAATATCTGTTTCAATAGTGCTTAGCTCCCCAATTCTCTCGGGAGTTATTAAATTAAGTAAGCTATGCAATAAGTTTCTCATTTCACGACCTTAGGTGCTTTAACCTAGTTATTTTATCGGACTTTATTGAAAAAACTTAAGTTTTTATGACCGTTTTACGTAAAAACAAACTGTTAGCTCTATTAACATTTTTAATTTCAACTACTAGACAAAAGAAATCTTTAACTTTATAAATGATATCTCACGAGAATTACTGGGGAGTAGCGCAGTTGGTTAGCGCAGTAGACTGTTAATCTATTGGTCGTGGGTTCGAGTCCCACCTTCCCAGCCATTTTTATTCATTCCTTTAACCTAAAATTATTATGAACCTATTAGATAAAAATTTTCAAATTGAACTAAAAGAAAATATTAATTCTCTCTATAATGAGTTTCTTAATGAATTAAGAGAAGATATTGAAGATGGTTATGAGAATAGTATTTCTTCAAACAAATTTTTAAAAGAGTTAAAAAGCGCTCTTTTTTCTAAGTCTCTTGATAAAAATAGTTCACTAAGTTTTTATTGGTTAAATTTAATTGAAAAATATATTACCATAGTTCAACTTCACGAAGAACTTGATCAAACAAATGAAACAGATCCCGACTATAACAATTTAGCAGAAGAAATTTTCTCCTTTTGGGAAGAGAGTGAATATGCTTCAGAATTTATGGAGATGGCCGAAGGTAAATCAAGCTTTATTGAAGACAGTCTTGATTTAATTCAAATTTTTGAAAATCAAATAATCTCTTTTTTCTACTTACATATTTCGGACTCAACCAAACAGTTTGACCCTTTAATTGTCTACAGAGCATTTCCAGAAATTGGTGATTTTCAAAATCGAATTTATGTTGGCAATCATGGATATTTTATAGATATCAATTCAAGAGAAGATATATTTCCAAACATTTTCTTCAATTATATTTCAGAAGAAACCATTGAAGTAGATCAAGAAGATGAGGTGCACTCATATCCTGTATCAAAGGCCGTTAACAGAGTATCCTTAGACAATCTAGAGCTAACTGTTAACCCCTCATGCTCTAAAGGAATTGAAACAATATCTACTATTGGTAATAAAATTTCAGACGCATTAAATGTACTTAAAACATTTTGCCCTGATTTATTTAAAACTCTTTCTTCTTTTACACATACTATTGTACCAATTGATGAGCCGGGCGTTGTTAGTTACTCTATGCAAGAGCTACCTGGTTACTCTTGTATAAATTTATTTGAAAGAGACTTTATAGATTTAATTGATGATTTAATTCATGAAAATGGTCACCATTTTTTAAACTGTATTCTAAATCAAGAACATTTAATCAATGAAGACGATGAAAAGATATATTACAGCCCATGGAGAAGATCTTTAAGGCCAATTCGTGGAATTTATCATGCTGTTTTTACTTTTTATTGGGCATTCAAATTATTTAATACTTTATTGAACAATTTAAATAATTTTGATTCCACTCACAAATTTAGCTCTGAAGAAATTGATAAAATTAAAAACAGAATGCTAGAAGAATATTTCATGCTTGAGTTTTGTAAGACTGACCTTGATAAAGCTCATAGTGAAGGAAAAGTAACAGCTAAAGGCAATGAACTAATTAGTGTTATTTATAAAGATTTAGAAAAACATAAAGATAATATTGTTGAATTTTCTAAAGAATATAATGATGAAAAAATAAATGATTTAAGAAAATTACTTGAAGAGATGAATATAAAATATCGTTAAGAATTAATTTGTATCAATATACTTTGCATTTCATTTGCCGGCATTAAATCACCATTCTTAGAGGCAACTTCAATACCTTTATTTAAAACTCTTATACAATTATCTATATCTTTAGCTTCTTTATATGCTTTTGATAATACTAAGTAAGCAACTGAGTGTTTAGGGTTTTTGTCTATAACAAAACTAAGTTTTTCTATTGCTAACTCATAGTTTTTTCTTTTGAAAGCAATTTCTCCAATTCCAAAATTTGCAATCTCATCTTCCGAATCTAATTCTAAAACTTGTTTAAACATTCTTTCTCGAGTTAATAATTCTTGTTCTTGTTGATGCTTTAAATCTTCCTTAGCTTTCTTTTCTTTAGCCTCATCTCCAAATTTTTTAAATGACTTAAGTGTTGCTAATGATTTTTGTTCTTCTGCTTCTTCAATTTTTCCAAGCTTCATTAAATATAGAGATCTATTTGTAAAGGCCATTACACTTTCTGGATCAGCTTTTTCCAATTGATCCATTAATTTGATTGCCTCTTGATATTTACCTTGTCTACCAAAAATAACGCCTAAAGATTCATAAGAGTCTGCGTTTTTAGGGTTTAACTCAATTGATCTTTGTAAAAACTTAATCGCTTCATCTTCGTTATCTTGTCCAAACAACTTTACTGCTAAATGGAAAAGCTGATTAGATTTTTCTTCATTTGTATTTGAAGAATAAAAAGGTAAATATTCAACTACATACTTACTATCATTTAAATTAACTTCTTTTTTAGAAATTCTATTTTCTCTATTTATTTCAACATAATTTACCCAAATATTCTCATAAGGGATTGAAGCTAAAACCTTACCTATCTCAATTTTTTGTTCAATCTTTTTATCACCAATTAAAAATACTGGGTAATAGGCACCGCCTCTATTATTATTAATTTTCGCAACAGGTTCTTGGCCTAAGAAACAACCTTTCGAATAATTTACGAACTCATTTAAATAAGTTGAATTTACAATTTTTCCTAATACATTATCTGTATTCACAAAACCATTAAGAAGTGTTTTAGAAAAGTAATCTTTACCCTGATTACCTTCAATTAAAACTCCTCGCTCCCCGAAGAAATTTATATCAATACCTTCAGCATTTATATTTTTTGTATCTAGAAAAAATCTTTTATCTTTGATTACTTCAAAATCAACATCTTCCATGATTATATATTTATTTAAATCTTCTAATGTTTCTTCAAGTAATTTGCTTTCGAGAAAAAGATATATATTTCCTAAGTTTTTAATTACAAAAAAATATGATTTGATCCGACCAGACCTGTCTAAGCGAACAGTTAAACAACTATCATTTTCTCCAAGGTTTTTAATATTATTAGTTGTTTGACCTTGAAGAAAATTAACAACGTCTTCGCCCTTTATATTTACGAGCACCCAATTCTCTAAGTTATATTGAGTACCAAAATAATGATCTAATTCAAATTGATTCATTTAAACAGAAAATGATTCACCACAACCGCAAGTGTTAGTGGCATTAGGATTTTGAAAAACAAAACCTTTTCCATTTAATCCGTCTTGAAAATCTAATACTATTCCTTTGAGATAAATTGAAGATTTTGGATCTATAAAGACCTTAAAACCATCATATTCAATTATATTATCGTTTTCTTTTTTATCATCAAAGTCAATTTTATAAGATAGGCCCGAGCAGCCTCCACCGATAACTCCCAATCTCAATCCTCTTTCATTATTAGATTCATTTGATTTAAAAATTGTTAAAATTTGGCCTTTAGCCTTTTCAGTTATTTCAATTAATTGAGTTGTTTCCATATTATTTTCCATATGCATATTATAACATTAAATGACGTTTTATATTACCTGATTAGAGTCGTCAAAATATCCTATGATAAGTATCTGTTTATTCATCTCTATTTATTGAGTTTTTGTAAAAATTTAAGTTTTTCCTAATAAAGACGATAAAATATTAAGAATTACAGGTAGATAGAAAAAGATGACAATTGTTGTTAAAATTAAGGGTCCAAATTTCAAAGAGCTAGTTGAGCTTACTGAAGAGCATTTTTTGATCGGTAGATCAGCAAAGTGTGATATGGCGATTAATGATCCTAAAATTTCAGGAAAACACTGCGTTCTCTATCTCCATAACTCTAAAGCAACATTAAGAGACTTAGACTCAACTAATGGCACAAGAATTAATGATGATTTTACTGATGAGTCTCATTTTTATTTGGATGATGTCATTCATTTAGGAGAATTCACAATAGAGCTTGAGTCTAGTTATTTTACCCCTAATGAAAAAGAACTACATAAGAAGAGTGGTGCAACTGGTAAATTCATTAGTTTAGATGGAAAAAATGCTGAGAAAAAGCTCGACGACTTACAGACTAAAAGAAGAAAACTTAAACAAAGAATTATAGAAGAAAGACAAAGATCCTCTATGATGAAAGGCTATATAAAAGATGTCACTTCAAGTAATCTGTTCACTAAAATAACTAAGCTAATAAAAAAGTAAAACTACTTTTTCCACTCCACTTCGCTTTTACCAAGCTTAAGATTTATATACCTCCCAAGAACAAAAAAGTAATCACTTAGTCGATTTACATAAGATAAATATAATTGATCTATTTCTGTAGGATACTTTCTAGAATATTCATATAAGCTTCTTTCTAATCTTCTAGTAACTGTTCTGCAAATATGGGCAACCGAAGCTTCAACACTTCCACCTGGAAGAATGAAATTCTTCAACTCAGGAAGTTCTTTGGTGTATTCATCAATTCTTTCTTCTAGAAATTTAATATTCTTTTCTTCTATTTTAGGAAGTTTATACTCTAATCTTTTTTCTGAAGAACAAGATACTAACCCACCAAGATTAAAAAGTTCATTCTGAATCTTTTCTAGTTCCTTTCTAGTTTTATCGTCTTTTAATAACTCTCTTAAATGACCAACGTATGAATTTACTTCATCTATATTCCCATATGAGATAACTCGCAAGTCATCTTTACCAACTCTTTCTCCATGAACAAGTGAAGTTTCTCCCTTGTCTCCAGTTTTTGTATATACTTTCATAGTTACCTACATGTTTCTTCGGTACTTTCCACCAATTTCAAATAATGTATTTGTAATTTCCCCTAGAGAACAATATTCAACAGTATTTAATAATTCTTCAAAAACATTCTCATTATTAAGAGCAACTTCTCTTAGTTTATTTAATGCATTAGTAGATTTAGTTTTATTTCTCTCTTTGAAATTATTTAATCTATTTATTTGATCATTTTTTTCATCATTACTACAGCGTGAAAGCTCAATTTCCTGGTTCAATTGTTCATCAATATTATCCGCGATAAATGTATTAACACCAATAATTGGTAATTCGCCCGTATCCTTTAACGATTCATAATATAAAGACTCTTCTTGTATCTTAGATCTTTGGTACATGCTTTCCATTGCACCTAATACTCCACCTCTATCTGAGATAGCTTCAAATTCAGCCAATACTGCTTCTTCAACAAGTTCAGAAAGTTCTTCATATATAAATGAACCTTGCATTGGATTATCAGTTTTATTTAAACCAAACTCTCTATTGATAATCATTTGAATGGCCATAGCTCTTCTAACACTTTCTTCAGTTGGTGTTGTAATTGCTTCATCATATGCATTCGTATGAAGTGAATTACAATTATCACTTAAAGCAATAAATGCCTGTAATGTTGTTCTAATATCATTAAAGTCGATCTCTTGAGCATGTAAAGATCTTCCTGATGTTTGAATATGGTACTTAAATTTTTGAGACTTTACATTTGCACCATATTTATCTCTCATGGCCACTGCCCAAATTTTTCTAGCAACTCGTCCGATCACAGAATACTCTGGATCAAGACCATTACTAAAAAAGAATGATAAGTTTCCAGCGAACTCATCAATATTCATACCTCTACTTAGGTAGTATTCAATATAAGTAAATCCATTTGCCAATGTAAATGCGGTTTGAGTAATTGGATTAGCACCTGCTTCAGCTATATGATAACCACTAATTGAAACTGTATAATAATTTCGAATTGCATTTTTACAAAAATATTCTTGTACATCACCCATTAATTTAATTGCAAATTCTAGTGAAAAAATACATGTGTTCTGAGCTTGATCTTCTTTTAAAATATCTGCTTGAACTGTACCTCTTACATTTTGCATAACTTCAATCATCTCATCCTGTGGATATGATTCTTTATCTCCAAGTTTTTGCTTCATAGCTGTTCTCATGAACAAAGCTAATATTATTGGAGCTGGGCCATTTATTGTCATTGAAACAGAAGTTTTAGGATCAGTGAGTTCAAAACCTTTATATAGATCTCGCATGTCATCTAATGTCGCGATACTCACTCCAGCTTCACCGATTTTTCCGTATATATCTGGTCTTTGATCTGGATCTTCCCCGTAAAGAGTAACTGAGTCAAAAGCTGTAGATAATCTCTTTGCTGGGTCATTTTCAGATAAATAATGAAATCTTTTATTTGTTCTTAATGGCCCACCTTCTCCTGCAAACATTCTCTTTGGATCTTCATCGGCCCTTTTAAATGGAAAAATTCCACTTCCATAAGGAAAAAATCCAGGAAGATTAGAATTTCTCATATATCTATATGTTTCAGATCTCGAAGTAAAATTGGGATATGATACTTTTGAAATTTCTGTTCCAGATAAAGAAGTATATTTTGATTTTACACTAAATTCTTTACCTCTAACTTCATACTTAAAATTACCACTCTTATACTGATTAATTACGTCATAATAAGTATCTAGCTCTTTAAAAACTTCATTACCAAGTTTTTCTTTTTTTAGATCAATCTCTTTCTTAAAATCTTCTTTTACTAATTTTTGGGCCCTTTCTAATGCATCTAAATCTTCCAGGTCATTAATTAACTCTTTTGTTTTTTCATTATACTTTCTACAAGCACCAGCTATATCTCTTAAATATAATGTGCTTTCAGGTGGAATGATTGAGCCTTTTTCCTTTGGCAACTTTTCTTTGATTAAATCATCAATCAATTCACTTTTTAGATCAAAGGTATTTGCTAAATCAGCAAATAATGCATTTACTCCTGAGTCATTAAACTTTGAGGCCATTGTTCCAAAAATTGGCAACTCCTCGTCTGTTGGAGCTCCTGGGTGCCCAGCAAATAATTTATGATTTCTGCGATATTGTTTCCTAACATCTCTTAATGCATCCTCAGCTCTAGCTTTTTCAAATTTATTTATAACAATAAAGTCAGCTGCTTCAAGCATCTCAATTTTTTCTAGCTGAGTTTGTGCTCCAAACTCTGGAGTCATAACATAAATACATTTATCGCCAACTTCCGTAATTGCATCACTCGCCTGACCAATTCCTGATGTCTCAATAATGATTAAAGAGTATTCTTGAGACTTTAAAAAGTTAGTTACACTTTTAATCTGAGGAGAAAGTTCAGTATTTGAATTTCTTGTAGCAAGTGATCTAACAAAAAATTGATCGTATGAAGATGAACCTAATCTAATTCTATCTCCAAGTAATGCACCTTGAGTTTTTTTCTTTGTTGGATCAACAGAGATTAATGCGATTTTATTATCTGGAAAATACCTATTAAATCTTAATAAAAGCTCATCTATTAAAGAAGATTTTCCTGCTCCACCTGTTCCTGTTATACCTAAAACTGGAACATTTCCGTTATTTAATTCAAATGGAAGTTTCCCGCTATCCTCAATATAAGTTATTACTTTAGTCTGCTCAACTTTTGATAGCTTTTGATTTTTTAGTTTATCAAAATCAATTCCATCAATTGTTGAATATGTAGCCTTTTCAATCATATCATTTATGATTCCTTCTAAACCTAACTTCATACCATCTTCAGGAGAATAAATTCGAGTTATACCTTTTTCGTGCAGTGCTTTGATTTCGCTTGGAGTGATTACACCTCCTCCGCCACCAAAAATTTTTACATCTTTGGCCCCTGCTTCATCTAATAACTCTCTGATATATGCAAAATACTCATTATGCCCACCTTGATAAGAACTTAAGGCGACTGCATTTGCATCTTCTTGTAAGCAAGTATCAACAACTTCTTTAGCAGATCGATTATGTCCCAAGTGAATTACTTCTACGCCTTTTGATTGTAAAAGTCTTCTCATTATATTTATTGATACATCATGCCCATCAAACAAACTTGCGGCAGTGACGAAACGTAATCTATTCATAATACTCTCTCAGATTTTTAAATAAATTGTATTTACACGTATTTACAGCGGCTTAAATATAGCTTATAAAACTATGACTAGCAAAAATTGAGCTTTACACCTTTGTATGTAAGGCAACTTAGGTTAAAATGATTTAAAAGACAAAAAGGACTAGACTCACAATGTCAAACGGTGAAAGTATAATTGTAGAAAACCCCTACCATACGGCCAGATTGAAGCCTGCTAGAAAAGGGAAGAAACCTCCAAGACTAATTGCTGTTGTACACCAAAGTGGTTGTACTGGTTGTGAAGTTTGCATTGCTGGTTGTCCGGTGGACTCAATTGAACTTGTACCTGGTCCAGATCCAGCAAACCCTACATTTCAACAAATGGTAGAAATTGATATTTCTAGATGTATTGGTTGCCAAAATTGTTCTCAAGATTGTCCCTGGGAAACAATCACTATGTATGAGCACAATGATTCTTTTACTGCCTGGTCAAATGAAACACTTAGAAGTGAACTTTATATTAATGAGGATAAACTTTCTAAGCTTAATGAAGAGAATGGCCTAGTTATTGCGGCCCAAGAAAATACAGCAGAGGAAGAAACACCTGCTTAATTTTTTTCACTGATCTTCGGTACAAAAATTATCGCTAAAATTATCACAGCTATAGAAACTAATTGCGAAGTAGATAGGCCAAAATAGAGCCCTCTAATTTTATCTCCTCTGAAAAACTCCAAAACAAAGCGAATTAGAGCATAAAAAACAAAATAATATAAAACGACTTGCTTAGGACGAAGAGTTTTATTTATTTTTTTATATAAGAAAATTCCAAATATAATCAAGATAATTGCTTCATATAATTGAACGGGATGCCTAAAAGCGCCATGTAAGTGTATTCCCCATGGAAGATCGCATTGAACACCATAGCAGCATCCGGCCAAAAAACATCCAATTCTTCCAACTCCATGAGAAATGGCAACAGGAGGCAAAAAAAGGTATGCATCAGTTAAAGAAAACTTTTTAAATATTAAACAAAAAGTGAGTATATAAATAACTCCAAAAATTAACCCTCCATAAAATACTAAGCCTCCACCAAACCAAAAATTTGAGTTAATAGCAATTTTAGTTAACTCTCCTTGAGATGAGGATATTAAATAAAAAACCTTAGATCCGATCCATGACGAAAGAAAAACACCCCAATAAATGATTTTGAAGTTGTTTGTTTGAACATTATTATTCTGAAGTAGTTTTAAGGTTAATTGATACCCGAGTCCCCAAGCTAATCCCATAAATAAAGGATAAGAAAAAATTATTATCCAATCACTTTGGAATAAAATTGGAAGCATTAAGCTTTAGCCTGCTCTTCTTCTGATTCACTAGACTCTTTGGATTTATTTTTTTCACCAATAAAAAAATCTATTATCAATAAAACCGCTGCTATAGAAATAGCACTATCTGCAACATTAAAAGCTGGAAAATGTGATCTTCCAATATAGAAATCTAAAAAATCCACAACATAGTCCAATGAAAATCGATCTATTAAATTTCCTACGGCCCCTGAAAATATTAAACTGTATGCAAAACATAAAAGTAAGTTATCTTTTCTAGTTTGCCATATTAAATAAACTAACCACAAACAGGCTAATACTGGAATAAATAAAAACAACGGCTTTCTAATAGAATCATGAGCTGTTGCTCCCATTCCAAAAGCAGCTCCAGGGTTTCTTACATAAGTTAAATTAAAAAAACCATCTATGATTGGAATACTCTCACCAACAGTAAAATTTGACTGAACAGCACCTTTAGTAAACTGATCAATCAATATAATTGCTGCTATCATTAGACTCATTTTCCATAGTCTATTCATCTATCTTCCTTTAATAAAAATCCTTTGGATTTAATTCATATTTCTCTATTTTCCTTAATAGAGTTTTTTTGGGAATATTTGCTTTCAAAGCAGTTTGATTAATCTTCCCTTTATTTAATTTTAAAGCTTGTACAATAAATTCTTTTTCAAATTCTTCCTTTGCGATTTGAAAATCTAATTTAATTGTATTTGAATCATCTTTTGTAGCGAAGGTAAATTTATAAGAACTCAACTCTTCAGTTTCACTTCTAACATTATCTAAAACTGAATTTTGTATTCCCTTTATATCAATAATATCTTCTTGTTCATCAAACTTATCAATTGTTTTTTTATCAGCTCTTTTTCTAACAACTTCTGGTAAAGAGCTCACGTTAATTCTTTCTGTTGATTCAATAATAAAAGCGTGTTCAATTACGTTTCTTAATTCTCTAATGTTTCCTGGCCAATCATACTTACTAAAAATATCTTTTACTTCGTCTGTTACACCCTTAATATCTAAATTATGGACGTTATTAAAATAATTAATATAGTGCTGAACGAGGTGAGGGATGTCAGAAATTCTTTCTCTCAGAGGTGGTAAATACACAGGTAAAACGTTTAGCCTATAAAATAAATCCTCTCTAAAACTTCCATCTTTTATCATTTCTTCAAATGGCTTATGAGAAGCTGCTATAATTCTAACGTCACACGATACGTCTCTATTTGAGCCAACTGGTGTGAAAGTTTTTTCTTGAAGAACTCTTAAAAGTTTAACCTGCATTGTTGGAGATACATCTCCAATCTCATCAAGAAAGATTGTACCACCGTCAGCATATTGAAACTTCCCAAGTTTTCTTTCACTGGCACCAGTAAAGGCACCTTTTTCATGACCAAAAAGTTCTGACTCTATTAAATTATCTGGAATGGCAGCTAAGTTTATAGTAACAAATTTTTCATCTTTTCTAGGCCCATTAAAATGAATTGCTTTAGCAACAAGTTCTTTTCCTGTACCCGACTCACCTCTAATTAAAACGGGTGTGTTAACTTGAGCAAGTTTACTAATTACGTTAAAAACTTTTTTCATTACATCAGATTCACCAACAAATTTATCTGACTTATTTTCCCCTAATGATAAAACAGGGGCTGAAAACATTGATGTTTCAACTAAAGATCTGGCTTTTAAGGCCCTTTTAATTAATGCTACTAAATTTTCAGATGTAATTGGTTTTTCTAAATAATTGTAAGCACCTTCTTTAACTACTTTTACAGCATCACTAACATTTGAATAAGCTGTTAAAATTAAAACGATTATAGTTGGATCATATTTTTTTATTTCAGTTAATGCTTCAATACCATCCATTTCTGGCATATTCACATCCATTACAACTAAATCATACTTATCCTTATAAATTGCTGATAAAGCTTCTTTACCATTGTCGGCTACATCAACATAAAAGTTGTTAAACTCAAGTGCTTGTTTTACGTTGTCTTGTAAAACTTTATCATCATCGACAACTAAAACTTTATACATAGTTTCTCCAATTTTTTATTTAAACGTTTTTCAACATTATCTTAAATGTTGTCCCTTCACCTATTTTAGAGTCAGCGATTATAGAACCACCATGTAACTCTACAAAATATTTTACCAAGTATAGGCCAAGACCTGTACCTTTAATCTTATGACTAGCATCATTTTTAACCCGATAAAATTTATCAAATATATGCTCTAAGTCTTGGTCTGCTATTCCAACTCCATTATCACTAATTGATATATATACCCAATCCTCGTCATCTGTACTTTCTACATTAATGACACTACCTTCTCCAGAATATTTTATAGCGTTTTCTACTAAATTTGAAATTACCCTATTTATCAAATTTATATCAAGTTTTATTGGATAAAGTGGGTCAAGTTTAGTCTCTATTCTTATATTCTTTTCATTCGCTTCATAAGATAATCTCGAAACTATCTCTTCAATAATTTTGTTCACATCTTTTGAACTCATACTTAAGTTAAGATTGCGAGATTCTATCTTCGTTAAGTCTAAAATTGATGTAATAAAGCGATTTAATTCTTTTGTTGAATCAACAATTCTAGTCAAATCAATTTGAACGTCTTCATTTCCTCTTAACTTATGTTTTAGGTTATCAGCAATACCTGCAATTTTTGCAACAGGTGTTTTTAAATCGTGACTCATTAATGATATAAAGTTCTGTTTTAAATTATCAACTTTCTTTAACAACTTAGTTTCTTCTTGAATTGCGTATCTGTTCTGATATTCAATAATGGCCCTATAGGGAACCCAGATGTAATAAACAATGAAAATGGATAATACGATATGAACAATATAAAGCCAAAGTCCCATAAAGCTAAATAAGATATAACTAAAAATTATTACTCCAATAAACATACAAAATGTAATTAATAATCCTCTTGTAGGTCTTACTTTTGAAATTATAAAAGACAAAAACATTGCCATTAACAAAGATATTGCATGGGAGATACCTCTGGGTATTTGCAATACCGTTTTATTTTGAATAAGAGATTCAATCATTGCAGAATGAACACTTAGTTTTGAGGTTTTATAAACATCTTCCTTATTATAGGGAGTATAAATAAAGTCTGAAGAATTTGATATATAAGATGGACCTATAAGAACAACTTTATTTGTGAAATAACCTTTAGGAAAATTTCCTACAAGAGCTCTGTGAAAAGAAATTCGCGGTATTCTTTCTTCTTTAACTTGTGGATTTACAAAATATCTAAATAAACTAAAAGTTGCATCAGCTTCACTAAGGTAATATGAACCTAGAAACGATTTTGCTTCGAATGGAAGTAAACCTTCCCTTTTTCTAAATTCATTTGCCATCCATAGATGAAAAGTATCCTCTCCTGAAATATTCAAAATTACTCTTCTAGTTACATCATCTCTAGAGAATGCATTACTATCTTGATTTATAATTGCAATTGAAGATCCTTCATTAGCAATTCCATCTGGTGGTTTTTGAATGCCCCAATCATCCATAGACAATCCCATTCTAAAAGCGCCACCCATTCCCTTAAATCTTTTTATAGTTTCAATAAATTTTGTATAATTTTTTCGATCAATAACAGAATCTGGTTCTTGAAAATCTACAAGGTAGCCAATCACATGTGGGTTATCTTGTATAATTCTTGATAAAAGCCTTTCCTGACTCGCATAAGTAAACGGGTATCTTTCTCCTAAGTACTCATCACTTTCTTCGTCCATTGTTATTAAAACAATGTCTTCACTTTCACGAATCCCTAAGTCTGATCTAATTCGTAAATCATAAAAGAATGCTTCGAACTGAGCAAAAGGATATTGAAATAATATCACCACTAAAATTACTGTAAAAAATAATGGATAGTAGTTACTTATTTCAAAAGTTTTCTTTTCACTCATTAATAATCTCTATTGTTTTAGATAATCAACTACATCTAAACTTTGATATGTAGTTCTTAGTGAATTATATCTTTCTCTAAGAAATAAAAAGTCTCCTAGTTTCTTAGAAAAATGATCGAACTTGCTACAATATAATTTATTTATACTTTTTTCTAAGGTCACTAGTGGTGCCTGTAGCACATCAATAAAATAAGTTTTCAAGAAGGGAATTTTAATAAGGCTAAAAAGTTGTCCAAAAAAATTTAGGCTAAAAAATACATACGTTCTAAACCTTATATTATTGGATTTATAAATATCACAAATGTAATCAGCAACCATGGCCGAACTATAAGAATCCAAACGCTCAAACATTTCAGATCCAATTATTACAATGTTTTGATTTCTTGCATCTTTTAACGGAATTATGACACCTGGAGTCATTTTTGTTACAAATATTCTTGGTGGGTAAAGGCCGTTAACCTGGAAGCGTCCTGTAAAGATAGATTTTTTTGGCACGCCGCGCACTAGCTTCGCCCTCAATGACCACTGAATTAACTTATCAGATATTAAAACAAGTAAAACTGCTAAACAAAAAACACTCCCCAATATAATCAAAAAAAGCCCGTAAGGAAGAATAGAAAATGGATATAGAACGAATATCATCAAACTGCTAATCAATA
Organism: uncultured Oligoflexia bacterium; assembly: GCA_964015265.1. Classification (GTDB taxonomy): domain Bacteria; phylum Bdellovibrionota; class Bacteriovoracia; order Bacteriovoracales; family Bacteriovoracaceae; genus CAXHCD01. The sequence continues at coordinate 49,305 of CAXHCD010000002.1, forward strand.
ACACAATGCTAAAAGACATAAAGAACTTAATAAAAATCATTTGTTTAATCGCACCTTGTCAATGTTATATTTACAGCGAATCTAATCCAACGTAGACAACAGTCCCAATAAAGGCTATAAACCTTTTGTTTTGGGAAGTGAACTAGGTCAAACATTTTAATATTATAAATTAATATTGGGTTATTGGCCTTTAAATTTTAAATTGTTATTAATTGGGGGGAATATGGATTTTAATGGACTATTATTTGGTACTGCTGGAGTACCTAATTGTACTATTAAGAAAAATAATCCAATTGAAGGTGTACAAAAGATTCATGAACTTGGTCTTGATTGTATGCAACTTGAATTTGCGCACGGCGTGAGAATGAAAGAAGAGGTGTCTTCTGGCCTAAGAAAAGTATCTTATGAACTTAATATTCCACTAACTTCGCATGGTCCTTATTACATAAATTTAAATGCTAGAGAGCAAGATAAAATAGACTCTTCTGTTGAAAGAATTATTCAAACAGCAAAGATTTCTGATTTATGTGGTGCAGAGTCTATGACTTTTCACGCAGCTTTCTACATGAAAGATTCTCCATATGATGTTTTTGACTTAGTTGAAAAATCTTTAAACGTAATTGAAGAAAGGTTAAGCAGGCTTGATATTGAAATCGAACTTAGACCAGAACTAACGGGAAAAACATCTCAATTTGGATCTCTTGAAGAGTTAGTTAGCTTAACTAAATCAGTTAACAGCTGTTCGCCTTGTATGGATTTTTCTCATTTATTTGCTAGAACTGGAAAATATAATACGATGGAAGAATTCGAAGAGGTTCTACAAGAACTTTCTAATCAATTAGGAGCAAAAGCATTAGGGAATATGCATATTCATATGTCTGGAATATCCTCTAACTCTAAAGGTGACTTAAAACATTTAAATTTAGAAAAATCTGATTTTAACTGGAAAGATTGTTTAAAAGCATTAAAAAAATTCAATGCTGGTGGATATGTTATTTGTAATAGCCCTAACCTTGAAGAAGATGCTTTAATGATGAAAAACTTTTATAAATCTCTATAAATAAAAAGCCTCTTTAAGAGGCTTTTTTTATGTCTTTATTTGTTGATTCAAAAAATTCTAAAATATCATATGCTAAATTCGGGTTTTTAGTTGGTATAAAAAGAAACAAAAACTCATTCTTATTTTTTAAGGCCATCATAAAAGAGTCATAAGGTACATTATCAGAAATCATAGTAATAAAATTATCAATATCAAATTGTCTCTCTAATATATAAAAATCGTTTTCTTCTTTCATGAATTTGAAAAAGGACCAGGATGAGGGAAAGGATTGAACTTCAATAAAATTATTAATCTCAACTGATAAATTTTCTTTTAGTAGTCCTTTGTAAAAAATTAAAAATTCTCTATTGGCTAGATCTATAACACCATTAAAGCTATTTATCTTATCTATAGATTTTTTTTCAAAATAATCTTCAAAGCTTAATGAATTATCATCATTAATCTCAGAGTCATTACTTAAAGTTTCATCAATCAATGCGCTATAAAATTCTTTATCATTACTCATACCTACCTTTCGGTAGCAAATAATAAAAATAAAGTAACTGAGTTAATTAGTTGGCCTTAATTGGTTCCTTACCTTCATAGTAAGCTTTTACATTATTGACTTCATTGATTTTCCATCGACCATCTACGAATACCACTTCCGCTATTTTTTTAACCTCAACTCTAAAGTCGGGCTTTGACTGCTTTAGCGTATTATATGCTAATGTATATGTAATAAAGCACTTAAGTTCTTCACATTGCTTCAGCACTATTCTAAATTTTTTCTTTTCAAAGTTAGTATTTAAAAATTTTCCGAGATCCTCTTCATTCATTCCATCAATTCTTTCATATAAATCACCAGAAGATCTTTCAAGTAAGTACGCCTTTGATTGATTATCCTCAAATCTATAGTTTACAAAATTTGAAAGAACATCCTCTGGTCCTTCTTTTTTTGTACATGAGAATAAGAGTAAAATAATCAACAATAATTTATACATAACTACACCGGTTTAATTCCTCTATGACTTAATATAGTGAAAAAATCATACCAGGTATGATTAGCTACGCTTTCATAGCTCTGGTCAATCTTTATTCCATAACCATTATAATACTTTGTATATATATTTCCTACATGGGTATATTTTCGTCTTTCGAACTCAATTACAACCTCTACCTCTCCATTAATATCAACATCTTCTTCTAAGAGAATAAAGCAATTACTGTAGTCCCAATTTGTTAAGACACCTTTAAAATAAGCATCATTTTTCTTAAGTAATACATTCACAGAATAGTAAGGGTCGATTTCGAGTAAGTTTTTATAATATCCTGGTACATATATTGCGTCCTCAAATTCAATTTTAAGATTTATAAAGTTATAAAAACCAATAATCAAATTGCATAATATTAAGGCGAGGATATATTTATCAAAACTTATAAAAAAGTAATAAAAACAATATACAGACTGAATAATAACAAAGACTCCAAGTGCACTAACAGATAGCTTTTTTCCTCTAAAAACTAATATCATTAAAATAATACCAATTGCACTAATCCATCTAATTTCTTCAATATTATTTTGGATAACTGATAAATTAAAGGCAGACAACCCCTTACTTAAACTTAAAACCACATGTACAAAAATTAATGATACAAAAATGTATATAAGTATATTTTTTAATGTGTATGTTCTTCGTATTATATTCATTATAACCAATGGAAAAAATTGCTTAATATATAATATAGTATCAATAAATTATTATAATTAAATGATACCAGTTTTGGAAATTAATAATAGATGTATAAGTTGTGACAACTGTAGACTAATCTGTCCAGAAAATAGCATTATGATTACCAACAAAAAGTATTTTATAGAAACATGGTCTTGCACACTATGTAATCTATGCGTATTAATTTGCCCTGTTGATTGTATAAAACTTATTGAAAGTGATTCAACTAATCCAGACGTTCCATAGTTGATTTATAAGCTAAAACATTCTTGTATTGTATTTCTTTTTCCCCATCATTACAGTCCAGAATTATTGAATTCTCCCCCTCTATGAAGCGAGACGAAAAATTTAAAACACCTTCACCAGATGAATAATATGAATTTCCACTAATTTTTTCATCTTTTATTTTATTATTTCTCTTCAAAAACTTATACATAGGATTAGTTTTATTTGCTAAAACTTTTCTAGCATTTTTTACAAATAGATCTTTTGTACCAAAGTCCCAAATATCGTATTCATTAATTTCAACAACCTTAGTGTCTAAACCATTCGGCATAGCTACTGTCTCAAAGAAAGAAGAAGCACCTTCTACATATTTCAATTTTTCTAAATTAATTAGTCCTATGCCTGTATAGGTGTAATACTCATTAGGAAAATTATTAGTCTTAATTTCTATCAACCTATTATTTTCATTTGTACAAAGCATGTTATAACCACTTCCACGTGAAACCTTATTGGCAAATAAAATTATGCTCTCTTTTGAAATTGATTTAGATTCTTTTTCGATTTTTTCCTTTAGCTCGTTAGAAAAAATAAATTGATCACTATTTATTGTTAATACACATTTTATTATTTCGTTGTGTTTCTTGAAATTGTGAATCGCTCCACCAGAGCCCAATAAATTGTCTTCATGTAGAATTTTTGTATTGTCATGTAAAATGTCTTTAACTTTTTCTGAGAGATAATGTGTATTAACTGTAATATCTTTAAAGCTAAGTTCTTGTAGAAAAAGAGTCTGCAGCTCTAATAAGTTTGATTCAAATAATGGCCAGGCAACCTTTGGTAATACCTTGCCTATTTCCCCCATCCGAGAACCTTTTCCTGCAGCTAAGCAAAATGCACTTTTAAGCTCCATAGTATTTTCTCGCCAATACTTCTCTCAACTCACTAAATTCTTCATTTCTTAAAAGCACTCTTTTAAGCTTTTCCCAGCTATAACCAATATATTTAATATATCTTATATCTTCTCTTTTAGAATAAATATATGCAAAGCTACCAATCGCCTTATAGGTTCTTTGAATTTTCATGTAATAATACATTTTATCAAAATCAGATTTTGATTGATCCTTTATTACGTCTCTCATTTGCTCTAAATAATAATTTTTCAACTCTTCTTTTGACTCATAAGTAAGAGAGTAATAATTATCTTCTAGAAGTGATACTAAATCATACTGAGGGATTCCCATTCTCGCGTCTTGAAAGTCAATCATTATATATTTATTATCTTTAAACATTAAATTTCTAGAGTGAAAATCTCTATGAGTTAATACTGTTTCGGGCTTCTCTAGTTCTTTACAAAGTCTATTAAAACCATTTTTTAATATTTTCTCTTCTTCAGTAGTTAAAGTGCATTTTAGAAATTCTTGTATGAAATATTTATTTGAAAACTCTATTTCAAACATAAGTTTCTCATAGTCAAACTTTTGCTTATAGAAAAATTGATCCTCTATCGTTTTGTGTGAAATTTTATGCAGCTTTATCAACTCGTCTAAAACTTTTTTGTATATTGTTATTTCTTCATCTCGAGTTTTAATTTCAGACAATTTATTTAGCAATGTTACATTCCCTAAATCTTCTTCAAGGAGGTAGCCTTTTTTTAAATTCTTATCATGAATTATAGGAACATTAATTTCGTTTTCATTTAATACTTTTTGAGTGATTGTGAAATTATTTTCTTCTGCTTCATCTGTGGGTTGATCTAAACAAACAACATATGATTCTTTATCGCAATTTATTCTATAATATCTTCTTGTTGATGCATCACCTGTTAATTTTTCAACATTAAACTTATTCGGACATGGCAAACTTATCTTCTCCATGCTTTTTCTAAATTGCGATTCTACAAAAAACTCTTCTGCTTTTTCAGGTTTTAACATCACATCCTCTTTATTTTAGAAATAAAACTATAGAAACCCTTAGATGAGTTATTTGCTAAATTTCTATAATCTATATTTGAATCTTTCACACTACTTAAAAATGTCTTAAATAAAAACTCTTCTTTTGAAATTTGAGCACTACTTCCTAATTGATATGTGAAATCTAAAGTGTTTTTATTTTGAATTTGTATCCAGTTCAGATAGATTATAGGATCATAACCAGCTCTTCTAAGTGCAAAGTAAGTCCATTTATTAACATTCATTTTTTCTTTTAAGTCTATTTTTGTTAGCGATAGGACCTTTTCAATTGTTAAAAAACCCGTAGGCACAACTAGTGTTTTTTTATAAATACTATTAATACTTTTTAAAATCTCATGAGACAAAATACTTATCAAAACACCTTCAGTTTTTACATACTTCTTTAATAAGCCTGAAGATAAAAAGAATTGCGACTTTGGTAGCGAAAAATAAAAAGGATGTTTACTCTCTATGATATAGAATTTTGCAATAGAAGATCTTTTTTTTAGTATTACTTCATTGCTATTAACTATTTTATTATAAATTCCCACTAGATAAGCTTCACTATCTCTATTTAACCTAAGAAATTTAATATCCTCTAACTCAAGGAGTATATCTCCCAAGGAGGCAAGTTGATCGATATAATCTTTTTTTGTAGGTATAGAATTTATATGGGCATGTTTTTCTTCATCTATGTTTTTACTACCTCTAAATAAGGAACATGAACAAAATAAAAATAGCACAATAATTGTTTTCATATATAAATCACAAAAAAAAGGGGCACTCGTGCCCCCTATATTATTTATATATTATAATAGCGCAGTTTAGTTTGAAGCAACATCTCTTCCAGGAACATAATAAATAGTAAACCCAGCAAAAATTAAATTAGGATCTTTGATAAGTGGCCTATTGTTATTCCAAATATCTTTCCACTTGCTAGAAGTTCCGTATTTATCATTAGAAATTGACCCTAGAGTATCATTTCTTTTAATTAAATATGGCTCTCCAGATGGACTCCAGTTAAATTTATTTACTGGTGCACTATACTTTAGAACTGTACCGGCGCTTAGACTGTTCGCGTCAACACCTGGATTCATATTGGCCACCTTTCTCCACATTGTGTAGTCACCATAAATTTTAAAGGCGATCATCATCATAGTCTCACCACTTTTAACAGTGTAAGTTCCATTTCCAGCAACTTCTATCTCTGGGGCACTTCTCATAGGCGCTTCTTCTTCCATCACAACTTCTTCACCCATTTCGTCACCGCTTTCTTCCATTACTTCTACTTCTTCACTTGAGTCAGCAACTTCAATTTCCTCACCATCTTCTTCGTAAGACTCATCTTCATCTTCAAACAGATCTTCATCATCTGCATCTACAACAAAGTCTGCATCTTCAGAAATCTCTTCTGATGTATTTTCACCTTGCACTTCTTCTGCGTCCTTCTTGTTTCCTGAACAAGCAACTAATGACAATAAACTCATTAGTAAAAAGATTTTTAAAAACTTCATAAACTGCTCCTTGCGTTTTTTTCTTTTGTAACTTTTCGGCGTGTAAAAAATAGTATTTAGCTTTTTCTTTAAAAAAATAAAAAAACTAAAATGATCAGGTAAATTCTTTGTTATTGAAAATGTGTTTGTTTAATTGATACACTTAATCCCGATGAAAACTTTTTTATTTATATCTCTCTTATCCCTTTCTACATACTGCTTTTCACAGTCTGCTATTTCAACATTAAGTAACCAATCTGGAAACTCAAGCATTGAACTTTCAGACTTACCAACGGAAAAAATTTCCAAAATCTCTCCATCAAAAAGAATTTTTATCCTTACAAATGAAAATAATTCTTTTGGTAAGGGTGATTTTATTTCTCTTGTAAAGGATAATAACCTTCTCTTAAGAGCACTATCAGCAAGAACAGATGAAAACTACTCAGGTGTTAAAATTATAAAGATCTACAATCTGGAACTATGGAATCAAATCAGACTTGGAGATGAAGTTCAAATCATCAGAGGAGATGATTCATTCTTTAGCAATCGAGAAAACAAAGATGTATCAGAAGAAGAAGAGCTTGCTAAAATACAATCAGAAGATGATCTATTTAATGAAACTAAACTAGTTGAAGATGACTTAAGCCTTGATGAAAACAAAAAAAGATTAATTAAAACAGACAATGTTGTAACGGCCGGATTCATGTGGGTAGATGGGCTTCCAGCTGTTAACTCAAGTGCTTCATCTTCAACATTTTTTCTCCCATCAATTCAGTGGTCATTTCAAATCGATGACAATATTTGGATTGAAGGTGGAGTTGGTGCGAATAATGAAAAAGATTTTCCAATTGAAAACCAAGGTGTTGAAACTAGAATTACTTCATTTACTGCAAAAGTTAAGTATACTTTTGCCGCTCCATTCTTTTCTTACATTCAACCCTATGCTGGATTTCAAGTTATTACTGCAGACAGCCCTGCTGCAGGCCAAGACATAGGAACCGCTGAAGCAGAATTAGAAGTATTAGATGAAGTTGAAAAAAATAGTATAATATTTGGTATTTCTATTTTAAAAAGACTTGTACCAGGTTGGTTTGCACGTGCTGACTTAGGAACAGATTCTTTTTATGTAGGTTTTGGACTTGAATTTTAAATTATTGATTCCTTTTTTATGCACTTTTCTTTTTGGATGTGGAGTAAAGTCCCCTCCATTGACTCCTAATGCTAATACTCCTTCTTATGTTGAAAAGTTTTTGAAAAAACCTAAGGCTGAAGAGGAAAAGACCAAGAAAAAAAGTTCAAAATAAATTTTGTTATAAACAATACTTTAATTGACCCAAATTTGGCTCGCTCTTATAATTTTAATCCTAACTAATGCCAAAGCATAAATATTATGGTTAATTTATAGTACAAATTTTTAAACAAGTATTGATCTACGAATATATAAAAAAGGAGACTCAATGAATATTTTCGTTTGTGTTAAACAAGTTCCAGACACTGAAACAAAGGTAGTACCTACTTCTGATGGTTCTTATATAGAAACAAATTCAATTAAATGGATTATGAATCCTTATGACGAATTTGCTGTTGAGCAAGCCTTACTAATTAAAGCTGCTAATGCTGGTACAACAGTTACGGTTGTTAGAGTTGGTGGAGTAAAAGACACCGAAGCCTTAAGAACAGCAATGGCAATGGGAGCAGACGATTCTTTTTTAGTTGAAGCTGCTGACAACCTTGATTCATTTATGACTGCAAAGGCCCTTAAAGGAGCAATTGAAAAATCTGGAAAAACACCAGATTTAATTTTAACAGGAAAACAAGCAATCGATGATGACTGCTTACAAGTTCCACAGCTCCTTGCTCAAATGTTAAATCTTCCTTCTGTTTCAGTAATCGTAGGTTTTGAAATGAATGGTGATACAATTAATTGTAAGAGAGAAATTGAGGGCGGGGCCCTTGAAGTTTATGAACTAAGCAAACCAGCTATTCTTGCTTGTAATAAAGGTTTAAACACTCCGAGATATGCTTCTCTTCCTGGAATCATGAAAGCAAAAAGAAAGCCTTTAACCACTCTTTCACTGTCTGATGTTGGAGTATCTGATTCAGATCAAAGACTTAAATATACAGAGTTTCATTTACCACCAGAGAAACCTCCTGGTAAAAAATTTGAGGCCATGGAAGATGGTTCTCAAGAAAGTGTTGTAAAAGAAGTTGTACAATTATTAAGAAACGAAGCAAAAGTTATATAAGGATAATATTATGGCCAAAGTATTAGTTTTCGCAGAACAAAACGGTGACGCAGTTAAATCTGTTACATATGAAATTTTAGGTAAGCTTACAGGACAGTCTATTGACGTAGCAGTAATTGGTGATCTTTCAGACAACGGTGTTAGTGAATTAGCAAAGTATGGGGCAGAAAATGTTCACATGCTTAAGGGCGACAATCTAGATAAGTATTCTCCTGAAGGATATGCAAATGCATTAAAAGAGTTTGCAGCTCCAAACTCTTATGATTATGTCTTAGCTGGTTCTACTTCATTAGCAAAAGATTTATTTCCAAGACTAGCAGGTATGTTCGATGCTGGTATGGCCTCAGAGGTTACAAACTTTTTATTTGAAGGTGATACCTTGAAAGGAACTCGGCCACTTTTTGCAGGTAAATGTTTAGCTAAAGTAGAAGTCACAGGACCTAAACCACATTTCGTAACAGTTAGACCTAATGCCTTAGGTTTACCAGAGAGCCCAACAGCTGGAGCTGGAAATAAAAATGATGTTGCAGCAAACGCAGGTGATATCAAAGCTATTATAAAAGAAATCGTTAAAGGTGCATCTGAAAAATTAGACCTTACTGAAGCAAATATTATTGTTTCAGGTGGTCGAGCAATGAAAGATGCAGAAAATTTTAAAATCTTAGATGAGATGGCTGACGTCCTAGGCGCAACTGTTGGTGCTTCAAGAGCAGCAGTTGACTCTGGTTATGCTCCTCATGCAATGCAAGTAGGACAAACTGGTAAAACAGTATCTCCTTCACTTTATATTGCTTGTGGTATTTCTGGTGCAATTCAACATTTGGCAGGTATGAGGACTTCAAAAGTTATTGTGGCCATTAATACAGATCCAGATGCTCCAATTTTCACAAAAGCAGATTATGGAATTGTTGGAGACTTATTCACTGTTGTACCAATTCTAACTCAAGAATTAAAAAATCTTTTAGGTAAATAAAAAAAGGGAAGCTAATGCTTCCCTTTCCTTTGCCCTTTTCAAAATACCTTTTATCTTTTCTCACTTCTATTTGACGGGTTAAACCCTTCATCTTCTATTTTTCCAGCTTGAATATCTCTATCATAATACTCCTCACCTTCAGGAGGTAATTCCGACTCATCCATTAAATCATCTGGATATAATAAGTCATCAGGAGTACTACTAAATTGCCTTGTTGCTTGTAAACGTTCATCTCTAATTGCAAGTTCATCTTCTTTTTCATATTGATCATTATTGCTATCATCTAAAGGTGGTGCTTCTTCATCATCTTGATAAGTTTCGCTCTGAAGATTTTCTTTTTGAGCTTCTGCACCAATTCCATCTGCAAGATTGTTAGAAACATTATTACTTATGTTATACTCTCTTTCTGCCCTTTCATCTTCTGTAATTAAATTCACAATCACCTGTTGTATTGATGTAGGGTATAAAAATCTAACAACATAGCCTTCACTATTTTGTTCTATATTTCCACTTATCTTCGTTTCTTGACCATCTATATTTCCATACTCAGCATTAAAAATATTACCGTCTTTAATTTGAGCCTCAGAAAAGCTTATATTAAAAGGTTCTTTACCCGGTACATTAATACTTATTTCAAAGCTTTGAATTAGTTTGTTATTTTTTTCCCAAAATATTGTTGAATTACCATCTACAGATGCTTCTCCTCTTAATCCAACTAATCCATTATTGTTATAAGGTTTATAGCCTGCCTTTAAAACTACTTTACCTTTCCTATCTTTCACTTCTTCTTGAAAAACTTTATAGTTTTGAACATGACTTGGAACAAATTCAGTTTCTCTTTCTTTAATTAGTGCAGGAGAGGCAGAGCTTTCATTTGAAAGAGAACTACTTTGAACAGTCTTAACTTCATCGGTAATATTATTAATTGGAACAAATTGTTTTACTGGTTTATTATCTGCAACGATTTTACGAGCCTCAATATATACCTTATCTAAACCTATTTTTTTAACTAATGTTAAATCATAAGTATTACCTAGTTGCTTTACACTAACGATACTAAACTCTAAACGCTCTTCTCTATTTGCTTTAGCAATTCCAACTTTAATAAGTTCTAAGTCAAATTCATCAGTACCTTTAAATAATAAATCTGAAAGGTCAGTTTCATTACCGTCACTATCTAATTGAATTGCAGGTAGTCCTTGATTCGTAACCAGTGAAGTTTTTACAGAAGCTTTATTCTGAGTCTCTCTAACTTTATAAGTTTTTATTGCCTTCCAAGTAGAGTTGATAAGACTTTCATTATTTTCATTAACAGGAAAATATCTATTAAACTTTGCTTCTGAGGCTAAAACCCTATCAAAGGCATTATCTAATCTAAACTCTGAAGATGATGATTTGCTCAAGGCCTCTTTCATAAAAGCAGTTGAGTGCATTTCAATATCTGTAACAATACCATATGCAACCATTGCTCCTAAAAAAGAAGAGCAAATGAATTTCAAATAAAATTGATATTGCTTTTGCACAGCACACTCCATATATTAATCTCATATATATGCAGTGCAACACGCGTGCCAAAGATCTTATACTGTAAAAAGCAGAAACAATCCCAAAGCATCTGTTTAAAATCAGATACTTGTGGGTTATTTGTTAAAGTTTTATATAATTGAAGAAATAAATAATTGTCTAATTTTTGAACAATTCTATAAATTATCTACTAATTTTTAGGCAAATTAGCATGAAACATGGAAAAATTTTTATCAATCTAACTTAGGAACTTTTCCTTCATAATCTGCATGACTAGATCTATATCTTTTTAAGGCCACTACAACAATTTCATCTACACTTATCCCTGAATTATCAGACATTTTTGAAACTGCTTCAAAAACCTCTTTTTCTATATTGACCTTAAGTTCTACTAACTCACCTTTATTGTGCTCTTGAGATTTCAACTCTCACTCCCCTTATTGATTATTTATTAATATTGCATTTTTCTTTTTCAAACTAACTAAAAAATTTGTAATTTCAAATTCATAATAGGGTAATCTTTTATAAATATCCTCTACCTTATTATAATCTGATATTAATTTCAAAACTTCAAACTCATGCTTATTTATATTTACACCTGAATTTATAAAACCTGGATTTACGACCATTTTAATATTATCAGGAGGTCTCAACTCTTTTGATTTACCATATTTTTCTTTAAGCTCAGAAAGCTCTTTTTTAATATTTTCAATCTTAATTCTAAATACTTCATGGGTCGAATCAATTACTTCAGGCTCAGAAACAAGTAAAAAATCTGAGTTATTTTCAGTTTCAATTAAAAGTGCATACAGGGCCCTTTTACCATTTCTTCCTGAATAATTAGCACTTACGACAACGCCATTTTCAACTAAGATTGCACCAACAAATTGTTTATTCTTTTTTAGAAGAACATTTACTCTTCCTGAAAATTGAACGATTGAATGTTCCTCAATTATATTTAATAAATTCATTGGCTAAATAAACTTGAGAAGAAACCTTTCTTCTCATCTTTTTCCTTAGTTAATTGCTTTGCTAAATTCATATAAGATTTCCAAACCTCTCTTCCTTCAAACTCAGGGTTGGACATATAAGGTCTCCCATTATCGCTTCCCTCTCTGAGTTCAATCTCAATTGGAATTCTACCTAAGAAAGGCAATGAAAGTTCCTTTGAAGCCTTTTCAACACCACCTTCTCCAAAAATATAATATTTTTTCCCTTCATCAGAAACAAAGTAAGACATATTTTCAACCATTCCAATCATTGGAACCTTTACTTTATTAAACATGTCCATTCCTTTTTTAGTATCAAGTAGCGCTACATTTTGTGGAGTTGAAACAGTTAAAACTCCGTCAATTTCTGTAAGTTGAGCTAGAGATAATTGCATATCACCCGTTCCAGGAGGAAGGTCGATTAGTAAAAAATCTAATTCACCCCACTCTACATCAAAAAGAAATTGATTAATTACACCATTTAACATTGGTCCACGCCATACAACAGCATCTTTTTCTTCAACAAAAAGACCGAAGCTCATAAATTTAATACCAGCTGATTCGATCGGTAGAATTTTTTTACTATCGTTAGCCTGCGGCTTTGCATCTCTTTTTCCTAAAAGCATAGGTATAGAAGGGCCATAAATATCTGCGTCTAAAAGTCCTACTTTATAGCCTAAACTCTTTAGAGTGCATGCTAAATTAACCGCAACAGTAGACTTACCCACACCACCCTTTCCTGAAGAAATCGCAAGCATTTTACTAACGCCAGGAATTCTTTTCTTTGTTTGCATTGAAGGACCATGACCAACTTGCAAACCAGCAGGTTGAGTCTTTTTATTTTCAATAGGCTTACTCTTTACATCCGATATTGTTTTTACAAAAATTTTATCTTCATTTATAAAACTAGAAAGCCCTTGAATTATTTTTGCTTCAATTTCTTTTTTAGAATCAACAGATATATCATTTCTATTGTAAGTAATAACGACTTTATCATCACTACTCTCTATAGATGTTACTCTATTCGAACTACCTAAAGTCTCACTAGAATTTGGTATAGAAATTTCCTCAATTATTGCTTGAATTTTATCTTTCATAATCACTCCAATTTGTAGGTTTTATACCAAATTTATCAAGTCTTTTTAAACAAAAAAGACAACTTTATTAGCAATTTTAGCCTACAAAAAATGCCTTATAGATAGCTCTTTTTATTTTGCGTATCATCATATAAGAGGTGGAATTTATGGAAAATTTAGAGAAAAACCGACGAAGTACCTACATCATTAATCCTAGGTTTCAAATTCGGTTCAGTTTATACGTTTGTATACTTATATTTATATCTTCCATGGCATACCCATTTTTAATTTATAATTTTGCAGACTCACTGCTTTCTAACCCCAAACTTTCAAGTGATTTAACAAGAGCAGCTATTCAATCATCTCGAAATGAGTTGATTTTTACTCTTGTAATTGTTCACTTAGGATATACAGCGATAATTTTTATTACGTCCTTATTTCTTGGGCATAAGATTGCTGGCCCCATTCACAAGCTTAAAATTTATTTGTCTGAATTAAGAGACGGAAAATCTCGCGGAAAGTTAACTTTTCGAAAAGGAGATTATTTTCAAGAGTTAGCAGAAGATTTTAACGGCGCATATGAAAACATTATAGAAACTCAAAAGAAAGACTTTATGTACTTAAGTGAAGTTAATGCATATTTAAATAATTTAATCTTAATTGTTCCAGACGATAAAAAAGCAATTTTAAACGAGATAAATAAAAAATTATCTGAAATCCAAGAAAGATATACTGCTTAATGATAAATTTATTACTAATTTTATTCACCTTATTCTCATTTAAGACACATGCTCTTAATCTAGAAATTTATAAACCTTCAAATGATGATATAAAGTTTGGGAGATATTTGGATGATGTTTTTAGACAATTATATTCAGGGAATCTAAAGATCAATTCCGTAGTAGCCCTAGACTCTTTAGCGCACAAAAGTGATCTATTCAGAGAATCGAATATCTTAACAGGTAAACTCAAAAAAATATCTCTAGTCGGAAATAATATTAAAAGATTCCATCAGTATTGTAGTGACCTAAATTTTGAATTTGATAAATATTATATGAATAGGCTCTTGAAAAAAACGAATGAGTATTGTCAATTTATTTTTTTACAAATACATGAACGTTCTAGATCTAAAACATTTACTCAAAAGGACAAAGATTATCTTAGCAAAAACTTAGAGAGTTATATTGATTCAAACCAAGTCGATTTACTAATGGATGTAATAGACAAGTATAAAGAAAGCGAACCTAATTATTTTTCTAAAATAGGATCGATGTCCACAAAAATAATTATCAAAAACAAGAAGGCTCCAACAACAGAGTTGATACCTTATCTTGAAATGAACCAAGAACTAACAACGTTTTTACAAGATAATCATGAGCAAATAAAAGAGAATAAGAAAATTATAAGAAACGAGTTTCGCAAAAATCACATAGTAATAAAAAAGTTGTTGCAAGAAAAAAACTATATAGAAGCTTATAGAAAAGCTAAAAAGAATCATTCTTTTTATCTTCACAACAAAGAAAACATAAGACAAAAAACGGCATGGAAGTATTTTTCAATTGTTGGTAAAAATTTTAGTTACGCTGGACAGAAAAGACGTGCACTTTACTTCTTAAACTTAGCTGGAAAAATGGCAGACGAAAGTCAAGTACATGAGTCCGTTTTCAATATTATGTGGGTTCACCTCTCAAGAGAAGATTATAAAGATGCCATGAAATTTATTAACAATGAAAAACTTATTAAAAAATTTAATGACTTAAACTCAAAGCTTAAGTTTTGGGTTGCCTACACAGTAGAACAAATTGGCGATAAAGTTTTATCTGTATATCTCTATAAAAAATTACTAGACGAACACTCTCCACTTAACTTTTATTCTATAAACTCCATTAAACAAATTTCTAAACTTACTAATCAAGAAAAAGGAGAGAAAATACTCTCTCATTATATGGAACCAGCTAAAGACTTCGAATTTGATAAATCTAGATTAAGTCACACATTTATAAATTCACTAAAAAGAATAAATGTATGGAGTGATATAAAAAATGATTTATTGATATCAAGAGAATTAAGATCGGTTATTGACAAGCAAACCAATTATTATTTTCGAGGAAGAAATATTGCATCTAATATTTCAGAAGAAAGTGTTAAAAGATCTGTTTTCTTCAAACTCGGCAAGTTATTAAACCAATCAAATAATTATTTGAATACATTTAAGCTTTTAAAAATTGGTATGAATCAAAAAATGATCACAGTTGGTCAAGAAGTTTTAGATTTACTTTTTCCTAATCCATATTTTAATCAAATTAAAGATATCTCTAAGGCCTTAAACCCTAAAATCGTTCTATCGCTCATTAGACAAGAATCAGCCTTTAATCCCAATGCACGCTCAAGTGTTGGCGCCAGGGGATTAATGCAATTAATGCCAAATACTGCAAGACAATATCGAAGAAGATTGAGAGTCTCACAATTAAAAAATCCTCAATTGAACATAAAAATTGGCGTGAAGTTTTTAAAAAAACTATTAAAGAAATATGATGGAAATTTAATCAAAGCATTGGCAGCCTATAATGCAGGACAAGGAAATCTTCGTAAATGGGAAGAAAAGATTTTTACGAAAACAGATAATCCTCTTTTAATGATTGAATCTATACCGTTTAAAGAAACTCAACAATATGTAAAATTAATCTACAGAAACTTATTCTTCTACAACCTAAAAGAAAATAATGTTAACTTAACTCAAGACTATCAAGAGCTTTTCAATATCGACCCTACACATTAAATCTAAAATGTACGACGTCTCCATCCTTAACAATATATTCTTTACCTTCAACTCTTAGTTTACCATTTTCTTTTAACTTCGACTCACTTCCTAAGTTGAACAAATCCTCACAATGATATACTTCTGCCTTAATAAAGCCTCTTTCAAAATCAGTATGAATAATTCCGGCTGCTTGAGGAGCTTTATACCCGTCCTTGAAAGTCCATGCCCTAACTTCTTTTACTCCTGCGGTGAAATAAGTTCTTAATCCTAATAAATCATAAGCTTTTCTAGTTAATAGATCCAAACCAGATTCATCAATTCCAACATCAGCTAAAAATTCTTTTTTTTCTTCTTCTGTTTCTAGTGCTGAAATTTCAGATTCTAATTTTCCACAAATTTTAATTACGTCGGCCCCTTCTTTTTGAGCAACTTCTCTTACAGATTTTACGTATTCATTGTCCTCTAATATTGTATCCTCATCAACATTGCAAACATAAATAACCTTCTTTAAAGTAATCAAGTGCAAATCTTGTATAAGAGCTTTATCTTCATCACTAAAATCAATTGATCTAGCTGCTATTCCATTCTCTAAATTTTCTTTTAACTTTTCTAATAATGGTAATGTTAACTTAGCCTGTGTTTGAACTTTTTTATCATGTGACTTTAACTGCTTACCAATATTAGATAATCTTTTTTCAACCGATTCTAAGTCTGCGAAAGCTAATTCAATATTAATTATATCAATATCCCCAGTAGGATCAATTTGACCATTAACATGAACAATATCATCATTTTCAAAACATCTTACCACGTGAGCAATTGCATCTACTTGTCTAATATGACCTAAAAATTGATTCCCTAGACCTTCTCCTTTTGAAGCGCCTTTAACAAGACCAGCAATATCGACAAATTCCATGATTGCTGGAATTATTTTTTCTGGCCCTACTATTTTTGCAATTTTATCAATTCTTGAATCCTTTACATTAACAATTCCCATATTTGGTTCAATCGTACAGAATGGATAATTTGCTGCCTCAGCCGGAGCCGCTGTTATCGCTTGAAAAATTGTTGATTTACCTACGTTTGGAAGTCCTACTATTCCACAATTTAGTCCCATTTCATTCCTCTTATTCTAAATAACTTTTTTTACTAAATTCACCAGCTGCTTTTTGAAATCCTTTTTCAATAAACATTTCAATCGCCTCAGAGCAACCCTTTAAGAATAAATCTAGTGTAATTTTTTCTTCATTATTAAATTCGCTTAACACGTGACTACTCATTGAGCCATGAACTGGGCGTCCGACTCCAATTCGAAGCCTTTTAAAATCTTGTCCTCCAATATGTGAAGAAATAGACTTTAATCCATTATGTCCAGCAAGCCCTCCACCATTTTTAAATGTTAAGGTTCCATATGGAAGATCAACTTCGTCATGACAAACTAAAATATTTTCTTTTGCAATTTTAAAAAATTTCATTAATGGAGCAACGCTTTCTCCAGAAAGGTTCATAAATGTCATTGGTTTAAGAATATAAACCTTATGATCACCAACAGAAACTTGAGCATACTCTCCCTTAAATTTTGATTTCCAATTTAGTTTTGAGTAAAAGCTTAAGTACGAAAAGCATTCCCAGGCTACATTATGACGAGTACCTTCATACTCTCTTCCAGGGTTACCAACTCCAACAATTAAAATATCCATCTTTAAATAAACAAAGAACTCACAGAATCATTATTAAATGTTCTATGGATTGCTTTTGATAAAATCTCAGCGCAAGTTAATACTTTTATTTTACTACATTTTGACCCAGCTTCAGACAGTGGAATCGTATCAGTTACAATTACTTGATCTAAGGCATCGCAATTAGAAATTCTTTCAATTGCTGGATCAGAAAACACTGGGTGTGTTGCACAGGCAAAGACTTTAGTTGCACCATTTTCTTTTAATGCCTTACAAGCTTCTACTAAAGTGCCTGCTGTATCAATCATATCATCGATAATGATACATTCCTTTCCCTTCACATCACCTACAATATTCATGGCCTTAGCTATATTTTTACCGGTTCTTCTTTTATCAATCATAGCAAGATCAGCTTTCAACTTTTTAGCATAGTGCCTTACTCTTTCAACACCACCTGCATCGGGTGAAACAAATATTGTATTTTCATTAAAAATTTCGTTTCTAATATACTTTAAGAGAACTGGTGAAGCGTAAATATTATCAAAAGGTATATTGAAGAAACCCTGAATTTGGCCAGCATGCAAATCCATAGTTATAACACGAGTCGTCCCTGCTACTGTTAATAAGTCTGAAACAAGTTTTGCCGAAATTGGTGTTCTTGGACTTACTTTTCTATCTTGTCTTGCATAACCATAATGTGGAATAACTGCTGTAATTGAAGAAGCTGATGCTCGCTTTAAAGCATCTATCATAATTAATAGCTCCATCAAATTATCATTTACTGGAGGACATGATGACTGAAGGACAAACACATCTGCCCCTCTAACATTCTTCTCAATTTCACAAAAGATTTCACCATTAGCAAATCGAACAACCTGTGGATCAACAAGTCCGACGTCTAAATACTCTGAAATTTTCGAAGAAAGGGATTCATTTGAAGTTCCTGAAACTAAAACAATTCTCTTCATTGAAGACCCCCGTAGGAAAGTGGCTGGGGTGGCAGGACTCGAACCTGCGCATGACAGGACCAAAACCTGTTGTCTTACCACTTGACGACACCCCAACATACCAGATGGCCAAAATATACAATCAAAGTGTTCGTATGCCAATAATTTTATTGCGATTTCATTATGTAATCGCAGTTAAGTTCATTAAACCTAGAACCCCTATCCCTATAAAAGTTTTGAAAAATTCTAAACGCGGTGCCTCCGCCTGATAAATTTAAAGATTTAATAGATCTATTCCCTTCATATCCAAACCAAATAACACCCATTTCCCTTCCATCGAAGAAAACAAACCAATTATCAAAACCTTTATTTGAAGTCCCAGTTTTTCCAAAAAAGCTCATTCCAGACATTTGCTTATTTACTATTTTTCTAACAGTTGTGTTTTGAGGATCTGAAAGTAAATATAATATATTGTCTTCCTTACTCAAATTACTACTACACTGCTCACGTACAAACCTAGAATATAATTTATAAATCCCTTCTAAAGTTAATTCAATTGAGCCCAATAATTGGGCTGGATATTCACCTAGAGGTGTTTGAAGGTTGGGTAGAAATTTTAACAACTCTATTTCTATTTTATCAAAACCTACTTCTGAAGCCGCTTTGATCAAGGGTCTATTATAAGATCTCAATAAACTTTCTTTTAAGGTTGTTTCTATATTTTCAGACTTAGATGAGTACTCTTTTGGTGACCATTTTCCAGATTTTAGATTTAAAGTAATTTCATTAGTATCAGTTTTTTCTTCTAATTTTTTACCATGATTAATTAATGCTGAATAAACAATTGGCTTAATTGTGCTTCCAACAGAATGAGCTTCATTTTTAAGTGCAGCTTCTAAATTTCTTTCAGGTTTTGAGTAGTAAAGATAAATATCTCTCTCATTTTTAAAAGGTCTCCCAATTATAGCTTTTACTGCTAAATCTTTATCTTCATGAATAGACTTAATTCTTTCTAGTTCATTTTTTACAGAGTTTTGGAATACATAATTTTCAAAGTCATTCAAAATAAATGATGGTCTATTTAAAACTCTCCAAACACTTTTTCCAAAGCTAATTTTCTCCATGTTCTCAAGTTTTTTTGTCCAACTATTCCAAGTCTTTGAGCTCCACTTTTCACTATCTTTAGAAATTAAGTTTGCATCTTTAAGCTTTTCAAAAATTAGCTCAGTTCTATCTTTCAATCTATCTGTATATCTAATTGGTTGATAATAATATGGTCCTTTTAATAAACTTATTAAGATAGAGATTTCAAAGTTATTAAGCTCATTAGGTTTTTTTTGAAAATAATACAAACTAGAAGAAAAAATTCCCTTTATTCTAACTCCCTGTAAACTTCCCCATATAAACTCATTAAAATATGCTTCAATTATTTCTTCTTTAGTTAGAACTTGTTCTAAATAAATAGAAATAATCATTTCTTTAATTTTACGTGATATTTTTTTCTCATTAGTAAAAAACAAATTTTTAACTAATTGCTGAGTGAGTGTTGAACCACCTTCTACAAATTTTAAAGCTTTAATATCTTTTACGATGGCCCTTGCAATAGACTTTGGATCAACTCCTGAATGCTCAATAAATCTAATATCTTCAATTCCTATTAAGGCCTTCCAAAGAGTTGGTGGAATTTGATCAAAAGTTACTCTATGTTGGTAGCAATACAAGTGGGAACAATCATTTTTTAATAGAGGAGACAACTCTAAACTCTTTTTAAATAATATTAAATCACCTTTCATTAATTCAATATTTGAATTTTCCTTTTGCTCTTCTAACCACTTTAAAAAAGAAGATTCTTCTCCTGTAAAATAAAAATAATTTTGCAAATCTTTTTTCTTTACTAAAGAGCCTTCTTCCAAAATTGTTTTAAGATGCTTTTGCACATGTCCTAACTTTCCAAATCTCTCAAGCTTTTTTAGTCTTGCCGTAGGAACTGAAAGAATAATCGAATATATATAGCCAATAACAACTACAAATATTGAAACTAATATATAGAATGAAACTCGTTTAACAGACACCACAGTGCACAATTTATCAAATTGTTCAAAATAAGTCACTACTTAGACTTCCTTTAAGCTCGATCCCCTAGACATGATACAAGTGAGTCGGATAGAATTAATCAGCTTTAAGTACTTAATAATATATGAAGGAGAAAATAGTGAAATTTTCACTTAAACTTTTAACACTAGCAACTTTACTAATATCTAGCTCATCATATGCGCTTCCCATTGATTGGCATGGTGTATTTGGAGTTGATTCAACTTTAATAGATGCTTACAGAAGAATTGATTCTAAAACTCAAACAACCTCAGGGGACACAACAACTGAACCGGCACTTGCATCAGGTGGACATGCAAATGCATCTTTTCAAACTTACGTGTTTAGGCTTAACCCCGTTTTAATCATTAACGATTCGGCAACTTTAAAAGGTGAAATTACTTCTGGATATGGCAGAGGTGGTAGACTTGGTGATAGCTCTACTCAAGCAAAAGAAGCTAATGTAGCTCACGCTCTATATACTTTTAATAGAAATGATACAAGTTCAACAAATGACGATCTTTCTTTAACTCAATTATACGCTGAATTGTATGCTGACTCTGCAACTTATTTAATTGGTAGACATCCAAACCACTGGGCCCTTGGAGCTGTACAGAACTCTGGTGAAAATTCTTGGGATCGTCACTTCAACGTAAGAGATGGAATCACAATGAAAGTTAAATTAGACAATTTCACTTTTTCACCTTACTGGGCAAAAATCAGTTCTGGAGGAAGCTTAACTAGAGCTACCAACGTTAAAGAATGGGGTATCTCATTACTTTATGATAATTCTGAAAGAGATTTTTCTTTTGGTCTTCTATATTCAAAGAAAAGAAATAATGCATTCAATGATACAATTAAAGCTGATGTAAGTTCAGACAATACTTCCAATGGTTCAGCGCTAGGACAAAATGAAGTAAAAATAACAGATATTTATTTTAAAAAGGCTTTTGGCCCAGTAACTTTTGCAGTTGAAGTACCTCTCTTTAGTGGAGAAATTGGTTATCTATATAACAATAATCAGAAAGCAAAATTTGGTGGTAAGGCAGTTATTATCGAGTCCAATTATGAATTAAATGATAATTGGAATTTTGGTATTAATGCAGGGAAAGTAAGTGGTGATAATGGCATTGAGTCTAGCTTTGATGCAATGTACTTAAATCCAAACTATCAAATTGCTAATGTGCTATTTAGATATAACCTTAGTGCAATTGCAAACCCTTCAGGGGAAAGTGTTTTCGACTCTTACATAACAAATGCAACTTATGCTAAATTCTTTGCTCAATATAATTCTGAGCATTGGACAGTTAAATTATCTTATATTTTTGCAAAGGCTGAAGAAGTTGCTAAGTCTGGTTCATCTGCTTTCAATCATGAGAGCTATAAAAAGTTTACAGCCTCAGCTAATCAAAAAGATGATCTCGGCTCAGAAATTGACCTTGATGCTGATTACCACTGGAATAATGAAATCACTGTAGGTTTTTCTGCAGGTTATTTAATGACTGGTGATTATTATGGATTTACTAATACAGCAACTGAAAATAAAATTGATGATTCAATTGTCTTGCAAGTAAAAACAGCGATTAAATTTTAAACTATAGAATTTTAGAATTTCATATAAAAAGAAAAGGCCTCATTTGAGGCCTTTTTTAATATCCGTATGGAGTCATACTATACATATAATTATTATTCATTAACATCGCATTTGATTGAGGCATTCCCATTTGGTACTGATACATTTGGGCCATTCTTGGATCTAAATACTGATTACCGATCAACGAGTTTGCTCCACCGTAGAAAGTAGGACCTTGTCCACTCAATTGTTGTAAATCTTGGATTGAATACGCACCTGAAGTATTTCTATTTCTAAGTGATGTATTCATCATCATGTCACCAAGATAATCACTATCTGAAAGTGAAGACAGATTTCCTAAATAGTCCTCATCTTCATAATCATATAATCCACCAAATAGATCATCATCATCGTAGTCATCATATTCGTCTTCATCTTCTCTTCTTCTGAAATCTTCTTCAAGAAGTGCAAACTCTTCGTATAAACGTGAATTAACCTCTATATTGTTTGCAAGTCTTTTTATAGTTCTTTCACATCTTAAAGTTCTAACCTGCTGCGACCTTTGAGAACAATAACTAGTCTGTCCTCTTCTACATTTTTGAAGAGCTTTAACTTGGTCTTCTCTACATCTTTTAACTGTTTTTCTTATATTTTTTCTATCATAAGAAATTCTACTGGCAGCTTCTTTTGAGAGACCTTCCTCATTCCCTGACCATGCATCAAAGTATGCTTCAGCTCTCTTAGCTTTTTTTCTAAAAGACTTCATTTCTTTTTTTACTGATTTTTCAATTCTACTTGGTTTTCTTTTCTTCTTACCGTCAACTTTTGAATAAGCTTTTGCAGTTAAATAAAATTCATTAATTGCAACAGCTTCATCTTTTAATCCAATTTTTTTAGTCGTTAATTTCTTTGCAACTTTTCTTAAGTCATTGAACGGTAAATCTTCTGCTAATTTAATAGCTTCTTTTAAATTCTTCTTAGCTATTGTTTTTTTATCCTTATCATTTTTAAATTTATCATAGTTCTCATAAGCTGCTTCAATAACTTCTTTGTCATGAACAAAATACTCCGCATCATACTCATTAATCTTCTCAGATAGTCTGGCAGCAATATCTTCTAGCTCATCTCTATCTTCTGGGTCATCAACATCAAATCGATTCACTTTTTCAGCAAGATCTTTAATTTCCTTAATTAAAGATTCTTTTTCACTTGAATTACTTTTCTTATCAGCAGTTTCAAGTGCTACTCTCATTGCATCTAAGATTTTATCAACATCTTTTTTTCCTTTTAGTGCATGCTTAATATTACCATCAAGCTCTCTCATCATTTGTTGAATCAACTCAGAACTTCCACTTGCACAGGCATCATATACTTTTGCAATGGCCTTATCTGCTTCATCAAATAAAAAACTATCACTTGGATCATTTGAAAACTTTTCATAAGTTAAACAGATATTTGGTTTTTGATTACTTTCTCTTCTATCATCACCATAAAGAGGTGCCATTTTCTTAGAAACAGATTCAGATGTACCAACTACAACTTCAATAGTGTTTCGCCCACTCATTGATATTTTTTGAGGGCCACTACTTACAGGAACACCACTATAAAACTCATCTGCTTTTGGTCTATTAAATTTTTTATCTTCACCTAAAATAGGTTTTCCTTCTCCATTATCAGTATTTTCAACACAGAATATATACTTTTCATAAGGAGAAAATTTATTAAATTTTACAATATCAATTTCAGGATGATCTTTAGCGAACGGACTATCTACATAGACATTTTTCCACCATTTATTAAAGTCGAAAATATTAACAAACCCAACTCCAACATCTTCGTTCTTTTTATTTTGAGAAATACTCGGAACAACATTCATACAAGCATTTAAGTATTCTGGTATAACCACTTCAACAGTTTTTGAGTCTTTATCAACGAGTACTTCAACTTTAGCATCTGGACCAATAAGTCCATCAATTAATGTATAGGGCATTAAACTTAAGATATCTTCACTGGCACAATTAACATAATCACCGGCCTTTATTTTTGCCATCGATCCACTACCTTTCAACACAGTAGATTTTGTGACCCTTCTGTCAACAGCAGTTTTTCTTTGCCTTTCTTGTGGAACATCTCCAAAGTCAAATACATCAACTGCGTTAGCGCTAATTGAAAATAATAATGCGAAAACTAAATTTACTCTTCTCATATGTCTTATCCTTTTAGACCAATACTTACGTCTAATCGGAAAATTAAGTAAATTCCTTTAGTTGAATTGAGAAGAACTAAATAAATGCTCTTTTTTCAATAAGTTAGCTCAAATAATTAATAAAGAAGAGTGTGAAACTCAACTTTTTTATCCTTATCCCAGCTTTCTTTATTTTTCGCGAGATACTTATTAAAGTCTTTTACCCTGTCTGACATACTTGTGGTTTTACTATTAAAAACTTTAATATCTAAAGATCGAACTCTATAAACCGTTTGTTCAGCGCTTTTAATATAAAATTCCCTAGGTAAATTATATTGCCCATTAAAAGAAATAAATTCGCTATTAGTAACTTCAATATTTTTTTCATCTATTTTTAAGACAAAATTCTCTAATCGATGACTTTCATTTGAAAATAATGCTTCAAAATTTTCTAATTGTACTCGCCAGTGAAATTTATTGTTTTTCCTAATTAGCTTGACTTGATCATTGGCAATATACATTTTGCTTTTTAAAATTTCATCTACTCTTGCTTTTTCTTCTTCTGATTCTGGCTTTAATGGCGATTTTAAAGAGTCACTATCTTCTGTCTCACTTTCTTTAGATTGAATCAAATACTCTTTATATTTTTTAAGAATACTTACTTTCTCATTATTCATTACTTCAGTATTTAGCTTGTAATCAGAATTGTAGCGTTTAAGAACAGTATTGATACCTGCTGAATCATTTAGTCCATAACTAAGAATTAATGAATTAAACACACTTCTTTCTAAATTATTATCAGCATTTATTCTATTAGTATAATTTGGAATAAACTGAACCCTTTCAATTGCAGCCCTTTGCATAGATGGGGATGAATATTCAATCTGCAAAAGTTCATACCTACCAGGCTTTTTTAAATTAAAAATATATTTCACATATTTTTTTAATGGTTCCAGATCTAAAGTTTTTTCCATTTGTGATGATTCTGGCTCTTCACTTTGAGAAGTAGCGTCCAATAATGACTTATTAATTTCATTTTCAATCATTACAGTAAATACAACTGTATCAGCTAATATTTCACCACTACTACTATTTCTAAATAAACCTTCAACTGTTGGAATCGCTGCGAATATATTGAAAGATATTAAACTTATAATAATAAACTTAAAAAGTTTCATAAATTAACCTTTAGTTGTTTTTCCACAACATATTTTACATGCTTTTTTCTTTAATTGTGTATTTCTTTGTGTTTTAATTTTTATATTAAGGAGATTCAATTGATGAAAGCTTTTACTTTGTTATTATTCACAATATTAATTAACAGTGCCTATGCAAAAGTTAGACCTTTTGAAACAACTCATCTAAAAGCTACTTCAGGCGCCGGAGTTGGATCTCTATTAATTGACGAATCTAGTATACTAAATCCTGCCTCAATTGCTTTCTACAATACTTCTTCATTTTATTTTTCAAGAACTGGTAGCGAAGTAACAAGAAGTTCAAACACAAATTATGAAAACAGAAAAGATGGAAATACAGCCTTTATACTTTCAGACTCAAAAGGAAAAACTGCTGGATCTCTTAGCTATATTCAACAAACTTTTCTTGAGAGCAAAAGAAAAACAATGGCTGCAAGTATGGCATATCCTGTTGGAAATTACACTTCACTTGGAACAACTTATAAAATAATCAAAGAAGAAAATAATCTTAATTCAGAAAATTTTAATGCAATTAAATATAATGAATTCATAATTGGTGTATCACATGTTGTTTCGCCAAACGTTACAATGGGACTTGTTGTAAACAACCCTTTAGACAATAAATATGCTCAACGTTTAGCAAAGATAGGTTTTCAATATACTTTCAATGGTTTTATATCATTGATTGGAGATGCTGGATCAGATTATAAGCAAACTCTATCTGATAATCTAATTTATAATATTGCTTCTCAATTCAAAATTTTTGAAAGCGTATTTTTAAGAGTTGGAACTTTCAGAGATAAACTAAATCTAGAAAGAGGTGATGGCCTAGGCCTTTCTTGGGTTCAACCGAAACTAGTATTAGAATTTGCTTTAAAAAATACTAAAGTTGAAAAATCTCCTGAAAGAGATCAAGAAGGTTCAAGTATAAAAGAAAGTTCATTTTCTCTAGCGTATAAGTTTTAAGTATCTAATATCTTTAGAAAGTAGACTTTTTTAATCAAATTTTAATCTAGTTTTCCGACAAGCTCTTTATGAGTGCTAATAAGAAGGAAAAAGACGATTCAACCCCACAAAAAAGTAAGGCCGTAATGGACCGTTACTATAGTCGGTTGGCCCTCTTAAGAAAAGCTCAGGAACATAGTCAAGCAGACAATATTCCAAATGCTGTTGAGATGTATAATAAATACCTATATGCACTTTCAAAGTATTATGGCGTTGAAGAGCATCAATTACGACCCTCAATGTTTGATCAGAAAAAAGAAATTCCAGAGTTATTATTAATCAGTCGTGTCTACTGGGATTTATCTAAGGCTTATGATAGAAATCCAAAGCTGAAAAAAGAATGTGAAAGATGTTTATCTCAGTTTGTAAAATTCACCATTGGGTATAAATATCAATATTTAAATTCAGAATCTATTAGAAAGTTTGTTAAACAAAATATGGCCTATAACCCAAAAGCGTTTCAAAATGCATATAATGAAATTAGAGTTAATTCTAAGAAATGTTATATCGCGACTTACTGCTTGGGTGAAAATCATCCAGCAACATATACTCTAAGAATTTTTAAAGAAAATATTTTAAAGTACAATTGGGGAATCAATTTTGTTGAGTATTACTATAGAGTATCTCCAAACATTATTGAATTCTCTAACAAATACCCTTATTTTGGAAAAACGATGAAGTTTTTCTCTTCTCCTATACTTCGCTTATTTGCAAAACTTTATAGAAAAACTATAATTTAATACATGTCAATTATACGAGCTCTCATAATGAGAGAGTGGTTTAAGTTTTTCTTTGCCGCCACAATAATTCTTATTTTAATTCTTACAGTCGCCAATTTAATATCAGGGCTTCTAAGATCCAATATCGATACAATTGATGTTATTTTCAATCATTTTGTAGAACTACCTGGGCAGTTTGGAAAAATAATTCCAGTCTCTTGTTTAATAGCTTCATTGTTTAGTATTAATAAATTAAAAAATAGAAGTGAATTAACAGCTATTTTTGCTTCAGGATACTCAAGAAGAAAATTTTTAACAATACTAGTTCAAGCATCTTTAGTTATTGCAGCTTTTCAATTTTTCTCTTCAAGCTTTATTCAGCCATTTGCTAAATCTAAAAAAAATATTCTCATTAAAAACAGTGAAAACAAATTTAGAAATTTAAAAAGTAAAGGTCTTAGAGCATCAACAATTGGATCTGGAAAAATTTGGTATAAAAGTCAAAATTATTTTTTCTCATTTGCCAGGTTTAATAAAATTAACAATACCCTTGAAGATATTGCTTTATATTTTTTAAATGATAAATCTAAAATCGATAAAGTATATAGGGCCAAAAGCGCTACATTTTTAGATGGCAATATTTGGAATTTTAATAATTTAAAAAGTTATGAGAATATTTCTGGTGGGAAATTTCCAGAAATAAAAGAATTAAATTCTAAAGTTATGACTATTCTTGAAACACCAGAAGACTTTAATCAACTTGAAGCTGATATAACTACATTAAATATTATTGAACTTTATACCTATATAAGAAAGTTAAATCATACTGGTATTAATACTAATGAATACCAGGTTATATTTTTAGAAAAATTTTCAACTTCATTCATATGTATCGTATTTACGCTAATTGCAGCAGCAGGAATTTTTAATTCTAACAGGAGAGCAAGCTCCTTTGGTAAAAACGTTGCTTTTGTATTTGTCTTTACCATTGCTTACTGGCTTGTCAATTCTTACACTCTTCAGTTGGGGGTAAGCACAAAGCTTCCTCCAATTTTAGCAACATTTGCTGTTCCATTAATATTCTGTATTTTCTTGGGCTTTATATTTAATAGAAATAAAGAGTTACGATGATTAGCAAGTTAAGAAACAATTATCAGATCATATTATGTATATTCGCTTCTTTAATTTTATTTATAGACATTGGTAATATAGATGGACTTAGACAAGGAACAGAAGGTTTCTACCTACAGATTTCAAAAGAAATGTTTGAACTAAATAGTTTTTTAGTTCCTAAGTACTTAGGTGAAAATCACTGGTCAAAACCTCCCCTTCATTTTTGGACTGCCTTTCCCTTTTATTACCTAACAGGGTCTCCATCTTTAATAGCTTCAAGAATATCTGTTCTTTTTATAACATTAATATCAATTTTAATAATAAGTAATTGGTGTTCTAAAAATTTAAACTATCCAAAATATGTTTTCTTTATATTTTTAATCTCAACAATAGGAATTTTAAAGTATTCAAGAATATTTATGATGGAAATTCCTTTAACTTTCTACTCTGTAATTTCTGTCTTGTATGCTCACACATTTTTTAAAACTAATAGAAGCAGTAACTTTTTCATAAGTATTTTTTTTGCTGCATGTTCTTGCATGATAAAAGGTCCTGTTTCACTTGTAATGATTTATGGATCTATCGGACTTTTTAATTTATATCATTCAGGTCCTAGATTTTTATTAAATAAAAATCTTTATATATTTGGGATTTCTAGCTTACTATTGAGTTCAATTTGGTTTTTACTATGCTTTCAAAGATTTGGACCTGAATTTTTTGATTATTTTTTCATTAGAGAAAATGTTGGAAAGTTTAAATCTAAGTCCTATCCGGTTTCATCCGTAATACAAGGATTGATAATATTTAGCTTACCCTGGTCCATCATACTAGTAACAAAACTTAAGAAGTTAAAACTTAATTTTAAAGGGAGTGACTATAAGTTTTTATTAATTTCATTTTGTGTTTTCTTTTTTTTATGGTTTATACCAAAACAAAAATCTCACCACTATGCAATGCCATCAATTCCACTTTTTCTAATTTATATATTTCCTAATATTCAGCAAAACTTTACATCAAAGAACTGGTTTAGAAATTTAATTTTTTACATTCCGTTTTTATTTGCGATTTTTATTTTTGTTTTAAGCTTTTTTATTGATAATTTACCCTTAAAATTTGATTTTAATTTCTATACAGTCTGTACAGTTTTACTATTTGCTCTGGCCTTATTTATTTTCAATAATTATAAAAACCTTTTTTCATTTGCTCTTAGCTTTCATATTTTAATGGTCACTATTTGGGCCCTCTTTATCCCAAACTTATATCTGCCAATGTTACCACAACGCGCCGTTGACTTAATCAATCAACAGCAATTGACTGTCGTTACAAAAAAACCCTATTTCATATCTGAGCGAATAAATAGAGAGGTAATAGTTTCTGACGCTTCACGAATAAAAGAGCAACTTCAGTCTAACACTGATGGCCTAATATTAGTTCACGAAGATACATATAAATCCAAAAACTTATCTAGTGACTCAACGCAAATCTATTCTTGGATTATTTGGAAGAGAGGAAGAAAGTCCAAAGAAATTTTAAAGGCAATCCTCAATTTAAACGTCGAAGACCTTCTTGATAGAGTCTATCTTTTAAGGCCTTTAAATCACTAGACCAGTGCGCTGCGCATGTGTTAAGTAAAGTCATGGAATTTTTAGAAAATTATAGTTTAGAAGGTGAAAAACTTAAAATATTTACTTATCCTGCAAGCATACTAAAACAAGTTGCTAAACCTGTTGAAGTTTTTGACGAAGAATTAAAAACTCTTGTTAAAAATATGCTTTTCACAATGTACAAAGCACCAGGTATTGGACTCGCAGCTCCTCAAGTTGGAATTAGTAAAAGACTTTTTGTAATGGATATTGACTTTGATCGAGAAGAAATTACAAACCCTGAGGGAAAAACTGAATACCAACTATCTAATTTCAAACCTAGAGTAATTATAAATCCTGAATTTTCAAAACCTGAAGGTGAAGTCTTATATGAAGAGGGCTGCTTATCTGTTCCAGGAATTTATGAAGAAGTAAAAAGGTCTGAAAAAATATTATTAAACTATCAAGACTTAGAAGGAAATAAACATAGTATAGAAGCAGATGGACTATTATCCGTTTGCTTACAGCATGAAAATGATCATCTTGATGGCATTGTTTTTTTAGAACGTTTGAGCATGCTCAAGAAAAATCTTCTTATGAAAAAATATTTAAAAAACCGAAAAAGGATGAGTAGGTAATGAATAAACTTAAGGTCGCTTTTTTTGGCACACCTGATATTACTATTCCATCACTTGAACTATTAAATGATAGAAATGATATAGAATTACATACTATAGTTACAATGCCGGATAGGCCTGCCGGACGAGGAAATAATTTAAAATCTCCAATTGTAGCTGAATTTGCAAAAAAACATAATATAAACTTAATTCAGTCTAATAATATTAATAAAGATATTGATAAACTAGATAATGATTTTGATCTGATTATTGTTTTTGCTTTTTCTCAATTTCTAAATTCTAAAATTTTAGACCTCCCCAAATTGGGTTGTTTTAATATTCATACATCTTTACTTCCTAAATACAGAGGAGCTGCTCCAATACAATATGCTTTATTAAATGGAGATAAATCAACCGGTGTTTCAATACAGAAAATGGTTAAAAAAATGGATGCTGGAGATATTGCACATTCATTATCTATTGAAATTAAAAAGGAATGGAAAGCACCTGAACTATATGAAGAGTTAAAAACATTATCGCAAAATTGTTTAAATGAGTTTTTAAATATGGCATTAAAAAATTCAATAAGCTTTAAGACTCAAGATGAATCGCAAGTCTCTTTTGCACCAACTATTAAAAAGACTGACGGCTTCATTGATTTTAAATCATCTACCAGAAATGATGTTTTAAATAAATTGAGGGCCTTTATGCCATGGCCTGGAATTTATTGTTTTTTGAATAAGAAAAGATTAAAAATTTTTGAAATAGAAAGTGAGCCTATTCCTCTTGATCCAGGTTATTGCTCAACAGATTTTGGTAGTCTAGCGGTAGGTGTTCTAGACGGAACGTTGCGATTAAAAGAAATACAAATTGAAGGAAAGAAAGCCTGTTCTGATTCTGAATTAATAAATGGGCTAAAAAGTTCAAACACTGATGTAATTATTAACCCGGAGTAAAAATGATAATTTCACCAAGTTTACTGTCTTGTGATTTTACTAATATTGAAAAGGAATTAAATTATTTTTCACACATCGATAATGTTTGGTTTCATCTCGATATTATGGATGGCCATTTTGTACCTAATTTTACTCTTGGTGGCCCCTTGGCAAAACAAATCGTTTCTAAAACTAAATTACCAATTGATGCCCATATAATGGTTTCTAACCCTGAATTTCATGGAGAACTTTTAAAAGATACTGGAATTCATAATTTAACTTTTCACCTAGAAGCAACTGATAATCCTTTAGAGTTAATTAAAAAGTTCAAAGGTTATTTTAAAAGTGTAGGTATCTCAATTAAACCCAACACTCCTGTATCCTCTATTTCTTTAGAAGTTTTAAAGGCAATTGACTTACTTTTAATTATGTCAGTTGAACCTGGATTTGGTGGTCAGAGTTTTATTGAAAGTACTTATAACAAAATGAATGACGTTGTTACTTTGAAAAAAAATCATGATTTATCTTTTATGGTTCAAATCGATGGCGGAGTAAATAATTTAAATTCGACCAAGCTTAAAGATCATGGGGCAAATAATCTAGTTGCTGGTTCATACATATTTAAAGATGGCCCTTCTAACTATGAAAAAAAATTAGAGAGCTTGAGGAGCTAAGATGAAGCATATTGAAATAAATGGATTTGAATTAAATATTTCTCAAATTTTTCAAATCGCTCACGCTAAAAAAGATCAATTACTAGTAAAAATAGCAGATTCATCAAAAGAAAAGATGCAACTTTCAAGAGATTATGTTTTTAAAATAGTTGAAAAGGGTGAACCAGTATATGGAATAAATACAGGTTTTGGTGCCCTATCAAATAAGCATATAGATAAAAAAGATCTTGAAACATTACAATTAAATTTAATCCGATCTCATTGTACAGGTGTTGGTAATCCATTTAATAAAGAAGTTACTAGAGCGATCATGGTACTTAGAGCTAATTGTTTAGCTTCTGGCTACTCAGGTGTTAACCCTGAAATAGTTCAATTGATAATTGATTTTTTAAATTATCATATTACTCCTGTTGTACCTCAAAAAGGCAGTGTTGGAGCTTCAGGGGACCTTGCTCCTCTTTCTCATGTTGCCTTGGCCTTAATTGGTGAAGGTGAAGTTGAATTTGATGGTAAAATTGTTTCCTCTGCATTCGCCATTGAACAAATAGGTAAAAAACCTGCCAAGCTTGGACCAAAAGATGGGTTGGCCCTAATTAATGGAACTGCAGTTATGGCCGCCCTTGGAAGTTTGGCCCTAGTTGAAGCTCAAAAACTTATAAGAATTGCTGACATATCTGCTTGTATGACTCTTGATGGAGTTAAGGGAACTAATCAAGCCTATAATCCACTAATTACCTCTGTTAAACCTCATGTTGGTCAACTTGATTGTTGTGATAATTTAAATGCACTTCTTGAAGGATCAGAAATAATTCACTCACACCCTGATTGTAATAAAGTACAAGATCCTTATTCTTTAAGATGCGTACCTCAAGTTCACGGAGCCTGTAGACAAACTTTAAAACATGCTGAAGTAGTTCTAAAGACAGAAGTTAATTCTGTAACAGACAACCCTCTTATTTTTGTTGAACAAGATCAAGTTATATCAGGTGGAAACTTCCATGGAGAAGCTCTTGCCCTATGCATGGATTACTTGGCCATGGGCCTAGCAGAATTAGCAAATATATGTGAACGAAGAATTGAAAAAATGATGAATCCAACATTTTCCGAGCTACCAGCATTTTTAGTTGGTAATTCTGGTTTAAACAGTGGTCTTATGATTGCACATGTTACAGCTGCTGCACTAGCAAGTGAAAATAAATACCTTTGTCACCCCTCTTCAGTCGACTCAATTCCTACATCGACTGACAAAGAAGATCATGTTTCAATGGGAGTAACTTCAGGAAGAAAATTACATGAAGTTCTTTTTAATTTAAAACAATGCCTTGCTATAGAAATGCTTTGCTCTTCTCAGGCAATTCAATTTCAAAGACCATTAAAATCTTCAAGAGCTGTGGAAGCAGCATTTTCAGTAATTAGAAAACATGTCCAACCAATTGAAAACGATAGAGTATTTTATAAAGATATCAACAATATCGAAAAACTTATTAACACTAATGAATTAATCGATGCTGTAGAAAAAGAAATAGGAGCCTTAAAATGAGTAACATTCCACTTCCACCAACAGGCACAGAACTAACTTGTAAAGGCTGGCATCAAGAAGCTGCACTAAGATGCTTATTAAACAACCTACATCCAGAAGTTGCCGAAGATAGAGATCAACTCATAGTCTATGGTGGTAATGGCCAGGCTGCTAGAAACATAGATGCTTTTAATAATATTATTTCAGCATTAAAAGATCTTGAAAATAATGAAACTCTTCTTATTCAATCTGGAAAACCTGTTGCAGTAATTCCAAGCCATGAACATGGACCTAGAGTTTTAATTGCAAATTCTAACCTTGTTCCCGAATGGGCAAACTGGAAACATTTTAACAAGCTAAAAGACCAAGGGTTAATGATGTATGGGCAAATGACTGCTGGTTCATGGATCTATATTGGATCACAAGGTATTTTACAGGGAACATATGAAACATTTATGGCCGCCGCTGAAAAACACTATGGACAAGGGTCTGACTTAAAAGGAAAATTAGTTTTATCTGCTGGAATTGGCGGAATGGGTGGAGCTCAACCTTTAGCTGTCAAAATGGCCGGAGGAGTTTTCATTGGAGCCGATGTATCTAAAGATAGAATTCAAAAAAGATTAGATACAAAATATGTAGATATACTAGCAAATAGCTTTGATCATGCAATTGAGCTTGCTAATCAATATGTTTCAAATGGTGAAGCTCATTCGATTGCAGTTGTTGGAAATGCTGCTGATTTTAATGAATATCTACTTTCTAAAAATATTAAGATTGATCTCGTTACAGATCAAACATCTGCCCATGATCCTTTAAATGGTTATGTCCCAAGAGGTATGAGCTTAGATGAAGCTGATAAGTTGAGAAAAACTAATCCTAATAAATATGAAGAACTAAGTTATAAAACAATGGGCGATCATGTTAAATCTATGTTGGAATTTAAAAACAGAGGATCATTTGTTTTTGATTACGGTAATAATTTAAGGGCAGGAGCTCAAAAAGCAGGTGTAGATAATGCGTTTGATTTTCCAGGTTTCGTCCCTGCTTATATCAGACCACTTTTTTGCCAAGGATCTGGTCCATTTAGATGGATGGCCCTTTCTGGTGACCCTGAAGATATTAAAGTTACTGATGATGCATTAAGAAAATTATTTCCTGAAAATAAAAAACTTATTAATTGGCTTGATAAAGCTGAAAAAATGGTAAATTTTCAAGGACTTCCTTCTAGAATTTGCTGGCTTAAATACGGTGAACGAGAACAAGCTGGCTTATTATTTAATAAACTTGTAAGAGAAGGAAAAGTTAAAGCGCCAATTGTAATTGGTAGAGACCATCTAGATTGTGGAAGTGTAGCCTCTCCAAATAGAGAAACTGAAGGTATGAAAGATGGAACAGATGCTGTTTCGGACTGGCCACTATTAAACTTAATGATAAATACAATGAATGGTGCTTCTTGGACAAGCTTTCATCATGGTGGTGGTGTCGGCATGGGATTTTCTCAACATGCTGGAATGGTTATTGTTGCAGACGGAACGGAGGAAATGGATAAACGTCTATCAAGGGTTTTAAACTCTGATCCAGGTATGGGTATTATAAGACATGTTGATGCTGGCTATGAAATTGCTGAAAGCATGAAATCAAAAACAAATATAAAATTTCCATCAAGTAGGAAGTGATGATTAAAGCCTATAGAAACTTTTCACAAGTTATCACTTTAAAATCCGCTCATGAAAAGGATGGAAGAAATTTATCTCCAGAGGATCTAACGATAATTTCTAACGCTAGTGTTATTTTTGATGAAAATGAAATTATTTGGGTTGGCAGTGATAAAGAATTTCCTAATGAGATTAAGTTAGATGAAGAAAAAAATTATAGAGGAAAAGTATTAACTCCTGAATTGGTAGATAGTCATACTCACATTGTTTTTGGAGGAGATAGGGCCAAAGAATATACAATGAGATTAAATGGTGCTGACTATCAAGAAATTGCTAATGCAGGTGGTGGAATACTAAATACAATGAAAGGAACTAATGAGGCTAGTCTTGATGAATTGTTTTTAACAGCAAAGCAGCGTATTGAGCGAATTAATTCATATGGAGTTGGAACTATTGAAATAAAAAGTGGTTATGGATTAAACTATCAAAGAGAGTATGAAATCAGCCATTTAATTGATAGACTCAAAAAACATTTTTTTCCTAAAGTTCAAATAAAAAATACTTATATGGCAGCACACGCAATACCTAAGGATTTCAAGTCCTCTTCTCATTATCTTGATGAAGTTGTTATTCCTTTATTAAAAAAATTATCTAGTGAAAATATTATTGATGCCGTAGATATATTTCATGAAAAGGGATACTTCACTTCTGATGATACAGAAAAACTATTTCAAGAAGCCACTAGTTTAAATATAAAAGTTAAAAGTCATGCTGATGAATTTAATGATAACAAAGGTGCTATTCTTGCTTGTAAATACGACGCACTTTCTACTGATCATCTCTTGGCCACAACTGATGATGGAATTAAAGCATTAGCAAATTCAAAAACTGTAGCAACTCTTCTTCCTGGTACAGGTTTTTTTCTTGGAAAACCTCAAGCTAACGGAAGAAAGCTTTTAGATTCTGGTGTAAAAGTTGCAATCGCATCTGATTATAACCCTGGATCTTGTCACTGTGATAATGTTCTTCTGATTGCATCTCTTGCAGCTCCTCAATACAAAATGAATATTTGTGAATTATGGAGTAGTATTACTTTAAATGCAGCTCATGCTCTTGACCTAAAGAACCAAGGCGCAATAATAAAAGGATTATCACCAAGGTTTAGTATTTTTAACACAAATGATTTAGATAGAATCACTTACAATTGGGGATTAAATCTTTCTATTTAGTTAGATCAACGACTTTTGTTTTAAATTCCTCAGATACAAAATCTTTTGGTCCATCTACAATTTCTATCACTTTTCCATTATGATAAATTATAGTTACAGGAAGAGCTGTTATATTAAATTTATTAAGAATTTTTGAATCATAATCAGGAATTATATCAAAGTTAATATTAAATTTTTTAGAAATTTGTTGAATTTTCTTCTTCGGTTCATCACCATCAGCATTTACTGCTAATATTTTAAGCTTATCTTCTTTAAATAATTTTCTCAATTTTACCATTGAGGGAAGCTCTTCAAGGCAAGGTGTACACCAAGATGCCCAAAAGTTTATAATTACTACTTTATTTTTTTGATCGTTTAATGATATTTTTTTATTTTTAAACGTTTGAAAAGTTTCACTTTGATAAAGATTCTCATAGTCTTTTACTCTCTTTTTCTTCTCTGAACTTGGTAGAGCAGAAAGGTCAAGTAAATCAAAACCAACCTGTACGGCCAGAGCAGAGAAAAACACGAATAAAAACAAAGATATTGGTATAAATTTTTTTATTGATTTCATTACATCCACAACAATACAATTTATATAGGCCATAATATAATACATCAAAAATCTTATATCAGATAGGCGGTTAAATTTGACTAATCTAGTACTTAAAGAGCAAAAAGGCCAAACCTTTCTAGAGTTCATCTTTTTGTTATTTATCATAATTTTGTTCTCATTTACTATTTTACGTGGAGTGAGCACTGGAGTTAGAGATAGATGGACAGCTCTTGTAAAGATAATTACTTCACCAACATCTGATCAGGTTAATATTCCCCAATAGGAGTTTTAAATGTCTTTCATTCTTTCAATTGATCAAGGAACTACTGGAACAACAGCAGTACTAGTTAATGCTGAGAATTTTGCCTTAGTAGATAAAGTTAATAAAGAGTTTCCGCAAATTTACCCTAAGCCTGGATTAGTTGAACATAATCTCAATGATATTTGGAATACAGTAAAAACAACTATTCAAGATGTTTTAGAAAAAAATAATGTAAGGGCCGACCATATTAGAAGTATTGGAATTACAAACCAAAGAGAGACGACTTGCGCTTTTGATATTGCAGGCAATCCACTACACAATGCAATCGTATGGCAAGATAGAAGAACCGCTAACTTTTGTACCGATTTAAAAGAAAAAGGTCTTGAATCTAAAGTTAAATCTTTAACGGGCCTACCTCTTGATCCATATTTCTCAGCAACAAAAATGAACTGGCTCTTAAATAATTCTGAAGTCGTTAAAAAATCAGCAGATAATAACGATTTGAAGTTTGGTACAATCGATACATTTTTACTCTATAAATTAACAGGAAGTAAGATTCACGCAACAGAGGGAAGTAATGCATCTCGAACTTTATTAATGAACTTAGAAAATTGCACATGGGATCCTGAATTACTAGAAATTTTTGATATTAAAGCTGAATATCTCCCTAAAATAGAAAGTTCATTTGGACAATTTGGTTTTACAGCAGGTTTGGATTTTTTACCAGATGGTATACCGATTTCTGGAATTTTAGGTGATCAGCAAGCAGCTCTTTTTGGACAGGCTGGATTAAAAAAGGGTGACTCTAAATGTACCTATGGAACAGGTGCTTTTATGTTACTAAATACTGGTAATGAAAAAATTTATTCTGAAAATGGTCTTTTAACTACTGTTGCATATAATGATGGAAATAATATTCAATATGCACTCGAAGGAAGTTGTTATATAGCCGGAGCAGCTGTTCAGTGGGTCAGAGATAATTTAAAACTAATTAAAGAAAGTCATGAAATTGAAATGCTAGCAAATCAAGTTCAAGACCTCGATGAAGTAGAACACATACTCTTGCTTCCATTTTTTACTGGAATTGGATCTCCACATTGGAACTCTGAAGCTAAAGCAGCTCTTGTGGGGATGACAAGAGACACAGCTGATAAACACATTGCACGAGCAACACTTGAAGGAATAGCACTATCAATTAATGATCTATTGAATGCTATGGAACAAGATCTTGGCGAAAAAATCAGTTCTTTAAACGTTGACGGTGGAGCTGTTGCAAATAGTTTATTAATGCAAATACAGTCCAATTTTTCAAAAATAAATATTGTTAAACCAGAAATTATAGAAACAACAGCTTATGGAGCGGCCCTAGCTGCGGCCATTGGTTCAAATTTGATTAAAAAAGAAAAGATCAAAGAATTATGGAAGGAAGAAAAGGTATTTAAACCTTCTAATTCCGATACTAAATATTTTGAAAATAAAAACAATTTATGGGCCAACTACATTAAGAAACTCTATTAATTAAATAGACTTCCATATGTATTCAACCACATTAAAACCAACTCTATCATACGAATAGAGTTGCTCAGAAGTATACGGAAAAAAATCATTTTTCCCAAAATAGGCTTCGCTTAGTTCACCAAAGTACTCCAATTCATTCTGTAAGGCATAGGCTTCTTTCACTGTAAGGTAATTATTTCTAGTTACATTTCTATACTTTGAAGACTTAAGAGCAGAACTATATGCCATTTTTATTAAATTTCTATTCTGTGCTGAGAGTTTCACAAACAAAGAATGAGATAATTCATGAATTAGAACATTTGGCATTTCTTCAATAATTTTTCGTTCAACAA
Organism: uncultured Oligoflexia bacterium; assembly: GCA_964015265.1. GTDB lineage: Bacteria > Bdellovibrionota > Bacteriovoracia > Bacteriovoracales > Bacteriovoracaceae > CAXHCD01. The sequence continues at coordinate 88,677 of CAXHCD010000002.1, forward strand.
AATTTCTAGGATTGATTATATGAATTGAATTGGCATATTCTGTATTTAAATTATTACTTTCTAACCATTCTTTACTTCTGTGGTAAACAATCGATGTTTTTTCACCTTTTCTAAAAGGATAATTACTCTCATTTGAAATCCAAATTTTTGTCTGTTTTATTTTTTGAAATACATTTTTTGAAATCTTAGACTTTAAAGAGCTAAATGATTTTTCAATATAATTTAACAATATTTTTTCAACGCTCTGTTCGATATCCACTGATACAAACACGTTCAAATCACCAACTTTGAAATCTCTAAATGGTTTTGCATATGAATTACTACTTACTAAAGAAAATAATAAAAAAAAAGTTAATATTTTACTCACGCTCTATATTCCTATAATAGTCGCGAATTTTTCTAGAAAAAGGTACTTCTTCTCCGTTATCTAATTTCACTTTCTTTCTATAATATTGAATTAAATCTCTAAAATAACCTTTATAAAACTTATCATATAATTCTTCTTTATTATAAAAATCATGTCCATTTGCACTCATTCTTGATGCATTTGTTATATAAATCTGAGCATTGCCCAATTTGTCTTTTTTCATCCATCGATTTACCCAATCTTCTAATTCAACAGGTTTTAATAAAAAAGAATCTAGCACCCACCACTTTTCATCAGGTCCTTTAATCATCGAAGCTACGTGAAAACTCCACATTCCAAGTTTTCCAGTTATATATATCTTTTTAATTGCATCTGGTTCCATTCCAGCAAGGCTTGACTCAAGTTGCATTGTCATCGCTCTTCCAAAACAAAACCCAAGCTTAAAAGTTGGATCATACCAAAGAAGCTTTAGTAGATTCGCTACCTTATGAAAAAATCCTCTCTTGAAAATAGCTTTGGCAAATTCATAATCTGCATATTTTTTTCTCTTATTGGTTGTTTCTTTAACTTTATATTTTCTTATTTCTTGAAGAGTTCTTTCGTTATTTATTTTTGCATGTTCATTTCGAATTCTAAATCTATATGTAACAAAATCAAAAATCTCACTTTCGCTTAATCTATTTAATAATAGTGTTGAGTTCATGATTTCAAATCTTTCCTTCTCTTTAAACCCAACTGTGCTAAGAACTAAATCTTTTCTTCTTATTTGATCATCAGTGTAAAAACCTTTGCTCGGATTTATTGTAGAGCCAGTATTATCAAGTTCACCCATCCCAATGGTCTTGGAAAAGCTCAATCCTTTTTTTTCTATATCACTAAGCTTTCTACCAATAAGTGCTTCAACTTTTCTTGATAAATTTTTATTTACACCTTTTAATTTATTAATAATTGTATATAGCTTTTTAAATTGCTCTGTTGAAGCATGCTTTGAATTTAAGGCCTGAGAAATAAAATCCGATTCAGCTTGAGTAATCTTAATTTCATGTTCTTGCTCAATCATTATTTGATAATTAAAGGCAAAAAACTTATCTACTTTTTCAGAGCAAACGTTGCCAAAAACTAGATTGTGAAAAAATACCAAAAATAAGATAAGTGCTCTAAATTTCATAGTCAAATAATAGCAATCTCAGTATTACTTACTATATTTTTGTATTTAATTCATATTTGTACATAGTTGATTCACCTCTAAGGTGTTGAAATCACTCGCATTAGTTCATCCAAAGAAGCAATATTAATTAAATTCTGATCCTCATTCTTACCCTCTATTTTCGTAACTAATTTAATCTCCTTGTTGCTTTTGAATTCACTTTTTATTTCTTCACAATTATATATCGGACGTATTCTCCCCGATAACCCAACTTCACCTAAAAATATTAAATTATTTGAAATTTTAATACTTTTAAAGCTACTTATTAATGAAGCTATAATAGCTAAATCTATCTCTCTATTTATTGAACGAGATACACCTACAACATTTATATAAACATCATAAGAATTAACAGGAATTTTTAAGAATTTTTCAATTATGGCCAATAATAATGAAACTCTATTTATATCAATTCCATATATAACTCTTTTTCCAGTTCCAAGTTTATTCTCTACTGCTAATGTTTCAATTTCTAAGTAAAAAACCCTACTACCACTTTTAAAACATGAAAGCGCACATCCTACATAATTTTCTTTTCTTTTATAGTTTGAGAAAATATTTTCACAATGCGGTACAAAACCCTTTTTTTCCATTTTGAGAAGACCAATTTCTTCAACTGAACCAAATCTATTTTTTGAAGAGCTAAGAACTCTAACATTACTATTTAAATCTTTATCTAAGCTAATTACGGTATCTACCATATGTTCTAATGTTTTAGGTCCAGCCAGTCCTCCTTCCTTATTAATATGTCCTATAATTAGAATGGTTGTATTATTATTTTTCGCGTACTTTATAATACACTCAGTAATTATTTTAATTTGTGATATTGAACCTGACAGACTATTTATATTTTCACTATATAAAGTTTGAATTGAATCAATTACAATAAATTCAAATTTATTTTTATTAAGAAAATTTTCAATCTTTTCCCACTTAGATTCGTGTACAATCTTCATACTTGAACTGTTTAATTTTACTCGTAATGAACGTGCTGCTACTTGCTCACATGTTTCCTCTCCACTCAAATAAAGAATATTTAAATTCTCCTTATATGCTAGAATTGATTTAATTATTCCTAGTACCAATGTAGATTTTCCTACACCTGGTGCACCTCCAAATAATGTCACCGAAGCTTTAACAAACCCTCCTCCTAAAACTCTATCAATCTCATTTAGTTTCGTTTTAATTCTCTCTTTACTAACAAATGATATTTGACTCACTTTCAGAGGCTTAATTTCATCTATGCAATTTACTACTTCTCTATCAGATAGCTTTATAATAGAGTTCCATTTGTTGCACATTGAACATTTTCCGGCCCAACTTAGATGCTTCTTTTCACAATTTTCACAAATAAATTCTTCGCTCTTCTTCATAAAAGCTCTATTTCAAATCACAATAAAATCTATTTCTCTAATTGCTTAAATTTCATATTCTTATTATTTAACTATGAATTTATTTCAATCACTGAGGTTAAAATTGTTTTTTGGTGTAAAAGCTTACAATGAAATTTATCATTTTTTTGTGTTTCCTATTTTCTACAACGCTAATAAAGGTTAGTGCCGGGACGCAATCAACTAATTTCCATAAAAGAAGAATTTTGCAAAATCATGTACTTCAATGTGCTCAGTCCTTGCTCATAAAATACCCTCAATATAGTAAATTTATTGTTAATAAATACATTTACAATGCTGCTCCAAGATTGAGGCTCGCGACAAAACTAATATCTTTAAAAAGAAAATGCTTAAAAGAAGATTTTATCGACGCTATAACTAACCCTTCTGAATTATCGTCTAAGGATCAATTAGTTGTTAAGGCCCTTACCGAAGAATCCATTTTTGAGTGTAAATTCTTTGGAATAAACTACAACATAGCAAGCTTTGTCGGTAAAGGTGGCGGTCGTTATTTTGGTACATGCAAAAGTTTAAATGGAACAAGATATAAAGTCTCTGCAAGGGCAAAAAATATTATTGGTGGGTTTGGATTAAGTTTTTCATTGCAGATAACAAATAAAGAATTTGATGGTCCTCCCACTGAATGGGTTGATCTCAACTGGGAAAACAATCTCTTTTACGGTGTTGGTATTGGTTATAGCAAAAACATAGAAGACTCTGAAAAATCATTCAAATCAATCAGCTCTATCGGAGTAGGCTTAGGTGTAATATCTAATTATATAGTTTTCAAGTCATTGAAATTTAAAAAAATTTCAAATAATTATCGCAAGTTTATTAAGTATTTAAAAACAATTTCCAAGAAATAATATAGAAATTACATTTATTTAATCTCAATAGCCTCTTTGTGATATATACAGGCTAATTAGGATGAGATTATGAAAAAATTATTAGTATCTATTACGTCGTTATTTTTTGTTTTTAACCTTGCATACGGTCAAAATTATTATGCACTATTTTCTCCTCACCAGGGTAAAAAAGCTTTTGAGGAAGTTTATAAACTAGTTGCAAAAGCTAAAAAATCGGTCAAAATTTCAATATACAGCTGGAGTGATAATGGAATTGATAAGGCTATGGCCCTTGCACTTAAAAATAAGGCCAGTGTAAGAATCGTTGTTCATCCTCCTCTTTTAAAAAAGAAAGCTGTAATTACAAAAATTGCAAAACTTGAAAAAATTGGTGCAGAAGTTAAAGTAGCAACCATGAAAATGCATGAAAAGATGATTATAGTAGATAATCAAAATATTATTAACACTAGTGCGAATATGTCAGGTGGAGCAAAATCTAGATATAGTGAAAATTTTGTATTTATGACTGACCTAAATAAAGCTGACAAGATTTTAAATGACTTCATTCATGAGTTCACAGTTTTATGGAATAGCTCAATAGATTTACAAACTCATAACGAAGGATTAAGTGCTGAGTTAAATGAGTACACTAAAGTTTCAGGATCAAAAATTTTAAATATTCCTAGCAAGGGAAATCCTGTCCTATACTCTAGCTCAATGAACTTTAATATAACAGAAGCTTCTACCAACGATATAAATAAAGGAAGGTTCATTAGACTCAAATCTAAAAAAGTAAGCAATAAAAAAACATGGATTATAAGGGATATGCTTATTGAACAAATTAAAAAAGCAAAACAAAGTATACTTTTGAATTTAAATCACTTTTATCTTGATACTTTATTACCTCATTTAGCAAATGCAATTAAAAGGGGTGTAAAGGTAGCGTTCATGGTAGATAATCAAGAATTTAAAACTACGAGAACCCCTAGAGAAAGCACACCTAAATTTGTTCAAATGTGGAATAAGTCTTTTTCAAACTTAGGACCAGCACCTGTAAGGATAAAATATTACAGCCATGCACCCAGTCCAAGGTTTTGGTATTTAAATCACCACAAGTATTTATTAATAGACTACTCAGAAAGTGGCAATGATACGACATTAATTACTGGATCATATAACCTATCTCAAACAGCTGAACTTTCTCAATTTGATAATATGGTTGTATATAGTGGTGGAAAATTTAAAAAGCTACACAAGGCTTTTAAACAAGAGTTTATGTCCATGTGGCATCAAAATAGAACTAGTGAGGATAAACCAAGTCAAAAGATTCTAAAAGCACTTACATATGTAAATGAAAAAGGAAATATTGCTCTTCATTATAAAGAGCCCATTTCACTTACTTGGAAAGAGGCCATGAAAGTTAAAGCTGCCGTAGCTAAAAAAGCGAAAGGTATTTTTAACGGTATTTTTAGAAAAAGAAATTGCTTTTCTTTTAACGTAAATACTCAAAAGTTTAATTGCGCACCTTAATTAATATATTATAGAATATCTCTAAATTATTTAGGGGTATTCTATGTTCAAGATTTATCTAATTTTTCTTTTTATTTCTTTAAATTCTTACGCTCAATTTAAGTCTGATGATGAAGTTAACTTAGTATCAACTGGGGGAAACACCGATTTAAAAAGTTATAATATTGGTTCCAAAAACCAATATAAAGTTGATAAATCAATTTATTTTTTAAGTGCTAAATACACTTATGGAGAATCTTTTAATGTTAGAAGTGTTGAAGCTTGGAATATTGATTTAAAATTTGAACGAAAGTTGAAAGAAACCCTAGGTATTTACATTGGTCAAAATATGGAATCTGACAGATTTTCAGGTATTTCACGATCCTATAATAGTGACCTGGGTTTAAATTATACTTTGCTACATTCGGAAAGAAAGAAAATCGACTTACAGGCTGGTTATAGATATACTATAGAAAAAGCCGTTGATGAAAGTTTAGCGAAATTAAAGGACTCTAAAGGTAGAATTAATGTTAATTCCGAATTTTTAATTAGTGAGAAAAACAAAGTTGAATTAAATATCGAATATTTACCTAATTTCACAAATAGTGAGGACTATTTAATTAACTTCGAGCCAAGCTTAAGTGCATCCCTAAGTAATATTTTTTCACTTAAGGTAGGTTATGTTTGGAAATATGATAATGAGCCAATCCCTGGAAAAGGCAAACATAACTATACATTCACAACTGGTTTATTAGCTAGTTTTTAACTTATTAAGGATTCTAATTTTTTTTCTGAAATGATTTGAGTATTTAATGCTTTTGCTTTTTTCATCTTAGAAGAGCTTGAATTTTCATCATTGCATAAAAGGTAATCCGTGTTCTTAGTAACAGAACTAACTATTATTCCACCAACATTTCGAATTTTATCTTCTATGGAACTTCTTTTTTCAGATAATGTACCAGTAATACATATTTTTTTTCCAGTTAATTTCGTTTCCTTTAGTTTAACTTCTTTAAATTGAAAGCCTACTTTTTCCAAGGACTCAATTAAAGGTAGTTTTGATTTGAAGGATTGAATAAACTCTTCTGATGATTTTTGTGCAAAAGATTCAATATTCTGCAAATTCTCTGAGTTCAAGTTTTTAAATTTATCTAAGCTCTTAACTCCAGAGTGGAAAATTTTTTCAATTTTGTTTCTTCCTCCCCCAGATATTCCCAGGGAAGTCATAAATGTTATTAAATCTACATTCCTAGATTTATTTATGGCATTTACTAATTTAGTTGCTAATTTTTCTTGTACTTTATCAAGCTTTAATAAATCTTCAGATTTAATTTTATACAAATCACTTATTTCATTTATAAGTCCATTTTTAATAAATTCATTTAATCTTTTTGAGCTTAAATCATCTATTCCCATTTTTTGAACAAAATATAATATACTTTCTAAAATTTTACCTGGGCAACGAGGATTATTACAAATGAGCCTTATATCAACAATATCAATTTTTTCATTACATGACGGACATTTTTCAGGGATTTTGTACTCTTCCGTCGATGATTTTTTTACTGATAAGAACTTAGGAATTACTTCACCTGATCTGATAATTTCTATTTGATCACCAGATTTCAATTTATGTTGATTCACAAGCCCATAATTATGTAATGTTACTCTTGTTATTTTAGCTCCAGATAATTCTACAGCTTCAACATCCCCAACTGGAGTAAGTACACCATTTCTAGATACTGACCAAATAATTTTTTTGAGTGTAGTAATTTTTGATTCACCTGCAAACTTAAAAGCTATTTTATATCTAGGGTGATGTGCTGTTGCTCCCAATTCTTCATGAAGACTTAATCTATTCAAACAAAATACAATTCCATCAATCTGAAAATTACCATTAGACATAAATTCTTTTGCACTACTTATTATTTCTTCAAAGTTTTTACCACTCTTATGAATGTCATAGTTTGGAATTTTGAAGCCGTTTTCTTCAAGCAATTTATATTTATCTTCTTCAAATTCAAGCTGTCTTTTTGAAATAAATTCAAATGCTTTAAATGTAATATATCTATTTAATTCTAAATTTTCTTTTCTTCCTATTAGGCCTGCGACTATATTTCTCTGAGAGGTAGGCCTTTCTAGTCCAATTATTAACATTTCTTCAGTTAGTTTATAAAAGTCTTCTTCATAGGTAAAAAGCTCTCCTCTAATTTCTATATTTTCTTCTAAATATATTTTTTTAGGTACACTTGGCATCCACTTAACTTTTTCAGTTATATCTTCTCCGTGTGAGCCATCACCTCTAGTTTTTGCTTGAAATAATTTCCCTGATTTATAAATTAAGGAACATGAAACCCCATCTATTTTAAATGTACTTAAGACGTCATTTCCATTTGCCCATGTAACTAGTTCTTCTGGCTTATAGGTTTTATTCAATGAAAGCATCTTTGAATCATGCTTTATCTTATTATTAATCTTAAATGAACCAACAATACTTAGAACTGGATTTTCCGGATCAAGATTTTTAAGTTCGTCTTCCAAGCTGTCATATTCATGATCTTCAATCTCTGGTCGACCTTGATAGTATAGTGCTTTATGTTTTGTAATTAATGTTTCTAATTCTTGTATTCTATTCATATCAGTAAGTATATTTAACACCTATTTTCAAATCTGTATTTTTAAACGCTGCGGCCCTTGTAGGTGACTCAAACTTTGCCTTATTTGATGTAAACTCAATTGAAGATATAAAATCAATACCAGGAGCATATTGATATTCCCCACCGAATTCTAAATTAAAATTTGGTGAAGAATCATCTTCACCATAAATTGCAACTTCTTCTTTATAAGTAGATCCAAGCATAAAATCTAGTCTCAAGAACAATCTAAGTCTATTTATAATGGGCATGCTTCCCTTTGCTCCTAATAACAAACCTTTAAAACTAGAATCTGTAACTCCATCTGTAGCTACACTATCTATCCCATATCCATAACTAGCATACCCTATATAACCATCTACTCTAGGGCCATAAAAAAATCCTAATGGTAAAAACCTATAGCCTGCTTTAATTTTTAAAACATCTCTACTTAGTGAGAATTTTTCAACACTAAAACTTCCTTCTTTTGTTTTATAGCTACCAAACTGCTTATAAATATCTAAGCCTACCCAATATTTTCTTGTGGCCCATAGTTCTCCCTGTATAGCAGCTCCGTACATAAGCCCGCCAATTTTTTCTAAATTAGAGTTATTAGTAGTTAAAGATTCAGATCCAGATCCTATTAAAGGATAAAAACCTATCTCTCCAAGCTTACCAAATTTATACTTATCATCATCTTTTCCAATTTTATAATCTTGATCTGCATTTATTTTTTTTATTTTTCTTACTAAAACCCAATCACCTAGTTGAATTTTTTTCTTACTATCATATTGTTCAATTTTACCTTGCGACTGAGAAACATTTACATTTATGGTTTTACCACCACCAATCTTTTCTGTCTCCCAGTCGACAATTTCTTTTAATAAAGGATGTTTTTTCTTTCTTTTAGGACGAACTATAATTAATTCATCACCTACACTCATTCCAATATTTCTTCCTGAATCAATTGTAAATTGATGTCCTAAGACTCCTGTAATGACAGCATCATAAGGAATACTTTTTTCATAAACATCAAGCCAATTACTAATTGTCCTAGCTATAACATATGGATCATTACTATTTAAGGCCGTCGTTTCTTTAAAATATAAATCACTACCATTTTTTCCAATTACCTCCAAATCCACTCTTGTCGTTTTTAATTCTGTTTTCAAATCAATTCGTATTACAGATCCCGCCTGAACTTTTTCAGCAACAACTTTGACTACATTTTTATTTTTGAGATATGTATTAAGATTTTTTTTATAATTTCCAAGTATATTTAATATTTCAGAATTTGATTTATAATAACACCAGTCACTAGTCTTAATATATTTTTCAACTTCTTCAAACACTTTAAATGATATACCACCACCTACAGAATCTGTAATTGGTAATAACATACACCTTCTCAAATCTAATTCAGAATAGGCTTTAATTGAAAATGTACAAATAAGTGTAATTATAAAAGTTTTAAATGTTCGCATTTTGATTTCCTATCATATCTTCATACACCATAACTAAAGTTTTCAACTCATTAAGTTCTTCAATTATTTTTTTTAATTTAATATTTTCTTCTTTTAGTTTTATTAACTCTTCATCATTTTGAGACTCTAAAACAACTTCATGCTCTATAAGATATTTACCATCTTCAAACACACTATTTATTTTTTCGTTTTTTATATGCCTTCTAATTGTTGAGATAGATTTACCAGTAATTCTAGAATATTCATTAATATCATACCACTTTGTTTGATTATTCATTTGCTTTCCTTTGCTTTGAATTAACTAAATTTTAAGTGACTAGTCACAAATTAACAATAAGCATAGAAATTTTATGCTATAATTTATTAGTGAGAAATATAGATATATCAGAATTTAAAAATTCAAAAACAGCATTTATAATGTCTGGTGGTGTTGTTAAAGCTGCAGCTTGGCATCAAGGTGTCGCACTTGCTCTAGAAGAGTTGGGATTTAATTTTCAAAGTACAAAAAATGGACCAAAAGAGTCTCATAATATCTCTACTTATGTCGGATCAAGTGCAGGTTCATTGGCAGCAGCTTATTTATCATTTGGATTTAGGCCTTTAGACATTATTGAAGCAACAATGAACCCTTCTAAGTCTAAATTAAAAGCAATTTCATATAAGGATATGCTTAGTTTAAAAAAGCCAGACCTTAAGAACTTAAAGTTTTCTTGGGGCAATCAATTAGAAGGTTTCCCTACTGTAGTTAAAGCAGCTTTATCTCCTTTTTTAAAAATTCCTGGTTTATTTACTACTCTTGGTTTGCGTGATTACTTATTAGAAACAGTAATCCATGAGGATAATTTTGAAAACTTGCCTATAGATTTATTTATTGTTGCCTCTCAGTTAGATCATTCAAGAAAGGTTATTTTTTCAAAATATAATTATCCAAATCCTAGACATGATTCAACAAGTGTATATTATACTGGAACATGTATTTCTGATGCTATTGCAGCTAGCATGGCCGTCCCTCCATTTTATTCTCCTTATCCAATAAAAAATAAACTAACGAATCAGACAGATTATTATATTGATGGTGAAATCAGGGAAACACTATCCACGCATATTGGAATTGATAACAGATGTGATTTAATTATTAGTAGCTGGACTCACACACCTTATCATTTTCATGATGAAGTTGGTTCACTGGTAAATTACGGTATTCCAGCTATTGCAGTTCAATCTATTTACTTAATGATTCAAAAGAAAATTGTTGCTTCAAGGGCCAGAAGAAAAACTGCTGAAGATATAGTTAATACCGTTAACGAATATTGTTTAAATCACAAAATTGAAAACAAACATCGTAAGAAAATTCTTTCGATATTAGAAAACAAATTAAATTTCAATTCTAATGTTAAATTTATAGATATATATCCATCACACGATGACTATAAATTCTTTTTTCTAAATTCATTTAGTCTTAATCGAGAAAATAATTCTTATATAGTGAAAGCTGCTTATAAAAGAACAATTGATGTTTTTAAAAATGCTGAATGGTATTAGACTTCTTCTACTATATATGAATCTTTCGAACAAATTGATTTGATATAATCAACTTTTCCATCTATATATTCTACTTTTAGATTTATGATTCCTTGTTCGTCACCTAATAAAATCATCTTCTCTGTAGTGCTAGTAACCTCTTCAATAAATTCACCATTTTTATCTAGGTATAATTTCTCAAACAGCATATCTTTATATGAATTTCTTCCTGAGATTTGTATGTTCTCAATTTTATTTTTAAAATTAAATTGAACCAGACACATATTAGTTAGTTCATCTACATTAAATGTATCTAAAACATGGCCAATAAAATCAACACCTGGAAGTTCTATTTTTTTATCTTTATTAATATTCCACATTCCAACAAAAACTGAATCTATATCTAAGTATTTTATTTCAAGATACTCTCTAATTCCTGATGCTATTAATGGTCGGTTAAATTCATAAGCGTTCGGGCCAATTTTTGTTACTTTCATTTTTTGATCAAAGTAAGCTATATTTGAAGGATCGATACTTACTTCTTTATTAATTTTGGATAAAAGACCTTTTTCAGTAAGTGTAATTCTTTGCTTTTCTGTTTTGAAAATAACTGGTGAGTCAAAAACTAACTCTTCATCAACAATATGATTTATTTTGGTAGCAAACTTATTTTCACCAAGTTTATATGTCGTTAAGACGTTTCCAGGAGTAACGCCAATATATAGTACATATTTATAATCTTTCTCATCTGTCACAACTGCGAATTTATCATTTAAGAAGTACTGAGCTTCGATTTCCTTAGCATCAATATCAACATTTTCGACTTCATCACTAAGTTCAATTAATAAGAAGCCGCCAACACCGGCAAGCGAATCTCTTTCCAAAAGATCTGCTAGTTCAGATTCTTTTACCATTGGTAAGTATATTATTTCATCATCATGATTTTTATCTAGGCCTATATTTAAATGTGTTCTAATGTGTTCACGACTATCCACAACACCTCTAATTATTGAGTAGTCATTTTTTAATCTTTCTTCAAAAACTATTTTCCCTTGCTCATCATATATTATTTTTGACTGGTCATAATCTGGAGTAAATTGCACACCATTTAGTTCTGAAATGTTTCCTTTAATTAGGGATGCATCACCAACAATTATTGTACTTCGTACAATATCACTATCTTCTTTTTTATCATTTGAAGAATATAATCTTTGAACAGCATCCTGTACGGCATCAATTTCTTTTTTCAATTGATTCACACTAGCAGAATTCTTTCTAACTGTTGGTTGTTTAACATAAGCAACTTTAGGTGACTGCTCAATATCAACTGTAAAGTTTCTAGTATTTATTACAGGTCTTTCGTTATTGATTTTAGAAGCAACTTTTTTTGTAACTTCTCCAACTTTCATAACAGATACTTTCTTAGTAGCTCTTTTTATAGCTTTAAGAACTGAATTTGATATGACGTCATTATCTGCTTTAGCAGTAAAGGGATTAACATTTTCAACATTCGCTATTTCGTTTTTTTCTTCCCTAATAATGCTAGGTTTTATTTTTTCTACTTTTTCATTCTTAATTTTCACTTCGGCCATTAAAGTTTTTTCTTCTTTTGGATATTCAATATTTTTGACCAACGCTGGTAGATTTATTTTTGATTTAGTATTAACCTTAAATCCTTTATGACTAACCAACTCGTTTGAGTTGATTTGCCCGTAGTCTTTAATTTTATTAAAGATAGGTACATTTAGCTGACTAGTCACAATTTTGTTATCTTGAATAGTCACCGAAAGATTAGCAGTAACTAATTTATCAATATCAATAGATTTTTTTAATGGCTTAATTTCATCTATTTTAATTTTTTCAATTTTTGTAATTTTAGCTGGTTCTATAGGACCAGTTATCGCAGGAGCTCTTCTTACTTTTTTAGTTATAGTATTTTTTGTTTTAATCTCAAAATTTCCTGAAACTACATTTTTTTCTTTTTTTGTTTCTAAGAGATTAATTACTTCGACTTCTTTTCCATGTTTTATTTCTTTATCTGAAACTACAGCAGTAGCAGCACTTTGCTTTTCGATAAATTTAAAAATATTTCTATTTAACTTTCGGGTTTTTGGAGGTGTAGACATTTCATAGATGAACTCATTATCGGGTACATGATCAGTTGAAACAAACGCAATCCCAGAAAGAGAAAACATTGAGATCGAAGATAAAAGTAAAATTCCTTTTTTAAAGTCCATATTCCTCATGAGCCTTATATACGTATTCTTCTATTCTCTTATAATTTCAATAATTTTCAAGTGAAAAATTTTCCTCAAAAAAAAGACCACCTAAAAAGGTGGTCTATTTAAAAGTGGTCCTATAGAACCAATAATTTTTGACTATTTCAGACTTAGTGAGCGCCCTTCCCAAGGTATGATGCTTTAATTCTATTTTCAGCTCTTTCAAGTTTTCGCTGATATTTAACTAAATCAACATCTGTTAATGGTTCACCGTCAAATAAACCTGTTCTTAAAACTTCCTTAGCTTTTTGTAATGCAAGCTTTGCTCTATCTAAATCTACAATTGTATTTTCTTCACAAACGTAAGACATGATCGTCACCTTATTGTTTAAGACTTTTATCAAACCTGCTGTCGTTGCAAAATGTCTATCTACGCTACCAGCTTTTATTGTCATTACACCTGTTCCAAGCTTACTTATAATATGAGTATGCTCAGGTAATACATTTATTTCTCCGCCTTCAGCCGGAATTATTAATTCATCAGCAGGAATATCTTTTGCGACAATCGAATTTGGCGTAAGAATATCAACTACAAAATGAGACATACTTTACCTCTTTATTATCCGTTCGCTAAAGTTTTAGCTTTTTCTTTAACCATATCAAGTCCACCAACTAAGTAGAATGCTTGCTCTGGTAAATCATCACACTCACCATTAAGAATCGCTTTAAATCCTGCAATTGTATCTTCAATTTTAACAAATTGACCTTTGATACCAGTAAAGATTTCAGCAACGTGGAATGGTTGAGATAAGAATTTTTGTATTTTTCTTGCTCTAGCAACGACAACTTTATCGTCTTCCGATAATTCGTCCATACCAAGAATTGCAATAATATCTTGTAATTCTTTATATTTTTGTAAGATTTGTTGAACTGCTCTTGCCGTCTCATAGTGATCATCACCCAAAACATCTGGCGATAAAATCGTAGATGAAGAAGTTAGTGGATCAACAGCTGGATAAATTCCTAATTCAGCAATTGGTCTAGAAAGTTCTGTTGTTGCATCTAAGTGAGCAAATGTTGTTGCAGGGGCTGGATCTGTATAGTCATCCGCTGGAACATAAACTGCTTGAATAGATGTAATAGAACCGTCATCAGTTGAAGTAATACGCTCTTGCATAGCACCCATTTCAGTACCTAGTGTTGGTTGGTAACCAACAGCTGATGGAATACGTCCTAGTAGGGCCGAAACTTCTGAACCTGCTTGAGTGAATCTGAAAATATTATCAACAAAGAAAAGAACATCTTGATTTTCTTCATCTCTAAAATATTCTGCAATTGAAAGACCAGTAAGAGCAACTCTAGCCCTCGCCCCTGGTGGCTCATTCATCTGACCATATACAAGTGCTGTTTTTTCAATAACACCTGATTCTTTCATTTCTTCGTAAAGATCGTTACCTTCTCTTGTTCTTTCACCAACTCCAGCGAAAACAGAGTAACCACCGTGGTGAGAAGCAATGTTGTTAATCAGTTCCATAATTAAAACTGTTTTACCAACACCAGCACCACCAAATAAACCAATCTTTCCACCTTTTAAATAAGGAGCAAGAAGATCAATAACTTTAATACCAGTATAAAATGGCTCTAATTTTGTTGATTGCTTTTGAAACGCAGGTGGTTCTTTATGAATACCATAAGTTTTTGCAGCATTAATTGGACCAGCTTCATCAATTGGCTGACCAATAACATTTATAATTCTACCAAGAGTTTCTTTTCCAACTGGAGCTTGAATAGCTTTTCCTGTATCAATTACAGAAAGTCCTCTACTTAAACCTTCAGTTGAATCCATCGCAATACATCTTACTACGTTGTCACCTAAGTGCTGAGCTACCTCAACAACTAGATTATTTTCTTGATCATTAATTGCTTTGTTACTTAGAGTAAGAGCGTTGTAAATTTCTGGAATATTCCCATTTGGAAATTCAACGTCAACAACTGGACCCATTACTTGTTTAACTACACCATTAGACATTTGCCTACTCCTTAACCATTATTTAGAGATTCAGCACCAGATACAACTTCAATTAATTCCGTTGTAATAGCAGCTTGTCTCAATTTATTCATTTTTAATGTTAAACTTCTTATTGCATCCTTACAGTTACTTGAAGCACTATCCATAGCACTCATTCTTGAACCATGTTCAGCAGCAATACTATCAAGCAAGCATGTATAAATACTTGTTGTATATGCCTCAGGAATTAAGTCATCTAGAATTTTTTCAGCACTTGGTTCATATTTGAAATCAAATGGAAATCTTTCCCTTAATTCTTCTTTAGTTGCAGCTTCAACAGTCATTGGTAAGACTTTCTTAACAGTTGGCTCAAAACTTATGGCCGATCTGAAAATATTATAAGCAACATATACACTTCCAACTTCACCTGTTGTAAACATATGTGCTAGTTCTTCACCAATTTCTTTAACTTCTCTAAATGCTGGGTCTACTTTCTCAAACTCAAAAGTTTTTCCTGCATTTACTTCGTTAACTATTAGTTCCCTAACCTTTTTACCAATAAAATAAACTTTAAACTCTTTATCTGTTTCTTTTAGATAATTTCTAACTTTTTTTGCAAGTTGAGAGTTAAAGCCACCACATAAACCTTTATTGGCAGAACACACTAATAAAACCGCTTTGTTATTTTCACTATCATTCATATATTTGTGATTATAACTTTCCGCTAGGGCCGCGGCCGTCTTTATAGAATCTTCTAATTCATCAGCGTAAGGTCTTGATCCAGTAATAGCCTGTTGAGCTTTATTTAACTTCGCGGCAGAGACTAATTTCATAGCGGTAGTTATTTTAAGAGTACCTTTCGTACTTCTAATTTTCTTTTTAAGCTCTTTAATATTTGCCATCTTATCTCACCTAATTTTTATTAAAACTTTTTTGTTCCCAAAAATGCTTTAACTGCATCAATTAGCTTAGCTTCATTATCACTAGAAATTGCTTTTTCATTTCTAATGCTTTCTACTAAGTCTGAATTTCTTGAAGCTAAATATTCTCTTAATTCTCTTTCAGCAACTTGTACTTGTTCTGTAGGAACAGAATCAAAAAGTCCTTTAGTCGCAGCAAAAATTGAGATTACTTGATCGATAACATCCAGTGGCTGATATTGACCTTGTTTAAGTAGCTCAACTAGTCTTTCACCTCTGGCTAACTGCGATTTTGTGGCTTCATCTAAATCAGAACCAAAAGCAGCGAACGCAGCTAATTCTCTGTACTGAGCAAGATCTAGCCTTAGTGTACCAGCAACTTTTTTCATCGCTTTAATTTGAGCTGAACCTCCAACCCTTGATACTGAAAGACCCACGTTAACAGCTGGTCTAATACCTGAGTTAAAAAGGTCAGACTCTAAATAAATTTGCCCGTCAGTAATTGAAATAACGTTTGTTGGGATATAAGCCGAAACGTCACCTTCTTGAGTTTCAATAACCGGAAGTGCAGTCATCGAACCTGCTCCCAATTCATCAGATAACTTTGCAGCTCTTTCTAAAAGTCTAGAGTGTAAATAAAATACATCTCCAGGGAACGCTTCTCTGCCTGGTGGCCTTCTAAGAAGTAGTGACATTTGTCTATAAGCTTGTGCTTGTTTCGTTAAGTCATCATAGATAATTAACGAGTGCTCACCTTTATCTCTAAAGTATTCACCCATTGTAGCACCTGTATATGGAGCTAAGAACTGAAGTGGTGCTGAGTTAGAAGCAGTAGCAGCAATAATAGTTGTATATTCAAGTGCACCAGCATCTTTTAACTTCTGATGAACTTGTCTAACCGTAGATTGCTTTTGTCCAACAGCCACGTAAAAACATTTAACACCTTTACCCTTTTGATTAATAATAGTGTCAATAGCAACAGCTGTTTTACCAGTCTTTCTATCTCCAATAATAAGTTCTCTTTGCCCTCTACCAATTGGAATCATAGAGTCAATAGCTTTTAATCCCGTTTGAAGTGGCTCGTGAACAGATTTTCTGGCCAAAATACCAGGAGCTTTAATTTCAACAACACTACTTGTTTTATTATTTAATGGACCTTGCCCATCAATTGGCTCACCAATAGCGTTTACTACTCTACCGAGTAGTTCTTCACCTGTAGGAACTTCAACGATTTTTTCAGTTCTTTTTACTGAACTTCCTTCAGTAATTTTTGGATCATCACCTAAAACTGCAATACCAACATTGTTTGCTTCTAGGTTTAAAACCATTCCTTTCGTTCCAGTAGAAAATTCTACTAGTTCACCAACCATAGCATTTTTCAAACCAAATGCTCTGGCAACACCGTCACCAATTGTTAATACAGTACCAACTTCATCAACTTGCAATTTAGTTTCAAAGTTAGCAATTCTGTCTTTGATAATACTTGTGATTTCTTCAGGTCTCATTGTCATCAGTTACCTCTACAATCCTTTTTAATTCAACACAGAGTTTTTAAATTGTTCTAATTGATTATCTAATGAAGCATCTAGCTGTAAATCATCAACTGTGACTCTGTACCCTGCTGTAATATCTTCATTTTTTTTATAATCTAGTTCTATTTCTTTATTAAGTTTTGTTTTTAAATATTCTAATAACTTTATTTTAAATTTTTCATCAACACTATCAGTTCTTCCCTCTATAGTGCCTCTTAAAAAACCTTTTTTATCGTCTTCAGCAACAATTACGTCTTTATAAATTAAAGGGAAAAGACCCATTCTTTTTTCTGTTAAAAGAAAATTTAAAAAGGCGTTAACTATTTTTGAAGTTCTCAATTTATTTAAAACCTCATTTAATACACTTTGCTTCTCTTCCACGGTGAAAACATCTAAAAAAAGTAAATTTTCCAAGTCGTTAGATGAGTTAATTGTTTCTTGTAACCTTGTTAATTCATCAGCAAGACTTACTTTAGCTTCATTGGCTAAATCTAAAATTGAGTGTGCATATGATTTAGATATTAATGCTTCTTTCACGTTTACCTCTTACAAGTTTTTTAACAATTTATCAGCAGCTTTAGTTTGTAAGCCTGTATCACTTTGAATAGACTTTTTTGCTTCTTGAATAACTGAATTTAATAACTCTGCATTTAATGCCTGTAGAGCTTCAGTTTTTTCACTTTCAAGTTTTCTATTCATATCTCTTTTATATCTTTCTAAAGAGTCTAATGTTTCAGTTTGAAACTTCTCCTCAAACTTGTTTCCATCGATCTCTGCATCATTAATTACTTTTTGCATATCACTTTCAACGTTTTCAATTTTGCTTTTAAACGTTTCTAACTTTAAATCTGCTTCTTTTGCTTTTTCTGCAGCCTTATTAAAAATATCTTCAATTTCCTTAGCATTGCTTGCAAAAAAACCTGGAAGTTTTTTAACTGCTAAATAAAGAAATCCACCAAAAAATATTGTAGCGTTAATTGCAGGATAAATTAGATCAGTAATATGACCAGACCCTGCTGCAAATGTATCTGTGATAAATATTAATGGAAGTAAATACTTCATAGTTAACCTTTTATACTAATTTATTAACAAGCTCTTTAGACAAATCAGATGACTGTTTTAAAACATCTATCTTTTTCGAATCTAATTCACTTAAAAACTCGTTTTTATTTTTTTCATACTCAGAGTCAACGGCTGATTGTTCTTGCTTCATTTTTGCGGTAGCAGCTTTGACTATTTCACCTTTTCTCTTATTCAAAATTTCACTAGCTTTTTGATGAGCTTCTTCAATTTTTTCTTTATATTGTGAAGCTAGCTCTTCAGCCTTAATAAAATTTTCTTCAGCGTTATCTACAAGTTTTGTAGTTTTTTCTTCTCTAGTCTGAATTACAAATTGCAATTTCTTAAAGAGTAAGTTGTGAAGAATAATAAAAATAATTGTGAATACAACAAACTGGTGTAGAACTGTACCGTCAACACCTAATGATTTAAAGATATTAAGGATTTGATCCATTTTTATTTTACTCCATGCATAGAGTTGTTTTTATAGCTATGTTTTAGCCCTATTAATATGCTTTAAGATAATCACCGTCAAGTGAAAACGGTGATTAAACTCAGGAAATAACTCACTTTATTGCTAAGCGTTTTTTTTAAAAATTTTAAAAATATTTTATTTATAGATATATTTTAATTGATCTGATCGGTCTCTTTATCACGCATCTTGGTAGTACCATGAAAGATGACACCCTCCTCAACAATTAAACTTGGTGTTGTAATGGTCCCTTCGAATCTAGCAGGCTTGATAATCTCAACTCTAGAACTGGCTTTAATATTACCTTTCACAGTACCAGATATTAAAATTATATTAGCATTTATGTCAGCGTTGATGATGGCCCCTTCAGAAATAATTACGGTATCATTTGAAAATATACTACCATTTACAATGCCACTTATTCTTGAGACCCCGTTAAAAGATAGATTACCCTCAAATTTGCAACCTTCTTCAATTATTGCCGAAATTTCACCTTTATCGTTGTGCACAATTATCTCTTTAATAAGAATTCGTAAACATCGTTGAATTCTGCTTCATTATTAAACTTAATAGTTACAGTTCCATTTCCACTTTTGCCCGCTTTCAAGTCAAAATGAAACCCTGTCCTTTTTTCTAAATTTTGCTTAAATTGATCTAGCTTACTTTCAAAAAATGTTGGCGTTTTTTCTTCTGAAATCTTAGATACTTTTTTCTTAATTAGTTTTTCTAAATCTCTTACTGAAAGTCTTTGTTCAACTGCTGTAGTCGCTAGTAATAACACTCTATCTCTTTCTTTAACAGCAGCAAGAATTTTAGCGTGTCCAAAAGTTAGTAAATCTTTTTGTACTAATTCAAGAGCAGCTTTTGGTAGTTTTAAAATTCTTAAAAAGTTAGCAATTGTTGATCTTTCTTTTCCTATTTTCTTTGCAACTTCCTCTTGAGTTAAATCATAATCTGTCATTAATTGGTAATATGCCAATGCTTCTTCAACACAGTTTAAATCTGATCGTTGAACATTTTCTATAATGGCCATTACGGTTTTTTCTTTTTCCGTAGCCCTTTTAATAACTACTGGAACTTGAGTTATTCCGGCCATTTTTGAAGCTCGTAATCTTCTCTCACCTGCAATTAGTTCAAATCCACTTTCAGTTTTTATTACTATTAAGGGCTGGATGATTCCGTTTTCTTTGATCGACTCACTTAACTCTAATAATTCTTTTTCTTTAAATATTTTTCTAGGTTGTGCACTATTAGGCTTAATTTGATTAACATCTACCATAAAAGGTGAATCATTATTTATTATTTTAGCTTCTGCTTTTTGCTTTTGTTTATCTTCTCTTTCATTACTTGTAAGTGTTTTTGATAAAAGCTCTGTAGCTGGAGCTTGAATCAATGACGCCATTCCTTTTCCTAACGCAACTTTTTTTGCCATTTTAACTATCTCCTATAATTAAGCGTTTGGTTGTGATTCAAAAATTTCTTGTTGGTTTTGATTCGTTTGTTGACTATTTTTATATCGATCAATTAAAAGAACTTCTTTTGTTAGAGAAAGATATGCTTCACTTCCTCTTGATTCAATATCATATAATATTATCGGTTTTCCATGACTTGGACATTCAGATAATTTTACATTTCTTGGAATTACTGTTTCAAAAACTTTATCCCCAAAATGATTTCTAATCTCGTGTGAAACTTGTTTATGTAAATTATTTCTTCCATCAAACATGGTAAGAAGAATTCCATCCATTTCTAATTTTGGATTTAATGAGCCTCGTATAAGTTTAACGGTATTAAGTAATTGAGCTAATCCTTCCATTGCAAAATATTCCGTTTGTAGTGGAACAATATAAGAGTTAGCAGCATTAAAAGCATTAACTGTTAATAGACCTAATGAAGGTGGGCAATCAATTAAAATATAATCGTAATCGTTTGCAATTTCTTCTAATGCACTTTTTAATTTAGATTCCCTAGCGAAGACGCTAACTAATTCTATTTCAGCACCAACTAAGCTATTTTCAGATGGGCAAATATCAAAACACGGAAGTTCTGTTTGATAGATACAGTCTTTAATTTTTTCAGTGCCAATTAATGTGTGATAAATATTTTTATCTTCATAATCTTCTACTCTTAAACCAACACCAACACTTGCATTTCCCTGTGGGTCTAAATCTATTAGTAGAGTTTTTTTCTCAGCTACTGCTAGACACGCTGCTAAATTAATGGAAGATGTTGTTTTACCAACTCCACCTTTTTGATTTGCAAGCGCAATAATTTTAGCCATTTAGCACTCCTATCGCTATATAATTTTTATAGTTTAAAATTAAAAGAACTGGCTTAAATTGACAAGGTCTTTATTGTTAATTGAGTTTGTTCTACGTGGAACATTTTGAAAACCTATCAATTTCCTACCATCTGTACAGGGAACTTCAAAATCTATATTCTCAATAATTTCAAAGTGTTTAAGATCTTTTAAAGATTCCTTTGTTTCAAATTCTGGCCCTTTATAAAAGAATACTTTGGAAGTGCAAATAAAGTTCATCATTTTTAAATATTTACTTACTTCACCAACAGCCTTGAAAGTAATAACACTTTCAATGTCTAAATTAATATCTTCTATTCTTTTATGAAACGTTTTCACGTTTTTTAGTCCCAATCTTTTAGCAATTAGATTAACAGCGTCAGATTTTTTTCTTCTAGCCTCAAAACCAATAAAACTAACCTCAGGCAGGCAATATGCTAATGGAAGTATAGGAAAACCACCACCAAATCCTATATCGACAACTCTTTTTGTTTTTAAAATGGAATTATTGAAAACTTCACTTTTGGATAAGGGAATTACAGAGTCATAAATCTGTTTATAAAAGAAATCTTCCTCATTCAGTATTCTCGTTAGGTTTAAACCAGCAAGCTCTCCACGCAAGACAGCTAAGTACTCACTTGAAAATTGTTTTAAACTAGATTGTTCCGGCAACATAAGCAAGTGTGGCTGGTCGAATTCCTTCTATATTAGACAACTGACCAAAAGTTTTCGGCCTAATTTTCATAATTCTTTGTCTACATTCAAAAGAAATATTAGGAGTTTCAGTAATTTGCTCCCAATTTATTGGCCTTCTATTTAATTTTTTCATTTTATCATTTTGCTTATCGGAGCGTTTAATATATCCATCATATTTTGCATCGATTGCAATAGTTCTAATAACAATCTCGGAGAATAAAAGTTTGAATTCTCTTAACTCTTCTTTTAATACTTCGACTGGATTTAAGTTGGCTCGTTTTAATAATTCTTTTAGACTAGTGTTTGCTTCGAGTTGACCATAATTTTTTTGAATAAAGTATTTTTTAGTCTGATCATTTGCTATATATTGATGAGAGCTTACAAGATCAGATAATACTTCAGCCTCAAAATTTGTTCCACGTAGAACATTATCAATTTCTTCGTTTAGATTTAAAAATTTACGATATTTATACAGCCTTATAAAGGTATTGTCCTCTCTAATAAATAATCTATTCTCAGTTCTTGCCGTAAACAACCTATATGGCTCATCGCGGGTACTGGTTATTAAATCGTCTATCATCACACCAATATAAGATTCAGATCTATCTAAAACTAATGGCTCTCTACCTAAAAAAGAAAGTGCTGCATTTACACCCGCTATATAACCTTGACCAGCAGCTTCTTCATAACCAGAAGTACCGTTAACTTGCCCAGCAAAATATAAACCACTAATTTCGATATACTGTAATGTCTCATCAAGAAGAGCTGTATCTACAACATCATATTCTACTGCATATCCAAAAACTTTAATCTCAGCGTTTTCTAAACCTGGAATGGTTTGTATAAAATCCTTCTGTACTTCCTTGGGTAAACTAGTAGAAACTCCATTTGGATAAACAGTATCTAAGCTAAGCCCTTCAGGTTCAACAAATACATGATGAGAGTTTCTATCCTCGTATCTAAAAGCTTTATCTTCTATACTTGGACAATACCTTGGGCCAACACCCTTGATCTGTCCGTTAAAAATTGGAGATTGCTCCTTATTACTTCTAATAATTCCTAGAGTTTTTTCATTTGTTCTGCCAAGGTGGCAAGATATTTGACTCACCCTTCTTTCATATGGCTTATTTAGGATAGAAAAATTTATAGCATTTGGATCAGATGGTTGTTCTTCAAGCTTGCTAAAATCTATAGTCTTTATATCAAGCCTTGGTGGTGTTCCAGTTTTAAATCTATTTCCAGCAGTCTTAACGGATGAAAATAAATCAGAAAGTGAATTAGACTTATCACAATCAACCCTACCACCATCAGCTTGCTCTGAGCCTGTATGAAGCTTTCCATCTAAAAAAGTTCCCGTAGTGACAACTAGCTTTGCTGCCCCTATAGAACCAAGACTTGTATTTAAATTGAATCCCAAATCAGTTTTTTCAATTTTTAAAACTGTTCCACGTAGAACATCTATTGAAGAGTTTTTAATAATATTTTCTGCATTGTCTGTGTAAAGTTGCTTATCTATTTGAAATCTCGTAGATTGAACAGCAAATCCCTTTGATTCATTAAGAACCCTGCATTGAATAGCCGAAGCATCTGCAAGTCTTGGCATTAAACCCCCCAAGACGTCAAGCTCTCTAACGACTTGCCCTTTACCAACCCCACCAATTGCTGGATTACAAGGTGCCGAAGCAAGAGTTACTCCTTCCATTGTTACAATGCCGACTTTTATATCAAATTGGGATGCAATCCAAGCTGCTTCAACACCAGCATGACCTCCGCCCACTATCAAAATATCATATTTATCATTATTCACATGAGATCTATACAGACATTAAAACGTTCTTACCAGTACTTATGGACTATTTTCACAGTTTATGAGCTACAAAAAACTTATTTACAGAGGCTTGCTAATACTTTCTGACTTTCTAAATAGTAATTAGCTCTTTCGCTTAAGCTCTTTAAAGTTGAGCTCTGAAAAAAACTACCTTTTGATAATTGCGAACGTATAATATTTGCCAGCTCATCATTCATTTCAACAAAACCATTACTTAGTAAATCTTGGAGTAAATCAAGCCTAACTCTTACTAATTGTAAATAATATCTTTCTAAGTTAAAACCCTTAGATAAGGCTTTCATCTCACTAAAAGCACTTTCTGGACCTACTGTCATAAACTTTGAAATTTCTTTCAATACATCACTTATAGGTTTTGTATTTGCTCGAATTTCTATTCTAAAAGAACTAGAGTCTGCACCTTTGGAGTGAACCCTTATATTTCCCCTTTCGTTAATTGATTTATTATAAGCAACCCTATCATTTCCATCCATACGGTGCCTAAAATGATAGTCCACACCCCTATTTAAGTCTTCCATCACTCTAAATAAGGAATAATATTTGCCAACCTTCTCAAGATCAATCGGATTAGATAAACCATGTTTACTTATATTAATATGAATAGATTCACTATTAACCCTATCAATGGATTTTTCTTTCCGAAATAGTGATAAAACATAATGTAAATCTTTTCCAAATTCAGAAAAGTTATTAGCAAATCCTTTATGACGAATCTCAATCATAGAGCCATCTTGGACAATATCAAACTTACGTAATAAGTCTTTTGCAATATTATCTCTGGGTTCAAATAAAAAGCCTGTTTTAGTAGATGTTGAATGAAATAATGATGCTTTTATATCTAATGGTAATTTATTCAAATCAAAAAAATAAAGCTTCATCTTTAATGGTTGATCATTCCAAAATTTTTCTAAATCACTTTTATTATATTTTTTAGCATATTCTTTAAATATTTCAGGTAATTCAGCGGGATCAAAGTTTTTAAAATATATACTTAAAGCTTCATAAACTTTTCTTAAATCATCATCCATGGCCAGCATTGTTCTTGCCTTTGGATCATCTCGGGGTAATTTCTCTAAATCATCTTGAGCTAAAATTACCAAAGGTGTGTCATTGATAAACTTATCATTATTGAAGTCAAAACTATCTACTATATAAGAAAAGTTTAATGGAGTTACTTCATACTCAAATGCAATTTTAAAATCTTTATCCCTTGATTTGTCTAAATTAATCAAATCAGTGGAAAAATCTCCAAATACTTGAAATGAATATAAGTTAATCAGAAAAATGAAAGCTAATATCATTGTAAATTTATCGGATAAAATCTTAATAATATTAATAAAACTGGTTCTACAGGACCATTATTTACCAATGCAAAAATTAGCAAATATGTGGCCTAGAACTTCATCTGCTGTTGTAATTCCAATAAGTTGTCCAGCCTTTTCAAGTACTAAATCAAATTCAGAGCAAACTATTGCTATATCTACTTCCTCTCTATATAACTCTCTGAAATTATTGAACTGAATGTGTAAATCTTTAATTATTTCCTTATGACGAGATAATAAAATAGGATTATCTCTTAATGATTTTAGATACTTATCAAAAGAAAAAGCAAGAATTTCATCTGGTTCTATAGGACCAACTTCAATTTTGCCCCTATCGGACCATTTACCCTCTGCCCCCATAGGACCAACTTCAATTTTGCCCCTATCGGACCATTTACCCTCTGCCCCTATCAGACCACTAAAAGTATAAAAATATTTATCTGCATAAACTTTTAAGTCTAAATTTTTTAAGGTAGAGATAAAATTTTCTTTATCAGCATGAGTGAAAATTATTAAATCAAAATGAATATTACTAAATTCCTCAGCATCAAAATTAAATGGGTTGAGAACCAGAATTTTATAAAAAGAGTCTTCTAATTGACTATAAGAATGCTCTATACCAATTGATTCAACTTCATCATTAGATCCTCGCACACCAGCTGTATCAACTAATTGAAAGTTAATGTTTTTAAAATTAATTGATTCATTAATATAATCACGAGTAGTACCTGCAATGCTTGTAACAATAGAGCGGTTTCTACCTAATAAAATATTAAATAGAGAGCTTTTACCTGCATTTGGTTGTCCAAACAAAACTACCTTTGGATTTAACAAATCAGAATTATTAGATTGAGTTCTGTTATATAATTCATTTAGTAATTGTTGTAATTCAAAAAGATGCTTATCGAACTTGTTTCTAACCTCTTCTTCTCCAACATCTTCACTAAAGTCTATTGATAATTCCAAGCAAGCTTTCAAATCAAGAATGATTGAATGGAGCAAAATGTACTTTTTATATAATTCACCCCTTAGAGCTTCAAGACCCTGGTTTTTTACAAATTCTGAATTAGCATTCAATAATAAATCTAACCCTTCAACTTGGGCCAAGTTTAACTTTTTATTTTTTAATGCACGATAACTAAATTCACCTGGAAAAGCTCTTCTACATAATTTATTTTCAACAAATAAATCCATTATAGATTGGATATTTATTTGATTTCCATGAACAGAAATTTCAAAAATATTTTCACCATTATAACTGCTGGGAGCTTTAAAATAAGTAAGTACTACTTCGTCTAAAACTTTAGATTCATTTATAATTTCCGTAAAATAAGCTCTTCTTGGATTTATTTCTGATGTATTAAGAGTAAAAAATTCATTAAAAATATTTGGGTCCTTAAACCCGCTAATTCTTATGACGGCCAGTGCTGTATTTTGCAAATCTCCAGTGGAGCAAGCAATTATTGGCTGGTCGTCATAAAGAATGGGATTCATTTAGTCAGCCATTTTATAAACGAGCATTTGTTGAGCAACTCCAAATACAGTAGAAACTAGAATATAAAGAACTAGTCCTGAAGGTAAATCCTTCATGATGAAGCCAAAAACTAATGGCATAATCATAAACATCTTTTGCTGCATTGGATCTGTAACAGTACTAGGACTAAGTTTTTGCTGTAGAAAAAAAGCAATTCCCATCAATACAGGTAATACATAGTAAGGGTCCTTAACACTTAAATCAGTTAGCCAAAATCCAAATGGTGCTCCTACTAACTCTACTGCCGCATATAAAACTTTATAAAATGCAAAGAAAATAGGCATTTGTAATAACATTGGGAAACAACCACCCAATGGATTTGCGCCACTTCTTTTAAATAAGGCCATTGTTTCTTGCTGTAATTTTTGTGGATTATCTTTATGTTTCTCTTTTAGCTTAGTTAGTTCTGGTTGTATTTTTTGCATTTTTTTCATGCTTTTAAATGATTTAAACTGCAGTGGAAAAGTAATTAACCTAACTAATAAGGTTAACAAAATAATTGCAATACCATAATTAGGAACCATATCATAAAACATCTGCAGGCCCTTTAATAACGGTACTGCAAGAATTGCAAAAAATCCAAAATCAACTGACATATCGAGATTATTTCCAAGCGTTTTTAAATAATCGTAATTCTTTTTTTCAAATAATAACTCAAAGCTAAAATTATTAGTTGCCTGTGTAGTTGCAATCATCATCTTATTTGACTCAGTAGTTTGCAATTTAACATTTTCTTTTTTAGGAAAGACAGTTGCAAACAAATGATGATTAAAATCAAGGCCAAACCAAGAAACTTCTACCTCAGCAGCATCTGTGTCTCCAACGCTTATTCTTTCTGTATCAGTACTTAAATAAATAAACCTTCTAACTTGTGTATTTTCTAGTTCTTTAGGTTCACTTGTATATTCGAAAAGGTATGTCGCTGGTTTTGAGGATTGTAAATTAAAAGAATATAAACCTTTTTCTGTCTGAGTTATATTTACAGTAATTCCATTTGAATCATCGCTTCCAGAGTAAACCTTTCCATCATTAGTGTTTAATTTAAAATTCAATTCTTTATTAACACCAGACTCTCTTAAAAATAATTTAAGTTTTCCTGATTCGCCTACTATCTCTGAAAAAGAACTAGAGTTTCTAGAGTTATAAAGTTCATTGATTTCAATCCTATTTGAAAATGAAATAAGGCCTTTTGTATTCTCAATTTGAAAAAACTCTCTGTTAACATTTATTTCATCATTAACTGACTCTTCATTCGAATTATCAGGTACCGATTGTGAATTAGAATTTCCAGTATTTTGAGAAACTTTTGTTTGACTTGGTTTTGTACTTATATCATTTGACTGTAATGGCATTTCATTCTTGGGTGCAAAATAAAACTGCCATAAAATTAAAACTAAAGCTGAAAGACCAACCGCCATAAATGCACGTTTTTGATCGTTTTCCATTAATTCTCCTTAACTAATTTTTTAAAATTAAAACTTAGATCTTTAATAAAGATTCTTCTAAATTCAGAATCATTTATATTTTTTTGTTTTAAATAGGGAGATAGCACAATTAAGATATCTAATCCAAGATTTTTAAATTCAGAGGTCCTAAAAAACTCTCTAATGAGTCTTTTATAAGTGTTCCTGAATACTGCATTTCCTACCTTTTTCGACACACTAATTCCGATTCGCGTTAAACCAACCCCCACAAGTGAATCCTTGTAGTAAATAATAAAATTTCTACCCTTAATTCTTTTTGAATCTTTTCGAAGATAACTAAAGTCTTCGACCGACAAAAGCCTATTACATTTAGGAAAACAATTGTCGGTCATAACTATTTGATTATTTTGAACCAGTAGATACAGTTAGCTGCTTTCTACCTTTTGCTCTTCTGGCATTAATTACAGATTTACCGCCAGGAGTAGACATTCTTTTAAGAAAACCATGAACTCTCATTCGCTTCTTTCTTTTTGGCTGCCACGTTCTTTTCATAACTTCCCTCAACTTGATTTATATTGATCCCTAGACCTACATTTCATAATGTAGTTAGTCAAGAAAATATGAGACAATTTAAGATTTTGTAGATTGATATGAAATAATGGACATGCTACCACAGACGAACGCAAAATTTATAAGGATTATAACGCTATGGACAACTTTCCGTTTGAACATTTTTTAGGGAATGAATCACAAAACAACAACTTTGTTAACTCTATATTAGAAAAATCTGAACAAGAAAAAAGCCAAGAAATTAATAACTCACAAAATGACTTGGAAATATTAAATAAGGAACTGCTTAGCTATATTGAGAGAAATATTGAACTAGAAAAATTCCAAGCCTATTTCATGAACTCACTTTATCTGATCAGTTTAAACTCAAACAGCCTCGTATTTAATGTTCCAACATCATTTATAAAAACTATGGTTGAAGGTAATTATAAGGAATTAATTTCAGAAGCAATAAAATCAACCCTTGGAAAAAGTTACAAAATTGAAATACAAATTAGCAATAATGTTGAAGGAAACTATCAGGAAGCAAAAAAATCAAAAAATGTAAAAGAAGCTAGTTTTCAACTTACACCTTCTAATGATGATCTATTATCAACGGTAGAGTCTAAATATATTGATCATGTATTACCAAATGAGAAAGGAATTATAATAGATTCAAATAAAACTTTTCAAAGCTTTGTTATTGGCCCGTCAAACAATATGGCATGTGCAACTGCAAAGGCTGTTGCTTTTAACCCGGGAAAAAGTGGAAGATATCCTTCATTATATATACACAGTAATTCAGGTTTAGGAAAAACCCATCTACTACATGCTGTCGCCAATGAAATTAAGTCACATCACCCTTCATTAGTCGTTTGTCTTATTACAGCAAGAGACTTTATGACTGAAATGATAAATTCAATTCAAAATAATAAAATTAATGATTTTAGGAAAAAATATTCTGAGAAAATTGATGTTTTAATGATCGATGATATTCACGAGTTAAAAGACAAGCAAGGAACTCAAAATGAATTTTTTCATATTTTCAATGAACTACATAATAAAGGAAAACAATTAATTTTTACTTCAGATAAGGCTCCAAAAGAAATTGATGGAATTGCTGAAAGAATTAAAACTAGGCTTCAATGGGGCCTAGTAATTGATATTCAAAAACCAGATTTAGAAACAAGAATTGCTATCTTAAACAGAAAAGCAAAAGAGTTGGACCTATTTGTTCCTGATGATGTTTTAAACTTAATTGCTTCATCTATTAAAACAAGCATTAGAGAATTAGAAGGTTCATTAATAAAACTTTCTGCTTTCTCAGATGTAATGAATGTTGAAATTGACACTGAAATGGTTAAAGATTTATTAAATCTAAATCCAGATACCGATCACGTAAACTGCACCATTGAAACTATTTCGAAGTCTGTTTCTCTTTATTATAAAATTCCAATAGCTGACCTTAAATCAAAATCGAGAAGTAAGGATATTGCGCATGCGAGACATATTGGAATGTTTTTATCTCAAAAATTATTAAAGACTACTCTTCTCGAAATTGGAAAATTTTATGGTGGTAGAGATCACACTTCT
Organism: uncultured Oligoflexia bacterium; assembly: GCA_964015265.1. Taxonomy (GTDB): domain Bacteria; phylum Bdellovibrionota; class Bacteriovoracia; order Bacteriovoracales; family Bacteriovoracaceae; genus CAXHCD01. The sequence continues at coordinate 119,107 of CAXHCD010000002.1, forward strand.
GTAATTCATGGAATAAATAAAATTAAAAATAACCTAAAAACAGATAGTCAACTCAGTAGAGAGTTAATGGAAATTGAAAATAATATATAGAATTGACTATTCACTCCCCTTTTAGATTAATACTAAGGGGAGAAATCTTCTAAAGACCGAATATCCAGAAAAATTTCTAACAAAAAAATAAGTTATACACATAATTATCAACATTAAATTTATTAATAATATCAACCAATTAACTGTTTAACTATCAACTTATTCACATATGTTGATAAGTTTTATTAACAATTCAACAGGATCTTCACTTTAACTTATCCCCATGTTTATAAAAATGTTAATAATTTTAATAAATTAATTTAGATGATATGCCGAATCAAAATAAAATTAATATATGTTAATAACTAAGTGGAAAGATATTTAAGTTTTAAACAAATAAAAAAAAATCAAACTAACCTACGAATCTGTCTCTTATACACATCTGACGCTGCCGACGATAGAGCTCGTGTAGA
>CAXHCD010000003.1:0-113946 GCA_964015265.1 uncultured Oligoflexia bacterium
ACTTATTGAAAGAATCAAGAGGGGAGTATCAGAAATTTCTTTTATGGCCCAGACAATGGATTTTTTTGATGTTGAGTATTTTTTTAATACTTTTGAAAGCAATTCTAATTTTAATATATCTAATTTTATTTCAACAAAAGTAGATTTACTATTAAGGAAGGCAAGGACTACGGCAGATCGTTTTGAAAGACTGAAGTATTATCATGAATTAAATCAGTTTTTATTTGATAATTATGTAACATTAAATATTTCATACCCTGATCATATTAGTTATCGTCATAGCTGCCTTGAGAACCTTGAGATTGGTATCGTTGGTGAGACGTACATAAACTTTAATAATATAGGTTTAAATCCTAACTGTGAGTTTTTAAATGACTTTAAAAACTAAAGAAAAACTAGAGCAAAAACATCTGGGAGAAGTATTAGAGAACAATACTAGGGTTGCTGCTATTAGTCTGACAGGAGTGATTTTTTTAGTTCTTTTTTCTTTGTCAATAATTCTTTCCTATTTTCATATAAGTTCCAAAATAGATGCTTCTTATACTGGTATGGAAAGTAATTTGGCCCAAAATGTAGCAATTGACTGGGTCGAAACAAAAAGACAGCTAGATTCTTTTCTGAAAATCGAGGAAATTGCTGGTTTTTGGATATTAAATGGAGAAACAAAGAGTTTAATAGATAAAAAGTTCAAACGTAGTATAAAAAATCAATCTAGTAAATTAGAAAAACAAAATGCTGTTTGGTATAATGGGAATTTGATTTTATTCAAAAAGTTTAATTTAAAAAGCACGAAGTTAAGAACTTACTATGAAATTAAAGTAGCATTTAAAATTGGTTATTTACCAATGGTAGTAAGCCTTGTTTTTTCCATCTTAATTTCAAGTTTGTTTTACTTTTTGGTTCTAAGAAAACTTAGACATATTTCACAAAGTATATCTGATGAAATTTATAAAATCATACCAGCTTTACAAGAGTCAAATGAAAGTAAACTAATTTTTTCTTTGAACAATGTTGAGACTGATATATTAGAATTTGCGACCTTGAAAAATACTATCTTAGATACAACACAAAAATTGAGAGAAACTGAAAAAAACCTGAGAGAACAAGAGAAAGAAAAAGCTTTAGCAAAACAAGCTAGGCAACTCCATCATAATATTCAACATGCTCTAAACAATTTAAAGGAATTAATACGAGATCTTGGGCCAAATATGTTGGATGATCAAAAAAGTTCTTTAAGACGAAGCTATAATTCAATTGTAGATACTGTGAATAATTTAAAAATAGATAATGATTCAAACCTTATTAATAATGATAATATGAAGACTTACGTCAATATGTCATTAGAATATTTAATATCTTGGAATAGAGTTAAATGGCAAAATAAAGATGTCGAAATTATTTATGAGCCAGATTCTTCCGATGTAGGAGTTTTTATAGATATTCCTCAAAGTGCGTTTACAAGTATTGTTCATAACTTGATTAAAAATGCTGTTGAAGCAGGAGAGGAAAAGGATAATACTACGGAAATTAAAATTGATCTCCAAAAGAAAGATAATTTTTGTGATTTAAAAATCTCTGATAATGGATGTGGAATTTCAAGTCACAATATTTTTAAAATATTTGATGAGAAATTTTCAAAAGGAAAAATTGGAGGCTGTGGGATTGGACTATCACACGCCAGAGAAGTTATATCTAAAGTAAATGGAACTATTTCTGTAAGCTCTGTTTTGGGGGAGGGAAGTTGCTTTACAATAAAGATACCTCTTTCAGATAAACCATCTTGGTATGTTGAGAAAATTATTGTTAGGAAAGGACAGAAAGTAATTGTTATTGATGATGAAATTCACTATTACGAAAAGCTTAAGAAAAGATTTGATCTACTAGGAGTAGAGTCTCTATATTTTAAAGACAAAGAACATTTTTTGTCTAGTTCAGAACAATTCGTTAGAAACCTTAAGAATTATCTTTTTGTAGTTGATTATGAGTTTAATGGGAAAAAGTATACGGGTATAGATATAATTGAGGAATTTAAAATTTATGATCAATCAATTTTAATGACAAATATGGCCGATGAAGTAGATGTAATTAAAAGTTGTGAAGAAAATAATATTTCATTAGTTTCAAAGAAGTTCGCAGTTAATATTGAAATAAGAAAAGCTACTCGTAATATTCAAGACTTAAAAATAAAATTTCTCGATGATAGTAAACACGTCATGAGAAACTTCAAGCTAAAGGCAGAAAGTTATGGCCTTGATGCTGATTTTTATACATGTCAAAATGAACTATATGAAAGTTGTAAAGTGGACACAGATAAAAATACAATATTTTTCATTGATTATGAATTAGAAGAAATGACGGGTGACAAGGTAGTAAAAAATTTACGTCAACAAGGATTTAAGAATTTTCATATATTAACTGGCTATTCAGCTTCTGATTTTAAAGAGTCTTTTAATGTAACCTCTGTTGAAACTAAAAAATTTCCTAGAAGAGTAATCGACAGTTATCTGTAATTCATTCTTAGATGATAAGAAGTAACTGGTCTTAATTGAATTTTTTTTAATGAAATAAGCTTTAAGGAAAATTCTTTCTTTATTTTTATTGTAAAATACATTCAAAAAAATTAGTTGATTTATTTTTTCTTAAAACTCTGTTCTCATTAAGAGACTAATTTCGTGGAGAAAGTTAGGTAAATTGAAAAGGACGCCGTGGACGCCGTTTTTATTAGTCATCGTGAAATGGACGTGAAATAACGTGAAGAACAAAAAGTGGGGATACGCCTTTTCTCTTGTAAGCTTTTAAAATCATTAAGGAATAAGTATGGAAGGACGACTTCGGGTAGTTCTGGCATGAGTCTATAACTCTTTGTTTTAATTATGTTTTTTTAGTTAACATGAAAATGTAATCAGTTGCATCCAGAAAAGTAACAAAAATAACTGTTTTTGGCATTTAATTTACTATGTGAAAAACTGAGTTTACTTTAAATATGGTTTCTATTTAATGATGCTGATGGATAAGGAAATACATGGAAAGAAATACAATTTTGCTAATCGGATCATCAGGTTGGGTCGCTCATTATACAATTCCTGATTTGATAGAGAATGGATATGAAGTTATCGGAGTGTCGAATACTAAAGAACCGTTACATAATATCGAAAATTATCAACTTGATATTCATGACACTGATTACTTAGATAAAATTAAGGAAATAAATTGTGATGCAATTTTAAATATGCTCCATGCAAAGGATTATGAGCGTTCCTTTAAGATTCACGTGGATCTTGCGGATTATTGCAAAGAGTCAGCTAAGCACTATACATTTATGTCTTCATCGAATGCGATAGATGGAGATGTCAGTAAACCGCACTATGAAACAGATAAGGCTTTTGGTGGAACTGATTATGGTAAATATAAGGCAAAGTGTGAGCATTATCTCTACGAAGAGATGCCTGAAGCTCTTATTATTCGTTTCCCTGCCACTCATGGTTACGCTCCAAACAGAGTTGCAAGAACTGAAGAATTTTTAAAAAGATTGAAAAATGGTGAGACAGTTACTTGTTCAAGAGGGATTTATCAATGCCGTCCTTTTGTTGGCCATCTCTCAAAAATGATAGCTAAAACAGTTTCTGAAAAAGAGTCTGGTATTTTTCACATGAGTGCAACCACTGAAAGTGAAGAGTTTGATTTTTTGCAGAGATTAGCTGAGGCTTTTGGCTATTCAAAAGATAGAGTTGTTTCAGGTGATGAGATGAAGTGGAACATGACGATATTTCCTCAAAAAATTTATGAGAGATATGGTGATGAGTATAAGTTCACTGAAACTGATACGATTGAAATGGTGGCAAGCTGTCCTCACTTATCAAAGTACAAAAAATAAATTTGTAATCAACGTAATCAGAGTAATCGGCCATTTTGGGAATTAACAGGAATCTTAAGGAAAGAACGGGAAGCAAACAGAAACGTTGAAATGCCGACTATATCTTTAACTTAATGATTTAACTGGTTTTTTGTTAGTGTGCCGTTTTACGTCGGGTAGTTCGGGAATGGGTCCTCCAACTAGTTAATATTAAAAAGTATTTTGGTTCTATTTTCGAAAATAAGAACTTTTAAGAACTAAATCTAATTCTTATTGGCAAAATTTGCAATACTGATGACGTTATCAAAGAGATTTTCTGTATCCTGTGACTGAATATTCTTAATGTGATTTTCAATTTTTTGAGATACTTCTTTTTGAAAATGACCATCCAGTTTAGAGTAGTGATCGGCCAGTTTGTAATCCTTGTGCCCTGTCATGGCCACAACTGCATCTAGACCTCCTCCAATTCTTCTGGCAAGGGATGCCATTCCATGCCTTAGAATATGGGTTCCAGTGTAGGGGATTTTAGACTTTTTCTGAGCACTCTTATAGTTAATTTGTATTGTGCAATAATTTAAAGGATTGCCTATTACATGAAATACAAAATCTGAATCTTCTACTTTAAAGTTTTCTCTGTGCTTAAGAACTTTATAAAGTTCATCAGTCATATATACAGATCTGGGTTCTTTATTTTTTGGAAATGGATTAAGCTCGATGAATGTCTTATTTCTGGGACACCACCTAGAGGTTTCCATGATCGTAATTTGTCTATTTTCAAAGTCAACTCTATGCCATTGTAAACCAGCAGCTTCTCCAATTCGACTTGCTGTTAAAAATTGAAAGGCGGCCAGTTCACGATATGGATCTTTTAGGTATTCAAAAAACTTTAAAGCATCCTCAAGACTAATTGCTTTATTTTTTGCTTCCATAGCTCTGATAAATCCTAGCTTTTTGTGTTTGGATTTTACAGGGTTAGTTAAAAGTATAGCTTCATTTTCAAATCGATCAGAGTCTTTATACCAATTGAAAATAGTTGTAAAAAGATTCAGTTCATTATTTAAATTACATCTCTTGGCCTTTCCTCTACATAGATTTTCGTATTCACTACTTTTAAAGTACTTCACATTATCTTCTACCCATCCAGTAATTACTGATTGAGTTATTTTAGACATTGGAAGGTAGTCTAATTGTGAAAGAAGCTCATATCTTCTTCTCCAAATATCAATAGTTGATTGTTGGAGAGTGGGGAAGTGTCGCAAGGTCTTGGATGGAAATATCTTTCAATACTAAGGCAAAGCAGGACATGAGTTTGTTGTTATCCATAAAGCAGAATTTAGGGATGATGAACTTAAAAATAGCGACTATTTTGAAATAAAAGAGGCAGGAAGAGTGTTTGGAAAAGCTGTTTGGCGAAGTATTGGCGAAATAAAAGATCAAGGAGCTAAGCTATACCCATTGGGTATTGAAGAAAAATTAACAGGGTTTTAGTTTTTAATTTTCTTTCGATATTCTAGGAATAGAAATAATCTCTTTAAAACAAGTTTTTGTCCTTCATAATATAATTGTTAAATTTATACAAAAGGTGCATACAAAAGATGCATGGCACCCTGTCGAAATTTAAGGTGTGTCTTCATGTAAAGCAATTTCTATTATTGGAACTCTTCTTTCGTCATTGGCTTGTCTGATTTCTTTTATGGTTTGCTTAGAGAATCCGTTAGAAACGAGTCTTAGAATTTGAGTCCGTATTGAGTGATCTCTTATATCTTCAAGAAGGCCAGCAGGGTTTTCAGATAAGTAATTAGAATTAAGATCTAGAATATCTAGTTTTCTATTTTTTAAAAAAGTACCTCTTTCAAGAACTCCAATTTTGTTTCCGGATAAATCTAAGCGCTCTAAACTAGTCAGAGATTGAAAAACCTTGTTGGATGGATATGAAATTTTATTATTTTCCAACCATAGGTATTTTAACTGGCTTAAGTTTTTAAAGACATCTTCTGGTAATTTTTCAATCTTGTTAGCACCTAAGTCTAAACGTTTTAGTGAAATAAGGTCTTCAAAAAGCTCAGGAGATAGGGCCAATATCTTATTGGCACCTATTAATAACTCTTGAAGACTAAATAACTTGTGAAATACTTGTTCAGGTAATTCAGTAATTTTATTACGCGCAAGGTTTAATATTTCAAGAGATTTTAAGCCAGAAAAAGCACCTTCAGAGATAGAGCGAATCCACGAGCCATCTAGATGCAATTCTTTTAAATTTTTTAACTCTACAAATGCATTATCTTCTATAAATTCTAAATCACTATCTTTTATCGTGAGACTTTCAAGAGTAGAGAGTCCTTGGAATAATTTTTCTCTCAGATGTATTCTTTTGCCATGTCTTACAATTCTAAGTGTCTTTAAAGCGGAGAGACCTTTAAATAAACCATCTGGTAGGCTTTCCATACTGCCGTGTTCAAACATGTATAAGGCTTCTAGTGCTGTGAGTCCTCTAAAAACACCAGGTGGTAGAGATGTAACTCCCGTACTAGAAAGTAACATTGTTTTAACGTTTGAAAAGCCATCGAAGTCACCAACTTTGTAAGATCTAGTGTTTGGTAAATCAAGACTCTTTATTTTCAGTAGATCTTGCTTTGTTATTTCATTGCAGGGCTTTTTGAAATAATATTCAAAACCAGCAACTAGTCGTTTTGTTCTTGAACAGAAATCAGCATTAGCTGTTGTTGTGGTAAGTACAAGTAGTGTAAATAAAAGTTTTATGATGCGGTTGTCCATAGGCTGTGCCTTTATATCTGTTGTTTCTCTTAATTTAAGCTTAGTGAGGGAGAAAACAAATGTCAAAAGCTTTACCCAATTGACCTAGGAAGTACTGCTTTAAACAATCATCGGATTGAGAGATGTAGGAGCAATATATTTGGGCTGGACTTAATCGGTAATGTTCCATTTGAAGCAGACTACCAAAATAATAGGCTAAATTATATACAGAATCTTAATGAGTCAACTTCTCAAAAGCTTGGAAGAATGAAAAAAGGGCACTTGACAGTTAAAACTAGGCTTAACGGAGAAGAATTTAATATAATTTTAGATACAGGTGCTACAGCAACGATTGTTGATCTTTCTTATGTTAAAAAGCATCCAGAACTATTTAAACTTTTGAAAAGAGACGATGGGACTGCTGGGTATAGTGGTGAATCAATAAAAAGTTATCGATATGAGCTATCTGAACTTATTGTTGGAGATAAAACATTAAAAAACATTTCGATTATTTCTTTTGATTTCCCTGAAAATATGAAGAAGGTTTTGAAGGGTCTCCAATTATGATTGGAAACAATATTATCAGAATGGCTGCTTGGCAATTTGACCTAACAAATATGCTCTGGAATATGAAGGATTATACGGAATAGAGTTCAACAAAAAATGAAGGAAGGACATTCCTATTATGAGATGTCCTTTAACAAACAATGGCAAAAAAACATTATATAAGCAAGCATTACTCGAAGGAATTACTTATGAAAACTTTATTATAGGATCAATAGTGAAAATAAATGAATATCACAAATTAAATTGTCATTGTGGAGCTGTGGAGATTGAACTTCATTTACCTAATGGTCTTGAAAATCCAAGAAGGTGTAATTGTTCTATGTGTAGAAGGCGTGGGGCAATCGTCGCTTCAGTTATGTTAGCTGATCTTAAGATAATAAAGGGAGAGGATAAGTTAAATCTTTATCAATTCAATACAAAAACAGCTAAGCATTTCTTCTGTTCCGTTTGCGGTATATATACTCATCATCAGAGACGTTCTAATCCAACTCAATATGGTTTTAATGTTGCTTGTTTAGAAGGTGTTAATCCTTTTGAATTAGAAAATATTCCAGTATTGGATGGGGTGAATCATCCTTCGGATAGAGATCCTAATTAATATAGTTAATAACTAATATTGATGTTCTACAACTTCATATGATGTCTGATTATACAGGGACAATAACTCAAGAAACTGGAAATACAGTAAGAGTTAGATTAGATGGACTTACAGTAAGTGGAGGAACAACTTTAGATCAAAATACAGGAGTACTCACAGTAATTGGTGTAACCACTAATAATGGAACAATTAATCCTTAAAACTAAATACTAAAACCATAAGAGAATACTAATACATTTGAAGATTCTTCAAAATTAGAAACTTTGAGAAAAGACTTATAATAGGCAAGATTAACATTCATACTTAATTTATCTTTTTTTCCAATATTGTATCTTGATCCAACAGTGAAATCATACCCCGTTCCTGGGCCAGTTAGAAAACCTATTGTAGAGTAAATTGAAAAATCATAAATATTATAGACTCCTAAGATACTTACTCTGTAGGCGAGCTGAGGTTCAATTTCCAAAGTTGCTATTGATACATCATTTAATACAAAATAATTCATTTGATCTAAATAAATTCCGGCCGCATATTTTTTATTAATTGTTCTAATCACCCCTAATTTTACTTCAGGTAAAAAACCATCATGCTCGACGGTATTAAAAGTTATATTTGTTTTTAAATCAAAGAAATTTACAGCTGCTAACTGAATATCAAAAATTGTTTTTGTATTAATTGGTTTTTTATATCCTAAGTTGAACTTTAATAATTTAAAATTCAATTCTCTTTCAAACTGATTCGTAATACTTGCTTTCGCCAGCATAACACTGCCACTAAAGTTTTTAAAAACGGTCACTTTCTTTTTTTGCTTTTTAGTTTTAGTCTTAGCCTCAATATTTAAATTTTGACAGAAAAGTAGAATTATTGTGAGTAAAAATAAGTTGTTTATATTTATGCCTATGTAATTATTGATTATTTAATTTTATCTTAATTATGAAAATATTCAATTTTATAAAGAATTTCTAAATTTGCCATGGTGTTTTTTAGAAATAGCTACTTATAAGCTTGAACGACTTTTACTAAGCAATTATTTGGATTTTTAATAAGAAATAACTCTGATCTATATTTGTCTATAAAATGCTGTGCTCTAATATTATGAATTTGTTTATTTTTAATTTTAAGTTCGCTATACTTTCTTGCTTCAGTCATTAATGGACTTTGATCTGGGTTTTTCTCTCTTTAAATATTACTCTATTCAAAGCAAAAACATGAGGTTGTGATTTTAATAGATCAATTAAACCATTTTTATCCGCATTTCCAGCATAAGAGATAACTGCTTTTTTATTTTAGGTTTCTGTGTTGTTCTATTATGTTGTCATTGAACTTTAAAGTACTAGGGCAAACAATAATTTAGTCATAACTTCTTATCGGCGTAGGGTTTAGAAACTGTGTAATTAATATCTATTTATTGAGAAAATGTTGCACCGAGTTATTTGATCGATTATAGTCCACAAAAATATCTTATTTTAGGAGAAACTATGAAAACGATGATCTTTTTGGTCTGTTTATCTTTTGCTACAAGTGTATTTTCAGAGTCTTACACTACGATTGATAAGACTAATATGCTCTCTTCTCAATCAATTGATCTATATTCAAGTAAGTATGAATTAGAGCAAGATTGGGGTTGTCGATGGGATGATAACATTAAAATGGAGTATGTTACTTACTCATTAAGTAACCCGGCCGTGGAAGGTTATGCAGCTTCTAAGAAAAAAAGTAGTTTTCTATATTTATTCTTTGATAATGGTGGGGATCCTGAATCTTCAATTTCAGAAGATTCATGTGAAAAGTTTGTGAAGCAATATTTAGACACGGCCTTTACTGATTATAATAATGATAACTTTTCAATGTCTTTTATAGTTGAAGCAACTAGAATCGAAACAAATAAATTTAGAAGCTTTAAAGTTAATCAAGTTACAATAAATAAAGAATAATAAAGTGAGCGAGGTAACTACCTCGCTCAAGTTTACTTAACTAGCTGAAGACATTTCTTTCACTAAGTCTTCTAATGCTCTATAATCTTTCTTCCATACATTAATCATTTCTTTACTTCCACCATCTGGGAAAATATCTAAGACGCCTTCTTTTAACTCTGAGATGATGTTTGCAGCAGTTTCCTCTGGTGAAGTCTTATCCATTTCAATATCTTTTGTCATGTCGGTGTCAATTGGCCCTGGATTTACAGTGTGAACACTGATTCCATGTTGAGCTAACTCTATTCTTATACCTTGGCTAAGTGAAAAAAGTGCGGATTTCGAAGCGCAATAACCACCAAGAAATGGAAAGTTTACGAATGCTCCAATTGTTACAACGTTAACTATGGAAGCACTTTCTTTGGTTTTGAGAGAGGGGACAAACTCTCTAATCATATTTAAAGTTCCGTAATAATTTGTATTCATATCTTTTTCTAAAGATTCAAATGATCCATCTAGTAAGCTTGCAAATGAAGCAACTCCGGCATTATTTATTAAAATATCTGTATCAGAAGTATCTTTATGAACGCTTTTTATTTCACTTGGTTTAGTAATATCAAGTTTTATTGGAGCAACTCTTTGATCATTAAAATTTGGTAGTGAATCTAATACTCTAGAAGTTGCATAAATTTTTTTGACATCAGTTTTTAAAAGTTCATTAACGATAGCTCTTCCAATTCCTCTATTAGCACCAGTTACTAAAACTACTTTATTATTAAAATCCATAATTTCTCCTTTTGATTTTATTTGAGTAGGTACTCAAATATAAAATGAATTTTTATCTCAATCAATATTTAATTTGAGTGTGCACTCAAAAAAAGTGTAAAAATATAATAATTTTAATTACTTAGAGATTATATTTTATTGAGTAAATGCTCAACTTTATGCTATCATTTACAATTATGGCCCGAACTAAAGAATTTAAAGAAAAACAGGCACTAGAAAAAGCTCTCAACCTTTTTTGGGAAAAAGGCTATCGAAATACTTCGTTAAAAGAACTTCTTAAAGAGATGAATATTTTAAATGGATCTTTTTATAATTCTTTTGGAAATAAAAAAAATGTATTTTTAAAAGTTTTAAAAGAGTACGACGATTATTATAAAGCTGAACGAGAGCAGTTATTTAATAATGGCAAAACATTTAGTGAGAATATTAGATTCTTTTTTAATGAAAGCATTGTTAGACAAGAAATAGAATCACCTAAAGGTTGTTTTTTGGCCAATAGCATTTCAAAAGATATTTTAGATGATCAAGAAATTTCTCAATTAATTTCTCAAAGAGTATCTGAACTCGAAGTTTTTTTTAAACATCAAATTGAACTGGCCATTGAAAGAGGAGAGTTAGACTCTTCAACTAAAGCAGATGAACTAGCGGCCATATTACTAGCATATTTACATGGGCTAATGCGACTTTGTGTTTTAAACATTCCTAATAAGGAATTTAGTACTCAAACAAATTTATTATTAGATTCATTAGGGATTTAGTAAGTTACTGTGAAAACTTTTTTTAGCAACTTGAAGTTTCTGATAACTTTCGATTAATTTTAAATGTTTTTCCTGACCAGTTAAGTTTAAATCAGTAGGAGTTAAACCAGGAAACTTAACTTCTCCTTTTATTGTTTGACACCCTAAATTCACTAACTCATTTCCGTACATCATCTTTAGGGTATTCATATATTCTTCTTGGCAACTATCTTCATCAAATTCGATATCCAATAATGTGTTTATGACCTGATAAAATCTTTTTCTATCTACAGTGTTATCATTGAAAGTTAAGAACATTTCTACATATTCCTTAGCTTCTTCAAAATTTTGAAGAGCTATATGTGATAAACATTTCAGCTCACCAATATCAAGTTGTCCCCAAACAGAATTCTCATCAAATGCAATGCCAATTAATTCTGAAATTTTAGTATAATTATCAATTTCAGTTTCTTCTAAAGTCTCTACTAAGTTGGAGAGTTTTTCATCACTTAATGAATGAATACTTAGGATATCTTCTCTGAACTGGATAGCTTGATTATTATTATCCCAGACAAGATCTTCAGGTTTATAGATCTCTGAATAGTTTGGAACAAGTATTCTACAGGCACTTGCACCTAATTCTTCATAATCAGCTATGTAAACTTCTTTTTCTAGTTGTTTAAATATATTCATTAAATAATCAAATTCGTCCTTTGTACTTCCTGAAAAATTCCATTCAACAAATTCAAAATCACTTTTTGAACTAAAAAATTTCCAAGAAACTACACCTGTAGAGTCTATGAAGTGATCAATTATATTATTATGTTCTGTAACAGAAAACGAATTGAAAGTTGGAGGTGGCATTTCATTTAAACCTTCAAAACTTCTACCTTGTAACAATTCTGTTAGACTTCTTTCTAATGCTACTTCGAAATTAGGATGTGATCCAAAGGAAGCAAATACTCCGCCAGTTCTCGGGTTTAATAGAGTTACACACATGACTGGAAACTTTCCACCTAAAGATGCATCTTTAACTACTACTGGAAAACCTTTGTCTTTAAGGGAGTTAATGCCTTCAAGAATATTAGGATATTTTTCTAAAACTTGTTGAGGTACATCTGGAAGAGATATTTCATTTATAAGAATTTCATTTTTAACAGCTCTTTCAAATATTTCAGAAACACATTGAACTCTAGCTTCATACTTTGAATTTCCTGCGCTCATTCCGTTACTTACATAGATATTTCCAATTAGATTTACTGGTATATAAACAGTTTCCATATCTGATTGTCTGATATATGGAAGAGCACAAATCCCTCTATTTATATTTCCTGAATTAGTATCAACTAAGTGATAAGACTTTAACTCATTATCGGGATTGAAATAATCTAAAAATGTTTTATCAAGTAAGTCATCAGGAAGATCATCTCCTTCAATTTTGAACCATTTTTCATTTGGGTAATGTACGAATTCACTTTCTGCAATGTTTTGGCCCAAGTAATAATCATTATAAAAATAATTATTACTTATTCGTTCAATATATTCACCTAATGCTGAACATAAAGCAGCCTCTTTAGTCGCACCTTTTCCATTAGAGAAACAAATAGGAGAGTCTGCATCTCTAACATGTACAGACCATACATGAGGGATCGGGTTTCTCCATGAGGCAATCTCTAATTTTATACCAAGATCTTCAATTAATTTGGTCATATCAATAATTGTATCTTCTAATGATTTATCTTTTCCTATTATTAGAGTTTTTGATTTTTCATTTTCTAGTTCATAAATTAATTTTGAACTTTGAGAATCTTTATTTATTGCACTAATTTTAAAACCTGGATTATTCTGTATTACTCTTTTTACAGTACATCTCTCCATAGATTTTAAAATTCCATCTTTATCTTTTTCGCTAATTGTAGCAGGTAGTTCTATTTGTAAAATTAGATCTTGTTGATATCGATTATTCGGATCAACAATATTATCTTGAGTTATTTTGATGTCATCAGTAGGGATATCTCTAGCGTTACAATAAACTTTTACAAAGTATGCTGCACACATTGCCGATGATGCTAAGAAATAATCATAAGGGCCAGGAGCAGATCCATCGCCTTTATACCTGATTGGTTGATCGGCAATAATTCTGAAGTCATCAAAACTGGCTTCAATTTTTAAATTCTCAAGATATCGTACATTAATTTGCATTTTATTTAGTATTTTGAAATAAGGCCTGAAGTCCAACTTTTGAATTTAGTCTTTTACTTTTTTTAATTTCTTGAGTTTTTTCGGCCTTAGATGATTTTGCTTTTGAACTTGTAAACTGGAAATTTGAATCTGATTTAGCGAGGCTAACTTTTAGTTTACGTCCATCAATTTCAGATTCATTTAATCCTTCTATGGCCTTTATTGATGACTCATGGTTATCCATTTGAACAAATGCATAACCTAAGTTTTTCTTAGATTTTCCATCTTTAGCAATATAAATATTTTGTACTTTTCCATATTTTGAAAAAAGGTATTTGATTCCCTTTTCATCTCTACGATAGCTAAGGTTTCCAACGTAAATTGATTTTGATCTATTTTGCTTATTCATCAGAGTTAAGTATCACTCTAAACATGGAATGACGATGACTAGGAACTTTTTATATGATTTTCAACTATCTGAATTTGCATGGCCTATGCCCAAAATAATGAATGTTGGCACAAAAGTAGCATTTAATATTGTTGAGTGAATATATAGGAGTGGGTATATTGAGATATTTTAACTATTTAGCAATTTTTGGAATTACTTTTTCAGTATTTAATGTCGTAGCAAGCGTAAATAAACGCGATTGCCTGTATAAAACTAATACAATTTGCCAGGCCATAATTAAGCTTAGTCCGGATTATGATAAGAAAAAGGCTTATAAGCTCTCTAATCATATTTCAAAAGTTTCCAAAAAGTTTGATTTAAACCCACTGTTAATTGTTTCAATCGCTTTTCAGGAAAGCTCTTTTAGACTCAATACAATAAGAAAGGCAAAGGGCCTATTTTTTAATAATGTATCGAAAAAGTTTGAAAAAAAATGGGTTGGAGAAGATTTTTGTATGATGCAAATTAATTATAAAAATATTATCGATATGAAGCTTGATACCAATAAGCTCTTAACAGACATAAGATATTGTCTAAATACTGGTGCAAAAATTCTTAGTAAATATAAAAAGAAATATTCAAAAAAAGATAAGTTTTGGTGGACTAGATATAATGCTAAAAGCCCTGAAAAACGCGAAGAGTATTTAGATAAAATAAATCAGCACTTAACAGCTTTAGAAAATAAGGAAGAGGAAACTAATCCATATATCGCTAAGATTGAAAAGAAGGAAGAAGAGGTCGAAAGACAGCTTGCATCTAATCAAAATTAGACTTTTGATATAAACTAACTGTTGGGGTAAGGCTTGTTATAAGCTTATATCCCTGAAACACTTCAATTTTATTTCTATTATTAACTAAGAGAAACTCGTCATTTTCTTTATTATAAGTTAATTTATAATTATATTGTTCTTTTGCAATCAGTTCAGTTCCCTCTGGAAAAAAGATATAATTAGATTTTACTCCATAAGATTTTAAGTTCATCTGCTGAAACTGTTGAGCTAGCTTTCTGTGAATATAGATACTATTATCAATATCTTTTTTAAAAGAGATTCTTAGTGATGATTCTATACCAGAAATGCAAAAGACAATAATGAAACTATAAAGAACTTTAGTATTTCTTGTAATCTTAACTTTATCAAATGCCCAAGGAAAAATTAAAAAGATAAATGGAAATAATGGATGAACATAATGAGGGTACATTTTTTTACCCGTTACTGCCAATAGAAGTACAGCACTAATTGCACCCAATATGAGTGAAACAAACCAATCACTTTTTAATGCTTTTTGAGATTTAAAATAATTAAAAATAAAATAAAGAGGTGTTAGGACTCCTATTAATCTAGCTACTGTTCTAACAATTGAAAACTCTCTAACAGGTGAATCACTATACCATGATGCTATATAAACTTTTTCTTTGATGGCACCCCAATAACCACTAAATTCATGATAAATAGTTTCTAGAGTAATAAATCTAAACAAGTTTGACCAAACACCTAAAATCGCCCGTGTTGATTTTCCTTCTTTTTTACCATCGCTAAGAAAGTTTTTTGTGTTTAAAAAGCCAGTTGTCAGTTCATGATAAATAAAGGGTAGATTAATTAATAGAATAATTATCAAAGAGTATAAAATATCATTTAATTTTATTTGAATTAGTTCCCTTCTTATTAAATACAAAATCGATATCCAAACGATTGGAACTGACATGTGAAATTGAGGCATAACAATACAGCTAGCAACTAATATTAAAAAATATTTTGTTGAATATTTTTCTCTTAATCTAATCGTTGCATACATAGCAATAGTGACAAATAAGACAATTATATTTGAGTTCCATATTCTATCTGCGTATAGAATACTCCAAGGTGAACAGGCCATAAGTAAAGAACTTAAAAAAGCTGATCTAAAACTGACTAATCTTCTAATTCCAAGAAAAAATATTAAGACAGTTATCGCTCCTAAAAAAGCAACCATTACATTACAAGCTTCAGGTGTTTTGACTATTAGAAGCGGTATTGACATTAAGTAATAAAAAGCTGGACCTGGATGTCTCGCAAGACCCGCTGTAAGCGGAGTGCCTAATAGGGGAAACTCAATTCCTTGACTTATATTAACAGCTGTTTGATAGAACCTAATTTCATCGCCAGAGAACCTTGCAGTTTGACATAGCAAAGCTCTTATTACAAAAGCCATTAAAAATATAAATAAAGCACTATAAAATATTTTTTTATTTCTCACTTAGGGCCAAACCTTCTCCTCTATGGTCACTAACACCAACCAATATATTATTTTCATTAGATAGGGCCTGAATTCTGCATCCTAAATTTTTATGATTAATTTTATACCCCATAGACTTTAAATTGTTTTCAACTTTAGAGCTAAAACCTGGGTTTTCAATTCTTATTTCATCAGGGGCCCATTGGTGATGTATTCTAGTTGCAGCAACTGCATTTTTTAAATCCATTTTATATTCTAAATAATTTAAAATTGTCTGGGCAACACAAGTTAATATTCTTGTACCTGAAGGAGTACCTAAGGCCATCTTCCACTTTCCATCTTTCATTACAATTGTTGGTGACATAGAACTTAGAGGTCTCTTTTCAGGTTCAACTAAATTCTTATTGCCTCCAATTGCTCCATAAAGATTTTTTGCTCCCACTTTAGTCGCAAAATCATCCATCTCATTATTTAATATAATTCCTGTACCTGGAACGGTAACTGCTGAACCAAAATAACCATTTATAGTTTGAGTAGAACTAACTACGTTTCCTTTAGAATCAGCTATTGTAAAGTGAGTTGTTTCATTTGATTCGTAGTCAAAAGGTTTTCCTGCACCAATATCACTACTAGTTTTTGCTTTGTTCTCAATAATTGTATTTTTGAGTAATTTTGCATATTTTTTAGAAGTTAATCCATCAACAGGCACTTTCACAAAATCAGCATCGCCTAAAAAGGTAGCACGGTCTGCAAATGCTCTTTGCATTGCTGAAGCAGTTAAGTGAATAGACTTTGCATTACCATGACCAATTTTTTCTAGGTTATAATTTTCTAAAATATTTAATATTTGAATGACGTGAACTCCTCCTGAGCTTGGAGGTGCCATAGAATATATTTCATGACCTCTAAAACTTCCCTTTACTGGGGCCCTTTTTTTAACGTTATATTTAATAAGATCTTTTTTAGTTATAGGACCTTTTAATCGTTTGCTTTCGTTTATAATGGCCTGAGCAACACTTCCTTTATAAAAACCATCACGTCCTATCTTAGATATTATTGTCAAAGTTTTTGCTAAATCTTTTTGAATCAATAAATCCCCAGTCTTAAGAACTTCTTTGTCATTTTTAAAAAAGATCTTTTTGCTTGCAGGATATTTTCCTAAAACATCTTTTCTATATTTTAATGCCTTTTCCAACTCTGGATAGACTTTAAAACCATTAGAAGCTAAATGTATTGAAGGTTTCATAACTGTTTCTAAAGGAAGTGTCCCAAATTTATTATGAACTTCTAAAATACCAGCGACTAGGCCAGGAACACCTGCAGCGTGAATCCCATTAATTGATTTGCCCTTAATTTCTTCACCCTTTTTGTTTAGATACATATTTTTATGGGCCTTAAAAGGTGCCTTTTCACGAAAATCATAAGAAAATGGAATATTATCTCCAGCTTTTAAACCTACTAAAAAGCCTCCTCCACCAATTCCTGTTGATTGCGGTCGTTCAACTGAAATTACAAAACTTGCCGCAACGGCAGCATCGAAGGCATTTCCACCTAAATCAAACATTTGCTTTGCCGCTTTAGAGGAATAAGGCCCTTGGGTAGCGATAATATACTTATTTCCCTGTGCTTGTTTATGTTTTATCGATGAACAAGAAACAAGTAAAAGGACAAATATTGTCCATATAGTTTTCATAAAATCTCCTGAAAGTATTGCGCTAAAAATTTTAGAGTTTTCCTTAGCAAAAGTAAAAGCATAGGTTTTAAACTACGATGATTCCATATGTTTGACATGTCAAACATATGGGTTAGGATGATAAAAATTTAAATTATTGAGGTCAAAATGAATATTCTTAAATTAATAGTTCTAGGTTTTATTTTAAATAGTGCTTTTGCGACAGATTTAGTCTTTATGTCTGAAAATAAAGACGGAAAAGTTATAATGTTGCAGAATAAAAACGGTGAGTTAAAGCAATTAACAGATAATAAACTTTGGAATTTATATCCTGATATCTCACCTGATGGAAGATATGTTTCTTTTGTTAGTGGTGAAAATGAAAAGAGTTTAAACTTATTTGTCTTAGATCGTAACTCTAACCAACTTGAAAAATGGGATGTAGGTGAAGGCCTTGTTCTTCATACTCGATTTTCAAGAAATGCTAAAAGACTATATTTTTCAGCTCCTCTTGGTAAAGATGGGATCAATCAAATAGCTTATATTGACTTAGAAAAGGAAAGACTTACTGGACATCATAAATTAATGAATAATGTTCATCTTTTTTATCCAAAAATTAATATCATAAAGGATGATAAAACTAGTTTTTTTCCATCTCCAACTACGGACAGTACGTTTATAGCCTATCAAAGAAATAAGTCTGAAAAGCAAAGAGAAATTGTTCTATATAATGTTGAAGAGAAAAAGCATTTAATTATTGATGAAGGTATGTCTCCAAGTTTTTCTAAGGATGATAGATATGTTGCTTATACCAAAAAGGTTGATGGTAATTGGGATATTTATACCTATGATAGATTTACTAAAAAAATAGAAAGAAAAACATTTGATTTAAAGTTTGATTTTGCTCCAACTTTTGATCGCATTGGTAATTTAATTTTTGCTTCAAACAGAAATGGTGAATTTTCAATTTATAAAAAGAATTTTAACTCACCTGACGGAAGATCAAATCCTGAGTTAGTTTCTACTAAAAAAGATACAAGCTTATATTCTCCTAAAATTTCCGGAATAAAAAATATTGATCTGAAATTGTCAGCTCCAATAATAGGAAAGCCTCGTTCATCCTTTGGCGCGATTGAGCATCTAGGAAAAGTTTATGTTGTTGGTGGACATCAAGGTAAGGAACATACTTATCCTCCAGAATCATTTACTAATAGAGTAACTGTATATGACAGAAGCACAAATGAGTGGTCATTAATAGCACCACGTATTTATCCGTGTCATGGTTTTCAATTAGCTGCTAAAGGAAAATATATTTACGCATTTGGAGGTTTTGCCTATGAGGAAACAAATTTACCAAAATGGAAATCTTTAGATGTCGTTGAAAGATATGATATTGAAAAAAATAAATGGGAAGTAGTAGCTAAGATGCCAAGAAGAAGGTCATCAAATATTGTATTACAAAGTGGCAATAAGGCATATTTAATTGGAGGATGGGATAGTACTCCAAAATTTGATAATGATTTAGATGGTACATTTCATTCTGAAATAGATGTATTTGATTTTTCAAATAATTCATTTGAAGTTTTAAGTGTTGAATTACCTAAGAAAAGAAGGGCCTTCAGCGGAGTCGTTTCTGAGGATAAGTTTTACTTAGTAGGTGGTATTAGTGAAGGTGCGGATCATTTTAGTCTTTTAGATAATATTACAGAATTCAATCCTAAAACTTTAGAATTTAAAGAAATTGGTAAGCTTCCATATCCAACATTTGCACCAGCAGCTGGTGTTTTAAATAATAAACTTTATGTTTTTGGTGGAATGTTTAAAACAGGTAAGTGGAGCTATGAATATGTGACTCAAATTTATCAATATGATTTTCATAAAAGCTCATGGGAAAATACTGGTCGATTTTTAAATGAATCTAAAGGGTTTTCTCAGGTTGTTAAGTATGAGAATAAACTTGGAATCTTAGGTGGTCACACTTATATGGATGGAGCTGATGCACCAGTGCCTACTTTTGAAGTATTTAGTTTGAAATGATTCAAATAAAATTAATTAATCAAGATTCAAAAAAGCTAATTCTTGATTTTTTATGGGAACATCAAGAATATTGTATGTTTCTTTTGAGCAATATAAAGGAGTTTGGAGGTCTTTTAGGTGAGAGTCCAAACTCTGGAAATACATATTATATAGAAAATAATAAAAAAATTGAGGGCGTCTTTTATTTAGCAAGAAGAGGGAATCTTCTAGTTCATCTTCTAAATGAGAATCATATAGATCAAGTAATTGAACACCTACAGTCAAATGAGAAAATTGAAGTAAGTGGAGTTTTAGGTCAAGCTAGTCAAGCAAGCTCTTTTTATAATAAGTTTAAAATAAAGCATAAATTAGAGGATTTATTTCTAAGTGATGAAATACTGTATTCTATTAAGCTAGATGAAAGCTTACATAAAGTTGAAAATGTAAATTATTTTCCTAAAGATAAAATTGCTTTATATCTTGAGTTTGTTAGAGGTTTTTATAATGATCAAAACTTACCAGATACATTAGATGATGAAACTAGAGCAAAACTTTTCAATAATTCAGTTGATAAAAAAACTATTTGGAGCTTAAAGGAAGATAACGAGATAGTTTCAATGGCCGCAATGAATGCAATGTATGAAAATATTGGTCAGGTTGGTGGTGTATACACACCTAAAGAACATCGATCTCGTGGATTTTCAAAAAAATGTATGCGAGGACTATTATACGATTGTTTTCATCAGCATAAATTACAAAAAATTATTTTATTTACTGGTAATACAAATATTGCAGCTCAAAAAGTATATGAAGCTATTGGCTTTAAAAGAATTGGAAGATATGGAATGTTTTTCGGTAAAAGAACATCTTAAGTATTATAAACTTTACTTTTGCGCTGCGCTAAATCTTTCTTATTTATAAATACAGATTTAAAGTGTCGCTAACTTTTCAACAATTCCTGGGGAGGAAATATGAAACTAACAATAATTTTAATATCTACTCTAATGAGTCTTTCTTCTTTTGCTAATGATAGAGCAAATGCAGAGGTAAGAACGTTAAGAGCTCTTAAGCAAGCTCAAAGAAATGTTAAAGAAAATATTTATTCTTTAACAAGAAATGACCTTAGACAAATTAGACAATTAGCAGATCAAATCAATGCAATTGCAGATGGATTCAATCCAAGACCAAATCCTAGACCGAATCCAAGACCTTTTCCAAGAGTTACATTAGTTAAGTTACAAGTTGAAGATACTTCTGCCGTATTAGAAGCTGCTAGCCTTGAAGGTCTTATGTATAGATGTAAATCAAAAATGGGAACTGTTAGTAGATCAAGTGCTGATGATATTAAAGTAAGTGTTAATGGTAGAACAATTTCAAAAAGAAAGACTCATGGTTATTGGACTAATAGTGCTCAAAAATGTGCTGTTATCGTTTCTTTAGCTGCTCAACTTGATTCTAAAGCTTTAAGCAATAAAAGATATGTACTTTCTGGTGATGCAGAAGATTACGGTGTTGTTGCAGAAGGTAATACTATTTCTGAATTAGAAAGCTCTTGTAAAATGATGTCTCAAGTAAATGGATCTGTTGATGATATCAGAGTTAAATTAAATGATGGGCCAATGAGAAGTGCTAGAAAAACTCATGGTTATTGGAGATCTATGAGTGAAGTATGTTCTGTTGCAGTTTCTACAGCTCTAAGATAATTAATTAATAAATTATTTATATCTACGTCAGCTTAAAAGCTGGCGTTTTTTTTTGTAAAATTTTCAAGATAATCATAAAAGTAAATACTTAATTGACGTTTACTTTTGACATGTATATCAAGATTTAATCAAACAAATAAAGGAAAAGAATTATGTTGTTGAAGCTCACGTTGAAGTTGTTGTTGTTAGTTGTTTTAGTTGATTCAAGTTATGGTGTAGAGTTAGTTAGTGTTGATGAAAATGGTGTTGTAAAGAGTGTTCATATTAATGAGAAAGTTGATAGCTCAAAAGACATGATTCTTCCTTCATTTGTTGGTAATAAAAAATCAATTGAAGAAAGTATTTCTGATAAAAAACTTTTTGGTTTATTTCCTAGAAATAGAGTTATTAATACTGAAAATTATCCTGAAAGAACAATTGGTCATATAGGTCTTGCATGTAGTGGTACATTAATTGGGCCGAGGCATGTTTTAACTGCAGCTCACTGTGTTTATAATCAAGAAAAGAAGTCATGGTATTCTGGGCTATATTTTTCTCCAGGTAGGGTGAAAGTTGGACATTCACCATATGGAATTATTAACTGGAAAAAAGTTTACGTTAAGAAAAGTTATATTGAAGGTAGCGAAGAAGAATTTTCTGATTATGCTTTAATTGAACTTAAAAAAGACATAGGAAAATTAGTTGGTTGGAGTGGAGTTAAAGCAACCAAGGACGATGGGTTTAAATCTATAAGAATATTAGGTTATCCCTCAGATAAAGCTATTGGAACAATGTGGACCGTTAAGTGTGAAGGAAAACTTTTTTCTGATGAAATAGCTTACCATTGCGATACTTATGGTGGAATGAGTGGATCAGGTATAAGAATTAAAGATAAAGAGAATACTGAGTATGTTTCTGGAATTCATACTTATGGATCAAAAATACAAAATGGTGGGGTAAAAATAACTCCTGCTGTTTTTAAGGTAATTAAAGCATGGCTAGATGGTAGTTTGGATGAAGACTCTACCTCTAATATGGGTAATTCTAAAGATTTTGACTTCTATTCAATAATTTTTGAAAATAAATGTGATAAAGAAATTAGAACAGCAATTGCCTATAAAAACCTAAAAGGCCAATGGGTAACTAGAGCATATTTAAGATTTAAGCCAGATCAAATGGGAATTGTGGCCGATACCAGAAATTTAAGTTTCTTTTTTTATGGCCAAACAAAAGATAAAAAGATTTCTTGGAGTGGAGATTTACCTATTACTATTAAAGGTGTTGAACTTGGATTTAGAGCTAGAACGATAAGCAATAAACAATGGGGCTATAAACGAGTAACATTTAATTGCAAATAATACCTTTATTAATGAATTGCGCTCATTTATTATTAAATTATGAAAAATGAGTGCAAAAAATTAATAGAAAAATCCCTTCAGTTTCAAGGTCACTATGGAAATGAACTATCTAACCACTTGCCCATGGCAATTCAGGCCTTAGATTTTTTTGAAGCAGATATAGAAGATATTGCAAAATTCTATGAAAACTATAAAACTCGACTAATTAAAAAAAATATTTCTAAGAAAGAAGTTAGTGAAAGGAATTGGAAATCTTTTTTAGGTAAAAAAGATTTTACGAATTATTTTGATTTTTATAAAGAGCAATTAAGTGAACATGGTATTGAAAAAACTTTAAAAAAATATTTACCAGAGCTAATGGTTGGAGTAGGAGCGAGTGCTTTTCACCCACTAATTAGACTATCATATGCGATAGAAAATAATTTATTAGATGAAATTGCTGAAGCGCTATCACTATGGTCCTCACATTTTCTTAATTTAGATAAAAGTATAGTTAATGATGAAAAAACAATTTCTTTAACAAAAGCAATAGAAGTATTAAATAGTGAAATATATTTTCACGGTTTAAAATTTGAAGGACCTAATATTACGTCTCGATTAGGTGGTATTTTAAAGGATGAAGAGTTTTTAAAAATTGTTGGAAGTATAAATCTATCTTCAATTACTATTAATGAATTATCTAAAATCACTCTTAAAATGTATCTCTCTAGTAAAAATAACTTTACAGCTTTACATGCATTAACTTCGTCACACGCATTGAGAGTAGTATCACATTATTTAAATAATATTGATGTTTCTTATCATTATTACGTTATTGTCTTACTTGCAATGTATGTCGATTTTGGTGTTCCTAATATTAATATTGAATTTAATACCGAAAAATGTTTAGAGTTGAATGAAGTAAAAAAAAATATAAATTTAAAAATGGATCCTCATACTATTAAATTGTGTTATTCATGTGTAAAAGAATATGAGTTTTATGGAAGGAGTTTATATTTATTGGCCGCGACTCATAGATTGAGAGGAGAGAGTTAGTTACTTATATTTTCTTTCACTCTTTTTTTGAATTGTTTGAATTCACTCGTTATTTTTTCTTTGAAAATTCTTAAATAAATTTTTAATCTTTCTTTGAACTTTTCATTTTTTCTTATTTTAGGAAGTGTTTCATCGTAATAGGCCAATAAATCACGAAAATAATTTTTATAACCTGAAAAATAAAAGTCTACGAAATCATAGACATGATTACTTCCAGCACTCAATCGTTCAGCATTAGTAATGTATATTTGCATATTTCCTTTTTGATCTTTCTTTTTCCATCTTTTTACCCATGTATCGATTGTAACAGCTCTTAAAAAAAATGGATCAAGAACATACCACTTTTTATTTTCTCCTTTTACAATAGTAGCAACGTGAAACTGCCAATTATCCAAATCCCCAACGACAAATATCTTTCTTACTGAAGATTCATGTAGTCCGAATCTTAATGCTTCAATATGCATTGTCATTGCTCGACCGAAGCAAAATCCAATGGCCCCTGTTGGGTCATATTCAAGCACTCTAAAAAAACTAGCTACTGGATTAAAGAAACCTTTTCTAAAAATTTTATTTGCTTCCGATTTTTTTACATAAGGTCTTCTTCTAAAATCTTTACTTGGAATAAAAGTTTCCAAAGCCTCTATTGTTCTTCTATTGTTTTCTTCAGCATTTTCTTTACTCATAGTGTGAGAAAATCTGGTTAGATCGAATTGATCATTTTCTAAAATTTTATTTAAGAGTATTTTAGATTTCATTATTTCAAATCTTTCTTCTGGTGAGAAACCGACTACTTTTAATACTGTATCTTTTCTCTTAATCTGGTCTAATGTGTAGAAATTATTGGTCGGGTCGGGAAACATTCCCGTTTTGTCCAATTCATTTTGTCCAATTAATCTAGCAAATGTTAACGAAGACTTTTCTCTTTGTGATAACTCTCTGGCAATTAATTTTGATATGTAACTAGCATAGTTTTCATTGTAATCTGTAATATTAGCAAACATGTCATTAACTAAATGTATGGCAGGAGCTATCGGATCATCTGTGTGTAAAACATTATGTAGTGCAAGTAACTGTGGCTTAGAAAGTTTATAGTTCATTTCAGTTTCAATCATTGCTTTATAATTATTAACAAAAAATGATGATAATGCTTTCTCACAATCTAAGGATGAACTCGGAGACCTTTTACCTTTCTCTAACGAAGAGCATGAGGAGAGTAAAAATAATACTAATAATATATATTTCATCTTTTAACTTATCGTAATAATATGTTTAATACTGAATATTTTTTAGGAGAGATGGTTTGTTTAAGTTCTTGATATTATTGTTTTTTTTCTATGGCTGCTCATCTAATACAAAATGGTTAAAACAATCAAATGACATTGCTTTAGAATTCATTGAGGAAATCTCTCAGTTATACCCTGAAATTGGCTCACAAGTGGGTGTAAAGAAATTTGATGGAAAAGGCGTTGTTTACTTTTTAGATATTCAGGAAAAAGAAAAACTAATATTAAGAAGATGGGTTAATAAACTAAATTTAGAAATTTCAAAAGTTTCTGATAAAAATTATAAAATTGATTTAAAAGTATTGAGAGATATGGTTACAAACTCTTTGGATTCTATTTCTGCCAATGAAGAGGAGAAATTGCTTCCAATTTTTACTCCTTCTAAGTTTGTATACAACAATTTAAGACAGCTTGTTAATTCTCAGTCTGATAATATTCGTATAGATCAGGCAATTAATCGATTTAATGATTATGTTAAACCTGAAAATGAAATTCCACTTGCTAAGGCCTATGAAGATTATTTAAAAATATTTTTAACTAAAAACCCTAAGGCAATATTTCCATTTGAGAGACATTTAAAAAAATACTTACAAGACTCCAATTCATATGTGGAAGGGGTTAAGGAATTACTGGAACAAACAAGTAGCAAAGAATGGGAAAGTAATTACACTCTTTTTGTGGATCAGATTTTTAAATATGATACATTTTTAAAGGAAAAAATATTACCTCGATCACGAAAAAATGCTGCTCTTCCAAGAAAAGTTTACATACAAAAATTAATTGAACATGGTATTGATAAAAAACCAGAAGCACTAATAAATGAAGGACTAGCTCTATATACAGAGTACTATTTAGAGTTTAAAAAAATTGCTAGAGAAATAGCACTTGATAAAAAATTTAAACGAACTTCACCGTATTGGATAATTAAAAAATTTAAAGAGAAACAAATTACTAATGCAAGTGATGCTAAAGCTATGTATGAAAATGCAGACTTAAAGCTCGAAAAAATTATAAAAAATAATAAGTTAATTACTCTTCCTAAAAGGAAATTAAATATTAGAATTGCTGGCCCTGTGGAAAGTCGATCTTCTCCTGTGCCTCATTTAACAACTCCTCCATTATTGAATAATAAAAATAATTATCCTGAGTTTGTTGTACCCAGTTCTAAAACAGGTCAACTTACTTTTGATGATTTTAGTTATAAGCAGGCAGCGACAATTTTAACTGCTCATGAAGGGCGACCTGGACATGATCTCCAGTTTTCAAAAATGATTGAAAACAAGGTTAGTCTGATTAGGGCCTTATTTGCCAGAAATACTGTAAATGTAGAAGGATGGGGGCTATATGCAGAGGATTTAGTTTATCCATATCTAGATAATGAAGAGAAGTTAATTGCTCTTCAAACGCGATTATGGAGAATTGCAAGATATTTTTTAGACCCTATGGTTCAACTTTCACAAATTACAAAAAATAAAGTCATAAATTTGTTTACCTACGATTTAGGTGTTTCTCGAATTATGGCAGAAATTGAGTACCATAGATATGCTTTTAGATCTCCAGGGCAAGCTCCCGCATATTTGTTTGGGCTTCTTAAAATTAAAGAGTTAAAAGAAAGCTTAGAAGCAGAGTTTGGAGAGCTTAATTTACGATGTTTTAATGATAAAGTGATATCTTTTGGGCAAATGCCTCATAAATATATTTTAGAATTTAAGAATGAATTTAAAACCTGTAGAAAATAAAAAAACAGCTATTAGTGAGGGGAGAGAACACTAATAGCTGCTTGTTTTAATACTTCTTTTGGCAGTGAGGAAAGCGTCTGTCGTCTGTTTTTGAATGGGATTGATCCTTAAAAAGTTGCTGGCCATTTTAAAGATCACGCCAAAAGAAATAGTTTCAAAAACAACATTTCTAAACTGACTCCATTATCGCGCAAGTCTGTTTTTTTTTACTCAAATATTAATTACAAGTTTAAAAAAACCAATAAAAACAGTTCGTTATATTCTGAATCCTTAGAAATTCTTGTAAAATTATTGCAACAATATTGTGGCAGTGGCGTCTAAATATTTAATATTTTGCGATAGGATTTGACTTTGTTTATATAGCAACCAAATATTCCATATTTTTTCATTCTTTTTTCAGCATTTTCTTTAACATACAGTGCTGGAATGGCCTTCATGTGATCAGAGTCTCTATGGAATATCTTGATATCTAATTCATTAAGAAGTTGACCTTCAATGTATTCAAAATCTTCATAAAAATAATAGAGTTTTATGACTCCAATAGAACTATCTACGGCCATCATATCAAAATGGGAATTAGGTCTATCTTTGGCCTTTTTATAGGCCATAATTGATTTTTTAGATATCTTACCAGTAATAGTATTTATTTCTTTGTCTTGGCCTTTTTGAATGATAATTTTTGCTAAATCCTTTTCGCTATTCTGTTTCTGAGCGTCCTTATAGGCAGGTACGACTGGAAGGATTAATGCCATAAATATTGCAAAGATAATCAATCTCAAATTTTATCCCATGAAAACTATATTCATTTAATATATTAACATTAGTTGCAAAAATGTAATAAAAAAAAATACTAAAGTTTTTAGCTCGGGAATAATCTGCTTTCTAGATGAAATTAGTTTAATTAGACATAATTTAAGTAATTAATAATATGTGAGGATCAAAATGAATAAAGAACTTTTATATATTTCAGAAGCTGATTTTTACGAAAAAAGGTATGAGTTGGCACTACAGGCAATGACTAAGATAATGGAGAAGTATGATGCTGAATCAATTTCAAATCTAAATAGCAGGCAGAGGATTTCACATCTTTCAATGTTAATGGCCATGACTATGTTAAAGGATTTAGGTTATAGAATTGATGGACTCGATGGTATTGATTATTTCAATGAGCTAAATGAGAAAGAACAAATTGAAGGAATTGAAAGAAGGGTTATGGCATCTGATTATATAAAAGATGAAGATGCAACAAGTACTAAGTCAGCAATTATTAGAGGTAGAGAAAATAGAGTTGTTTCTGATGATAAATCACAATTATTAGAACAATTAAGGCGAAAGAAAAAATAAAAAAATCGACGTTTTCCAAGTCCGTTTGTTAAACGCCGAAAAGTGTTACATCTAAAATGTCCCTGCTTGTTTTTAATTTTAGGGAGCAAGACAATTTTATGATAGGTGAATTTTCTTACACTTTATTACTTTGTAAATGACATCAATTTAGTACCTTATGACAACGATCGGTTGTGAATGTAATAATAGGAGCTTAGAAAAATTACCTGATTTTGTTCGTTTTATTTTCAAAGAAATTTTATTTTTTTAAAAAAACATTTTTTCCATTAATTGAGTCTTCAATCCATTTTTTATATTTAGATAATAATTCAGGTTTATCTTTTTTTAATTTAATTGTGTAATCAAATATAGCTTGAAGAGTTTCTTGGGTATCAGAAATAAACGTCGGTCTTAAAGCTCCTGCAAAGAATGAGGTTGGGTAAAAAAAGTTTTGATAGAGGACATAAGAGCTGTTCTTATCTTTTGGTAGGAAGATGACATATCCTTGCGTTTTTTTAGATGCATCTGATTTTGTCATATTCCATTCAAGCTTATAGCCATCTTGATACTTTGAAACTTTATGCCAGTGACTATATTCACTTGTAGAAAGTGGCCATGGTAAATCAAACTCATAGTCAACAGTAACTTCAGATCCATTTTTTTGCTCTGTAACTGTGGCCTTTATTATTCCTGGAACAAAATGAATTTGATCAGGATAGGCAGCGTATACTGCCATGGCCTCGAGTGGGCTAGAGGCAATTGTTGTATATATAGTTAAACGCGGCCACGGACCTTCTAATCGTTTTTTTTCTACAAGGAGCTTATTAGTTCCTAGTTTTTCTTTAATTGTCTTTAAATCGTTTGCTAGGATGTGTGAGTTATAAATAAATATTAAAAGTAATATATAAAGTGTTTTCTTATTCATTTACTAATAATGCCATAAGTCATCACATAAAGTCTATTTACAATTTTTATCAAATATTATAACTTCATGCGGTATGAAAAAATATGACAGCGTTAGGGTTTTTAAAAATCCTGTATTGGAATCACTTACACATGTTCACCCAATTATTCCTCTTCTAGTCTGGACACCTGTTGCTATATTTTTACTCTCTAGACACGAGTTAAGCGCATTTCAATGGATTTTATGGGTCTTAATAGGATTAATATCTTGGACAATTACTGAATACACTCTTCATAGATGGGTTTTTCATTATGAGGCCACAAGTAAACTAGGTAAGAGATTGGTTTATTTATTTCACGGTCTTCACCATGATGATCCAAATGATCCAACTCGTTTGGTTTTTCCGCCACTACCGGCCGCTGCAATTTTTTGTGTTTTATATTTGATATTTTCATCAATAGTCCCAGCTCCATACGTTAATGTTTTTTGTGGATCATTTGTAGTTGGATATTTGATTTATGATTATATTCACTATGCAACTCATCACTTTCCGATGACATCTCCAATAGGTAAAATGTTACGTACTCATCATTTAAAACATCACTTTTCAAAAGAGCATTCTAAATATGGTGTTAGTTCACCTTTGTGGGATGTAATTTTAGGAACATTGACTGGCCCTAAAAAGGACTAGATTTGAAAAAATTTATTTTATTATTTTTGTTTTATTCATCTTTTACATATTCTCAAGAGAAACCAATAGGTGAGGATGCTTGGACAGATTTAAAGACAACTTTTAACTATTTATTTAAAGGTGGACTGGCCCAATTTAAACAGAAACAAAATCTTGCACATATGGCAGTAGGTGTACCTGCTCTTTGGTATTCGTTCGAAGAAGATGATCGCTTATCAGCACTACTTCGATCAAAAAAGTCTAATAAAGTTTTAGATATTTCTGGAGATCTTGGGGTTGTTTTAAATTTTCCAATAGTTCCTTTAACTGCTTATTATTTAGGACGAAAAAATAATGATAAAAAACTAGTTCATTTTGCAATGGAATATTCTGCTAGTTTGTACTTAGCTCTTGCTGAAAGTGGTTTAATTAGTTTTATCCATGTTCATGAAAGACCTGATACATCGAATACTTCTGTTTGGGAGGAAGCATTTAGAGGTGATTCTTCTTGGCCCTCAGGTCACGTTGTTCCGGCAGCTACATTAACTTTTAAAACTCTTCAATATTATGGTCCTTGGTGGGCACTCATTCCTGGCGCTTTAACTATTTTAACATCTTATCAAAGAGTTCAAGATGGCAAACATTATATGTCTGATGTAGTGGGTGGTATTTTACTTTCAGCTTTGGCCAGTGAAGGTGTAAGGGCGGTAGCTAATAATAAAGAAAATAATTCTTTCTATAATTGGTTATACAGACACGACGCAATGGTAGGCTTACTTCGTTATAAAAATGCCATAGGTCCAAGGTTTAGCTTTAATTATTAAGCCAACCTCTTCCTTTATAATCTTCGAGTGTAATTTGAATAGTTCGTTCTAAGTTAAATTTATATTCAGTACCTAAAATATTTTCAGACTTTTTTCCTGAACATGTCCAAGCATCTGCTACTATTTCTTGGGCCTTATCTGGAGTAAGTCTTATATTGTGTCTATAAATCATATGGAAAAATTGAAGTATATAAGCAACAAATTTGACAATTTTTTCAGGGATTGAAATGAATCGTATTTTATTATTGAAGTTTTTATTGATGGTATTAATAATTTCTTCAAATGTATAAACTTTAGGAAAGCTTGTATAAAAAACTTTTTGATCACTTGTATTAGAGAGCGAATTAATAATCACATCGACTAAGTCATGAACACAAACTATACTATATTCTTTTTTCTTACCACTTTTACCTGTTGTAATAATTGTTCCATCTTTAACCATTTTAAAAATATCTAAAACCGCCGGATCTCTGGGACCTATCACCATTGGAGGTCTTATGATATTTAAATTCCACTCTTTTGGACAATTTTTAGTAATATATCTTTCTGCCAGCAGTTTGGAAGCTCCATAATGACTTACAGGTTGACCCTTGTCTTCTTCATTTCTAATTTTTCCTAATTCAACAGGACCTGCAGCTGCAAGTGAAGATATGAAAACAAAATTTAATTTTTTATATCGACTTCTTAATTGGTCAAATAGAATTTGAGTTCCTTTAGTATTAGTATTATAAAAATCATTTTTATACATTGAATGAACAATTCCAGCTGTATGAATGACTGCATCTAAATCTTCAGGAAGATCTTTTATCCACTGGTTTTCATTCAAGCTAGAAATAGATCCATTTATTAAAGTACCTGGCGTATTAAATTGTTTGACCTTCTTTTCACTCCTATATAATGCAAAAATTTCGTGGCCTTGCTCATTTAACTTGTCACATAAATGTGAACCTAGAAAGCCAGTTGCTCCAGTGACTAGTATTTTCATTAAAGATCCTTGTGATAAATTCTATAGGTTTTATAAAGTTCAGAACCTAATCGTTGGATTGGTTTATTCATTTTAACATTGTCAGCTAATATCCAACTCATTTCAACTTCATTCATCCCTAATTTTTTACCTGAATGAAATCCTTCATGATACATTAGTGCATCAAGTCCTAGATTTCTAAACTTTGGTCTCAGTCCCATCGTAATTACTCTCATTCTACTTATAGACTTTTTTGAAAACAATAATTTAAAAATACCAGTAGGGAATAGGTTTCCAGACGGGATTTTTTTGAAGATTTGATTTAAGTCAGGAAGAGCAACAATGAAGCCCGCAACTTCTCCATCAACTTCAACAAATTTAACAAGCTCTTCTTCCACAATCATTTTTAAGTCTTTAGCAGTGTGGAAAAATTCTTCGTCAGTCATTGGTATGAATCCCCAATTATCTTCCCATGCTTCATTATAAATTTGATGCATTAACTTAACTTCATCATTCCATTTTGATTTATTAATTTTTCTAACTTTAAACCTAGGGTTATTACTGGCCCTATCAGCGATTCTTTGAATAATTTCAGGAAGCCCTTTTTCTAAATTAAATTTCCATGCATATAAGTCTTTTGCTTTTGTTAGGCCTTCGTGTTCAAAGAAATTGATATAGTTCTTTGGGTTATAGGTCATCATAATTTGAGGAGGGTCATTGAATCCATCAACTAATAATCCACATTCGTAATTAGTAGATAAATTAACTGGGCCTTGCATTTTGTTAATGCCATTTTCTTTTAAATGTTCTTTTACTTTTTCAAACAATTGATCAGATACTTGTTGATTGATTGCTTCATAAAATCCAAAGTAACCAATATCTGGAGAGTTATGATTAATAATGGACATAATTCTTCCAGCAGGTTTTCCATTTTCATAGGCCAAAAATGATTTTGTTTTTGCTGTTTTATAAAATGGGTGAGTTGGATTTAATTGATCAGCGATTGACATCTTTAAAGGTGGAACCCAGTTTGGATCGTCCTTATATATATTCCAAGGAATGTTTATAAATTCTTTAATTTGATTTTTATTATTAACTTCTCTTATTTCAATCATTGAAACCCCTCATAAAAAATACCCCAAATTCATGGGGTATCTTACTATATAAAAAAACAAAATGTCTTTTGTTTACTGTAAAATTGGGTGAGTTGATGGAATATCAAATACATCTTTAGCTTCTGCCATCACATTTATAACAGTAGATAATTCTTTAATAGAGTGAGATGCCATATAACTAGTTCTTATTAGAGCTTCCCCTGCAGGAACAGCTGGAGAAATTACTGGAGTAGCAAAAATACCTTTTTCTTCCAAGAACTTTGTTACTTTCATGGCCTTAATATCATCTCCAATATAAATAGGAATAATTGGAGTCTCTGAGTTATAAGTGAAAAGACCAAGCTCATGGAAACCTTTTTTGATATATTCTACGTTTCGCCAAAGATTATCATGAATGTCATTATTTTGAGTTACTAGATCAATACAGGCCTTAACTGTTGCTACAGCTGACGGTGGCATAGCAGCTGAAAACATAAATGATCTTGCAGTATGCTTAATATAATCGATTGTTTCTTTTTTTCCAGAAACAAATCCACCAACTGATGCAAAAGATTTAGAAAATGTTCCCATAGAAAAATCTGTTCTGTCACATAGATTGAAATGAGTCATTGTTCCACGTCCATTTTCACCTAGAACACCTAATCCATGAGCATCATCTACATAAACCATGGCACCATATTTCTCTGCTAGCTCAACAATTTCAGGAAGCTTCATAATAGCACCTGTCATAGAGAAAACACCGTCAGCAACAATCATAGTCTTTTTAAATCTATGAATATTAGATTCAAGCTGTTCCTCTAAGGATTTTAGGTCGTTATGCTTATATTTAAAAACACTGGCCAGACTTAATCTTCCAGCATCAATTATTGAAGCATGGTTTTCAGAATCATAAAGCATACAGTCTTTTGGCCCACAAATTGTTGATAAAGCACCAAGGTTTGATTGCATACCAGTTGCAAAAACTAATGAAGCTTCATGCCCAACATATTCTGCCAATTGCTCTTCTAATTCTTCATGGATTGTCAGGTTACCATTTAAAAATCTTGATCCCGTACATCCTGTTCCGTACTTTTCAATTGCTTTTTGTGCAGCTTCTTGAACATAAGGGTGGTGAGTTAGTCCTAAATAATTATTAGAACCGATCATAATTTGCTTCCTATTATTAACAGTAACTTTATTTCCATCACTTTCTTGAATGGCCCTAAAGAAAGGGTAAAGTTCGTTTTGTTTAAGCATCTTAGATTTTTGGATAATCTTTGCGTTAGCAAAAGATTCCAGCAATGATTCCTTCATAATCTTCTCTTTTGATAAATTATTATTTTATCGTTTATACCCCAGTTTTACTGAGATCTATAAATTTTTGCACATAGACTGAAAAGATTATCATGTTTGTATGTAATTGAAAAATAATAAGATCTTAACAGAACTTAAATAAAATAAGCTTATATTTGACAGGAAAACTCAATAAATTTAGATAGTTATATGCACTGAGTAAATTATAGAAACGTTTTTTTAATTTGCTCGGCACGGGCCTCTGAGTTTATTTCTCTTGAGAGCTGTTCTTCATCGGCCTTTTGCATCTTCTCAAAACGGATTCCAATTTTAGTTCGTATTTGATTACAAGTGTCTTCTTCTTCCCAGACACCAGCTACAATTGATTTAGGGACATCATATGATTTGTTATTGAACCTTAGGATGCAGTAGTAGAACTCAGAGTTTTTAACAAACTTTTCTTTTTCATGATTCTCTATATAGAAACTTGTTCCACCGGCGGAAATGTCTAAACACTCATAAGCTTTTTCATTAATTTTCAATTGAACACTAATGCGAGCAGAGCAATTTAGTCTATATGCGGATCTTTGTTGACCAGCAAATAGATCATTAGTCAGTCTAAAAGAGTATTCTCCTGTGCTATCGTCTATTTCAAGAAACCCATGAGAAAAGTATTGAATTTTCCCAATTGTTGTTTTGAAGTAGACTTCTTGACCAACTAGAGAGGAGCCAGTGAGCTTTTTTAAAAATGATCCACTAGATTTTATAATTAATTTTGAATCTTTTTTTGAAAATGATTTAACAACGAATTCCTCAGCTGAGTCTTCGTTATTAGAAGTCCAAAATTTTACTGTATGTTCATTTTTTGAGAGTTCATTTATGACTTTTTCCCGTTCTGCTTTGGTAATTACTCCAAAGTAAAATTTCTTATTAGGGTCAGTCTCTTTTTTTGTATCATCAGCGCTCATAATTATCTTTAATTATACGACTTTTGCTTCGCACAATCAATATGATGTGAATAATTCTGCTATCTACGTATAATCTCATCAAGGGTTTGAAAGAATTTACTTGATACAGTCAAACATTGTCTGATACCACCGTATAGAATTGAGAGATTAAATAAAGGAGATACGCTTGAAAACTGAAAATCCAAGGCCAATATATTTAAAAGACTATAAAGTTCCAAACTTTTTAGTGGAAGATATACATTTAACTTTCGAACTTGAAGATCACAAAACAATTGTAAGTTCAAAAATAACTTTTCATAAAAATCCTGAATCAAATGAAGGTAATCAGCTATTCTTAAATGGCGAACATATGGAGTTAATAAGTGTTGCTATTGATGGTGAGAATTTAAATACTGAGGGTTATGAAAAATCTGAAAAAGGTTTATTGATAAAAGAAACTAAAGATAAGTTTTTATTAGAAATTACAAATCAAATTGATCCTGCCAATAACAAAGCATTAGAAGGATTGTATAAATCTGGAAATATTTTTTGTACTCAAAATGAGCCAGAAGGTTTCAGAAGAATTACTTACTATTTAGACCGTCCAGATGTTATGGCAAAGTTCACAACTAAAATTATAGGAGACAAAAAGAAATATCCAATAATGCTATCTAACGGAAATCCAATTGCGAAAGGAGAGTTAGATAATGGTAAGCATTGGATTGAGTGGGAAGACCCTTTTAAAAAACCTGCTTATTTATACGCATTAGTTGCCGGAGATTTAGGTTTAGTAAAAGATACTTTTACAACAATGAGTGGAAGAGAGATAGCTCTTGAAATTTATGTTGATAAAGGTAATGAGGATAAATGTGATCATGCCATGGAATCATTGAAGAAATCTATGAAATGGGATGAGCAAAGGTATAGCCTTGAATACGATTTAGATATTTATATGATTGTTGCTGTTGACTCATTTAATATGGGGGCAATGGAAAATAAAGGCCTCAATATTTTTAATACTTCATGTGTTTTAGCAAAACAAGAAACAGCTACTGATAATGATTTTTTATCTGTTGAAGGTGTTATTGGACACGAGTATTTTCACAATTGGACTGGAAATAGAGTTACATGTAGGGATTGGTTTCAATTAACTTTGAAAGAAGGTCTAACTGTTTTTAGAGATCAAGAGTTCAGTTCTGATATGAATTCAAGAGCTGTAAAAAGAATTGAAGATGTAGGAATTGTGAGAGATTATCAATTTCAAGAAGACTCTGGGCCAACAGCCCATCCTATTAAACCAGATCAATATATTCAAATGAACAATTTTTATACTCTAACTGTTTATGATAAAGGGGCAGAAGTTATAAGAATGATTCAAACATTTTTAGGTGTTGATGGGTTTAGAAAAGGAATGGATAAATATTTTGAACTTTTCGATGGACAAGCTGTAACAACTGAAGATTTTATTCATGCTATGAGCGTTGCTAATAACAACTTTGATTTTACTCAGTTTAAAAGTTGGTATTCTCAAGCTGGAACACCTCAATTAACTTTAGATTGGAAGTATAGTGACGGAGAGTATTCTTTAACAGTTACTCAAATGACTCCAAGTACTCCTGGGCAAGTGGAGAAACTTCCATTGCATATGCCTATAGCTATAGGTTTAGTTAATAGTAAAGGTGAAGATCTACCATTAAAACTTAAAGATTCATCAAATCAAAATTTTATTGAAAGAGGTGTTCTTGAAATTAGGAAGGAAAAGGAGACATTTGTATTTACAGGTATAAATGAAGAACCAACTCTTTCATTTAATCGAGAGTTCTCTGCTCCAATAAAAGTTAAAGCACCATATACTAATGATCAATTATTATTTTTGATGGCAAATGATAACGATAATTTTAATAAGTATGAAGCTGCTCAAATGTATGCCAAAGAATTACTTAAAAAAACTGTTATAGATGTTCAAAGTAATAATGAGCTAAAAGTTGATCAAAGATTTATTGAAGCCTATGGTTCTTTATTAAATGATAAAAATATTGACGATTATTTTAGATCATTAGTTTTAACGTTGCCGACAATTAAAACGATTGCTAGTGAGTTTGAAGTTTATGATTTTCAATCTGTAATAAAAGCTAAAGATTTTGTTATGACTGAAATTGCAAAAAAACTAGAAGACACTTTACTAGAAAATTATAATTCACGTGAAGAAAAATCGTTTGATGTTAGACCAGAAAGTATTGGTAGAAGATCGACGAGAAATAAATGTCTAAATCTTTTAGTTCTAACAGAAAAGGAAGAGTATTTTAAGCTCGCTTATGAGCAGAGAGCAAATGCTACAAATATGACTGATGAAATAGCAGCTCTAAATGCATTAGTTGATTATAAGAATGAATACAAGGATAAAGCTTTTTCAGAATTTTATAAAAAATGGAAAAATGAAACTCTTGTTATGCAAAAATGGTTATCAACTCAAGCACTTAGTCATTGTGATGATACTCTTGATAAAGTTAAAGAATTAGAAAATGATGAAGTATTTAACTTTGAGGTTCCTAATATCTTAAGATCTTTAGTTGGTGTGTTTGGTGGACATAACTTAAAACAATTCCACAGAGCAGATGGGAAGAGTTATGAATATATTAGTGAAAGAGTATTGAAAGTAGATAAAATTAATCCTGATATAGCTTCAAGAATTGCGAAATCATCTTTTTCTGATTTCAAAAAACTTCCTCAGAATCTTCAAAAATTGATGAAAGTGGAGTTGGATAAAATAATAGCGACTGAAAAGCTTTCTGATAATACATACGAAATTGTTTCAAAAATTCTAAAATAAAAAACAGGGCCCGCTTAGGGCCCTTTGTACTTAATCCAATTTATCTGTTCTTATTTGTGACCATAGGGGATCAGTCACTGAAAGCATTTTATTTTGGCAGCTTGATTTTACAATATAGTCTCCAATTCTATCTTCTGAATCCATCGTTCCATTCAAAATAATAGGTGTGTTTCTATTTAGATAATCAAGTGAAAAGTTTTTTAAACTAACACTTCTTTTTGCAATATATATTTCAGCATACCCATCATTGTCTTCGTGCACACCATTTGTAATTCTAAAGCATATGTCCGTGATCTTTTTTGACCACCAATTATACTCAAAGTTTTTTTTATTATATTTTTTGTCAAATGCTTTACTTGAACATGCACTTACAGCAGTTTCAGGGTAGTGATATATTTCACTTCCAATATTCATAACTCCCGATGATGGATTGTAAGTTGAAACAAGTGTTTTGCTCAATGTTTTTCCTTTTAAGTTGGTTAGTTCAACTTCACAAATCATGTAGTTAAACTTTTCTTTTGAGTGTTCAACTGCATAAGTGCTAGTAAAAATACTTAATAAAGTCATAATTAATAATGTTTTCATTTCAAATCTCCTTTGGGTTTTATTTTTCTTGTCTTAAAAAATTTAAGTTTTTATATTTTTTAAATTTGTATAATTTTTTATATTTTTTATCTCCAACTAAATATTGATCTATTTTAGTTAGACTTTCTAATCCGCGTTCACCGATTATTGCATTGAACATAACATAGACTCCATAAAAGGCCCTTTTACTAGCAATATCAACGACAAATGGAGCGGTGTTATCTCTATTCATAGTGAAGGTACTCGTGGCCACTCTGTCACATAGATTTGGATTTTCAATAAAGTGCTTTTCCAAAATCATTTTACCTCTCTTTTTGTAGCCGATAGTTATATCACCAATTCCATTTGAAATGGGGGGAGTTACATTGTGTCCACAAGCTGCTTCATAGATATAAACATTTTTTAAAGTTCTTATTTCTGAATAAGCTTTAACTGAAGTAAGTAATAATAAAAGCGTGATAAATTTCATTGCATTCTCCTTATAATTCACATTGTGGGATAAAGTTTTTTAATTCAGAGATATTTAGCTCAAGATCTTCTCTAACTCTTTTCTCTGTATCTTGTGCTG
Organism: uncultured Oligoflexia bacterium; assembly: GCA_964015265.1. GTDB lineage: Bacteria > Bdellovibrionota > Bacteriovoracia > Bacteriovoracales > Bacteriovoracaceae > CAXHCD01. Next base: position 38,839 of record CAXHCD010000003.1, read on the forward strand.
TTTTTAAATTGGAAAAATATAAATAAATTTTTGAACATCCGCCTTGGCATGCAGTTCCAAATTGATAGCTTTGACTCTCTTTCATATATGTAGAGATATTTCTTCCTTTTAAATCTAAATAAGTAATTTTTGCGGAACAAGTTTTGTAATTACGAAAACCAGGGTTTTTAGTTCTTTTATTACAAGTAATTTTTCTAATTTCTTTTAAGCAGTTAACTTCTGACAAATTATCTAGTGTTAAAGGATTTTTAAGCGAGGGTTGTTTAACTTCATCAGCTTTCATTTGAGTAGATAATAATAAAGTTAAAATTAATAGTGATTTCATTCGTTCTCCATTTGTTTGTGGTTTGTGGGAAGAAACTACATTATTGTCGCGTTGCGTTCAGTGCTGTTTAAGATTTAGCGTGGACATCAGTCTGTACACGGGTAGAAGTTATATCGATCTAAGTTATTGAAAATAGGATGATTCTACTGACTAATTTGTTTACAGTTTAAGAAAATTTTCAAGAATTTTAATTGCTTATCAATATACGGGTATGATTTCCCCATGGAATGTTACCCAGATATTGTAGTCTTATTGAAACATGAATTAAGAAAAAGAATTGATAAAAATTCTTCCTATTCATTACGCGCATTTTCAAAGTTTTTAGAAATTGATGCTTCAAGATTTTCAAAAATTTTAAAAGGTGAGAGACCAGTAAATGATAAATTAATAAAAAAAATTTGCAATAAGCTTAATGTTACATCAGAACAAGAAAATGTTTATCTAAGTCGATACTATTTAGAAAAAAATCCATCTGGTATATTAGATCTAGCTACAACTAAAGAGTATCAAGTTTTAAAAGATGATATTTTTGAAATAATATCTAATCAAAATCATTATGCCATTTTAGAATGTTTATTTTTAAATGACTTTGATCATACTGAACAGTTCTTCATTGATAATTTAGGTTTAGAAGCGCAAGAGTTATATCCATGTTTAGAAAGATTAAAAAGAGTAGGGTATTTATCTATTGAGAATGGAAGATATATAGAGCATTCAACTGCCCATTTAAGTCATATGATTTCACCTCTTCATACAAGTGAAGTAAAAAGAAAATATCAAAAAGAAGTATTGCAACGATCTATTGATTCAATAGATACTGTAGATTTTGAATTAAGAGATAATTCTTCCATAATGATGGCCACAAATTCTAATAAAATATTAAAAGCAAAGGAAATGATTACTGCATTTCGAAAGCAATTATGTGAGTTTTTAGAAGATACTGATGATAAAAACTCCGTTTATCAATTAGGTGTTGGTTTGTATCCAATAACAAAGGTTAAAAATGAAAAAAATTAAAATATTATTGATTTCTTTATTTATTATTCCTTCTATATTATTTGCTGATGGAAAAGATGGAAATGGTGGAAATGATACGGCCGCAAGTTTTACAAAATATGCTAAGAAGGCGGTAGAAACATTGAAAACTCAATATAATAGAGATGATAGGTTCAAGACATTAATAAATAAAGAAGATATAGAAAATTTAGAAACAAAATTAAAAGAAATAAAAGTTTTTACGGTTACATATAAATTATGTATCGACAGTTCTGATAAAGAATGTCCAAGTGAAGATGGTTTTATAGCCAAAAATTATGAAGATACTAATTATATTTTGGTAAATAAAGAAAGGTGGTGGAAGGCCAGTAATCTAGAAAGAATTCAAAATGCTGCCCATGAGATATTAGGTCTTATAGGACTTGAAAGAGGAAATTATAATATTTCTTCAATGTTAATTGCAGATGAAAGTGTTGATTTAAAAATTGCAACTGAAATGATTTGTTCTTTCAATTTAATGAAAAGGAATATGTTAAACTTAGATACAGGTCTTATCGATTTAGGGAGAAGTTCACTTCATAAATCTATTAGAGTTTGTAATCCATGTACTAAAGGGTTTGGTTTAAACTTGGTAACAAAAAAAGGAAAGCTTACAAAAGATAATATTCAAGTAAGAGGTGTCGTAGGACCCGATTATATGGATTTAGAAGTTAATAAAGTTAAGCTTACAAAACACGGCTTCGTAGATGAAGTGACTAAAAAGTTAGTTCCAATACATAATATTATTGCGGGTAATGGAAACTCATCAAGAATTTTGAAGTTTGATGATTATTTATTACAAGTTTCATGTACTTTAATGGACGACTTATAAGATTAAAGAGAAAGGTTTTTAATTCTATCTAATCTTTTTGTTTCATTTTTTACGAACCATGAATCTTTTGAGAGTTCCTTAAAAGCAAGTTTAAAGTATTGACTTGATTTTTCTTTATCTTTTTTTATGAGATAAAGCTCTCCAAGTTCTTCATAAACATATCCATCTTCTTTATTTATCTCTTTCCAATCATCAATTAAAGATAATTGAGTTTTTATTGCCAGATCTATTTGATTTAATTCTCTTTGAGTCCTAGCTATACACCATTTCGCAATTATAATAGTTTCTTTATTGTTTTTAGTTTCTCTAAACTTTAAGGCATCTTAAAATTGAATTAGAGCTTGTTCAAATTTTTTTTGATCAAATAAAGACCATCCCCAATTATTAAGAAGAGAGCCCATCCAATCTTTTGTTTGTTGATCTTTTGCGCTTTTAGCATTTTCTATCGCTATTTCAGTCCACTTTTTTTGTTCACTAAACTCTTTATTTGCAATTGCTAACATATGAGCAGCATCTACTATTAAATATTCAAAATTAATTGCTTTTGCTAATTCAAAACTCTTAAGAAACTCTTTTATGGCCTCTTCTTTTTTACCGCTTGAGTTATATACTCTGCCTCTTTCAAGAAAGTATCTTGTCATGGCCTTTTTCATTTCAGGTTTAATTTCTTTTTCTAATTCGTTTAAATATTTGTGTGCTTCATCAAATTTTGCTTCAAGACCTAGTGTTCTTGCGATCTGCGTTTTTAATTCAAATTTTAGTTCAGAGTCAGATACTTCATTGATTTTATTTTGAAAAACTTCTCGAGATTGTTTTGGATTTGAAAAATTCCATAATGATCTAATATCTAATGTATCTGCTGCCATAATATTACCTATGAGTATCAAAAAGATTATTATAATTTTCATTTGATTGATATAACAGAAAAAGCTCGCCAAGAATGGCGAGCTTGAATTATTTACATTGTTTGAGCTTCAATACCAAATTTAACTTTTACATTAAATTTAAACTTCGAGTGTTTACAATCACTACTGTCATTGTCTCCAGTAGTTGTGAACATGATATCGTGATTATTTCTATTGATATCTAAGGCCATAATTTTCATTATAGAATCCTTTTCAATATTAACAGTCATCTTTCCTTGTTGTTGTGTTTTAGGCCATGAACAGTATGAGCTATTTCCTAAACAATAAGCTTGTTGTGACTTACCATTTTCTGTTTCCCAAACATTTCCAACAATATCTTCCCACTTATAAAGAGGAAGAGCATTATCACCTTTAACGTTTAACATATCGATTAGTTTATTATCTGTACCTGCTACTACGATATCATTAACTGCAATCATAAAATGATCGTCATAATACATAGCTTGCTCTTGATCTGACTCTAAAGTCATTTCACAAAGTATAGCATTTGGTGGCAGATTTATAGATTTTACTTGTTCTTTTCTGGCCTGAAAGAAACCATTTTTCTTGCCTAGGTTTCCATTATTATTCCAATCACAAGTTTGTGCTTCTTCTTCAAATACTACGGTTCTTGTTTGAGATACAAGTGTTACGTTTTGAACTTCTCCATTACAAATAGCTGCAACATCATCAACTGGAACTTCAACTTCTTCTCCATCTTCACCGTCTTCACCATCTTGACCGTTCGTAATTATCGCTTCTGATCCATCTGGACAAACAATTTTTGCACCATTTTCAATTTGAATTACAGTACAAGATTTTCCATCTTCACCATCTTGTCCGTCAGCGCCGTCTTGTCCGTTAGCACCGTCTTGTCCGTTAGCACCGTCTTGTCCGTTAGCACCGTCTTGTCCATCAGCACCATCCTGACCATCTAAGATAACTGCCTCTGTACCGTCTTCACAAATGATCTTTGCACCATTTTCAAGTTGAACTACAGTACAAGACATTCCATCTTTACCATCTTGTCCGTCCTGACCATCTTGTCCGTTTTGACCGTTAGAACCATCTTGTCCATTCTGGCCGTCTTGAGCATCTTTACCGTTATATACAGTAAAGTTTGAACCATCTTCACATTGAATAGTCGCGGTACCATCTTGATTATCAATAACGGTACATCCACCTGAACCCCCCAGTTGAACTGCGCTTTCCTCAACATCTTGCTTTTTGTATATGTAATCACTCTTCCCACACCCTACAGTTACGGCGAACAAAAGCATGATACACATGTTGAGAATACTTGCCTTCATAACATCTCCTTAATAGATTATAAAAATTCACTCCTTGCATGTAATGCAATACACTTGATTATTAAGCAAAGCGTATGCCAAATTTAATTTCTAATTTTAGTTAGTTATGGGCGGTGATTAATCTGAAGTGTCTACAAAATATACACTAAAAGGACATGTTAACATTTTATACACCTCTTATTTTCCTTATATTTGTTATGATTCGAACACAGTATTTGTATGTTTTGAAGATCATTTAACCCATTTTTACTAAATGGTCTTATATGATCTAATTCTAAGAAGCGTTTCTCACTACATCTTCGACCTGATGGTGAGACAAATTGGCATTGGTGTTTTGCTCTCGTAAATGCCGCATATCTCACTCTCTTAGGGATATAACGAGAGACTTTGGCCACTGTTTTTATGTTATTTTTTGGAGCATTATTGTTTAGTTTTTCAGATAAAAGAATTTCGATGAGTTCATTATCTGATATATCACCATAAAGTTTTCTAACTTTATCCAATTTCTGAACTTGAGATTTATTTAAAATAATATTTTTAAATTTTGGTTTAGCTATTTGTAAATGTCGCCTTACAACATCTTCAGTGTGTCGAACGGATTTACTTTTTATTTTATCACAAATTATGAGAAGATCTTTTTGTTTAATTTCTGTTTTAGATTTTTCAATTAGAGTAGATAATTTGGCAGCTTTGGATAAATTAATCTCTCCGTCTTTAATTTTTGATTCAATTATAGGCACTTTCATCATAAGTTTGAGAGCTGAAATTCTAGTTACCGCCTCACCCTCAGAATATCCCAATTCTTTAATTAGAAATTTATATAAAGAAGAATATCCAAGTTTTAAGTGAAGTTTAGTACTTTGAACTTGAGATAGGTATTTTAAAACAATATAGGTTGCAGCTCTTTCTTTTGATCTTGCTTCTTTTAAATTTTCTAATAAGCTCATGATCTCTCCTGGTGAAAGTTAATTTATCATTTTAATCAAGAAATAAAAAATGTAAGAAAACAGCTATGCTCATATTTTGCATATAAGACAATTATAAATTTTTTAAAAATGTTTTTAATAAAATTAAATTTAAATAATTGAGAGTGAAATAAAAAGACCTTTAAAAGTCTTTTTATTTCTAACTCACAGTCTAATAAAAAATTTAAAAAATAAATTTAGAAAAAATACTTACATTGAAAAAAGATAAAAAGAAAAATATTCGAACTCAGTTTATAAATGGCGCTCTAATCATTAACAATAAATAATGAACTTAATTTAAAACAAAAAGACCAGTTTAAACTGCTGGCCTTTATGAGTGTCTGTTATTTATACTCTTCATAATTAATTAACTTTTGTTAGTATAGAGGTATCTTTATGGGGACTAGCAGATTCAGGTAATTCTTGTTGATAGTCAAATTTGATATTTCCATCTTCGAGTAGAGTAAAGGTCAACTCTAAAGAACTCCTTTTTTGATTCCTTACTATTAAAAGATATCCTTTAGAAGTAATTTGATTACCCTTCAAAATTGAAGCAAGATGAGTTTCCGATGCCTGTACTGTTCCTCCATCAGGGTGCTCATAGTCTTCATGCGAATTTGATAAATACATCTCTCCTGAGAGTTCTAATTCCCAGATTTCCTGTTTACCATCAGACGTATCAAATAGAGTAATCTTATCACAAGCAATCTGAGTAATCTTCACTAGCTGACCATCGTTTGTTAAGTAATCGCCTGAAAAGTCCTCGCATGCATTACTACAAATAGATGTTATTAGCATAAAAATAAGTAACAAGCCTTTCATATTATCTCCAATCATCAACCTAATTTTCTTAATCGAGCCTTGCTCGTTAATTCTATTTTTTTAATATAGCATCCTGATAAATTCATTATGCTTTAATGAAATTAATTCGTACTCATTTTTAGTTCGTAAATTTTTTAATCAATTGATGTACAGAACAAGCTTGTTACTAATGAATGTTTAGCTTTTCTATATTTTGGTTGGAGAAGAAGTCGTTTATTTTTCTTTTATATAAAAAATTAAAACGACTTACATTCACATTTTAGGGTTTTTAATATCTCTTTAGCATCTGTTAATTTCGTTGTACCCTTATTTAGAATATTATAAATTTCCCAGTCTGCTACATAGTCACTACATTGTCCTTCAAGTATGACAGTTTCATCTTCACATTTACATAATTGGTAGTCACATTTAGTTGGACCAGGCATTTCTGCATATATATTAATTGATAGAAGCAATGTCGCCAAAGCAATAATTTTCATAAAAATCTCCTTCAGGAGATCCTTAATAGCTCATAACTAAATAGAATGGAAGACGATGATAAATATTACAAGACAAGGAAGGGCGAGGTTAGGCTCGCCCCTTTGATTTATAGCTGAAAATTAAAATTATTAACATCAATTTTTGGTGCGTGCCAAACACCAATATTTTTTGCCATGATTAGTTTTTGAATATAACTTTTAACTAATCCTTCATAAGTCTTTTTTTCAAAAAACCTTATATCAATTTTTGCAGGATTATTTCTTACTGCCTCTAATAAACAGGCAAGGTAAGTTTGTCTATTTTCAGTATCAGTATTGATTTTGCAAAATCCATTTTCAACTAGGCCAGCTATTTGATCCCAATCTGTTCCAACAAAGTCACGCCAAGTTTGCGCCGCAGGAGCTAGATCTCCCATCTTTTCAAGTTGAATAGCTGCATGTTCAACAACATTTGGATATAGAGTTGAAGCACCATGGGCCACAAATAAAATATCAGAATTGATTGCATCAGCAATTTTTAAACATTCATTTGCTAATTCAATATTTAATTTAACTTTAGTTCCTGGTCTTCCTTTATTTGGTCCATGCATAGTTCCAATAGTTGGAGCAAGCATTAATACACCAGTTTGTTCTAAAAATTGTTTAAGTTCTTGAGGGTCAGTATATGTAGAAAAATCTGATTTTGTATCTTCGTCTTCTTCTCCAGCTAAAACTCCTAGTTCACCTTCTACAGACAATCCTTTAGGGTGTGATTTATCAACAACCTCTCTCGTTGCTTCAATATTTTGAGCAAGGTCTGTTGGTTTTTTATTGGCATGATCAGTTGAATTATCTGCCATTACAGAAGTAAGCGTTTCCATGGCCTTATCCAGAACTTTTCTTCCACCTTCACTAATATAATCACCGTGATCAAAATGCGTAGCAATTTTCACGCTGGATTTTTTAGCTCTCATCGTCACATATTGACTAGCTCGCTCCAATCCTTCACATGCATCGCCTCTACCAAAGTGCTTGGCCGCAGAATTTGAAAATGCTAAAATTCCAGAAGCTCCAAGAGTTTCAAAAGCTTCGATTGCAGCATCTATTCCATCGTATGTTGTTACATTAAATGCTGGAAGGGCGTATCTGCCTTCATTAGAGTTACCTTTTGTTCCATTTTTTGCCATTAATAAAAGCTCATGGGCACATACTAGGTTATCTGAAAATTTAATTGATTTATTCAATACAGGTGGTCGACTCATATAAAATCCTTTTGTTTAATTATTTTTGCCCTATTGAAGCTAATTTCCATCGAAATGGCCATATTTAGAACTGACATTTTAAGTAAAAACGGGCATAAAGAACTCTTTATAGATTTGGAGATTAGGAATATGGCATATAAAGTAGGTCAAAGATACCTTAGTGAGGCAGAGCCTGAATTAGGTTTAGGAATGATACTTGAAATTGGTGATAAAACAATTGGAGTACACTTTCCATCTTCAGAAGAAGGAAATAGAACTTACGGAATAAAAACTGCTCCATTGAAAAGAATTATTTTCAAAGAGGGAGATAAACTTACTTTAAATGATGGAACAGTTCATAAAGTTGATAAAGTATTAGAAGGGGAGAACTTAGCAGTTTATCAATGTGGCGAAGAAGTAATCCCTGAGACATTATTAAGTGGTAATATAAACTTTTCAAGACCTATGGAGAAGCTTTCTTCAGGTTTAGTTGATTCAAATAATTTATTCGAGTTAAGAAAAAAGGCCTTAAAATATAGATCTTGGTACAACTCACATGCTTTAAAAGGATTAACAGGGGCAAGAATTGGTCTCATCCCTCATCAATTTTATATTGCAAAGGAAATAGTAAATCGTCCTATTCCTAGAGTATTATTATCTGATGAAGTTGGTTTAGGTAAAACTATTGAAGCTGCCTTAATTTTACATCAACAAATAATTACTAATAGATCTAAAAGAAATCTTATCATTGTTCCAAATACACTCGTTTATCAATGGTTTGTTGAACTTTATAGAAAATTCAATCTAAGTTTTAAGGTTATCACTGAGCAAACATCACTCGAAGTTGGTGAAAATCCTTTTTACGATCATGAAAATGTGATTGTCAGTATGAATTTATTAAGAGGAGCTGAAAAAGCAAGAGACCTAGTATCTGAAGTCGATTGGGATACAGTCATCGTCGATGAAGCCCATCAACTTAGATGGAGTTTAGAAGAAGGGGCAAGTAATGAATATAAAGTTGTAGAAGAAATTGTATCTTCTAAAACAGGTCTTATATTACTTACGGCCACACCTGAGCAGTTAGGTGAACAAGGGCATTTTGCTAGATTAAGATTATTAGACCCAGAGAAGTTTAGTGATTTTACAAATTTTCAAAAAGATCAGAAGCAATTTCACTCTTTAACCTCACTTATTGAAAAAATTGAAAGTAATACCCAATTAGATAATGAAGATCGAAATGTTCTTACAAACTTAATTGGTGATATTCCTAATTCAAATGATGAAATTATTAGAAAGCTAATTGATTGGCATGGTACTGGACGTGTTTATTTTAGAAATAAAAGAGAAACAGTTGAAAAAACGAAGAAGCTTTTTTGTAAAAGAATTCTTCATGAAAACATAATAGAGTTAGATGAAAAATCCAGTGATAAGGAAAAATTTAACTCTAAATTAGAATCCTTAGTTAGTCTCATTAATAAACTAGACGATGAGAAGATATTATTAATTTGTAAAACCAAAGAAGTAGTTAAAAGAATAGAAAAAGGTCTAAAAGAAAATATTGCTGGTCTAAAGTTAGCAAGTTTTAACTCAGATATGAGTATTATGGAAAAGGATAGACAAGCTGCTTACTTTGCTGATCCAGATGGAGCAAGAATTCTATTATGTACGGAAGTTGGTAGTGAAGGGAGAAATTTTCAGTTTTGCCATCATTTAGTACTTTTTGATCTTCCAGATAATCCCGATTTTTTAGAACAAAGAATTGGAAGGCTAGATAGAATTGGCCAATTATTCGATATTAATATTCACACAATGATTATTAAAAATTCTTTGGAATATGCAAAATATACTTTTTATAAAGACGTACTTAAATCTTTTGTTGCTCCTCCTAAGGGCGCGATGGCCATATTTGAAGAATTCCAACAACAGTTAGAAAATGATAATATTAATTTTAATACACTCAATAATTCATACGCTGAAATATTGAATGAATTAGAAAGAGGAAAAGATAAACTAGTTGAGATAAATTCATTTAATGAAGAAGTTGGAACTACTATCTTAAAGCAGATAAGAGAAATGGAATCTCAAGCTGATTTGAAATCTTTTTTAGAAGATTGTTTTAATTGTTTTGGTGTTGATATTGAAGAGCTTAATCCATTTTCTTGGTTTATAAGACCTGGTGATAATATGTTCATTCCTTCTTTTCCAGAACTTGATTCATCAGGTATGAGTTACACCTTAGATAGATCATATGCTAATCAAAGAGAAGATATTAGGTTTATAACTTGGGATCATCCAATGGTTATAGAGTTATTAGATTTAGTATGTGATCAAGAGTTTGGAAACGTTAGTATTATTAAAAGAAAAAATGAAAAACCAAATTTCTTTGTAGAGTTAATTTTCGGACATTCACTGCAATCTAAATATAGAAATCTTATTGAAAGACATATAAATAAATCCTATGAAAGGGTCGTACTTAGTAATAAATTTAATGATTTAACAGATAAAGTAACTGAAGATCTTCTTAAAAATGAGTGCACAGGCGCAAGTAAGAATGAATTAATGAAAGTAAGCTCATTTGGTAGAGCTTTTTATGAAAAGTTAACAGAATTGAGTGATGAACTTAGTGAGAAGTTTACAGACAAACTTAAAGAAGAGGTCTTGAATTCAGTAAATAAATATTATTCTAATGAAATTGAGCGTTTAGAGGCCTTAGTAAAAACAAATGAATTGGTGAAGTCAGAGTTGGAATTATCCAAAGAAATACATAATGAATTAATTAATGAGATTAATAGCTTAGCTCATAAACTTGATTCCATTAGAATTATTTTTTAGGCTTTTTTGCCATATAAACTTTATAATGCGACTTGTTAGCTCATTTATTTTTTGCTAGTTTCCAGAAAATTCAAACACCATATTTAGGGGGTAAGATGAAGTCTTTTATCTTATTTGTGTCCGCACTTGTATTCACTACCCATGCTTTTGGCTCAGAAAAGTCCAAATGTATGAAAACAGCTAAAAAAGAAATTAATGTAGGTATAGTAGCAGCTTATCAGTATTGTTCATGGCCAAAAAAGTATAGAGATTGTCTTTATAAAAAACAAATGCTCGATCTCTTAAATGCCGGAACATCAGGAAATGGTTTAATTGATTCTCTTAGATGTCACGTTAAATCAGAAAATAAAAGAATAATTGAAGAATTTGAAAAAACACTTAATCCAAAGATTAATAATTAAATACCTTCAGAGGAGATTTTATGAAATTACAAAAAGTATTAAGTTTAACAGCGGCGATGTTAATTAGTGCATCTGCATTAGCAACAATGCCACCAGTTATTTCACTTAAAAAAGAGGGTGATCAATTATTTGGACACAAATATTTGAGAACAATTAAAACAGGTCAGTCTATTACATTTACATTTGAAGATGGAAGATCTCATTATGTTGAAAGTATTTTATTAAGTGCTATTGGAAAACAAAGTAGATATTCTTTCGCAAGAGTATATGCTGATGGTAGAGAAGTTGCTCTTTTAGGTGTTCCAGGTAGAGATCCTGATTATCCAGTAGTAATTAGAGAAAAGATTTCTAAAATTGAAATCGTTGCTCAAGATAGTTCAAAAATTAAATTTACAAGATTTGATATTTTCACAAAGAAAAAAGTTTACTCTTCTTATCAAGGTATTCCTTCAAGAGAAAGAGCAAGATATTCAATCGAAGATTGGGGGGGAAAGATTTTAGAATTAGTTGAAGAACTACAAGGTCTTCAAGGTTATAATGATTATTTCATTACTAAAACATTTCCATTATATGTTAAGCCACTTAAATTAGCTGCATTAATGACTCAAGCTTCTGATAACGCTAGAGACGCTAGATCTTTAAAAACCAAAGATAAAGCAAAACTTCTTGTTGAAAAAATTAGCAATTTAATGCCGTCACTAAGTACTGACGAAATCATGTTAGATTCTAGATACAATAGCTTAATCTTAGATCTAATGACAATTGCTGAAGACGTACAAGAAAAATACGATATTGAACTTTAAAAAATATTAAATTTAGGAGATATAAAATGAAAAAATTAATTTTAGCTAGTGTTATTGGATTATTATCTACGAGCGCTTTTTCTGAAGTAATCAGTTTAAGTGAGCAAGGTTTAACTGGTAGAAAATGTCCAGGTACAGAAATTTCTTATAATATGCCTAATGGGGCAACTTATGTTGAAAGAATGTTAATTTCTGCAGAAGGAATTAGAAATGATGGATTCATTAAAGTTTATGCTGATAATGAATTAGTATTTAACGTAGGTATTCCAGGTTATGATCCAGATTATTCTTTTAGAATAAGAAGGCCAGTTTCAAATATTACGTTAAAATTTGAAAGAACATGTGCAAGAGTTCATGAAGCAAAAATCTTTGCTCCTAATAGTGCACCTGCTGGTTATAGAGCATACGTTCCACAAGGAAGTAATGATTTTAACTGGGGAACAGAACTTTTAGAAATGGTAAGATCTCTTTCTGTTGATTTAAGATATGATCCAGATTTCTTAAATAAATTATGGCCAAATGTTTTAATGCCATTAAAGAAAATTGCATTATTACAATCAGTTTCTGATGATGTAAGAGATGATAGATCATTAATCACTGCTTTAAGATCATTACAAATGGCAAAGTTGATTAACGATAATCAAGCATTTTTAGACAGCTTATTATTTTCAGGTTCTTTTGATTACTTAATTAAAGATATGCTTTCAATAAAAGAAGATATCTTAGAAAGATACGACGTTAAGTTAAAAGATCTTGAAGACGAAATCGCTGAATTAGAAGCTGAATTAGAATAAGCAGGGGGATTTATGAAATATTTATTAATAATTTTAACAATCTTAAGCTTATCTAATGTTTCTTTTGGATCTGTAGTAGAAGGTGCTGATGGAAGCTTAACGTTAGATGTTTATAATGCTTGTAAGAGTAGTTATAAACAAAAATCATGCTCGATTTCAGCAGATATAAATTTTACTTTAACATGCTCAACTTACATAAATTATAATTCAAATTATGGTGGATATATCTATTGTGATAGTGGAACAATGAGAATAGTTTCAGTTGTTCCTTTTCACGAGGTAGCTGGTCCAAGTGAAATGAGAATGGAAAGTGATGGTAGCATTAACTATTACTCTTATGGGGAAAAAACAATTGGATTTGGAAATGAAGGCAGAACGGAGTTAAGTGGCAAAATGTCTCTTGGTACAGTTCTTTTTAAAACAGGTATCCCAAAGTTTTTAGTAAGTAGCTTAAAATCATCTTCAGCTATTTTAACAAATTCATATAAAGGTGTTTTAAGAAACTTAAATGATTTTGAATCTAAAATTGCTAAATCTCATAGATCACACCTTGTTAGATTTAAAAAGGGTTTAACTGATGGTGTAGAACTTTTAACTCAAGTTGATAAAAAGACTTCTAAGAAAAAGCATTCAATTTTACACTATAAGGTACAAGAAAACTCTAGATTAATTGTTGTTTTTGGAACTGTTATGAATGAGCTTTTAACTGACTATGATGATGTTGAGTATTTAAAAATGTCAATAAAATCAATGAGAACACTTGTTAGTGAACTTAGAGAAGCATACGGTTGGGATAAAGGATTAGCTGGAAGTGTTTCTAAAGCTAGTGACGCTCTTTTAGAAGTAATGGGATTAGAGCTTCAAGAACTTGGAAGTATAAAGATGGCCATGAATCCAGAAGGTTTTGATATTTATATTAGTTTAATTAAAAATATTAGAGCTCTTCAAGCTAAGGTAAAGGCATCTAAATCTGGAGATATGAAAAGTCAAAGAGAGATCTTTACTCTTGTAGATACTTGGAACTCACAGGCATGGCAGGATGAGGTGAATAATCTTTTAAATGCAGGTCCAGATTTTAAAAACTTAGTACTTCCAAAATTAGCAATGCTTTTATTTGCAATGGAAAGTATAGAAGATCTAACTGAGGCAGGATTTATTATTCCAGCAGTAGATTTTATTCCAAAAGCATAAATATTAGGGGTTAAAAGTGAAGAAGTTAATAAATATAATTTTAACTTTAACGACCTTAAGTTTCAGTGCAGCTGCCAATTCAAGTTCGGCAGCTGTAGTTGATGCAAATGGGAAGATTAAAGTAGATTTTTACAGTGCATGTAGAGGTAGTGTAAAGGCGAGTAGCTGTAAATTTAGCTATAAGAATATTCAGATTGAAGCAAATTGTTCAACTTATTTTGTAAAGCCAGATAAAAAGCCGGGAATGTTCTGTAAAGATGGTGGACGTATAGTGATTAAGTCATCTATTCCCATGACTCACTTTAGATCATATGATGCTGGTAAAATGAAAGATGATAATACATATGTCGCTACTGAAGGAGACTCAAATTCTGTTACTAAATTTAGCGAAATAGGAATAACTACTTTAGAAATACTTCATGATAAGAAAGGATATTATCCAAACGTAGTTGAAATTATTTACGATCTAGGTATAGCAACAAATTTAAATAAAAGATTAAAAAGTGCAAGTTATATACTTTCAGGAGCATATAAAGGTACTTTAAAAAATTTAAATTTATTTGAAAGTAAGATCGCTAAATCTCATAGATCTCACTTAGCTAGATTGAAAAAATCAATTCAAACTGGACAAGATCTATTAGATAATGAAAAAAATCCACTTCCAATTACTCATTGGAAAGTTCAAGAAAATGCTAGATTAATAGTTGTTTTTGGAACAGTTTTAAATGAGCTTTTAGCTGAATATGATGATGTTGATTATTTAGTAAATTCGATTAGCTCAATTAAGACATTAGTTAATGAATTGCGTTTATCTTTTGGTTGGAATAAAGGTTTGGCCGGAAATGTTTCTAAAGCAGCCGATGCTTTATTAGATGTTATGGGACTTGAACTTCAAGAACTTGGAAGTATCAAAATGGCCATGAACCCAGAAGGTTTTTCAATTTATATTTCTCTAATTAAGAATGTTAGAGCTCTTCAGGCGAAGATTAAAGCTTCTAAGTCTGGGGATATGAAAGCTCAAAGAGAAATTTGGACATTAGTTGATCTTTGGAATTCACAAGACTGGCAAGATGAGATGAATAATCTTTTAAATGCAGGTCCAGATTTCAAAAACTTAGTACTTCCAAAATTAGCAATGCTTTTATTTGCGATGGAAAGTATTGAAGATCTGACAGAGGCCGGATTTATTATTCCAAATGCAGACTTTGTACCAAAAGCATAAAAACTGTTAGGGGAGTTAGGAACAGTTAATATATTTTAGGGCCATGAATGTGGCCCTTTTTTATTAACAAGATGACATAGATTGAGATTCTATTTTACCTTTCTTCTCAAACAATGCTTCATGATCACCCAATTCAATTGCTTGTTTTATGGCAGCATTGATATCACCATCTAAAAGTTTAAATAATGAATTAAAACTTGAAATACTAAAATATAGAGGTTGCATAATATCAATTCTAAATGGAGTTCTTAAACAATCAATAATCTCTAATTCTTTTATAATTGGACCTGGTTCAAGGCTGTAAACAGTTTCACCTTTAGAAGAAAGTATACCGCCACCATATATTAAATGAGTATTTTGAGATTTAATAAGACCGAACTCAATAGTAAACCAAAAGAGACGAAATAATCTCATCCTTTCTTTTCCTTTTAGTTTTTGGCCAAGTTTTCCAAACTTTTCCATAAAACCACAGTAGTCTTTATTGGTTAATAAGGGACAGTGACCAAAAAACTCATGGAATAAATCTGGCTCTTCTAAATAATCGAGCTCTTCTGGAACTCTAATAAAACTTGCAACTGGAAACTTTTTATTGGCCAGTAGATCGAAAAATTCATCAGCAGGTATTAAAGCTGGGACAGGTTTTACTCCCCATCCGGTTAAGGTATTTAAATTTTTATTTACTTCTCTATAATCAGGAATTTGATCTGGGCCAAAATTTAATAATTCAATACCTTTTAAGTACTGCTCACAGGCCCTTGGTTTAACAAGTTCAACTTGGCGTTTATAAAGAATAGACCATGTTTCATGCTCTTGTTCATCATAAATAATTGAGCCATCTTTATTTAGAACCTTAGCTGTATAAACGTGACCTTTTCCCATAATTTTCACCTCTTAGACATATATTATAAATCAAAACGGAACCAATTTGGCACTTTGTAAAATTTTGCGGATGTAAGAAATGCTGTAAGTTTATGAAATGACATAACTTCCATATGTTAGAAAAAAAATTATAAAAAAACATGGGGCAAATTTTTGAAAATATTGTTTGAACCCTTTATTTCTATATTTAACAAATAAAAAATAATCGGGGGAGGATTATGAAATTAGTAACTTTAATATTATCAGTAGCATTTACTTTAGCATTAACAACGAACGCTTATTCTGCTTCATGTTCAGCGGACATGGTTAGAAGAGGTGGGGCAGGAAGAACTATCGATACATTCTTTGGTCAATCTTATGGGCATGGAAGGTATGCTAGGCAAGAGGCATGTGATCAGGCCAGGCGAAGATGTATGAGAGATCTTAGGCATAGACAAAGAAATGGACGAAACCTAAGAGCAGTTTGTTTGGTACAAGGTCGTCGCGGAGGCGGGATGGGACCTGGAAGAGTTCAGGTAACGAGACATTGTTCTACAGCATTAGTTGAGTCTGACAGATGGGGATCATACACAGTTGATAGATTCCATGCTCAAGCAATAGGGCCAAGAGGAACTGGAGTTAAAGCAAGAGCTTGTGAAAAATCACAAAGAAAATGTCAAAGAAATAGAAGATATGCACAGAGATGTGTAACTCAACGTTAAAAATAAACTAACTTTCAAGAGTTAAATAGGGGGACGAATAATTCGTCCCTTTTTTTATCTGTTATCGGATATCGGATAGCAGAGTTCAGACTCCTCCGGGATTTTGAGCTAATTTCCAAATATGAGCTGCTAATTTGTTTGATAAGTATTCAAGATGATTAATGTTACTTAACTCTAATAACGTTCTCGTTTCATTTAAGCTACGCCAGCAATAGAGAAGTACAAACATTATTACAAATTCAAAACCAAATACATCTTCATAAACAATCAGATCTTCTTGGAGCTTACCTTTACAAGTTACAGCACAGCCTACGGTAAACAGAAAACAGTATACTGTAAAACAGATATCCGATAGCAGATTATCCTTTTGTAGTATGAGTATGTACCCCATCCCAATCTGGTGTCGGAGGGACATCAATAAAGTTCTGGCAATTTTCCATAAACCTTTTAGAGGCCTTATCTTCAGGATATTTAACATGAAGGTCATGAAAAATATTTTTAGCAGCTGAAAAATTTTGAGAGTAATAAAGATCTAGGCCTTTATTATATTCTTTGAGTGCATCATCATCAATTTTGAAACTATGAGTAGAATGAAAAACTTCATATATAGTAACAGGCTCTGTTTTACCTTTAACTCTTACTTTATCCAAAAGCCTATAAGTAAACTCTGATCTCAAATTTTCTGGTATGGCATTTAAGGTATATTCAGAAATATTTAATTGAACTCCATAGAATTTACATAATGCCTCTAGCCTTGCTCCAAGGTTCATATTATCACCTAGGGCAGTATAGGCAAAAATTTGATCAGAACCCATATTTCCAACTGAACACTCACCTGTATTTAATCCAATACCATGTTTAAAAAGAGGGAAGTCTTGTTTTTTAAAATCTTCATTAATTTGAGGAAGTACTTCAATCATTTGCAGAGATGCTTTTACTGCATGGTACGCATGGTTTTCAACATCCACTGGAGCTCCCCAAAAAGCGACGATAGCATCACCAATATATTTATCTAATGTGCCATAATTTTCAAAAATTATATCAGTCATTTTTCCCATATATTGATTTAGACATGTAGATAATTGCTCAGGAGTTAATTTTTCTGAAATGCTTGTAAAGTCTCTAACATCAGAAAAGAATACAGTAATATTTTTTTTCTGTCCTCCAACTTTTAGTTTTGATGGATCAGATAACATTTCATTTACAATTGACGGAGAAACATATCTTGAAAATGTTCCTTTAATTTTAGCTTTTTCTTTTGAAGTTAAGTAAAAGTTTAAAAAAGTTGTCCATGAATAACATGAAATAATGCTAAACATGCAATAAAATAATTTTACTTCATAACCTTGTGGTATGAGATAGTATGTATCTAAAAGAAATACTCCAGTACTTAAAAGTATCATTGTAAACAAGTCAGCGATGGCATTGCCAAATAACATCATTCCGATCATTAAAACAGATCCAATGGCAAGAATTGACCATGATAATTTTGCGGAGTCATCTTGCGGTTTGTAAAACTTACCATCTAATAACATCTTCAATAAATTCATGTGATAGTAAATTCCAGGAAGTTGAGAGTCGACTGGCGTATGTCTAAAATCATGTGCACCAAAAGCAGTTGAAGCAATGAAAACTATTTTTTCATTGAAGGTGTTTTTCATTTTTTCATCGTCATCTTTTGCATTTAAAATATCAATGATTTTTACATTTTTAAAAATTTTAGGTCCTCCAGACCATCTGATTTTTGATTCTCCCGCATTGTTTAGAGTTAAACTTCCATTTTTTATTTTTAAAAGGCCACCTAAGTTAGGAAAAATTTCTAAGTTTGGTTGATCACCTGTATAAAGCATATAGGTAAGAAGAGAGAAAGTTGGAAGATAAAAATTTATGATTTCTTTTTGTCCTTCACTGATTTCTTCAACTTGTGGAAAATTAATAATGGTAGGGTAGTGTCTAAATATTCCATCTCCATCAGAAACTGCCCCAATATAAGCAAGTCCTAAGTTTTCAATATTTGCAATTTTAGGAGTGGGAAACTGAGATTTACCTAAGGGGATATAAAATAGTGAGCCATTTTCTTTTGCTGTAAATAAAAATGAATATAATTGTTCAGGTAAGTCTTTATATAAATCATCTATTCTTTCGGGATCTCCTTTAGAATAAGGAATGATAACTCGGTTTCCATCTTTTTCTTGGAATCTTGCAATTGCTTTTGCAAACTCGGTATCAGGTTCAATACCATCAAAACTTCTTTCAGGTTCATAGAAAAAAACGTCAAATCCCACTATTTTGGCACCAAAACTTTTCAGTTTATCAAGTAATTGAACATAAACAGTTCTAGTCCATGGAAAGCGTCCTATCTTTTGAATAGATTCATCGTCAATTGTGGCAAGTACCATATTTTGGTCAATGGCCTTGTCTTTTTTAATAGTAATCGAAGATCTAATATCAAAAAATCTTCCTTCAAAAAAAGATGCAAAATTAGATATTTTAAACATTTTTTTATCAAATTCACTTGCATTGGGATTATTTGAAATATCTCTGAAATAAGAAGTATCAGAAAGTAAGATACCAGCACCAGAAGCTAATAAAATAAGAACAAGCCCTGTAATTCTTATGACTTTTGAAATCATAATTTAACCTATAGATCGTATTGTAATGAAATTCCCATTACGTGTTTTTTATACTCATTACTTTCTGAAAGAGAAGTATTGATTGTATAATTATATGAAACATCGAAAGTAAGATTTTGAGAAACATTTTTTGAAAGTTTAAAACCTGGTGAAATAGTCTTTTCAGTACCTCTAGTACTACTTTGTTCTTTTGTATCTAAAAATGTAATTGAGAAGTTAGGGTTTAGAGAAAATTTACCCATGAAGTCGGGGTAAATCCAGTCAACTCTAAATAAGTAGCTATTTGTGCTATTTGACTCCGTAACAGAAGATATAAAATCTGCCTGAGTAAAAAAGATTAGCAGAGTTGCGTTTGGTAAAATTGCTAATTGTGATGCAGAGAACGAAGTCGTTGTATTATCAGATGTCTCAATATAGTTTTGATAATCCTTATATTTGATTTTTAAAGTCGTTGGCCCAAAATCAAAAAAGTTTAATTTTTCACCAAAGGATATTGTCCAGGATCTATTATTAAAAAATTTAGATTTAGTTTCAGTTGATCTATTTGCTCTGGCCGTATAGTTATAACTAAAATCAAATAATAAAGAAGCAGGTCTTCCCTTATAAGTATGTTCTAATGAGTTTTTAATGGCCGGTTTGATAGAGTATTCATCGTTTGAATAAACTTCAGTTGAACTTCTATCACTATGAAGTATATGTCCTAAAGTTAACTCAGGGTTAATTAAAAGTCTTTTCGCAGAAATGATTCGAAACTTAGAGTAGAGCTCACTAGTAAAAATATATGAGTCTTTTTTAGTTGCTGTAGTTGTTGGGACATCGCTAGTTAAAGTAACGTTACTGTCGTAATCCATATCTTGTGAAAAGCTAAACTTAGTTCCTTTTTTAGGTATTCTTTTACCATTTTTAAGTAAGTATGGATCAAGTCCATACTTGGCCATAATTTCTTGCTTTCTTCGTAAAGCATCTTGTCCAACGGCGCTATCTGGATCTATATCTACACTTCTTTGTAAAAATTTTAGAACGTATTTTTTGATATATTTTTTTTGTTTTTTACTTCCTTCAGATTTAGAGAGGATGACGTCTGCCAATTGAAAATATGAAATTTGTCGTAAGGATTCATCAGAAGATTTTGTTCTGATTATTTGTGAATAAAATTTTCTAGCTAGTTTTAACTGCTCTAAAATTTGAGAGATATAACCCATATAATAGGCGGAGTTCACTTTTTTAAAACCTAGTTTTGCTGATTTTTTGAATGCTTCTCTGGCCTTTACAAGTTCATTGCCTGCATAAAGAGCCTGACCATATTCATAATACAAATCATCAGATCTATTGTTATATTTAATTGCTTTTTCAAATTCTATGATGGCCTTGTCATAACTTTGTAGTTTGCTTAAACATAAACCTTTCCAATAGGCCTTTAATCCCAAAGTTGTTTTATTTCCATTGATTTTAGTAAGTTTATCAAGGGCATCTTGATAATTTCCGCCCTTATAATCAATATAAATTTTTTCAAATAAATTTGAATTAGCTGATGTAGCTAAAGAAAAACATAGCAATATAGAAATTAATAATAATTTTGTGTTAAACACATCATACCTTTTAAATTAATTATATATAATATTATAAGGCAAGTATTTGAATATCCAATAGTATTAAGTCGAGGAAAAATTTACTTTAGTCTTTTAGTCTGAAAAGTGAAATTAAAGAGGGCCTAAAGTTAGGCCCTCTTCTTTATCTACTGAACGTTAACATTTACATTAATTTTAGTCCGACCAGTTCCGGTGTTTACAGTATCATCAAATTTTTGCTCTATTTGATCTTCTGTATCTTGAGTGATTTGGTCTTCCATTTTATTAATATCTTCTTCAGTCATATTTGTTCCATCTAATATGCCAGATGGCTCTCTTATGACTTCGCCTGTGGCAGAATCTATTTTAGTATCTTCGTTTACCATTTTTACATCACTAAACATTTCTGAATCTAATTTTACATCTTCATTAATTACAGGATTTACTTCATTTGATGTTGAAATCATATGCATCAACTCTTTATCAGTCGTAGTCATAGTTCCAGAACCATCAGTACTTGCAGGATCTCTATTTGGATCTTCAGTGTTGTTAACACTTTCTTGCATTTTTTTCATCATTTCCATATCGAGAACAAGTCCTTTATCGGGGTCGACCATAACACCTTCAGGTGGAATATAGTCTCCAGTTCTATCATCAATTTTTCCCATTTCAGGTGGTGGAATATACATTCCAGCATTGGAGTCAAATGTACTTCCTGGTGGCGGTGGAATATAAAGTGCCGTTTCTGGATCGACATATCCGCCAGCTGGAGGAGCGTACTCACCAGTTGATCTATTATTAAATCCCTCAGGTGGGGGAAGCACTTCTTTATTAGAGTTAAATATTTTTTCAGATTTTTTAACGATAGTATTAGCTACCTTTTTACCAACAACGGCACTCATTTCTTTTTCTACACCTTTATTGTCTGAAACAAATTTTTTAGAATCAACACCTGGAGGTATTGGGTTTCTAAATTTCTTTTTGTTATCGATATTTGTTGGAGTTCTGTCATTATTAACTCCATCACTTTTTTTCATTTTGTCTAATTGAACTGGTGAAATTTTAACAGGTATTGAAGCTCTCTTTTGTTTAGGTGTAACACCTGAATACTGTCCTTGTGTAACCAAAACAGCATTTTTACTAGAAACAATTTTTTCAAGGTTTTTTTGTAGGTCTCTACTTCTACTAGCAATGCCTCTAAAATTATCAATTTTTGCCATTGCCACTCTACCTTCGAACGTAATAAGAGAAGTAACTTTATTTTCAATATTATAATTTACTTGAAAGTCAGTTCCTCTAACACCCATGGCAGCTGTTTTAGTTTTAATAAATAACTTAGACTGATCCTTATTTTGTATTTTTAAATAATCCTTAGAAACTTTTGACCTCAATTGACCTTTTAGTAATGTAATAACACCGGCCTTCTTGGTAGGAAATTGTGTTATTGCCATTTTAGAGTTTGGGCCTAAACTCATTTGAGATTTATCAATAAAAAGTAATTTAGCAAAACTTTTAGGACCTGATTGAAGAGTTGTTCCTTCTTCAAGCCATTGGCCTCTTTTTAAATCAAAAGCTTTTTTTGATTTGGAATTTTTAGCTTTTATGGTTCCTTTTAAGATAATGACTTTAGCAACTTTTTGATCATCGCCTGAAAAAGCATCATTAACAATAGCAAACATTGGCAGTATCAAACAAAGCACAATCCAGATGGAACCTAAACTTTTCATAATCTTTTTCATCTTAATATCCTCAAAATATCTTTTGATCCTAAACTCTATAGGCTTTTCGTCAATTATAGAGGGCTTCTTTAGCGGAACATAAAAATTCTATTTAGGAGTGCATCTTATTGATTTTATGATGTGCTAAAAAAGGGCCGTTTTTTAATTTGCCAATGAATGTGGTCAATTGAAAACTATGAGATCTGTAATTATAGGGTGTTAGTCGTTTTTTGAGCACAATCGTAAACATTTTATGATAGGTTAGTTATATGGATAAAAAATCAACCACTTATATTGCATTAATTTATAATCTCTTCAGTGGAGTTATACTTCCATCAATATTTGTCTAATTCTTCTTAGTTTTCAAGGTCAAGGTGTTTATTTAAGTTAATAAATGTATTTTTGAGGATTTATATGAATGATAAGAAAAAAAATATACCAATGGATATTTCAAATTATGATTTTGAAAAGGGGGAACGTGAAAGTATAGATCTTCCTGGTCTTGTAGAGTACGCTCACTCTCGTGGAGGTTTTTCAGTTATTCCAACTGAACAAGGTCATATTAAAGGCAAAGCAATTGAGGCCATGAAGGGACAAACTCAAATGCAGCTTGATAATCTTTTTGAACAAATGAAGCTTTTAGCAAAGCAAGTAAAGGATATTCAAAACAGGGTAGATGTAAGTGAAATGATTTATAAGGCACAAATGAAGTTTGAGCCTGTTATTGGACAAAGTTATTACCTCTATTTGATGAAAAATCAAAAGTATCATCTTTCATTGATTTCTCCTGATGAATGGGGAAAGAGTTCTCCTTATGAATTTATTTCAAAAGTTGAGTTACTTGCAGATCATACTTGGAAAGTAGAAAAAAAGATTAAATAATTTCTATAAGCTTTTCCGGCGGTCTTCCTATGGCCGCCTTTTTATCAGTTAATAAAATAGGCCTTTCAAGTAAAGATGGATTGTTTGATAAAATAGAAACGATATTTTCTTTATTGATATTATCTTTGTTTAGTTTAAGTTCTTTGAATAAATTTTCTTTTACTCTAATTAAGTTAATTATATCTGTATCTAGTTTTGAAACGATATCTTTTATCTCAGACTTACTTAGGCCTTCTTTTAAATACTCTTTAATTTTAAGATCCACACCTTTAGATTCTAATAACTCTTTTCCTTGTCTGCTTTTTGAACATCTTGGATTGTGATAGTAAATCATAAAATCTCCTAAAAAATAGTTAATCCCATATTAATCATAATTACTTGATCTAAAATTCGTTGACCAGTTCTCTCTGTAGATAAAGTTTCAACCTCAGCAAAGTCAGTGGCATCGACAACTGAAATTTTATATGCTTTTAAATATGTATAAAGAATTTCAATAAAAACCGCATGCATTTCTTTGTAAGGAAGTTGTTCTTCAATTCCTAAACCTATTACAAACCCTTTTGATTTATAGGTTAGCTTATAATCTTTTTTAAAGGTTCCACTAATAACTTGGAACTCATCAAATTTGACAGTTTGTAGAGACCAAATTGGCCCTCCAAAAAAATAATATCGCCAGTTTTTCTTATACTTCCAATCGGTAATATATTTTGCAATTGGCCCAAAAGAAGCCCGTCTATAAAAGCCTTTCCCTTCAATCTCGCTACTATTAGCATTTACTCTAATTGTGTCAATTGAACCCAAGAAGATATATGAAGTGAAATTAAATTCCCATTTATTATATCTATATCCATACTGAGTATTGAATCCTGCGCCTAAAAAATAATCGTCTTTATCGAAAAGAGAATCAACTAAGTTATTGGCCAGACCAACACCACCTTTTAAGGCCCACTCTCGACTATAACCGTAAACATTACAGCAAAACAAAATTGAAAATATGAAAATATTAAAACTGCGCATTTAATAAAAATCCAACTTTACCTTTTTCTCCAATATCTGGAGTGATTCTCACTTTTCCTTCATAGAACCAAAAAAGTGTCATGGGGTTGAGGACGTGACCCCAGAATCTACCGAAATAAGTTCCCGAATTAAGCAAGTACATACTTAAAGACTCTAATCCAACACCTATAAGTGAACCTAAAACAGGTGTTTGATATAAGTCTTGAACACTTGCTGGTTCTGTATAAATCTCTATTGTGAATTCAAATAAAGTAGACGAAATCGCCGCCATCGCCACTGAATTAACTCTGGAGTATCCATTTGCTCTATAGTACAAATACAGTTGTGAACCAGACAATGGATGAACAAACCAGTTCCAAAAAGGTTCATCTTGATCAAAAACAATTTCGCCAAAATTATTTTTGTAATTATCCCAGGAACCCTTTTCTTTAACTACACTTGGTTGAGTTAATGGGTATACGGCCCATGAAGCAAGGTAAATTCCACCAATATGATTTAAGGTTTCTTTAGTATTGTGTTCTCTATCAAAGTATCCGTATAAATACTTAGGTTTTCTTGCTTTAGATTCCTTTTCTGCAATAGCTGCGCGTATTTTATCTTCTTTTTGTTTATTACTCATTCCAAAAGAACTTCCTGAGATAATAAGGGATAAGACTATGATTATAAACATGTTTTTCCTAATGAAATTAGGGCATTATAATATCGAATAGTTTTAATAATGAGAACAACAAAAGAGGTTAATATGACAGATAAACTTAAAAATATTTTTGAAAATCATGTGAAAAACCTTCAGGATGAAATTACTGAACAAATTAAAATGATTGATCCAAGCATAAATATAATTGAAGATCTTTGGGAAAGAAAAGATTTTAAAGGAAACCCAGGTGGCGGTGGGCGAACCAGAGCATTTAGTGGAGATATAATTGAAAATGCAGGGGTGAATACGTCCTTAGTTTATGGAGAGATAAATCCAGATTTTGCTAAATCCTTAAAGGGGAACTCAACTCAATTATGGGCAACGGGAATATCACTAATTATTCATCCCAGAAATCCTAAAGTTCCAACTGTTCACGCCAACTTTAGAATGATTCAAAATGGGGATGATATTTGGTTTGGTGGGGGAGCAGATCTTACACCATTCTATCCAAATGAAGAAGATTTTGTTTATTTTCACAAAATTTGGAAAGATGCTTGCGCTCCTTATGGTGTATATGAAGACATGAAAAAAGAGTGTGACGAGTATTTTGTGAATAAGCATAGAGATAATGAAATGAGAGGAATTGGAGGGATTTTTTATGATCATTTCAATTCTGGGGATTTAGATAAAGATTTTAAAATGGTTGAAGATTTATCAAATCAGTTTATCCCTTCATATTTTCCAATTGTTGAAAAAAGAATAAATGATTCTTTTGATGAGGAAGATGAAGAGTTTCAATTACATAGAAGAGGCCGTTATGTTGAGTTTAATTTAATTCACGATAGAGGAACTATTTTTGGATTAAAAACTAATGGTAGAACAGATTCGATTTTAATTTCCCTACCAGCTAGATGCAAGTATACATATGCTTACAAACCTAAAAAAGGTTCGGCCCATGAAAAGATGATGGAGTATTATAAACCTAAAGATTGGGTATGATTGCTCTTCTAATTTTTGCTGCTGCACTATGGGGATTTGGGTTTATTGCTGTCAAATGGATGCTACCTGTTTGGGATCCAATGGCCTCTTATTTTTTAAGATTTTTGCTGGCAAGTATTTTGATGATTCCTTTTTTTATATGGAAGAAAAGCTGGAATAGAAAATCTAACGAATTTAAGTATGCACTCTTAACTGGATCCCTTTTAGGATTAGCACAAATATTTCAAACCTGGGGACTTAAATATACTACTAGTGCTAAAAGTGGCTTTATAACCACGCTTTATGTAATGATTGTTCCCCTTATAATGTTAATTCAACGTCACAGAGTAAATTTAAGATTTTGGTCCTATTGCTTTAGTGCCATTTTTGGAATTTTCTTACTTGGAAATTTAAATTTGGAGAGTTTTAATATTGGAGATTTTCTATCTTTAATTTGTGCTTTCTTTTTTGCATTACATATTATTTTTATTGAAAAGGCCTCTAAGGTTATAACAGATCCTATTGAGTTTAATGGATTTCAAAATATAGTCTGTGCGATTATAGGTTTAGCTATAGTTTTAGTTCTTGATACTCCTATAATAGATGTTAATTTAAGTTCTTTCATATCAAGACCTGTGTTTGGATTAATATTCTTGGCCCTAGGTTCATCTATAATAGCTTTTTCAATTCAAGTAATAGCGCAAAAAACTATAAAACCTCATTTGGCCGGTCTAATTTTTTTAATGGAGTCTCCATTTGCTGCTTTATTTGGAATTTTATTTTTAAGTGAAGAGCTAAATTTAATTCAAGTTTTTGGGTGCTTACTAATTATATTTTCAATTTTCCAAGCATCAATCACTAAAAAAGAAGAGACTTAGAAATTAGGATTTTGGGATTTTAGTCTAAGTCTTTTAAGGAGGCCTATTATATAATAGGCTTTGGTTTCTAAGTCTCTTCCAGTTCAGTGTTGTTTAAGTTGATATTTTATAAGATCTAATAAGATCTTATCTTCATCAATTTCTAAGTTTTGCTTTTTTAAAAATGCTTGTCTCTCTTTGATCTTTTCCTCAAGTTTTCCAAGTTCAGTTAAAAGTTCTAAGCAATTTCTTATTATCATGTTTACATTGTATTACTAAAGTTTGATATATCAAACAAAAAATGCAAAAAAACTTATAAACTTAGTAATTACGATAGGTTATGTTTAGTTGTAATGAATGACTTTTCCGCTAGATTCACCAACACAGAATTTGATGTCATAAGAATATTGATCGAGGTTTAATTGAGAAATTCTACATATTTTCCCATTTATTTCTATATTTTCTATCTTTGAAAGACTCATAAACTCTTTACAGTTTCGATTTAAATGAGTGGCGTCCTCTGGAGAGTAACCAAGACCTTGTCCCCAATAATTTGGTGATAAACCAATTAATAGGCCAGATCTTTTACTTTCAGTATCAATTACTTCATCACTTAATATATCACTTTCAGTGAACTTTCTTGAGTAACCTGCAAATACTTTTTCACTTTCTGAGGTACTATTTTTAATTTGTTTTTTTATTTTTTTTATACAGTCTTCTTTTGTAAAGGCCTTTTGTATACCACTGGCCTTAGAGCTTGAACCCCAATTAACCTTTATTCTTCTAGCTAAATCACCTAGTACTCCAGGTGCTTCAAAGATAGTGCCTGCTGAACATGTAAGTGTAGAGAATATTAAAAGTGGAAGTAGCGCTTTCATTATATAGATAATAACGGCCTTAAGATCCAATCTCTTAAAAGTTGTAAATAATATAGACTGTCTAAAGTTTTAGTATTCAGGAGCAATATAAACATCTATTTCAGGATTAAAATTTTCTCTTAAAATATGTTTTATTGCTTCTAGTGTTCCTGTTGTCGAACTTGGACAACTACCACAGGCACCTTGATACTTAATAATTAAAATATTATCAGTATAGCTTAAGCAAATTAAATCTCCACCATCAGCTTGAAGACCCGTTCGAATAGTTTTATCAATAATTTTCTCTATTTCTTGAAGTTCTGGTGAAAGGTTCCTTCTTCTTTCTGCTTCTGGGTCTGGATCATTATATTCAGGATCATGTGCAGGAACTCGATCTCTTAGACAATCAACAATTAAATCTTCTATGGCATCCCAGTCTTCATAGCCAAACTTTGTTATGGTAACACTATTTTTATTAAAGTGAACTTGATCGACTCCTCTGATCGTGAATAGAGCACATGCTAGGGGGTTATGCATGGCCTGCATAGGTGTTTGATATGAAGATGCCCCTTCTGTAGATTTAACATCACTATTTAAAGTAAACTTTAAAGCATTTGGATTAGGAGTTGGTTGAATACTTACTTCTACGTTAGTCATTACAAAAATTCCTTTACTTTTTTAAGCCCAGTTATAAGAGCATCTATATCTTCTTTAGTATTGTATAAAGTTATTGAGGCCCTAGTGGTACCACTTACATTATAAAAACTCATGAGGGGTTGATTACAGTGATGTCCTGTTCTCACAGCGATTCCCTGTCTATCTAATAAAGTTCCAATATCTTGTGGGTGAGCGCCATCAATTTCAAAAGATAGGACACCTGATCTATGTTTAGGGTTACCAAATAATTTCAGACCTTCAATTTTTAATAACTCAGACTGAGCATATTGTAATAATTCATTTTCATAGGCTTCAATTTGCTCAATTCCTATACTTTCAATAAATTTGAATGCTTCATTTAAAGCTATAAATCCTGCGATATGAGGTGTTCCTGCTTCAAATTTATGAGGAAGATCATTAAAAGTTGTTTGTTCAAAACTCACCTTATCGATCATATCTCCTCCACCTTGATATGGTGGCATTTGATTGAGCAAATCTTTTTTCCCGTATAGTATTCCAGTTCCAGTAGGGCCATACATTTTGTGTCCACTGAATGCTAAAAAATCACAATCAAGATCTTGAACATCAACTTTAGTATGTGCAATTGCTTGGGCCGCATCGATTAGGACTTTACTATTATTAGAGTGAGCCAGCTCAATCATTTTCTTTATAGGGTTAACCGTACCAATTCCATTTGAAATAAAAGTTAGTCCAATAATTTTTACTTTCGGATTAAGTAGTTTTTTATAGGTATCTAAGTCAATATCACCTGATTCTAAAATAGGTATTTCGGTTACTTTAGCTCCCTTTTTTTCTGCCATAATTTGCCAAGGGACAATATTAGAATGGTGCTCAAGAGTTGAAAGTAGTATTTCATCACCTTCGTTTAAAAATAGTTCACAAAATGAATTTGCCACTAAGTTTATAGAATCAGTTGTTCCCTTAGTGAAAATTATTTCTTCCTCAAAATTTGCATTGATAAATTTTTGAGCGGTTTTTCTAGTTTGTTCATACTTCATTGTTCCACTTTCACTAAAAAAATGAACACCTCTATGAATATTACTTACTTCACTAGAATAATGAGTATTAATATTATCAATGACACTTTTGCATTTAAGAGTAGAAGCACCATTATCAAGATATATTAGAGGTTTTTCATGAACCTTCACATTAAGTTGAGGAAAATGTGATCTTACTTCATTAATATTCATTAAATACCTAAGGCCTTTGTTTCAAATTTTTCAAATAATAAATTTGTTAGATATTCTCTTATTTGCTCATTTTCAATTTTTTCTAAAGCTTCCATTGAAAAAGCATGGGCCAAAATAACTCTTGCTCTATCTAAAGATATACCTCTACTTTGTAAGTAAAAAGCTTCTTCCTGACTAATTTGACCAATCGTCGCTCCGTGCGCACACTTTACATCATCCGCGTAAACTTCGAGTTGTGGTCTAGTATCGATATGCGCTTTTTTACTAAGTAGTAAATTTTTGTTTAATTGTGTAGAGTCAACTTCTTGAGAATCTCTTTGAACAACGATTTTTCCCGTGAAAATACCGTGTGAATCATTATCTAAAATACCTTTAAAAAGTTGATTTGAATATGTTCTCGCAGCATTATGTCTAATAGTAGAAAAATTATCGCAATGATCATTTTCTTTTAATGCAAATAGGCCATGAACATTACTCGTTGCATTTTCTTCTTCAAGGTCTACTTCAATATTATTTCTTGAAAGACCTCCACCAACAGTAAAAGTAAAAGTATTTAATGTCGCGTCTCTAGAAACCTTAGAATAAACCTTTCCTAAGTGCATGCTGTTTTTGTTAATTAAATTACATTTAATATGATTTACTATGGCCGCTTGTTCTAAAAAAAGTTTAGTTACTGAAGTCTGGATTGCTTGTGAGTCTTCAGTTGTATTAAATATTTCTAAAAAATTTACCTTTGATAACTTTTGAGCGTTAATAATAATTCTACTAGCTTCTAAACTTTTTGATGACCCATTATCTGATAAATGAATTATTGCAATAGGTGAGTTAACATTGATATTTTTATCAACAGAAATTTTTATAATGGATTGTAAGGCGGATAAATTCATTAAATCTAAGTGATCGTTTAAGTTAGACTCTATACCTTGAGTTGATTCAAGATTAGTTGATAAGCTAACTCCATTCGGTAGACTCGATTTTTCTTCATTAAAAATTCCATTTTGAAATACTATTTTATATTCAAATGGATAGTTTGAAGAAAGTGTTGAATTACTTTTTTGTGCTAATGTTAATTTTTCAGTTAAAAAATGTGAAATATTTGTATATTTCCAATCTTCATGTTTTTTTGTT
The DNA here is from genome assembly GCA_964015265.1 of uncultured Oligoflexia bacterium. Taxonomy (GTDB): domain Bacteria; phylum Bdellovibrionota; class Bacteriovoracia; order Bacteriovoracales; family Bacteriovoracaceae; genus CAXHCD01. Next base: position 69,698 of record CAXHCD010000003.1, read on the forward strand.
GGAATACCTAATGTTTTAAATTGTTCATAGGCTTTGTTCATAGCACTTTGAAGATTACTATCTTGATTTAAGACATTTTCTTTAAGTGTATCGAAGTATTGTTCATTATTTATTTGTGTCATTTCTTTTCCTATTGGATTAACCAATCATAACCTTTTTCTTCAAGTTCTAATGCCAGCTCTTTTCCACCAGTTTTAATAATTTTTCCTTTATAAAGAACGTGCACAAAATCAGGCTTAATATAATCTAATAATCTTTGATAGTGTGTTACTAAAACGACCGCATTATACTTTGATTTAAGTGCATTTACACCTTTAGCAACAGTTTTTAAGGCATCAATATCTAGTCCTGAATCTGTTTCATCTAAAAGGGCCAGTCTTGGATTTAAAACTGCCATTTGTAAAATTTCATTTTTCTTTTTTTCTCCACCTGAAAAACCACCATTTACACTTCTATCTAAAAAGTTTGGACTCATTTCTAATAACTCAAGTTTCGCTTTCAAGAAGTCTCTAAACTCAGCTTCTTTCATTTCGGGAGCACCTTGGTGTTTACATATCTCGTTAAAAGATTCTCTTAAAAAATTGATATTTGAAACTCCAGGTATTTCTACAGGATATTGAAATCCTAAAAAGATTCCCTCTTTTGCTCTTTCATCGGCCTCTAGCTCACTTATATCATTACCTTGGTAAGTAATATTTCCCTCTGTAACTTCATATGAAGGGTGCCCAGCAATTACTTTTGATAGGGTAGATTTACCACTACCATTTGGTCCCATTATGGCGTGTACCTCACCGGCATTAACTTTCAGGTTAATACCATTTAAAATTTGATTTTCTTCTACTTTCGCATTTAAGTTTTTAACTTCTAACATTTTTTTTATCCTATTTTATCCAATTGAATTTTCTAATTTCATTTCTAGTAATTTTACTGCTTCTACTGAAAATTCTAGTGGAAGCTCTTTAAATACATCAGCACAAAAACCATTCACAATTAGTGATATACATTTTTCCATATCCAGCCCTCTTGACTGTAAGTAGAAGAGTTGGTCTTCACTGATTTTTGTCGTAGAGGCTTCGTGCTCAACTGTTGCGGTATTATTTTTGACATCTATATAAGGGAAAGTGTTTGCTGAACATTTACTTCCCACAAGCATAGAGTCACATTGAGAATAGTTTCTAGCGTTATTTGCTGAAGGCATAATTTTAACTAGTCCTCTATAATTATTTTCAGAACCATCGGCCGAAATACCTTTTGAGATAATAGTTGATTTTGTATTTTTACCAATATGAACCATTTTTGTACCAGTATCAGCTTGCATTTTATTATTTGTAAGAGCTACAGAGTAAAACTCACCCCTAGAGTTATCACCAATAAGATTACATCCTGGATATTTCCACGTAATTGCTGAACCAGCTTCAACTTGAGTCCAAGAAATATAAGAGTTTTTACCTAGACAATTTCCTCTTTTGGTAACGAAATTATAAATACCACCTTTTCCTTCACTGTCTCCAGCATACCAGTTTTGAACTGTTGAATATTTAATAGTGGCATCATCTAGTGCAACTAATTCAACGATGGCCGCGTGAAGTTGATTTTCATCTCTTTGAGGTGCTGTACAACCTTCCAAGTAATTTACATAACTTCCTTCGTCCGCAATAACTAAAGTTCTTTCAAATTGTCCTGTCTCTTTAGCGTTTATTCTAAAGTAAGTAGATAGATCGAGTGGGCAAGTGACACCCTTTGGAATGTAAACGAATGAACCATCAGAAAAAACAGCACAGTTTAAAGCAGCATAAAAATTATCAGTATAAGGAACAACTGTTCCGAGATATTTTTTTACTAGTTCTGGGTACTCTTTAACTGCTTCAGATATAGAACAGAAAATAACTCCAACTTTTTCTAAGTCTTCTTGATGAGTTGTTGCAACAGAAACACTATCAAATACAGCATCTACAGCTACACCAGTGATTCTTTTTTGTTCCTGAAGAGGAATTCCAAGCTTTTCAAAAGTTGCTAAAAGCTCTGGATCTACTTCATCTAAACTTTCTGGTTTTGATTCATCCTTTTTAGGGGCTGCATAATAGTAAAGATTTTCAAAATCAATTTTGGGAATATTTAATTTTGCCCAATTAGGGTGCTTTAACGTTTTCCAATGCCTGAAAGCTTTAAGTCTATAATCTAGTAACCATTGAGGTTCTTCTTTTTTTGCAGATATCATTCTTACAACATCTTCGTTTAGACCTTTAGGAAACTCTTCAACCTCTATATCCGTATAGAAACCATATTTATAGTTTTCCTGTTCTTTCATAATTTGTTCTGTAGATTTAATTGAAGTCTTTGAATCTACAGTTTGGTTTTGATTTTCTTGAGTCATTATATCACCGACAGACTTTGCGTAATTTGAATACGCTTATTATTAAATAGAAGATCCTCTAACGTTAGTTCTTCTAAAAATTGATTTATCTTATTACCTAGTTGGGAAACTGGATCAATAATATTACAAGACCCATAAAGTTCGCACATGCCTTTGCTTGTTTCACAGCTAGATTGAAATGATTTTTTTTCTATCACTTTTGAAAGTTCCATGAATGTAACTTCACTAAGAGGTCTTGCTAGAACATATCCACCTTTAATTCCTTGCTTGGCCTGTAGAATATTTTTATTATTCATTAATTGCATTACTTTTGAAGTTGTATCAAAAGGAATTGAAAACTGTTCACAGATCTCTCTTGCACTAGATAGTTCACCAATAGGCTTTGACGCCATATATTTCAATGCCATGAGCGCATATTCGACTTTTTTATTTATTTTCAACATTTTAAATCCCAATTTACAGCGGTTTATAACCTAAAATAAGTTAAAAATAAACCTATTTTTTACAGTATATCATAAATAAGTTAAAAAAGTACTTATTTAGCTGTCCCTTTGAAATTCTACAATTTATTCCCAATATTAAGCACTTATGAAATACTTTTAGTATGAATTTTTCATGCCCACTCCCTTGGAGTCATCTTTATATCGATTATTTTGGTGAAGTTGGAACTTGTTGTTTCAGTGAATTCAGAAATGCAATATCAATAAGTGATCTAGCAAGTGGAACAAAAAAGTTAGAAGATCTAAATTTAAATGTGAAAAAGCAAATGTTAAATTCTTCTATACCCAAAGAGTGCCATCATTGCTCAAAAATAGAAGAATATTTAATTGAATCGCCCAGAAATTACTACAATTCATTGAAGGGTTCAGTATACACAGATCAGTTTGATACTCAAAATAAAGTTAGAACATTAGATCTTAGGTTTGGAAATAAGTGTAATCTTGCATGTCGTATGTGTAATCCAATTTCATCCAAATTATTGCTAAACGATTATAGACAATATTTAAATGATCCAAATTATTCAAAAAAGTCTGAAAACTTAGATTGGTATAAAGATATTGAAAATATAGAATACTTGGTTTCATTATCATCTGATCTAACTTCAATATATTTTTCGGGTGGAGAGCCACTCCTAATAAAAGAACACTGGGATTTTTTAGATGAAGTCATTAGTAGCAATAATAGTAAAGAAATAGAGCTTGTATACTCCACGAATTTAAACTTTAATTTACCAATTGATCAAATGGAGAAGTGGACTAATTTCAAGTCTGTCAAATTACTACCTAGTATGGATGGAGTAGGTGAGGTTTATAATTTTATTCGTTTCCCAGGGAAGTTTGATAACTTCGATGAAAATCTTAATTATATGGATAAAGAGATGAGTAATTTAAATATAAATAGAATAAGTGTCGTATTTACTCTTCAAAATTTAAATATATTAAACTTAGAAAATGTTTTTGAATACTTATTCAAATTTAAAAATATTGATAATTTTCCAACGATAAATGTATTAGAGGACCCAAAACATTTTCATTTTAGTTGTCTTCCGCATGATTTAAAAACACTGGTAATTCAAAAAATTAGTAATTTAATAAATGTTTTATTTAATAAAGAGAAAGTTGATATTAATAATATAAATCAGTTAAAATATTGTCTGAAAACTTTAAAAGAATCGGTATCTAAAGAAAATGATTTAAATGAATTTCACAAATTTAACAATTTTTTAGACAAAAAAAGAAATCAAAATATTAATCAAATTTTATCACTACATTCTTTCGGGAGTAGGAATTCCTAAATTTGCCAGACCTTGCTTCATTATTTTATAAGTTGAGTTTGATAAGGCCATTCTTGCTTTTTTGATTTCATCACTTTCAGCATTTGCTATAGAGCATTCAGCATAAAATGAATTAAATAATTTCCCTAGCTCATATAGATATGAAGTAAGAAGATTAGTCTTGTGACCTTCGCAAGCATTAACACAAATATCATTAAACTTTGAAATTTTTATCATTAATGCTAGTTCTTCGTCTTTAATTAACGATGACCAGTTAATTTTGTCATTAATATTATAGTCCTGTTTTTTTAAAAGGGAGTTTATACGTGCGCAAACGTATTGAAGATATGGGCCTGTTTCTCCATCTAGTTTAAGCCATTCACCCATTTCAAAAACAATTTTACGATTATTATCGACCCTAATCATGCCGTACTTAATAGCACCATTTGCAACAATTCTAGCGACTTCTTTAATTTCTTCATCACTCCAATCACCTCTGTATTTTTCAAGATAATTTTGAGTAATGGTAGATTCCATTTGTTTAATGAGGTCCATAAGAGGAACAACATTACCTTTTCTAGAACTCATGGCCCCGTCAGTTAGCTCGACCATCTCATAAGGTAGGTGATAACAATTATTAACTTGCTCAAAACCAATTTTTTCTAAGACTTTAAAAACTTGTTTAAAGTGAAGAGTTTGTCGGTTATCAACAACATAAATACTTTTTTCGATACCAAATTCTTCAAATTTTCTTCTTGCAAGCTCAACGTCTTTAGTAGCGTAAAGTCCATTACCATCAGATTTGATTAAAAGACAAAAACCTAAGTTTTCATTTTTCAAATCCATACCAATAGCACCCTCTGATTCAACAAGAACTCCGTCAGCGTATAATTTCTTGGCCAAGTTTAATGACTCTGTATCTACTTCTGACTCAAAAAACCAACGATCAAATTTCACATCGGCCCAAGAGTAAGCCTCATTCATTAGATCTATAGACCATTGCTTAGTTTCTTTCCAAAGATCAAAGTATTCACCTTCACCTTTCTCTAATTGTTTTAAAATATCTGTTAATTCTTTTCGATTTTGTTCTTCATTTGGGCCACCGAGTTCATCTTCAAGTAAAATATTACCTTCGCTATACATTTTACCTAACCATGCACCCTTATTTTCACTTGGGATCTCACCTTTGTACTTTGTTTTTAGATACCAAAGACATTTGGCCACATGTGTTCCCATATCTCCAGGATATGTTACTGGTCTAATTTCATGCCCTGTATATTTATGAAGCTCAACAAGAGCGTTACCCAAACATAAATTTCTCATGTGGCCAACATGCATTTCTTTATGAGTATTTGGCTGAGAGTATTCAATCATTGTTTTCAAAGGAGCTTCAATTAATTTAATTTTAAAAAATTGACCATTAATTATTTTCTCTAATACATTTTCACCAAGTCCATTAGGATTTATGAAAAAATTAATATACGGGCCAACGGCCTTTGCTTCCTTCACAATAGAAGAATTTTCAAGTTGCTCTATGATTTTTCCTGCTATTTGAGGAGGTGCCATTTTGCATATTTTAGCTAATGGGAAACATGGAAATGCGAAATGTCCCATCTTAAAGTTAGGAGCATCAGTAATCAACTTATAAATTTCACTTTGAGACATATTTACTTGGTCAAAAGTATTGTTAATGGCCTTCTCAAGCAATTTTGAAATTTCTAAAAATATTGTATTTGATTGAATAATTTTCATTTGATTTTCCCTACCCATGCTATAATTAGCTTATATGAAAATGGCAATAAAATTAACCCTTTTTACTTTATTTTTATTTGGAATAACTCAAAAGGTTTTGGGACAAAATACACAAGAAGATGATTCGAGTGGAATTCTAATCAGTGAAGATCTAAGAGAAGGTAGATACTTAATTTATAAATGCAACGATAAGCATTATGCATGTGTTGATAAGGACTCTTATGATCAGTGTAAAAATATTAGGGGTAAAGATATAAAGAAAAAAGAAGTGGACCTTTCTTGTTGGCCTCTAAAGGCCTATAAAAATCAACAAGCATGTTTCATAGAACAAAAGAAATTAATAAATAAGGCACTAGATAAAAAATATTGCTCTAAGTTTGAAAATATAGATCTAGCTAATTAATTTTTTTTGCCATTAGTAGGTGAGTTCCTACATTTTCAATTTCAAAATACTCACCAATTCCTTCAAAACCTGTACTTTCATAAAATCCAACAGCTGATTTTCTAGCGTTACACCATACATGTGAGCAAAAGTTTTGTTTGATTAAGGGAAATCCTGTACTTAAAAGTGCTTTTGAAAGTCCAAGACCCCTGAAGTTAGGTAAAGTGGCCATTCCTCTCAATCTATATTGGTTTTCTTCTTGAATTTTGTCAGATCTATCGAAATAAAATGAAGCAATACTTACAAGCCTTCCATCCACAAATGCACCTAAGTGAAATGTTTGTTCATCATGGTCTCCATCAAAATGACAAGAATCTATGGGATAACCAGGTCTAAGCACTTCCTGACGGATGTTATATGTATCTTCAGCTGATATTGCCTTTACTTCCAATATTATTTCCTTGTTGAGAACTGAATGTAAGGATTTCTTTTTAAATTGTCTCGAAGCGATGCGTCTAAAATTGTTAATAAGTTGTAGAGACCCTAAATAGCTTCTCCATTGCTATTCTTCCAAGGGTAGAACTAAACAGCTCAAAAACAGTGTCATTTATACCAGAGTTGGGCCCTGACCAACTTGCTCTTGTGAGAAAAAAGCATCTATTGTTTTTTTCATTAAAAATATTGATTGTACCAGATAGTCCCTTTAGTATTCCAGCATCAAAGGAGAATGGATAAACTCCTACCTTAGTAATTCTAGGTATTTTAAATTTTAAACTCATATCAAATGGCATTAATTTATGGGCCAAAAATAGAGTAATTTTTTGTCGCTTATCATCGTAATGAGATAATTTTATGAAATCTATAAAATGATTATAGTCTTGATATCTCGAAAGCTTTCTTAGAGCAAACCTACAAGATTTTGGGTGCAAACCTGCAATTTTATATTTTAATTTTTGAATACCATTTTTTCTACGTGTATTCACGATTGATTGAACGAATATATTTCCTTTTAAAATTTTTTTCTTTGTTTTTTTATTTAATGGGGACTGTTTTAAACTCAAAGCACCAGCATGAGCACTTATGCAGCAAGTAAAACTGAATAAAATTAATAGAGTTAACGCACTTCTATTTTGCACTGTGCCTTTCCTTGATCCCCGTTGGGCCTTTAATCTGAAATAAACCTTTAATTTAATTTTAGCATAAGGGATCAAAAAGATGGCGATTAAAAAGGTGGCCCGGAAAGGAAAAACCAAAGACGCAGTTATTGAAAGTAAAGATCAGCGTTGGCACTGTAGAAATAGAATTACACTAGTATTTGGAAGTAATGACACTGAAGATCTGGAAACATATGTTTATACAGACGGTGGGATAGAGTTTAAAACGGTAAAGTTTCATCAGGCTAAGTCAAAGGCAATAGAAGAACTTTTAGATAATTGTATTGATGAACACTATAGAGGTCATGTTACGGAAGTTCATACCTATCTTTCTGATGACGGTATGACTGTAACAGTAGAGGATAATGGGATCGGATTTCCTCTTGAAAAGATTGATCAAGTTTATACTGAGTTTAGAACAGGATCTAAATTTAAAGATGAAGAAACAGATGAAAAAGGCTTTTTACATAGAACACTTGGGCAAAATGGTCTTGGTGCTGCGGCCACTTGTCTAACTTCCGATAAGTTTAAAGTTACCATTCGACATTATAATTCAAAAAAAGAGCAAGTCGTCGAATTCATTGATGGTGCTTTAAAAAAGAAGAAGGGAAAAAAGAAAAGTTTTAAAGGGGCTTCAGGGGTTAAAATTGAAGTTGTTTTGGCCAAAGAAGTTTATAAAAACCCAAAAATTGATGAAGATCTTTTGAGAAAAAGAATTATTGATTTGGCCTATAATAACCCTGGGCTAGCGTTTTATTTTAATGATGAAAAATATCATTTTGAAAAAGGACTTTTCCAACTTGCCCTTAGAATAGACCCTGAGAATGCTCAAAATATTGGTGATTATGAATATATTTATCATACAACTAATACAAAGAAGAAAAAGGTTAAAGGTAAAATCGATATTTCACTTTCAATCTGTATTAACAAAGCAAGTGAAGATAGAGAAAAGTTTATTTCTTTTGTAAACTCAACTCCAACTTTTGATGGAGGTTTTCATCAAGATAGAGTGAGAAGAATTTTTATTAATGCTATAAAAGATAAACTCGAAAGAGCAGCAAAAAAAGAAAAAGTCAGCTTAGTTGATAATGATATTTTAACAGGACTTTCATTTGTATTAGGTATAACAATGCCAAATCCAAGGTTTGAGTCACAAACTAAAAGAAAACTTGTTAGAGACGGCTTTTTAGAAAAATCCATCGAAGAATTCATGAAAAAAAACATTGATAAATTCCTTCGTAAAAATAAGGAATATCTTGAGCTTGTTGTTGATCGAGCTAAATCAAGACATAAGTTTCAAGCATTAAAAGATGCAAGTAAAAAGTCTAGAAAAGCTAAAAAGTCTAGAATTGAAAAGTTATTAGATGCAAACGAAAGACGTGATCGTTCAAAGTGCATGCTATTTATTTGTGAAGGAGACTCAGCAATTGGTGGGTTAAGATCCGCACGTAATAAATTATATCAAGGTGGCATTGCCTTAAGAGGTAAGCCAATGAATGTCATGCAAGCAAGTATTAAAGACATTGTTGATAATAAAGAATTTCACGACATAATGGCCTCAGTTGGAATTATTATTGGACAGGAAGCTGATCCAAAGAAAATGAGATATTCAAAGATTGTATTTTTGGCAGATTCAGATGTTGATGGTGGTCATATAAACACACTTTTAACAAACTTCTTCTTTAGTTTTTGGCCTGAATTGTTTGAGTGGGGTGCTATTCAAATAGCAAAAGCACCATTATTTGAAGTAATTACTGATAAAGGAAGAGTTTTTGCTGAAAGTGAAAGTGAACTAGAATCTATTAAAAAGTCTGGTAAAAAAATCAAAGAAATTCAACGAAATAAAGGTCTGGGAGAAATGTCTCCAGAGTCTTGGAAATATGTACTTGGTCGAGAAGATTATACAAAGTTAACGGTTGAAGATATGGCCAAAGCAAAAGAGATGTTAAATGTTTGTTTTGGTAAGGATACTAATTTAAGAAAAAGTTTATTAATCGATGATGATTCATATAGTGGAGATTCTCTAAAAGCTACTTCGAAAAAGTCTTTGCCATCAAAATCTAAAGCTAAAAGTGTAACCAAGAAGGCTACTACTAAAAAAGTAGCAAAAAAGACGGTAAAGAAAAAAGTTACTAAGAAAGTAGCAAAGAAGAAAACAGCAAAGAAGACTAAAAAGAAAGTTACAAAAAAGTAGAAGGTTAATTTAAATGGAAGAAACTTATTTACATGCATTAGACTCAGTACCTTTAGATACGATCATTAAAAATGAATATCGAACTTATCAAATATATACATTGATGGATCGGGCCATTCCATATCTTCAAGATGGATTAAAACCTGGACAAAGACGAATATTGTGGACCCTTTGGAAGAATCAATCAAAAGGACTCATGAAAGTTTCATCTGCAACTGGATTAGTTTTAACTCTACACCCCCATGGGCCGGCATCTGTAGAATCAGCGATAGTGAATTTAGCACAGGATTATACTTTCTCTAATAATTATCCTTTAATCGATAAAAAAGGGTACTTTGGTGAAAGAATGGAAACTCAAGCAGCAGCTTCGAGATATATTGAATGTAAGCTTGGTGAAGTTGCAAAAATTTTATTGTTTGATGATCTAAACCAAGTTGAAATGGTTCCAAACTATGACGAGAAGATAATGGAACCTGTTTCTTTTTTACCAAAGTTACCATTGATGTTATTAAATGGAGCTGAAGGAATTGGAACTGGTTTTTCTTCAGTTATTCCATCTTTTTCTCATAAAGATTTAATTGACTCTATCATCAGAGTTATTGAAACTGGCAAACCAAAAAAACTTAAACCCTACGTTCATGGATATACAGCGGAAATAGAAAAAGATGAGAGAGGTAGATATTTATTTCCTATGACTTTTGAGCAAAAAGGCGAAAAAATTTATATTACTGAGTTACCACGTGGTTATGATGCAACAAAAACTTATAAATTTCTAAATAAACATATTGATGGAGATTTCTTAAAAGACTATATCGACTCAAGTGTTGATAACCAAATAAATATAGAGTTAATCTTTAAAAGAGGTCAAACACCGAGTTTAGAAGAAGTTCAAAAAGTTATGGGGACTCAAAGTTCTCAAGTTCCTAACTATACCTTAATTAGTGAGCGTGGGGTAAAGATATTTGATAAGCCAGAGCAAATTATTGAAATTTTTGCGGCCAAAAGGTTAGAGGTTGTAAAGAAAAGATACGAGCTACTTGTTGAAGATTATAAAAATAAAATTACTCAAAACAATGAAATTATAAAATTTATTAAAAAGAAAGAATATGATGTTGCTACTAAATCAAAGAATAGAAAAACATTCGTAGAATATCTTCAAAAGAAAAAATATCATTTCGCTGAATATTTAGCAGATATGCCTATTTATCGAATGACTAAAGAGGAAGTTGCTAAGAGGCAGTTATTAGTAAAAGAAGATACAAAGAATATGAAAGAGTGTGAAAAGATCGCTAAGTCTTCAAAACTAATTGCAAAAAAACTTGTTGAAGAGTTAAATGATGTAAAAACAAAATTAACAGACTGGTTAAAGAAAAAAGATCAGCATAAGCAAAAGATATTAAAAGATTTAGAAAAAGCTGCAAATAAAAGAAAAAAGAAAAAGCACTAGGGATTAAACCTTAGTGCTTTTTTAAAAAATAATTAATGTATATTTAATTCCAATTAAAAATTGTTTAAACTTCGATTCATAGTTTTGAGAAACTCTTGATCTATTTCCATCATGGTTTGTCCATTTTTCCTGAAGATAACCTAAATTAAGACCGATCAAGTGTTTGCGCTCAATATGATAGTTTATACCAATATATGTTTTGATTTTATACAAGCTAGCTTCAGAATAGTTAATTGGTATGTAGATATACGATTTCAAATAAATTGAAAATTTAGGTAGAGTATCATTTGTAAAGAATCTAGCTATAGAAGGTGAAGCGATTATTGTTTTATGGAAATTATAATCATTATAAGTATATTGAATATTTAAATCTGCTCTAGTTTTTTTATTTAAGAGAAATCTTGGTGATACTTTTAGCCCAAATATATTTTCACCCCTATTAGAAGAGTCATGCCATCTCCACCCTTCATTATTAATATTTTTCCAATCTTCTTCATGTCTTAGGCCGTAACTTCTTTGGTAACTTGTTTCTATTTTTAAATTAGGATGAACTTTATATGAACTAGCTAAGCTATATTCATGTTGCTTTCTAGAGACTTCCAAATGTGAAAAATTAGATTGAAAAGAATATTGAAAATCATTATGTTTCTTAATTACTTTAAATTGAAGTTGGGAGGTAACACCATTTTTTGAAGTAGGGATTTTATTATTTGCAGCAAAGGCACAAATAGGTAAAAAAAGAAGAATTCTAATCATACTCGGCATCAAGTAAATCATATTTTAACATGTGAAAAGGAATTTCATAATTTTCCTTAGTCTGCATATTCCAATCAAGCTTTGAAATCCACTTGTATGGCCTTGGTGATGTAATTTGGTCACCTTTTTTAATTAATATACCTTTGCCTTCAGTAACATCTGTAGATTTAGGTCCGTTTTTTTCTTTAACTTCAACTATACCTTCTTTTACACACATCCAGACGTCATTACTTTTATCATTAGCATGAGTAATAAAAAATTGAGTACCTCTAACACCCATAGATACATTTTTTACTTTTATAAATAATTTATCTGAGTTAGATGAGTTTGATCTCAGTTTTGATTTTAGAAATTGAATGAATGTACTTCCCTTATTTAGACCAAGTTCAATACTATTTTTTTCAAAATCTATTTTTAGTTCTGAGTTTGAACCAAGTTTTAATATTTTACTCGAACGATCATTTTTAAACTTCAAGATGACAAAAGATTTATTTTCCGTTTTTATAATGTCATTTAATTTCAATTTGAAGGGGACAGACTCCTTTGAAATTTTTATTGTTTTATTCGATCGAATTAGGTTTGTCTTACCTTTTACAAAGTGAATTTCACCAGTATTTGCAAATATTGTTTTAGATATAAGTAATATAATAAATAAAATTTTTTTCATTTGAAAATTATAACTGTGAATTTCTTATCATACAATATGAACAATTCTGAGGAGAAAATACAGAATTTTCCATGTAAGGGAAGTAGCTGTAGTTTTGTTTTCCGTATATCAGCGGGCCAACCGGAGGTCTTAGTGCGTGTGGAATAACTTGAGGAAAAGTGTAGATAGGTCTATTTCCAATTGGTTTTGAATATAATCCAGAGCTTAAAATGCTATTACATATAGGGTTTACATTATTATAACAGGAACTAGGCCCTGCCCAGGCTGCTCTTATAGGTTTTGAATATAAAAAAATGAAGATCAATATAAATGCACTAAAAGTGGCCACTAAGGTGTTTTTCATAATATTTAATAAAATTGTTAAAACTTTGGTCATGAATTTAGTTTATAATAATCCTGAATAAAATTATTTCGTAGGAAGAAATTTTCATGATTATTAGAACATTTTTACTGGTTTTTTTTAGTTTAGTACTTTTTGTTAATAATTCTTTTTCAAAAAATAGTATTGATAAATCTAAAATTGGACCAGTTCTTAGGGCCCCTGTTATTTATAAAAATAATTTGTATTTTCTTAATACGGGTGGAGCACTGTTTAAATCCAATTTAGAACTTACACATACAAAAATTCTTTTTAATGCTGAGAAATCGAGTGTTTCTGGTGTGAGCTTATTCAAGAATAGTTTGTATTTTGGAGAAGGTGTTCATACCGATAAAAAGGCCAATTTATATGCATTTAATTTAGAAAAATCTAAAATAGATTTTGTCAAAGAACTTCCTGGACACATTGAAAGCTCGCCCTTAGTTATAAAAGATTTTATTTTTGTTGGTGTTGGTGATAGTGGTCTAATTGCTCTCAATCAAAAACTAGAAATCGTTTGGGAGTCACAAAAGTCTAATCCAAATCAATTATTTCATATCGATACTACTCCTGTGATCTATAAAAACTTAGTATGTGCAAGTTCAGTTTATACATTTAAGGGGATTGCTTGTTTTAATATTAAAACAGGCAAGCTAGAGTATAAGCAGGAATTAAATCGAAATGCAAAATCACAAATTATTAATATTGGTAAATACTTAATAGGAGTTGCTACTGAAGGTGATATGTTCAAATCTCAATGGAGCGTAGAGTCTTTGTTATATGTTATAGACTTAGAGAAAAAGAAAATTGCAAATTCTAAGTTATTAAGTGGGTTTAACTTTTTTAAACCTGTTATATTAAATGAAAAGGAAATTATGCTTTCATTATCAACAGGCGATATTTTGTCTTATGGAATTGAAAGTGGGGTAGTTGGTTATATTGGCGAATTTAAAGAGCCATTAGTCTCAAGGATTATTAATTCAAAAAATAAATATTGCGCTGTTGGACTTATGGGAAAATATATTTGTTATAAGAAAAATGGTAGTAATTTTGTTAAATATAAGCAAAATAGAATTATGAAAATGATAGTGGGTGAAACGACTTCGATAAACGGGAAGGCCTATTTACCTTCCCGTAAAGGTTATGAATTAATTAAACTTTAATCACAATGAGTTGGACTTGGTTCATAATGATCATAGTCTCCAGAACAAGGGTCGTAATCATTTCTGGCCCATTCTTCACCCTGCCAAAGCTCTTTTATAAAATATCTTTTTGCAGGATATCTTTTTTCAATATGTAGAAATCTTGGAGTTAACATTTCTAAAGCTTCTTCTTTTGTTTTACCAAGATATTCCATCGCATATATGGCAGAAGCTTCACCTGTTCTGTCAGCTCCGGCCTGACAATGCATCAATATTGGTCTTTCAGCAGTTTTGAAAGTGTCTAATAATTTGATCAAATCTTCTTTATGAGGAAGTCTACTTGCTTTCATCCCAATATTAATTAACTTAATACCAAGCTTTTCGGCGGTTTCTTTTTCTACATCGTACCAACGTTCACCTTCATTTTCTCCTCTTAGATTAAGGATAGTTTTTATTCCATATTCAGCGTGAATTCTTTCAATATCTGTTTTTCCCGGCTGTGCTATTCGGTAAAGTTTGCCTTCATCTACTTCATGAAAATTGCAGGAAATATTTAGAATTAATAGAAACCCTAAGATAAGTTTAGTCATATTTGCTCCTTTAAAATGCTTTATCAATTGATTATCAGTTGTGTTCTGCCTCTATTGTATTTATTTATTCACGATTTTTGTATTAGGAATTTGTTGTTTATACGGGAGTGAAATACTCGGGTTAAAAACATAAAAATATTTATAGAAAAGAATTGGTTGTTCTGCTAACCTATTAATAATATAGAAATTTCATGGAGGAAATTATATGAGCTTAACGAAGGCCGATATCGTTGAGAGAGTTTACAAAGAAGCTGGCTTTTCAAAGAAAGAAGCATCAGATCTTGTAGACATGGTATTCAAAATTATTAAAGATACTTTGGCGAAAGGTGAAAAAGTCAAAATATCTGGTTTTGGAAACTTCTCTATTAAGGATAAAAACACTCGAACGGGACGAAATCCTCAAACAAACAAACCAATGGAAATTTCAGCGAGAAGAGTTTTAACTTTTAAACCATCTCAGGTTTTAAAAGAAGATATTATTTCACGCTATGCTCATAGATTAGATGACAAGGGTGGTGAAGACACTGCTGTTCCAGCAAAAGAGGGAACATCAAGGGCCTTAAGTTCTTTTATGTCTAATATTGATGATAGTTTAGATTACGATGATTAATATGATTGAAAAAAAATCAGGAATTTTTGAAAAAAAATACTATAAGTTAACTGAGGTTTGCGGTCTTACTGGAGTTAAACCTTATGTATTAAGATTTTGGGAATCAGAGTTTGTTGAAATTTGTCCACATGTAAATGAAAACGGACAAAAGCTTTATACAGATGATGATTTAAAAATCATTTTAAAAATCAAAAATTATCTTTTTGAAAATAAATTAACAATAGAGCAGACTAAAAAAGAACTTGTTTTAGAAGAGGAAATGGATTTAACAGAATCTGTGGAGTCAAAAATTACAGAAGAAGAAAGGTTTTCTCAAAAGCTAATTTTGGCCAAAGCTAAGCTAAGTAGTTTAATTACTATGGCCCAAGACGTTAAGCATAGAAACAATTGGCATTAATTCCAGCTCCGTATGGAGTTGGATATTTTCCTCACCGTCTTTTAATTTCTTACTAGTTTTTAGAAAATATGATTGCAAGTACTTGTTTAATTCTTTGAGTTCATAATTATTAATTATTCTATTTATATTTTTAAGCGATTTTATTAAAAGCTTCATTGGTTCTTTATTGTAACTCTTCCATGGATTGACAGCTTGTTCATGTTGCCCTATCTCAGCTTCACATAGCTCTCCTAAGTCATCTAAGAGTTGAAAAGTTAGTCCAATATAATGTCCTAATTTGAAAAGAGCTAAGTACTTACTAAGTGATTTTTCTTCTTCTTCAAGTAAATAACTTGAAACTAAACAAACTTGTATAAGTCGAGCAGTTTTTAAGATATGAGTCTCAACTAATTTATTAATGGAGTCATTCATTTCTTCAGATAAGTCTAGGTATTGTCCATGAATCAGTCCATTTGGCCCTAAAAGTCTAGAAAATAAATTAATGATCTTCATTGAATTAGGGTGGTCAATTTCTGATAATGCTTGAAATGATAGGTTTAATAATCCATCTCCAGTGAGAAGCGCCTTCCATTCATTAAACTTTATATGTGAGCTTTCTCTTCCCCTTCGCATATTATCATCGTCCATGCTTGGTAAATCGTCATGAATTAATGTGTAAGCATGATGAATTTCTACTGCATTTGCTAACAAGGAATGATTTTTTGTAAAAAGAGCTCCAGTTAAGTCTAGGGACATAGCGTGTACTAGTCTTGGCCTAAAAAGTTTTCCAGCAGGAATTAAGCTATACAAATAAACATCTTTAGCAGCGTGAGATGGAAGATTATTTATTAAATAATTTTCTAAATTTTTTTCTAATAAGCTATGGATATTATACATGGGCGTTAATCTATTACATTTTGAGCAATGTGACAACAAAGAAGCACTACAGAAGTTTTGGACTTTTTAAGCTTCCTTTTAAACTAACATCGACACTTCCATCACTTTGTTTTTTGCTTTTAATACCTGGGCTAAATAATGTTAAAGCTGTAAAAATGTCCTCAGTTGTTTTTAATTTACCAGATAAATCAATTTTACTTTCCATAAATCTCTTATTGTTAAGATTCATTGATCCTTTAAAATCTACAAACATTGGAGAAGATTTCGCGCCTATAATTAGTTGTTGGAAAGATACTTTCTTTTTCTTAATTATTCCTTTAATTTTTAAAGTCTTAAATGGAATTGCCGGTAAGGGAAAAATCTGATTAATATTTTGAGCAGGAAAAAATAAATCTTTAGATCTAATATTGAAACTAGCAGATTCAATATCATTGCCACTTATTTTAATTTGAGCATCCACTAGCAAACTCAGATCAATTTTAACATCATCACCAGTCATATTTTTAACAAACTCTTTGTCTAAAAATATTTTTTCCATTTTTATTAACTGTCCAAGTGGCGAGACTGAAGCGTAGATTGCCAATTTAGTCTTATTTTCTTTTCCCTTTAGTCTAAACTTTAGACCAGGAGGTGAAAAGCTTGGTCCGATAAGTGATAGAGCTGATTCTGATAAGCTAACTTTTGCATTTTTATTTCCAAAACAAGATCCACTTAGTTGTAAGTTTTCAAAAGATATTCCAGGGGGGAACATTTCCATGGCCACAGTCTCATACTTGATTGGACATGATCTCATTTTTTTTAATGCAGATTTAATTGTCGAATCTATTACTTTTGAAAAATTGAAATTCAATAGAATTCCTAATAAAAGAAAGAAAGTAAAATATATGAATATTTTAAATTTTCCTATACCAGGATATATACTATCAGGTAGTTGATTATCGTTTTCTTCGCTCATTATTTTCCACTAAAGTTAATTAATTCAACAAAGCCTTTAATAAATTCACCACTTGATTCTCTATTTATCTGTATTTTATTTGCTTTGAACTTAGATTTTGAAAGTAAAACTGACAAAAGATTGTTTAAATCTGAGTTTGTGAAACTTTTAAAATTAACTCGTCCTTTTGATTTCCTTATATTTTTAGTGCTCTTTACTTCTTCATAGTTTTCAAAACTTATCTTTTTATCTTCGATACCTTTCGCAGTTAAATCTTTTTTTATTGTTGATGTAAAATCTGATTCTGAGCTAATTTTATCTCTTGAAACAACTGATCTTTTGAGTGAGTT
This sequence comes from uncultured Oligoflexia bacterium, assembly GCA_964015265.1. Taxonomy (GTDB): domain Bacteria; phylum Bdellovibrionota; class Bacteriovoracia; order Bacteriovoracales; family Bacteriovoracaceae; genus CAXHCD01. The sequence continues at coordinate 87,455 of CAXHCD010000003.1, forward strand.
TACTTCTTTTTGCTTATCTTGAACTTTATTAATTTCAACGATTATTTGCTCTTTAACATCGATTTCAGATTTAAGACTATAATTACTTAAAAATATTATAAATGTCGCAATAATGGGAATTACTAAAAATAGGGTATTGAGTCCTATATTTACTAATTTTTGTTGAAACTCATCTAAGTAACTTAATTTTTCATTGAATTGGTTATAAAAACTCGTCGATTGAAGAACTTCAATTTGCTTTAATATTTCCTCATCAATTTTTTTAAATCCAATTTTACTCATTAAAACCTTATATCTAGTCTGTTAGTTTTAGTATTTAACTTCATTTCTGAGCCGCCAATAGCAGTCTTATTTAAATGGTCTTTTAGTACTTCTAATTCTCTAATTTCTTTTGCATAGAAGCTGGCCTTAGCAGACTTATTACTAGAAGAAAATGAAACCAAGGATACTTTTTTGTTTGATTGAACTGCTTCACTCAAATTGTATAAATATTTAAGCGCATTTATATCTGAAGCACTACTAATTAACTTTACTTCATCTTTGGCCAACTTATATTCTTTCTTAAGTTTTTTTAAAACAGCTTGAGGGTTTCTCTTTAAGTTCTTTTTATCTTTTCTTGTGAAACCAAGTGACTTTCCATTTGATTTAACAATTTTTGCAAGAGATTTATCAATTGCTTTTTCTTCTTTGGTTAATAATACATTTTCTACTATTGCAGCGGTTAAAAGAATAAAAGCTAAAATATAAACTCTAAGTCCTAAAAAAGCTGAAGATGTAATTGGGATTTCGCCACCTACATTTGCAGAATATTTGCCTTTTAAAAAATTAATTGGAAGTGTTTTATTCTTTCCAGAAGCGCACATTATATAACTTAGAAAGTGGGTTGGTCTTTCAGATTCATCTAAAGTCGACATTATTTTTTTATGTTGTTTATATGGATTAAATTTTTCTACTTTTACCCCAAGATTATACTGTAAAAAACTAGAAATATTTTTAATTTTAGAAGTACCACCAGTAATGTAGATCGTTTCTAATGCTTCACCTGTTTTCATTCGGTGTCCCATTTTCCAACGTTTGATCTCTAATATTAATGGTGTAAATGTTTGGGCCATTAATTTAGCAAATTCTTTTTGATCGGCATTAACTTGTTCATATTGGTCTTCATTTAAAAAGAAACAATTATCATGCTTATATATAATAGCTTCATCAATATTTACTTGGTATGTTTCACTGATTACATCATCAACAGATTTTCCTGAAACATGTGAAATATGGTTTGATATTAGTTGCTGTCCGTGAAAAAAGTAGGCCTTAGTTGTAATATGTCCAAGATCTAAAATACAAAAATTTGCTAGACCTCCATTGAGTCCTACACCAATCTTTTCATAGTTTTGAACAAAGTTTTGAACACAGGATAATTCACTAGTTAGTTGATTAGGAAGTATATGGTGTCCATTCAAAAAATTATAAACGTGTTCAAACTCTTGCTTTGGCGTGATATTTATTATGACATCTATGCTTTCTTTTTTAGTGATGTATTCACATACGTAATGAGAATCACCAACATTGTAGGGAAGATTATCATCAAGTTGAAATGGGATCATTAGATCAGCTTTTTTCTTCGACTTAACTGGTAGAGTAATATATCTAGAAGTAAACATATCATTATTTATTTGATAAATTATTTTTGAGTCACTCTTATGTTCAGCTAAATAATTTGCAACAACTCCGTATTGAATTTCTGAAAGAGTCGCATCTTGAGGAAATCTCTCTAAAACTTTAGAAAGTATAACTTCTTGTATATGAATTAGCTTGGTCTTTTTCTTATCTACATCAGCTTCAAAAAATTTGACGGAATAAGTTCCAAGGTCAATTGCTAAAATTCTCATGTTAAAATTTTACCAACAAAATTAAAATTAAACCACAAATTTAATTGGTTATACACTTAGTAAATATTTACAAATTATTGAATGGTAATATCAATAATTCTTGGCTCAAGTAAGTCAGCTGGTGGTTTTTTCTTTTTATCATCTGTCTTTGGTGGAGAGGCTGGAGGGGGAGGTTCTTGATCTCCAGAGTCGGTCTTTGGAGGTACAGCTTTACCTGGATTTGTCTTAGTATCGACAGTCTCTTGATAAGGCATATCGATATATGCAATTAAAGTGTATTTTGATCTTCCAAATTCACCAGTAGATAAAACTTTGAAAAGTTTATTTGAAACTCCAATTTTGAGTCCTGCCTTTTCAAATTCACCTATAATTTCATCATATTTTTCAGAACTCACTATACCAATCTTCTCTGTTATTATCTTTTTAAAGTCTTCAGCACTTTTGAAGGCCTGTGGATCTTGTTCTTCTCCTTCTTCTGTAGAACCGTCTCTATACTTAAAAAACTCTTTAATTTGTTCTTCTTCAATTTCAGGAAATAAAATTTTTAAATCTTTATCTGTAATATCATTAATTGAAATAGAAGCTGTATCATGGACACTCATTTGGGATTTAAATATATCTATAATTTCATCATTCCAATAGGCCTGTAATAAATGTAGTTCTGAAAGAGAGTTCATAGGAGCATGTTTTGCTTTAATATTTTTCTCTCTATAAATATTATCAATGTCGGCAATATCAACATCTTCCCATTCTTGCGGAGGAGTAACAAAGTATTTTAATTCTTTAACTAGTTTGGCCGCATCAATTTCAGGAAATCTCTCATCAAAACCTTCTTCATTTTCTCTTTTATCTTCAATTATTTGTGAAAAAGCTTCTATCATTCTCTTTTCCATCAAAAAATGTGGTGTGCTTTTTTCGTCTACTTGTTTCTCTCTTTCTTCTTCCTCTCTTTTTAATCTTTCTTCTTCTGAGAGGCTATCAAGATCCACTTCTTTTTCTTTTTTCTTTGGTTTTATCCTCATTAAATTTGGATTTAAAAAACCTTTAATCGCAGAAATTTGAACAAATAATTTACCTTTAAGAAGTGAGTTTTTTTCAAACTCTTCAACTGCGTTTCTTTGAATCAAATTCGCATCAGATGGAAGAGGGATGGGGTAAACAAATGGCTGAGTTATAAATGATTCTAGCTCTTGTGGACTTAACACATTTTTAAAAGCTTCATTTTTATTTAATGTGTTAATGGCCTCTTTATAGAGTTTAAGTCTGGCCAATGAAAATTTTATACCGCTTTCTGCTGTTAATCTAGCTTGCTCTTTATCTTGGACATTATAAATTTTAATTTGATTTAATTTTGTTTCATAAACAAATTGAGCTAAAACAACTCCTAATAAAGCAATTGATCCCATTATCAACGGGATCGCCACACCTTTTTGATTGAGAATATTTTTATTATTTAAATAATTCACTAATTATTGCTCTTCTTCTTTTTTGGGAGCACTTGGTGCATTAATTTTTGGTTTATCTTTATTTTTAACATCATAATATAAGTAAAGAGGTCTAAATACTCTTTCCAATGGATTTTCAAAACCATTTTTATCAATCCATACAAGTTTTAACTTAACAGCTTCTATTGGTATTTTAGTTCTGTTTAGATGATCTATGTTTGTGACAAATTTTTGTTTACCTCTATCCCAAAAACTAAATTCAAACTCCTTTATATTACTTAAAATTGGATATCCATTAACTTTAGACCAATCATGTCTTGGAGTATAGAGTTCTGTCGAGTAACTAAACCTTATAAGCTCTTTTAATCCACCTTTTTTTGAAACTGCGGCAGTATTATTTTCTTTTTTATCTTCAATAATATCTTGTAACTGATATTGGACCCAAGCATATGTTGATTCTTTTGCATTAGAAATTTTTCTTTTATTTGCTTTGGTCATGAAAATAAGAGTTGATTTATCGGGATGTTCAAACTGAGGAATAGGCTGTCCAGTATTTGTTACTGCAGGATATTTTTCACTGAAGGGAAAATGCTTTTTTTCATCATCTCTTTCATAACGTTGATTTTTGTCTCTAATTTCTGGATAACTATAATATAGAGGACTATAGAATTGAGAGAAGTCTTGATCAAATCTTTGAAGTCCTGCTTCAATTTGCATCATTTCAGCATCTTCACTTAAAACTCTATCTTTTGTAGCTGTGGAGTTATCTGTTATTGTATATACACCAATCATCATGAAAGCTAATAAAACAATAGCTATCAAAACTTCAATTAAAGTAAAGCCTTTAGTGTTTTTTATCATTAATAACTCAGTTTTATTTGAGCAGCTTCATTATAGAGCCAGCTACTCATATCATATACATAACCAGTTTCTTTATTTTTAACAGTGACTTCAACTTGCCAAATCATTTTTTGAAGTCCCTCTTTTATATTTTTATATAGTATTTTTTCTGCATTTTTTGCTCCTTCTTCAGGAGCTTCATTTTCATCATTACCTTTAATTTTTGATAAATCTGGTATCTCAAATTTTTTATATTCAATTGTATATTCGTAATTAGGATATTCTTCAAAAGTTTTGGTTTCTGGTTTTAAAGTTATAGAGTCTTTAAATTCAGGAGGATTGTAATTGAGTTCATTAATTAAATTCGTTGCTAATTGTTTTAAAGTTATGTCTTCACGAATTCTTCTTGAAGAGTTTACATTATTTGATTGAGTAGTATAGTAGGCCGTAACAAAAACAGCAAAAACTACCATTGCAATTAAAACTTCTAATAGTGTGAAGCCGTCAGAACTTCTTAGCCCATGTTTCAAAAAGTTCTTTTGCAATTTCAAATTGTCTTTCTTCAAGTTCTTCTTGTGAATCATATTCTCCTTCAATTAGTTTATATTGTCTTTCGAAAATAGGGCCAAATGGACCTACTTCTAATGATACTACTTCTTCACTAGTAGCAAAAATAATAATGGCACTATCTTTTTCTCCAGAAGGATAGACATAGACGGCGGCACTTTGTAGAGAGCTAAGCTCTTTTTGACCTGGTAGGGCCATTCCTAAAATTCTAACAGAATAATCAACTTCAATTTTGTCATCTTGTAATTCATTAACTTTTTGAAATTTTGAATTAAGCTCTTCTATTTGTTTTTGTTCTTCTTCCTCTTCGGCCAAACTTTGAACAGTGCTTTCTTCTCCTCTTGGAGGAAGTACAAAATTATCACTTGGGCCAAATTCTACAACAATTTCTTGAGGTTCTTCCTGCATTTTTAAATGCACTCTAGTAATGACATTTCTTAATGCAGCTTCATCAACTGCAAATCTAATTGATCTTTCAACTTTATCAATAGTTCTTTCTAAGAATTGTCTGTCAGTGACGGGCTTGCTTACGACCATTGTTAGTAGCATTGAGGCCAAAAGTAATGCAATGAGTATTTCTATAAGAGAAAAGCCCCGGCATTCTTTTAAAAGAATTACGGGGCCATTATTTTGTTTGAATAAACTGATTTTATCCTTCTTGTTCTTCATTTCCTGAGTTCGCAAATCTTTCAGGTTTTTTATCTTTAAAGAAAATATCTACACCATTTCCTTCTCCTTCTTCTTCTCCATCTTCACCAGTAGAGAATAGGAAGAAGTTTTTCCCATCAGATTCATATACAAATTCTGTATCCCATGGATCTAATGGTATTTCTTCTAAGAAACCATCTGGTGGATACTTTTTACATTCTCTTCCTCCACTAGGCTTTGAAACGAGTGCTTCCAATCCTTGATCTGTAGTAGGGTATGAGTAGCAAAGTCTTCTATAATTTTGTAATCCATCATATATATTACCCATTATAATTTTTGCAGAATCAACTTTTCCTTCATGTAGTCGCTGAAAAAGTTTATTAACTGTAAAAGTACCTGCAATAGCTAGTAGAGTAAGTGCAATTAAAATTTCAATTAGTGAAAACCCTTTAGAGTTTTTAAGTAACATTATTTCTCCTTAATTAATTATTTATTTCATACTACTTAGTTCCATCATGGGGACTACAACTGAGAAAACAATAAAAGCTACTGCTCCACCCATTGCTACCATCATGATAGGTTCTAATGTGGACGTTAATCCATTAAGCTTAGAGTTTACCTGATCTTCATAATTTTCTGCAACAATTTTAAGCATAGGTTCGATTTCACCGGATCTTTCTCCTAAGGCAATCATATGCGTAACCATTGAAGGAAATAAACCAGATTCCTTTAGAGGCTTTGCTATTGTTCCACCTTCTTGAACACTATCTTTTGCCAAAGCAATTGTAGAACGGATGTGAACGTTTGAAACTAAATTCATGACTATTTTCATTGCGGTAATTATTGGAACTCCCGAACTTAGAAGTGTTTCTAGTGTCGAACAGAATCTTGAAACATTGATCATTGTAGTAAGTTTTCCAACTATTGGCATTTTTAACAAAAGAGCATGCCATTTTTTTTCACCAGATTTTGTTGAGATATATCTATTAAACATAATCCAAGTTAAAATGACTCCAAAAATTACGGCCCACCAATATCCTTTCAAAAAGTCTGATATCCAAATACAAATTTCTGTTTGGAGAGGAAGTTCTTTTTTCATGGAAACAAATATTTTTGTGATCTTAGGAATTACAAATACAAAAATGATTCCCATCATTATTGAACCAAAAACTATCATAACGACAGGGTAGGTCATTGAGCCTTTTATTTTATTTTTTAATTTAACTTGAGCTTCAGTGAAATCAGCTAGCCTTAATAAAACAATATCAAGCGTTCCTGATTGTTCACCAGCTTCAACCATATTGACGTATACGTTATCAAAGATTTTTGGATAATCTCCCATAGCTTTAGCTAGTGAAGAACCTTCATTAACTTTTTGTCTTATTTCAGAAAGAACAACTTTTAAAGTGTCATTTTCAGTTTGATCAATTAAGGCATTAAAAGCTTCTACAATTTGAATTTTTGCTTTTAATAGAGTGGCCAGTTGTCTCGTCATTAGTGCCAAGACTTCAACGCTAACACCACCACCTAGAGATAATCCACTTTTATTATTTGTTGGACCTGCTGACTTTTGCTCTTTGATACTTGTGAGCATTATTCCTAAAGTTTTTACTTTTTGTTTTGCTTGAACAACATTATCAGCAGCTAATTGTCCTTTTTTTTCTCTACCAGATGAATCTATTCCCTTATATTGATACAGGGCCATATTTAGCTCTCTTCTTCGTCAAAATTATCTTCGTCATTAATGGCCCTAATCATTTCTTCGATTGAAGTAATTCCACTAACAACTTTAGTGATGGCATCTTGTCTTAATGTTGTCATTCCTTCTGACATGGCCATCTTTTTTACTTCTACTGCATCGGCCTTTCTCATAATTAGAGGCCTAACATCATCAGATATCATAAGGAGTTCACTAACGGCAGTTCTTGAAGAATAACCTCTATAATTACATTTCGGACAACCTTTTGCTTTGTAAATGGGCTTACCTTTGGGAAGAAGTCCATTTAAAAGTAATCTTTCTTCTTCTGTTGCTTGAGCAGGCTCTTTACATTCTTCACAAAGAACTTGCATTAGTCTTTGAGCGAGAACAGCGACTAGGGAAGATGCAATCAAAAAGGGTGGAACTCCCATATCAATAAGCCTGTTTGGTGCAGAAGACGCATCATTAGTGTGAATTGTTGAAAGTACAAAGTGACCAGTTAGAGAAGCTTCAACCGCCATACTTGCTGTTTCGCCATCCCTTGTTTCACCAACCATTATGACATCAGGGTCTTGTCTTACAATAGATCTTAAGGCCCGTGCAAAAGTTAAATCAATTTTTGAGTTTACTTGAATTTGAGAAATTCCAGGAACTTCATATTCCACTGGATCTTCAACAGTAATAATCATTTTATCTGGAGTACTAATTCTATCAAGCATAGCGAACAAAGTAGTAGACTTACCAGAACCAGTCGGCCCGCAAACATAGATGACCCCATGTTTTCTTTTACTTAATTCATCTAGTTGTTGTAATACTCTTCCCGAATAACCAAGAGTTTCAAGGCCTGTAACGGTATTAGATTTTTCAAGTACCCTCATAACTATTCTTTCACCGTGTTGAATGGGAACTGTACTAAGTCTTATATCAATATCTTTACCGGCCATTTTAATTTTTATTCTACCGTCTTGTGGTAGTCTTTTCTCAGCAATATCAAGTTTTGCCATAACTTTAATTCTAGAACTTACGGCCGCATGTGTTTTTAATGGTTGTTTTAAAATTTCTTGCATAACACCGTTTATTCTAAAACGATATATTGTTTCTCTTTCATATGGTTCGATATGGATATCTGATGCTTTTTCTTTTACTGCTCTAAAAATGATTGAGTTTACAAATCTAATAACAGGAGCTTCATCAGCACCGGCATCTAAGATATCAATCGGCCCTTCAAGATCTAATGATTCATCAAACTCACCTTCAAGAGTGTCAACTAAATCTCTTTGTGCTTTTTCATATACTCTGTTTATAGCATCTTGAACTTTTAGAGGAGGGGCCACTATAGTTTTTACTTCTTTTTTGAACAATTCTTGTAAATCATTGATTGCATCAAAATTAAAAGGATCAGTCATTATGACTGATACTGAGTAATCAGTGAGAAGAATTGGTAAGATTTCATGTTTTTTAGCGTAGTTGATTGGAATATCAATTGTAATATTCGGATCAATTTCTTCCACATTAATATCAGATAGGTAAGGGATATTAATTTGGTGACAAATTACTTTAATAATATCGTGTGGATGGATATAGTTTTTCTTTAGAAGAATCTCTCCAATGAGCATTCCCGTTTCTTTTTGAGTTTCTAGGGCCTCTTTTAATTGATCTTCAGTTAGGGCAGTATGTTGAAGCAATAATTGTCCAATCTTTGCTTTTTGTCCCTCTACTTTTTGTAAAACTATATCGGTTAACGTGGCCATTTAATTCCTTTTTAATCCAGACTGCTTCTTAATAATTGATTGAATGATATCTTGATAATTTGGATTCTCTTTTTTAGCGTTAGCCTGATCTAAATCTTCTTCTCTTATTTGTTGAGCATCATCGTTTTTCATGACATCAGCTTCATCATATAAAGGACCTTGAGATTGTCTCTTTGCCTTTTCATAAAGGGCTTTAAGAGTTGAATTATTTGGATTGTCTTCACTTAATGAATCTTGTAAATGCGTGGCCCTTCTGTTTAGTGAGTCTTTTAAATGAGCGGAAGCAGTTTTTTCATATGGGCTAAGAATTTGCGGAGTAAGAAAGAAAAGCACATCAACTTTTTCTTTTTCTTTCCTTTTATTCTTAAATAACCAACCTAATATTGGTATATCTCCAAGAAGTGGAACTTTACTAGTCGTTTCAATGATTTTATCTCTCATTAAACCACCCATTGCTAGAGTATCTTTATCTCTAATGACAACTTCTGTAACGGCACTTCTATTTATAGTCGCGAGTCCTTGTTGCTCAAGAGCTGATGGAAGTTGTCTTCCAGAAAAATCTTCAACTTTGTACTCTATTTTCATTTTAATAAATCTAGTAATTTTATTAATTTGAGGAGTGATTTTCAACGTTAGGTTAACATCTTGGCTTTCTGTAGAAGTATTTGTTTGTCCCGATGGTGAAGTCGTCGTTTTTACAGTTGGAATAGATTCACCAGATTCGAAAACAGCTTCAACATTATCAAGAGCTAAAATTTGTGGAGTTGCTAAAACATTTGAATTCGCATTACCTGCTACAGCTCTAATTAAACCGTTTACTGTTTGAACTTTAGTCGTTTGTCCGTTGCCTAGGTCTAAATCAACTGAACCACCAGCCCCAAGGCCAGCGAAGAAGCCAGACAAGTTAAGAAAGCCATTTCCAACTAGACCTCCAACAGCTGCTGAGTTATTTCCAAATTTTTGAGTAAGTCCTGTCCCGTAAGCACCAGCAAGTGAAATTCCGAATTCATTTGTGGTACTTGCATTTGTTTCAAGAACTAAACCTTCAACATAAACTTGTTCTTTAGGAATATCTAGCTTCTTTAAAACTTCTCTTACTGTTAAATAATCCGTAGGAGAAGCAGTGATAACGAGTGCATTATTAGATTTGTCAGCTGTTATTTTAACATTTCCATTGAATAAACTAGCCGCTTCATCTGAAGATGAAGCATTAGCAAATCTAGAACTTCTTCTAGAGCTTCTTCTTGAACTGCTTGATGATGAACCAGAAGTTAAGGACTGAATTGTTTTAGATATTTCTTCAGCACTTCCATATTGAACGTAATAAACATGAATTTGACCACCACTTTTTGCATCAAATTCAACGTCTAGTTTTTTAATTAGTGCTCTTAATTGTCTAGCTCCATCTGCATTAGCATAAGCAATAATTGAGTTTGTTCTCGGTTCATGAATAATATTTCTAATATCTTCACCACTCGTAGCGGATTTTTTACTTCTTGATTTGAATTTTGAACTACCTGCTTTAAGTATTTTATTTAATAAAGTTGCAATCTCTTGGGCCGAAGCAAATCGAATTGGGATGATTTGAAGTGATTCTTCAAAACCTGGAACGTCGACAAATTTAATTAATCTAGAAAGTCTATTGATATTATTACCAGTATCTTGAACGATAATTGTATTAGTCTGAGGAATATCAATAATACGACCATATCTAGACATAAACGGTCTAAATGATCTGGAAACCTCTTTTGCACTAATGTTTTTTAGAGGGAAAATCTTCATTACATAGTTTGCTGTATTCGGAGTAAATGATCCCGTATAAATTTTTGTTGGCGTATATCTAATGTCTCTAGTAGAAACAATTCTATAGAAAGCGCCATTCTTAACAAGGGTGTAGCCATTCGTATTTAAGGCAGTTAAGTATGCTTTCCAAGCGTCTCCAATGGTAATTGGTTGAGGAGCGGCAATTGTTACTTTGCCTTTTAAATCCTTACCGTCAAGAATTAGGTTGATACCTGTTAGTTCTTGCATGGCCTTTGTTAAATCTGAAAGAGAAACATTTTGATAGTCAAAGTTTTCAACAACACCAGGTCCAAAAGCAGTTTCAGGATTTAGATTTACATATTTTGAATCTTTTTTCGGAAGATTTGCATTGTTAATTCCGGTTCCTCTTCCAAATATATCTTTTTCATTTTTTTTCTGTTCATTTAGAGCATCTGTTAGTCCTGCTGGAGAGTCTGTAGCACCTGCATCCTTTACTGGAGCAGTTGATCTTTTAAAATTAGTTTTTGACTTGAATTTTTTAAACTGAGCAAAACTGGGTGTCAGTGGTGCAACCAATAAGGAAGTTCCAAGTGCAAGGGAGAGAATAGGACTGTTCTTCATGAATACCTCTTAATAAAATTCGTAGTCGATGGACTCGCGAACTCCGTTACGCTTTCTATCGATCTGTATTTGATCAATATCACGAATTTTTCCAAACATTTGTAAGATTTGGTTCAAGTTTGTAATTTTTTGGCCATCAAATCCACAAATGATATCATTATTTCTAATATCTAAGCTTGTGTATATACTTTCGGTCTCAACTTGAGTCATTTTGAAACAAAGTGTACCGTCAGGATTTTTTATCGTTATAGCTTTAGCTTGTGTTAGTACTTCGTTTATATTTCCTAACATTTTATCTTTTAGTGTTTTTTTAATTTTAAATTTTGTTCCATCAGTTTGAATGTCTTTGTTTTTACTTGCGGCCATAACTGCTTTTCCACGAGCAGGTGATAAAACTTGGATTCTTTTAGATTTGTTTTTCTTTGGAGCTTCTACATATTCGCAATCGCCATTAGATAGGTTTTTAAGAACGAGTCTAAGTCTTTCAATCCTGCCAATTTTTGCTAAGGACTTAATAGTGTCGCCTTCTCGTAAGTTTAGTGGTTCTTTTTCGCCTCTGATTTCAACTGAAACTAAGGATTTTACACTATCTTGTAATACAATTGTATTTGTTAATTTAATATCTAAGCTACTTTTCTTAGTTGCACTTAAACATATTTTATTAGGATCTACTTTTGGTTGTTTAACTTCTGTTACAACTTCTTTATCATCTTCTTTAATATTAAATATATTATTTCTCTTTATTAAATTTATCCCTTGATCAATTTCAGTGTCATTAGAACTTAATCTTGGCAAAGAAGAAAAAGATTTTGTCTTTGCTGGTTTTAAATTTGAAGCAATAAATAATGAACTTATTTTCCCGATGCTATAGGCAGATACAATAATTAATCCTGTAATGAATATAGAATGAATTTTTGCTCTATTACCAGGAGCAAAAAAGTAGTCAAGAATGTTTTTTGCATTGAAATCTTTTGGTGCAACTTGTTTTAAACCACCGAGAGCTTTTTTGCCGAAATCAGAAGAGCTTTTACTTTTTATTTTATCTAAAAATTTACTTCGGGCTCCAAAAAAATCTTTTAATGAGTTCGCTCTTTTAGATTCGCCTTCAATATCAGATTTTTTAAATATACTGGTTAAGAACTGTGGGATTCGGTCTTTTAACGAGGTTGCCTCTTGTGGATCAGTACCTTCATCAAATTCGTCAGTCTCTTCAGAAAATGATTCTTCATCATATAGCGGGTCTGTTCCTTCGTGAGATTCTAATTGTTCTTTTTGTTCATTAGAATAAGCAACTGTTTGAGTATCAGTTAATTCACTGTGAGCTCGTTCGTGAATTTCGTCATTTTCATTTGGACCTGGAAAGACAGAAGTTTCTTCATTGAATTCATCAAAGTCACTATCTGTTCTATCAATAGTTTCTTCTTGGTGGGCATCTAATTCTTCTTGGATGTTTTCATCTACATCTTGAAAAAAAGACGTGGTCTGTTCTTCGTCTTCAACAATATCTTCAAAAAACTCAGTTTCATCTTCTGAGATTGAAGACTTTTTCTTCTTACTGAAGACGCTTTTCAGTTTATCTAAGAACTTATTTTTTTTACTCATTAATTGCCTTCATTTGCAAAATAATCTTCCATGAAAAATGACACTCTATAATATGATAGAAAAAAGGGGTTTTTTATTCAAGTAATCTTTCGTAAAAAAGCACCTTACTTGATGGTAGTACTCGGAGAATGCAAACATTTCATTGATAATGTTTGAATCTTTTTCTACAATAATTCATCTTTAAATAATTAATGAGGTTTTTTATGTCTGAGACTAAACAGGATTTTCCATCAGTATTGGCAACTTTCTTTTATGGAGAGATTCATGAAGATTTTGCATTTCCCTACCCACACTTTACTTCTGAGCAAAAAGAGTTCGGGAAGGACATGATAGATGCCGTTAATAAGTTTTGCACTGATTCTATTGATGGTGAAAAAATGGATATAGAGGCACAGATTCCTGCTGAATTAACACAAGGTCTTGCTGAATTAGGTTTACTTGGACTTGGTGTTTCCGAAGATCACGGAGGATTAGGTTTAGATTATTCCTTATATTCTAGAGTTTTTGCTGAAGTAGCTAGTTTTGATGGATCTACAGCAACTATGATTGGCGCTCACCAATCAATTGGTTATAGAGCATTAATAAATGAGGGGACTGAAGAACAAAAAAATAAATGGCTTCCAAAATTAGCTTCTGGTGAATGGTTAGCATCTTTTTGTTTAACTGAGCCTGGTTCTGGGTCAGATGCATACTCAATAAAAACTAAAGCTGTAGAAAATAGCGATGGTACTTTTACACTTAATGGGCAAAAGCTTTGGATAACAAATGCTGGTTCCGCGCATTTTTATACCGTGTTTGCTAAAACTGATCACAATATTGATGGTAAAGACGTCGAAAAAATTTCTTGTTTTGTTGTTACTAAGGATATGGAAGGGGTTAGTTTCGGTGAAAAAGAAAATAAAATGGGAATTAGAGCTAGTGAAACTAGAGCTGTGTTCTTTGAAAATGTCAAAATTCCAAAAGAAAATATAATCGGTGAACTTGGAAAAGGTTTTAAGATAGCAATGAATGTCTTGAACTCAGGAAGATTATCACTTGGAGCAGGTTGTGTTGGTGGAATGAAGACCATGTTCAAAATGGCCGTTGATCACGCTAATAATAGAAAGCAATTTGATAGACCAATTAAAGAATTTGGACTCATTCAAGAAAAGTTAGCAGAAATGGCGACACTTATTTACGCTGTTGAAAGCATGGTCTATATGACAACTGGAAATATGATAAAAGGCATGCAAGATTATCATTTCGAAACAGCTGCCTGTAAGGTATTTGGTTCTGAATCTTTGTGGAAAGTCGTGGATATGTGTATGCAAGTTGCTGCTGGAAATGGATATATGAAAGAATATCCATATGAAAGATTTATGAGAGACTCAAGGATTAATTTAATCTTTGAAGGAACAAATGAAATTCTAAGGGTATTTTTAGCATTATCTGGAATGAAAGGTCCTTCTGATGACCTTAAAGAATTAGGTAAAGTTTCTAATGTTTCAAAGGTATTGGAAGATCCTATTAAATCAGTAGGTTTATTAACTGATTTTGCTAAAAAGAGAATTAGTAAAATGATACCAACGAAAGTTTTAACGAAATGTCATCCTAGTTTAGAAGAGCATGCTTCAAACTTTTCTTCACATTTAAGTGCATTTGGAATTCAAGTTGAAAATACTTTAATGAAGTATGGGAAGAGTATTATTGGTAATGAGCTTCCTCAAGGAAGATTAGCGGATATGTCAATTGAGCTATACTTGCAATTAGCACTATTGAGCAGAACAACTTCTGTTTTAAATGATGAATCAATTGATCAAGATAAAAAAGATTATATGCTAGGACTTGCAAAGAAAGGTCTTAAAGATTCAAGACAAAGATTTGTAGGTAAGCTAAAAGGTATGACTAGTAATGAAGACAAACTTGTTCAAGACCTTTCTGAAAGCGTATGTAAATATGAAGGATACGGTTTGGATATTGTTGACTACTAAAAATTTAATTTTTGTATTCATAATACTTTTTGCTAATGCCTGTTCATCAAATAAAAAAGAAGCGATTAGCAAACTGCCTAAGGCCAAAAGAAAAATCGATGCGCCATTAACTGTAAATTCAGGGCCGAGCTTGTCTCGGCTAACTATGACGTTGTTTAAAGAAGTTTCTGATAAATATGGGTTATCTAATATTAGTGCCACTCATTTTTATGCAGTAGATATAAATCATGATGGTTATACTGATATTGCGTATTTAGAAAATTTTTATTCTGTCCCAAAATTTTTAGTATTTGATAAAAAGAAAAAAATGTTTGAAAGTTTGGAGTCTCCTTTTACTGAAGGAGTTCGAGCTTCTTATTTATATTTTGTGGATATTAATCGCGATGGATTAATTGATGTTTTTTTAGGAACTCTCAACCAAAAGACAGAGTTAACAAAATATCCGTTAAAATTATATATTGGAAATAAATCTAAGAATGGGTTTATGTTCGTAGAGCAAAGAGATGCCTTTCCTCCAAATAAAGAACCAACTTCATCTATTAGTTTAGTTGACTTTAATAATGATGGAATTTTAGATGTATATGCTGCTAATTGGTATTATTACAATAGAAGAACTTTGAATTATGAAACTGTTCCGGATCGACTGTACCAAGGATTGAAAGATTTAAAGTTTCAAGATGTTAGCTATCTCCTAGAAGATGAACATAAATATCATTCAGAGACAGCTCGTTACCCTAATGCCAGACCTACTTACGCTGTTTCATCTTGTGATATAGATCAAGACGGTTATGTTGATATTTTAACCGCTAATTCTGGTGGTTATAAAAATAAACTGTGGATGAACAGAGCTTCTTTAAAAGGTGGAAGAATTTTTAAAGATTATGGTGAATCTTCAGGGTATTCAGCTGATATAGTTGGAAGATTAGATCCAAAAGGTGGTGGTAATACTTACTTTGCTAATTGTGCTGATTATAACCACGATAAAATAATAGATATTATTATGGGAGAGTTAACACATGCTCGAAGTTTAGAAAATGTAGATGTTTCTAGTGTATTAACAGGGTCTAGTCCAAATTTTCCTCCAAAATTTATTCGATCACCTTATTTTGATGATCAAGGTAAGCCCAATTGGTCTCAAGGGGATAAACGTGCCACATGGGCAGATTTAAACTTTGATGGATTTACAGATTTACTAATTGATAATAGTGGTTTTCCACCTGACAGTAGGCTTATTCTTTTCTTACAAGAAAAAGATCATAGTTTTATAAACTTGGCCAAGGAAGCAGGTATCGATCATTTAAACCCTTCAGGTAGTATTCTTTTAGATGTTAATCAAGATGGAAAACTTGATATTTTAAGTGGGCAGACTAATGTTAGAAATTCTACGATCGTAAAAAAAGTATTTTTATACCTTAATGAACTTCCATATGAAGGTAATAGAGTTATAAGAGTTTATTTAAGAAATCAATATCATGGCCTTGGTGGAGTGGGAGCAAGAGTAGAGTTAAAAGGAAGAAAATACTCCCAGGTAAAGTGGAATGAAACTGTAAGAGGTGGGCTTCCTTCTCAAAATGAAGAAGGACTTCACTTTGGGATTTCTATGGATAATGATCCAACTCGACTAAAGGTTAAATTTACAAATAAAAAAGAGTATAGTTTTGATATTACTCGCTTGAAATTTAAAAGATTTCTAGAAATTACTGTTTGTGAGGATGGTAAGTACACAGTTGGCAAGAAGAGTCGATGTAGAAATTAAAGTCGCTGACTTATTAGGTCTGATACTGACGTCTTTTTAATCTAATTTGTTAATTTTTCCGATAATCAATTGTGAAATTTCTATTTTTAATAACTTATTTTTTTAGTTTTATTTGCTTTTCCCGCGAAGCTCAGCGTGTAACTATAAAGACTGAAAAGGGAAATCAGGTCAAAGCGCTTCATTATCAAAGTAGTGGAAAGCCTAAACAGAGAATTGTACTTGTTCATGGCTATACGGAAAACTATCACTATTTTGATAATTTAATTAATGAAATTTTAAAAAATGATGCTGATAATTTAATTGAAATCATTGCTTATAATATGCCAGGACATGGGCAAAACTTGGAAAAAAGTACTGGAGCTGTTGGGGCCGGTGGATTTGATGATCTTTCAGATGATTTTTGGAACGCAATTTCTAAACACGCTTATAATTTAGATGGAACTAGAAAGCAATTTGATGTTATCACACACTCAATGGGTGGAATGTCTTTTCTTAATTGGGCGAGTGGTTTTGAAAACGGTAATTTTAAAATTGAAAGTAAATTGTCTGAAGAGGCAAAGAAAAAAAGGGCAAAATTATATAAAAGGGCCTTTTTAGGAGTTCCACCAACTTCTTTTCAAACAGATTTTGTATCATTGAGCTTAATTCCTAAGAAGGCCATGAATACAGCAGTATTGAATTCACTAGGTCGAATTATAAATACAATGTCATCTCAAAGTGGCATTAAGTTAATTGATCAAATGATATCTAGTTCATTAGAAAAGGCCTTGAGAAGTCCGTTGGGACGTGCTGGGACGTATGGATTAATTAATACTGGTAATATGGAAGAAGGTGAACTCGCAGACTTTTTAAAAAGAAAATCAACAATTCCAGATAGTGAATTAACGATCTCTCTTAAGACAATTTTATCTAATCCAGACATTGAAGAGTATTATGATAAAAATTTAAACATTAGGAGACAAAAAGTTTTTAATCCTGCCACAGGAAATTTTGAATATCATTTTTTTGATGGTGAAATTGGCGAGCATAAATATGAAAATCCATTTTTAGTTGCAAACTCAGGAGCACAATCTTCAACGCAATATCGCTATTTACCATCTTATAGAAGTTTAGACGGTTGGGTAAGCTTTGAAGATGTTCAACTACCTGAGGGAAAAGAAATAATTATTATGGGTGCTGAATTTGATAAATTAGCAGACCCAACTCAAATAGAACGATTTGTTAAAAACCAGAGGTCAAGCTCAGTTTCCTATTTGGAGTTTAAAGGAGTTAACCATATTGACTCTATGACTGGAGTAAGAAAAGTCCAGCAACTAAGTCCTATAATCAAAAGTTTTTTTGCACATGGTATATCTAATAAATTAATAGATGTAGTAGAGCAAGATACAAGGTTTGAAATTAACTCAAATAATTCAACCCTAGGATATGATAATACACCAAGGATATACTCAAGCAAAAGAGTTTCCTTTAAATCTCAAGCATTCAAATACTGTCTAAGAAAAACGATTCTATCTAAAACTGTGAAGTAAGCCTTATTAAATAAAAGTTTAACATTTTAATGGCACAAGAAACTTTTTATAAATTTAAAACAATTACTGCTGAAATTAAGGCAAGAAGATATAGAGTGCAGGTCAAAGCTGTTTTATCTTGTAAGTAATAATGTAGGCCCTTAGTGGCCTACTTCAATATTTTTTTTCGTCGAGATTTTTTGATTTTTCGAATTTTATTATTATCTTCAACTTTTATGAGTTGATCACTTTCTTCATCTTGTTTATTTTCATTTTCATTTTTATCATCATCTTTTTGGAGCTTTCCAATTGCTGCGATTAATTCAAATACAGAGGAAGCGCCTTGAATGATACTAGACTGACATATAATTGGTGAAATCATTAGAAATATAATTAAAGTCAATTTGATCATAACTAATTTAAATATACTTTAAGATTAAAGTCACTAATTAATTTTTAATTAGATCAGCAAGCTCTTTAATTTGAGTTGGAAGTGTTTGATAATTTAAAGTCGTCATGTAAATTTCTGACTTTGGTAGTTCACTTAATTCTAAAACATTTAAGTTGTCATTTTTTTTAACCATATGATCTGGAACAACAGCAACACCAACTCCAGACTTAACAAGGTTCACTAGAGTAGTGATTGAATTTACACTGACAATTTTATCACTTGGTTTTTTTGAGATTCTAAAAATATTGTCTACTTCATTATAAATAATCCATCTGTAATTATTTAATTTTTTCTTTTGAATAGATTCTTTAGAAATTAAGACAAGTTTTTCATCAAATAATTTTAAAGATGAAATTAAATCACTTTGAACGTTATCAATAGAGAAAATTACATCAAATTTTCCTTCATGCATTCCTTCTCGTAAGGCCTTTGGCTCCTCAACTTGAATATAACAATTTCTATCATATTTTTTATAATACTTAGATAGAATAGGAGATAGCCAAGTTTCTAGTAGCCCATGAAGAACACCAATTTTTAAAGGTCTAGTGTCTTCTTGCTCAAAAATATCTGTTGTAACTTTATCAAAACTTTTTGCGGCCATATATAATTCTTGACCTTTATGAGTGAGAATTATTTTTTTAGATGAGCGAATTATAAGTTCTAAACCTAAGGATTCTTCTAATAATTTTATCTGTCTTGAAACTGCTGATTGAGCAATTGATAACTTTTCGGCCGCTTTTGAAAAGCTTAAGTATTCAGCAGTTAACAAAAATGCTTTTAAATACCTATAATCCACTAGAAAAAACCTCTTTCAAATGTTCCGGAATTAGCTCGGGCTTTTTTCTCCAAAACTTTCCTTCAAACATTTCTTGATCATCATTAGTAAGAACAAAACCTTCTGCATCTTGGGAGAAATCTTGTATGAAATCGATATTCGCTTTTTTAATAAAGAATGTAGCGAATGGATCCATTAACAATTTACAGTTTAATGGAGCTTGAGGTTCAAACAAAATATCTGTTTGTCTTGTATCATCAAAACCTATTGAATAATGAAAACCCTCACAACCTTTTCCGGAGATTTCTATTCTTAGATGTTGATTCGCTATAGTGTAATCATTTTCAATGATTAGATTTATTTGTGAAATGGCCCTGTCAGTAAAAAATATTTTGGGCAAATCCTCGTTCATATATGATGCCTATTCAATTGTATTCTCTTTTGATAATATTGGATATTATTATCTAATTATTGAATAGTAATCAAGTAAATTTGTAAAAAAGGATATATATGAAATTGAATTATATAGTCACAATCGAAGATCCAAAAAATCACATAGTTAGAGTATGTATTAAAGGGGAGAAGTCTAGTAGTGATGACAAATTAGTCTTTTTTCTACCTTCTTGGTCTCCTGGGTCATATTTAATGAGAGAATATTCTAGAAATATCAGAACTCTGAGAGCAAGTGCTCCAAATGGTGAGGTTTTATTTCATGAGCAAATTAAAAAAGGTGCCTATGAAGTTAACTGGACTAAATCTAATTTAAAAGCTGCTTCAAATGGATTTGAAATAGTATATGAAGTTTATTGTCATGAGCTTACAGTAAGAACCTCTCATATTGATGAGTCCCATGCATTCTTACACGGACCTAGTTATTTAATGGGAATTGAAGATAAAGAATTAAGAGATTTAGAAATAGAATATAAATTTCCTGCCTTATGGTCGAAAATATCAACAGGGCTAAAAGACATTTCCACTGATCGTAATGTATTCAAATATTATGCACCTGATTATGATGTTCTTATTGATGCTCCTGCTGAAATTGGTTGTCATTTAACTGATGGTTTTAGAGTTGATGGAAAAGATCATGAACTAGCTTTTTTCGGACACACATTAGTCCCAGAAATGAACTTAAAAGATGATATTAAAAAAATTGTTGAATACATTGCTAATATGTGGGGAGAAATTCCCTATGAGAAATATACTTTCATTACACATTTTGCTCCAAATACTTTTGGGGGATTAGAACATTTAAATTCTACAGCTCTTCAATTTTGTAGTTTAAGAATGACTAAAAGGTCTGATTATATAATGTGGTTATCACTTGTTGCCCATGAATATTATCATACTTGGAATGTTAAAAGGATAAGGCCTAAAGAACTAGGGCCTTTTGATTATCAAAATGAAAATTATACAAAAATGCTATGGTTGGCCGAAGGGTTAACTAGTTTTATGGATGAAAACTTAGTCTATAGAATTGGATTATGTAGTCTTGAAGAATATTTAGAAATGCAAAAGAAAAATATCAATAGGTATTTGTCTGTTAAAGGTAAAAAATTTCACTCTCTTGAAGACTCATCTTTTAATACTTGGATTAAATTGTATAGACCAGATGAGAACTCTAATAATTCCTCAGTTAGTTATTATTTAAAGGGTGGTATAGTCTTTTTTATTTTACACACATTATTTGCAAAAAATGGAAAATCTATAACTGATCTTCAAAATCTATTATGGAAATCTTATAAAGAACGTCCTGAAAGTGGTTTAGAGGATTTTGAAGTTTATGATATGGTTGAAAAAATTGGTGGAAGTGAAATAAGAGATGAATTTGTTCGAATGATAGAAACTACTGAGGATTTAAAACTAGATGAAGCATTTAATGAATTAGGTTTGGAGTTGGTTAAAAATGATAAACCGAAATTATCATTTCAATGTGCGTTTGATTATAAAGAAGAAAGAGTTTTTATTAATTCAGTAGAACTTGATGGAGCTGCTTATAAATCTGGATTGAATGCAGGCGATGAGCTTATTTCAATTAATAATATGAGATTAACGAAATCAATGATTGATGAATTATCAAATCAAGTTAAGGAAAATCAATCTTATGAGTTACTGATTAATAGGCTCGGTTATATTCAAAAGGTAAATTTAGTTTTTGAAAAAGAATCTACTTCTGTTAAGGAAATAAAAATCATTGATAAGAATAAGGCCCAAACCTTACTAAAATTCTAAGTTAATCTTAAATAAAGGGTGAAATATTCACCCTTATCATATAGAGCTTATGCGTAGTATCATTTAAGTATAGTATAGTGCCCTTAGGCCAAGGTCGATAAAACGATGAATATTACAGACTATAATAAAAGATTAGCCGATGCTCGAGAAACTTTTTATAAACAAAAAGAAGATCTTTCTAATTCTTATGAAAATGAACTAGATAATGTAAAAGAAAATAACAACTATAAAGTAAATAAGCTCTCAGAAAATTACTTGGAACAAAAAGAAAAACTAGAAAATGAAGCTAAGCTCAGACAGGCCAAGATGGCAGAGATTACTAAAAAAGATCTAGAGGAAAAACGAGAAAATTATCAGAATATAATTGAGGAAGAGAGAAGTAATTACTCAAAAACAAATCAAAAACAAAGAGAAAATTATCAGAGAAGATTAACTGAGCTTAAAGAAAATTATGATAGATCTTCTAGAGAGCAAAAGCTTCAAAAAAATGAGGCCCTTAGAGTACAAAAAAACAATTCAGATGCTCAATTAAATCAATATAAAAACGAGTTGCACAATGAAATTACAAATATTTCTAATAAATCTAACGAAACAATAAAAGATTATAAATCACAATTAGATAATGAAAGAAAAAGTATTCAATTTGATAAGCAGGCCAGCTTAGAAAATATGGAAAGAAGTAATAATATTGAAAAGGCAGAGATAAAAAATAAGTTCCAAGAAAGTTTAAATACTGTTAAGCATAATCATAAAAATGAACTTTCAAATATAACTCAAAATAATTTATCAAGTAGAGAAATTCAAAAGGCGAAGAACGAACAAGATAAGTTAGATATTGAAACTAAGTACAAAAATATGTTCGAAAATTTGCAAACTGCAACTGAAAATGAAAATAAAAAAATGAGCGAAGAGCATAGAAGTTCATTGAAACAAACGCAAAAAGATTTTGAAAAAGACTTAAATAGTGAAAAAAGAAGGATTTCAACTGTTTTAAATAGAGGACAAACTGAGAACACTCAGGAATATGAATTGTCTCAACAAGCAAAAGGTTATGAGCAAAGAATTAGAAAATTAAAAAATTCTATTCAAGAAAGAAGTTTAGAACAAAAAATTAATGATGAAAGAAAAACGGAAATTTTCAAAGAATCTATTGCTGATAAAACTAAAAAACAAAATGAACTATTAGATAAAAAAGATGTACAAGTTTCAAAAATAATTAATGATACCCTAAGAAAAAATAAAGAAAAGCAAGAAGAAGCACTAGATAAATTCAGATCTGATAAAGTTCAACAAACTAGAGAGTTTGAGTCAAAACTTGCTTTACAAAATGCTCAAGCTAATCAAAGAATTCAAAACCAAAAAGAGCAGTTCTCTAATCAAGTTGAGTTATTAGCAGAAAAAAATAGTAGAAATGTTGAGAATCTACAAGAGACATTTGCATCTGAAAAATCTATGATGATGAAAAAGTCTAGAGAGGACAATTATCAAAATCTAAAGAGTATTAGAGATGAATACGAAGGGAAAATTGTTCGTTTACAACTTAAACACGATAAAATGCTTGCAGAAAAATCTAAAGAAGTAAACATGCTTAAAGAAAAATATGAGCAAGAATTTATAAATTTTCAAAGAAAGATGAATGATGCATTGTCTATGTCTAAAGTTCAAGACGCTGAGAATAGAAAACTAGAAAGAATGGCCTTAAATAAAACGATGGAAGAAAGTAGACAACGTTTTGAAAGTCGATATGGCATTTTAAAATCTCAGTTTGATAGAAAATTAAATGAGGCTCAAACAAAAAATGATAAATTATTAACAGATTTTACTCAAAGATATGAAGATAAAATTAGAAAAATAAAGTTTGAGAACCAAAAAGATATGAGAACCAAAGTTAATGCGATAAAAACAGAGTATGAAAACTTTGTTAATTCTTCTCGTGTAGAAAAAGATAATTTAATTAATAATTATGAAACAATAATTGCTCAAATGAGAGAAAACCACAAAGCTCAATTAAATGAAATTAAACAAGCTAAAGATCGTGAGTTTGAAAGTAGTTATTATAAAGAAGAAGCTTAATTAATATATTCCACAAATTTGCTTTCTATAGATAAGACTTGATTATCCCAGGTGTAAAAAACAAATTTATGCTCACCAAATAATCTAGGTAAGACTTTTACATTATTTACTGTACACATAGATCTAGTATTATTAATTGTTTGAATAATTTTTGGATTTAATTTTTCACAATTTTCAATATTTATAGCAACCGAAACCCATGGATAATTTGATCTTGCAAAATATTCAACAGTTCTAAATGATGTATAAAGTCCCGCGCCAAGAACTAACAGAATTAACAATATTATTAAAAACTTAATTGGCCTTAGTTTTAAAAAAATTTTTAACTTTTCTGTATTAGTATGTTTCGTCATCAGATCATTATATATTTATATACTTAAGTACTCCAATATTTATTAATGCTACGCACTTAATTTGCCAAGCTTAAAACGTTTTGGCATAAATATAGGATATTAATAATCTTAGAAGGACTAATCATGTTACCTGGTGATGTACAAGAGTTGATGGCGAAAGTTATTTTTATGTTGTTTGCAACATTAGTTTTATGTTTTTCGAAGTTAAAGGCCCAAGAAGTAAATCACATTTTAAAAAGCACCTTAATAATTGAAAAAATAAGTCGTTAGGTACTTTACCTATTAGATCAACTTATGTTTTTCCTAACTAGTACTAATAGTACTATTGCCTAAATAAATATTAGATCGTACAATTGTCTCGTCCTTAATAACCCACACATAAGGAGAGAATCCCGTGAATTCAAGACAAAAAGCAAAATTAGAGGCCATGAACCGAACTAGAAGGGTCATTCCAAGCAGACAAGATGAAACTGGTAGATATAAAAGAACCAGCGAAATCTTAGGAGAAAACGTTTTTAACGTATTAACGGCCAATGAAATACCTGATGGTGTCAAAAAAGAAATCAAGGATGTAATTTCCAGAAAGGAAAAACACCTTTCTAAAGAAAGTGCTGAAATTGTTGCAAAAACTGTTACAGAATGGGCAGTATCAAGAGGTGCAACTCACTTTACACACTGGTTTCAACCTTTAAATGGAACTACAGCTGAAAAGCATGATGCATTTCTTTGTTATGACAAAGACATGAATCCAATTGAAAATTTATCTGCTTCAAAATTAATGCAAGGTGAACCTGACGCATCATCATTTCCTAATGGTGGATCTAGATCAACGTTTGAAGCTAGAGGATATACATCTTGGGATTTAAGTTCACCTATGTTTTTAATGGAATCAGGGGGAAGTTATACTCTTTCTATCCCAACTGCATTTGTAACTTATACTGGTGAAGCTTTAGATATAAAAACACCTTTATTAAGAAGTGTTACTAAACTTAGCGATGCCGTAACAAAGTTTTTAAATGTTACTGGGAGCCCTGAAGTAAAATCTGTTCAAGTTACTTGTGGCGCTGAACAAGAATATTTTTTAGTTGATAAAGCTTTTTATTATCAAAGACCAGATCTAGTTATGACTGGTAGAACTTTATTTGGTTCTATGACAAGTAAAAATCAACAACTAGACGATCATTATTTTGGTGTTATTTCTGAAAGAGTTATCTGTTTTATGGATGAGCTTGATTATGAATTACATAAATTAGGAGTTCCTGCTGCAACTAGACATAATGAAGTTGCTCCAGGGCAATTTGAACTCGCAGCAATCTTTCAAGATGCGAATTTAGCAGCTGATCAAAATCAAATTGTAATGGCCACTATAAAAGATGTAGCTGAAAAGCATGACTTTGTTGCTTTATTACATGAGAAGCCTTTTGCAGGAATAAATGGTTCTGGAAAGCATATGAACTGGTCAATGGCCGATGATCAGGGCCGTAACTTACTAGAGCCAGGAAAAGAACCACATCAAAATGAAAGATTTTTGGCCTTTGTATCAATGATTACTGAAGCGGTTTATAGACATGGTGATGCCATAAGAATGGCCATTGCAACTCACTCAAATGATCATAGACTTGGTGCTAATGAAGCACCTCCAAGTATTATTTCAGTGTATCTTGGAGATACAATTGATCGAATTTTTGGAGCAATCAATAAAGGAGAAAAATTTACTCCTGAAGGTATTGCTTCTATTGATATGGGAGCAGATCAATTAGTTAATTTATTAAAAGATAATACTGACAGAAACCGAACATCGCCATTTGCCTTCACTGGCAATAAGTTTGAAGTTCGCGCGGTTGGATCTTCTCAGGCTATTGGTTATCCAATGAGTATTTTAAATGCAGCAGTTGCCAGTGTAGTAGAAGAGTCAACGAAAATAATTGAAAAAGATGTTGCTTCAGGTAAATCCGTTAGTGATGCTGTTAACGCGTTAATTAAGAAGTGGGTTGATAACGCAAAACCAGTTGTGTTTAATGGTGATGGCTACTCAGAAGAGTGGGTTGAAGAAGCTGAAAAACGTGGGTTACCAAACTTAAGAACTAGTGCTGAAGCATTAAAAATAATGACAGACTCTAAAAAAATGAGCTTTCTAACGAATACAGGTGTTTTTAAAGAAAGTGAACTAACAACGAGATATAATGTTCTAATTGAAAGATATAATCTTTTAAGAGAAATTGAATTTGATACTTTAAATAATATGGTTCATCAAAGTATTATTCCTTCAATATTAAATTATAAATCGCAACTTTCAGAAATTATTCAAAGACAAAAGGAAATTGGGCTAGAATCTAGTGTTGAGTTGGAACTTTATAAAAAATTAAATTTTGTAAGTGAAACATTATTTGCAGCAAATAATAATTTAGTAAATGGAGTGAAAAATCTTTCAGGAACAGATCAAGAAGTTGCTGAAAAAATTGCTCATGAATTACTTCCACTTTCAGAGCAAATTGCTAATACAATTGGAGAAGCAGAAGATATCATCCCTGATGCTGTCTCTTATACA
>CAXHCD010000004.1:0-95772 GCA_964015265.1 uncultured Oligoflexia bacterium
AGATTGGCACTAGTCTCGTGGGCTCGGAGATGTGTATAAGAGACAGATTTAAAGGGAGTAAATCTACTGGAGCAATTAATAAGTTTTCATGTTGATTTCCCAAATTATCGACGGCCATTTTTACTGATGAAAATTGTCCTCGTTTATAATGTTTATTAATTATAAAACTCACATCAAAGTTTTTTAAATGTTCTGTATACTCTTCAATATGATGTCCTAGTACAATATGAACATCTTTTCCACCCGCAGTTCTAAAAGAGTTTATTTGCTCCTTTATAATAGAAGAATTATTTATTGGTGTGAGACCTTTTGGGTGACCCATTCTACTAGATTTTCCAGCGGCCAATATTATTAAAGGTATATTATTGATCACGATTTTTAAACTCAATGAGTTGTGATGAGATACTTATGGCAACCTCAAAAGGAGTTTTCCCTCCAATGGGAAGACCTATTGGGCATATTATTTTTTCGAGTTGATTATTTGAAAGCCCTCTTTCTTTTAGTCTTTTAAAAAATCGTTCTTTTTTAGTTAGTGAGCCAATTAATCCTAGGAAACGAGGATTCTTTTGAGAAATCTCAAAACATAAATTCTCATCTAATTCATGAGAATGTGTTAAAACAACCACATAGTCAGAGCTTAAAACTGTAGGAGTGCTTTTTGATTTGGTTACGTTCGGACTTTGAATTTTGTTTAACCATTCATCTCTTTCGTCAATTACAGTAATATTGAAACAAGACTTTTCACATACTCTAGTTAGCTCTTGTCCAACATGACCTGCTCCAAAAATTAATAATCGTGAAGAAGATTTTAAAATATCAATAAAAACTTCAACAATTCCACCACAACATTGACCAGCCTTAGCTCCTAAGGGAATCGTGATTTTTTCAGACGTTCCGTTAATTAATAAATTTTTTGCTTTATCAATAATTTGAAATTCTAAGTTTCCCCCACCGATTGTTCCAAAAACTTCATTTTTTGTAACAATCATTTTTGCACCAATCTCTCTAGGGGAAGAGCCACCAACATCTATTATGGAGATTAACGCACAATCTATATTGTTATTTTCTAATTCAATTAATTTATTTTTCCATTTCCACATAAGTACTCAAAAAGTATTGTAATAAATTACAAAGGACATCGATTCGATATTTTTTTGTTGATCGAATATCATCCATTGGATGAATTTTCAAACGAGTTTCTTTTATAACGGCATCAATTTGTTTTTGATTTAGAGGTTTATTTATTAATAAATCCTCTAAAAACCTTGCTCTTAAAGGAAATGCTGCAACTGAACCAAAAGCTAGCCTAACTTCTTCAACTTTATTATCTTTTATTCGCAATTTTCCTGCAAAACAAACTTTTGAAATTGATTGAGCTGCTCTTGTTCCAACTTTGTGATAATAATGTAGAAACTTTTCACTCCTTCTTGGAATGATGATAGATGTTAAAAATTCTCCATCATTTAGATCCATTTTTTTATAAGCAGTATGAAAGTCTTTATACTCTAGCACCCTAGATGTACTTCCATTTGAAATTTCTAATTTAGCATCATAGCAAAGTAAGGCCGGTGGCGAATCAGCGGCAGGGGATGCATTTATAATATTTCCCCCGATTGTTCCTCGAGATTGAATCGCTAGAGATCCGGTAACTTTAGCAGCTTCAACTAACATTGGAAATTCTTCTTTAATAACATTTTGATTTCTAATGTCTTTGTAAGTGCAAAGAGTTCCAATTTTAATTATTTCTTTTTCTACAGTTATTTTATTTAATTCTTTTAATTCTGAAATCGAAACGTAATTTTTATTTTGAAGCTTTCCTGATTCGAATAAAACCATCAAATCAGTGCCACCTGCTAGAATTTGAAAACCTTTATCAATGGATTGTTTTAATTCTTCAATTGTTTGAGCTGAAATTATATTAAAATCTTCAATA
This sequence comes from uncultured Oligoflexia bacterium, assembly GCA_964015265.1. GTDB lineage: Bacteria > Bdellovibrionota > Bacteriovoracia > Bacteriovoracales > Bacteriovoracaceae > CAXHCD01. Next base: position 1,934 of record CAXHCD010000004.1, read on the forward strand.
TTTGATTTCATAAATGACCTTCTAATTTAATGGCCTCTATAACTGAAGTAAAGATCTTCATATAGCCTGTACATCGACAAATATTTCCAGCTAAACCTTCTTTAATTTGTTCTTCATTTGGATTTGGATATTCTTTTAACAAATTAGTCGCGGCCATTACCATTCCTGGTGTGCAAAATCCGCATTGAGCTCCACCATATTTTAAAAATGCAGATTGTATTTTGTTTAAGGTATTTTCATTTGCTAAGGATTCAATTGTTTCAATTTCTTTATTATTTAGTTGTATCGCTGGAATAAGGCATGAATTTACAAGCTTACCTTCAATTATAATTGAACATGCTCCACATTCTCCTTCTCCACAACCTTCTTTCGTTCCTGTTAGCTCACACTCTTCTCTAATAACATCTAGTGCTCTTTTCATAGGATAGGTCTTACAACTTGTATCTTTTCCATTAATATTAAACTTTAATTCAGTATTCATGATAGAACCTCATGTAAATTTTCTGGTAACATTGGAACTTCATTTACATAAGTTCCTAGCGCATTATTTATAGCATTTATAACTGCTGGAGCAGGTCCATCCATTGGCAGCTCACCAATACCTTTTGCTCCACTAGGTCCATAGTCTTGATTCCATTCTTCAAAGTTTACATGAATAGGACCTAAGTCTCCGGCCGTAGGAACAATATAGTTTGTCATTTGATTATTTATCATTTGACCATTTTCATATCTAACCTTTTCGAAAATAGCATGGCCAATTCCTTGAGCAATGCCACCTTCAATTTGACCTTGGGCCAAAGTACTATTCATGACTTTTCCTACTTCTTGATTTGAGTAAAAGTTCTCAACCTTAGTCTCATAAGTTAATGTGTTAACTGAAACTTCTGCAAGGTATACAGCCCATGCATATGTTGCATATGCCTCTCCTTGATAATTCTCATCATCCCAATGAACATTTGGAGGTTGTTTATATTTAGTTCTATTTTTAAGAGGACCTACCTCTTGATGGTATTTCTTTACTGCCTCAACAAAATCATCTCTATTATAATTCTCTTTTAAAAATTTGCTATTAATTAATATATCTTTTAAGCCAAGTGCAGCTTCTTTTAAAAGCTGACCTACAACCATCACTGTTCGAGAAGCAACAGTTGGACCAGAGTTTGGAACTAAATTTGTATCTGGCATAGGAATAATGACATCATCGTAATTTACTCCGAGTGCTTCAGAAATAATAGTTGCAAAAACCGTATCTTTACCTTGGCCCATTTCAACACTTGAAGCCAGAGCTCTTATTTTTCCTTCTTTTGTAGTATCTACTTCAGCAATAGAAGCTAAATAAGCTTCTCCTGATCCTGTAAAACCAGCTCCATGAAAAAAAGTTGAAATACCTAGACCTTTTTTAATATGTGAGTTTTTGTTTTCTTCTTTAAAGGTATTTATTTTTTGATCATATTTTGAATCACTTAATGTCTTTTTAATTAATTCATCATAATCGACTCGTTCTTTTAAAACTTGTCCCGTTGCCGTTTCATCTCCCGTTTTAAAGAAATTGATTTTTCTGAACTCAATAGGGTCCATGCCAATCTCTTTTGCAACTTTATCCATGTGAACTTCTGTTGCAAAAATACTTTGAGGAGCCCCAAAACCTCTAAAAGCTCCGTGAGGGAATGTATTTGTCGCAACTGCTTTTGCATTTATTAATACATTGTCAACTTTGTAAGGTCCTGCTCCATGAATACAACCTCTACTTAAAACAACCGGAGAAAGTGTTGTATAAGCTCCGCCATCTAAATAAAAATCCATTTGCATTGCTAAAATTTTTCCATTTTTATCAACTGCAGTTTTACAATATGATTTTGATGGATGTCTTTTAGTTGTATTGGCCAAATCTTCAGTTCTGGAATAAATAATTTTCACAGGAAGTTTTGCTTTTAAAGCAAGTAATGCCGTATGTGCAGCGAGATAAGATGGGAAATCTTCTTTTCCTCCAAATCCTCCTCCTGTTGCAACTTGAACTACTCTAACTTGTTCGTTTTCTAAATTAAAAATAGGTCCTAAAGCAGAGTGAACGTAATAGGGACATTGAAGTGAGCCCCAAACAGTAACATTGTTTTCAGATGCAGTAGCAATCATTCCATTGTTTTCAATATACAAATGTTCATGAGCACCTGTTCTATAAACACCTTCTACTATTTTGTGTGCCTTTTCCCAAATAGAGTCTACATCACCCTTTTTAATTTTATATTCTTTGATAATATTATCCTTTTTTAGGATAACTTCTGTTTGATTTAATGACTCTTCAATTGTGAAAATTGGCCTTTTTTCTTCAATTTCAAAACTAATTTTTGACTTAGCTTCTTCAAGTAAATATTTATTTGAGTGAGCTAATAAGACAATTGGTTCTCCCTTAAAGTTAATTTCTTTATCAACAAGTACTGGCCAATCATTTTCAATCATTGAAATATAATTTTTTCCTGGAATATCTTTAGCTGTAACAATTGTAAATTCAGACCAGTCATATGAATCATCAAAAATTATTTTTTTGAGTGTGCCTCTAGGAACAGGTGAGCGAACAGTTGTTCCAAATATCATTGAATCCATTTTTATATCATCAATGTACTTTTCTGCTCCAGTTAATTTAGAGATCCCTTCTCTTCTAAGTTTGTCAGTTTTTCTCATTTAAGCCTTCAATTTGATAAATAGAATAGGATTTTAGATTATTTCTCAAATAAAGAGTACTAGTTTCGCGTATTTCAGCCCATGTCAGTATTTATAAGATTTTGGAAGCTAGATATCATTTAGAATATGAAGGAGTATAATTTTAAAGGGAGGATTTATGAAATCACTGGCCGTATTAGTTATTAGTTACTTTTTTGTTTTAAATTCTTATGCAAATTATAGAACAGTGAGAAGAGGTTATATTTCAGATCTATCTGATGATTTAAAATTTTGTTCATTAATAATTGAGGAAGTAAACTCTAAGATTACTTGTGATGATAAAATTCAGATACTTGAATTAAAAGATACCAAAGAACGCTCAAGAGGTACAAGGGTTGCATTTTATACTAATGCCTTAAGTTTAAAAGGTTTTGAATTTAAAAGCTGTACTGCCACTCCTTATAATAGAACAACTAATGGAAGTGGTTCCTCTGCCGATGTAATATATTGCTTCTTTCAAAAATAGTGAGAGTTAAATTGGCTTAAATCCATTATTGTTAAATGGACGTCCAATTGTCTGAATAACTTTTTTTGTGGTTGGATCTCTTAACCAAATAGCAATGCTTAAGCTTTTTTGATTTTTAAATTTAGATTTATCGAATTTAATTTTAGATTTAAATACGTTTTTAGATTTGATAATCGACTTATTAATTAACTCAAGAGTTAAAAAATCTTGTCTTAAATTCTTTCCGGAGTTTTCACCGGCCTTTACATTCGTTATGATTTTATTTCCTGATATTGAAGCAAATAATTCGACTTTTTTTCCTATAAACTCTTTCGGAGTAAATTTCATTTCAAACTCTTCAGTACTTTTGAACTGTAAATCTATTTCACCAGGTAGCTCTTTTTGGAAATGATAGTCAGATTTTTTTCTTTTCCTCCACTCCGATCCATTTAATACAAACATTGGTGTGTATATGTTTCTTGCATTCCAGACACTGGCATAATTTCTTTGAAGTTTGGTATAGATGGGTGAGGAATAAGGATCTTTCCAACCTAGGTAATCCCAGTAATCAACATGATAAACGACAGGTACAAAATTTTTCCAAATATCTTTTTCTGAGACTAAGGACGAGACCCATCTTTGAGCAGGTGGGCAACTTGAACAACTTTGCGTACTAAATAATTCAATTAAATTTACTTTTTTTGTTCCACTTTTGATCAATTTTGTTTCGGCCAGTATAGAGTTAATAAATAGAAGCTGGGAAAATAAAATTATTTTAATCACAAGCGATCTCCTCGTTCTTATAATTAGTGGGGTGAAAGATATAAATGTGACTTCATTTATTTGGATTATGTTAAATAATTGCTTAAATACTTATTATTATTGGCCAAAAACGTGGAATAAATATATACCTTTTACACAGGTTATTGAAAATTAAGTATTTAGATATAATATGATTACTTATGGCCAAGAAAAGAATGAAATATATTAAAAGTAATGAGCAGCTTGAGTTTGACTTAAATCGACCTTTTGAACACGATCGTAACTATCAATTAGGTGGTCGTAGCTTTTACTTCTTTGATTTTGATGACAATGTTGCCTATTTATCAACCCCAATTGTCATTTTTCATAAAGAAAATGGAGAGCAAAAGCTCTTATCGAGTGGTGAGTTTGCTAAAAATAGTAAAATTATAGGGAAAGAAGGAAGATATAAAGACTACTATGTAGACTTTAATGACGAGGTAGGTAGTTTTCAATTTTTTAGAGATAAAGAGTTGAACTTGTTCGAAAAAATAACGAGGAAGAAGCAGTCTTTTTTAAGTGATGTAGAAAAGGCAATTAGATTAAATACGAAAAGGTGGAAAGCTCCTTCATGGAATTGCTTTTATCATGCAACATTTAATAAAAGACCAATGTCTGTTATCACAGCAAGAGGACATCATAGTGAAACAATAAAAGATGGAATAAATATTATGGTAAAAGAGGGACATATTCCTCATATGCCAAATTTTTTAAGTTTATACCCTGTTTCAAACCCACAAACAAGAAAAGAGCTAGGTGACACAGATTTAAAAGCAAGTGTTCCTGAGCTAAAGAGAAAGGCCATTAGAGGGTCTGTTGAGAAAGCTATCGTAAAGTATGGTTATAGCCCCTACCATCGGTTTGGAATGTCAGATGATGACCCACATAATATTGAGTTAATTACAGAAGAAATGCGGAATTTAAAAAGTGATTATCCTGAAATGAGCTTCTTTGTCATTGAAACTAATGATGATAGTTTTGTTAAAAGAGAAGTTAAATTCACTGGAATCAAGAGTGAATTTCGCTCCAATTGTAAAAATGGACAGCTAAATCTTTTCTAAACACCCTCCCATTTCAGTAACTTATGAGACTGTAAAGTAAATTATATATTTAAAAAAACTCGGTTTAAGTATAAAATACTTAGGTGGGGTTTTATGGAAATTAAATTAGGCGACATTAAATCAACAGAGTTTGTTCTCTATATAGTGGACGATGAAGAGGATATTGTAGAGTTAATTAGAGAAGGAATGCAAGACAGTTTTCCCAATGCTCAAGTTTTAGGTGCTCACAGTGCTGAAGATGCCTTAGCAATAATTAAAAAAGGTTATACTCCGACTATAGTCTTAACTGATATGAAAATGGGTGGAATGAGTGGAATTGATTTTGCCAACAAAGCTAAAACTATTTGCCCTGAAGCAAAATTTTTATTGTACTCTCAGTTTGTAGAAACTGTTGAAATGATTCATTTAATAGAGGCAGGCTTTGTAGATTTCTTATCAAAACCTCTACCTCATGAAGAGCTCGTCAAATCAGTGGAAGCAATATTATTGTCGAATAAGTACTCAAATACAGATTATAAACTTATAAAACAAGAAGACTTTGCAAATAACGATCGTTCACCATTAGATGTTTATATCATGATTGGAGAATTAAGTTTTGTACAAGTTCTTAAGAAAAATGAAAAAATAGATATGGATAAAGTAATGGCCTTTAGCGAACAGTGGGGCTCTCAATTCTTTATTAGAAAAGAAGATAGTTTAATTTAATTCTCCTCACTCCATGGGTCATATAATTCCTGTGGCACATTTGGATCATAGTTATCATGAAAACCATAGGGGCAATTCAAACACCCGCTTTTACAACAGTGTCCTCTTTTTTTTAAGTAGTGCTCGGTTAAAATCATTAGTCCATCTTCATCGAAATAAAAGTCTAATCCTTCAACAAGTTCCTCACTCATTAAATTTTCTCCAGCTTTGCCATAACTGTTTTTAACATTTCAGAGTTGCTTTTTCCAAGAACTTTAGAAAGTTTTTCAACAGGAACTTTTCGAATAATATAAAAAATAATTAATCCTACCGCTAAAGGTCTTAGCCCTAGCCATACTACGTTTGAAAAAGTTGATTTACTAAATATTAAAAAAAGTAAGGTTAAAAACCATGTTAATAAAAATAAGGGGTTTAGCATGTCCATTATTGCCATTTTAAATGGAGTTCCTTTTTTAGAGATTTTTTTTACTTTTTTTATTTTAGAAAGTTTATCTGTGTATTCTTCAATACTGTATTGTTTCGAATAAATTGCTAATATTGAAACCACAATAGACATTATAAAGTTAACTGACAAAACTACTAGTAAAACAGTAGTTAGTGTTTGCTCAGTGGCCGGATAAACTTTATTAATTTTTTTTAAAAAATATTCAGTCATGAAAATTAAGTTTTTGCCAAAAATTAAATAATAAATAATAAATGGCTGAATAAATGACCAAGTTGAAAGTAAAATATTTCCAACCATTATCCCTAGTGAGTTTTTACCTAAAAGTCTTGTGGATAAATTAAAGAGCAGCCCTTGCATCGCAATTGCAAGCATTGGGGTAAGTTTTTTACCAGATGGGGATAAAGACTTAAGAACTGCTGAATTTGTAGAAACGATGTGGGCCGACCACCTGTTTGTATCATTTTTATTAAGTTGCAGTTTTGATAAAATGAAACCTTGATTTAGAGCTAGCAATTTACCTGAAAAAGGGACCTTAAATGAATGGAGCAAAGATCCTAGTCCAATTTCTGTAACGCTTAGGCCAAAAACGTGGTGTTCAATTAAGTGTCTGTTATTGCTAGGCTCTTTGTTTTTCACGAATTTACTCATAGCACAATATTACTCATATGCAATCTGAAATTTTGTAGATTTTTCAAGATTTGGTTTGATCTTACACATTGGTCTTTAGAATTTGGTAGTACACATGTATGATGATTCGGTTCTCTTTTGAGAGTCCGAACCTAAGGAGAAGGTTTTGAAATTATTGATGTTTATGTCATTATTTTTCCTTTGCTTTTCAGGCCAAAAAGCAAGTGCAGCCAGAGTAAAAACCTACTCAGAGAGCTTTCATAATCTATGTTTAGAGTTAAGGTCTATAATTGTAAAACGAGCCTATAGTGTTAATTGTAATACCGTGTATATGCATTTCAACTCTGGTGCTGCAAAGAAGTTTTACTCACCCAGATCTAAAGCAGTAAGGTTAGGATCTTTTAATCTACTTAAACCATCAAAAACCACTACAAGATTTAAGAACTATAAAATTTTAGCAAGAATTATAAATGCTGCTTACGATGTTATGGGGGCCCTTGAGATGGTACCTCTTGGAAGAGAAGAGGAGAGAATTAATGAGGGCCTAATTGAATTAATGAAAGAAAGAAGCTCTCTTCTAGAGGAGATTAAGAATTTAGATTCAAGAACTTTGGCCTTTAATGAGTCACGAGAAGCTTTAAGAAAATTAGAATTAGTTAGGTCTAAAATAAGTGATATTTACAGAAAGCCAGGTTTCTTTATTTTACTTGAAGAGTTAAGAAAACTTGATCCAAGTTGGTCATTGTTAATGTCGGCTATTGGAGATTCAGCAAATAAAGACGATGTTAAAGAAATTCCTGGATTCTTTTATAGAGCAAGAAGTGTAAGACCTATTACAAATGAATATTGTAAAAAATATTTACAGAGAAAAGATCCATTTGCATGTACTCCTTTGTTTTCTGGAAAATTTCTGGATAAAAAATATCGTTATATTTTTTCTCGAAGACCATTTATTGGTAGTTTTGAATCAAATAGATTCGACTTCACAATGGTTACGTCTCACGTAGTTTATACGTCACCTGGATCAGCTTTAACTGAACGTGAACTGGAAAGAAGTGAAAGTTCAAGTTCTTCTAGAATGAAATTTATCTTAAGAAATGTATTTGGAGTTGATTCAACTAGTGATCTTCCTTTAGGTGTGAACAGTGAAAATTATGCAAGATTTGCTGAAACAATTATCACCTTAAAGTTTATGGATGAATTAAGAAATAGCTTTAATGAAAAGGACATTATATTAAGCTCAGACTTTAATATTGAAGCTTCGAATAAATACTGGCCTACAGCACTTTCGAGCTATAGAGGTTCTAATTTAATTATTAATAGTAAAACTACATTAACTAGTAGAGAAAGAACTAGTTCTGGTGAGCCAACAGGAGGTTATTCTAGTGACTATGACCATATGATATTAGATTTTAGTCAAACTAGAGAATGTAATCCTAGATCATTTATGCGAGTTGATTTTTTTGGTGGGGGAATTAAAAAAATTGTAAATAGCACTTACTCAACTAAAGCTAGTAATGTTAAGCAAAGATTGGATGAATATGAGGAGTATTTATTAGGCTTAAAAAATATTGATATGAGAAAAAGAGAAATTATTCCCATGTATAAACAAGGGAGTGCAAAGTTGCGTAAATTAGTTTCTGATTATAAAAAACGTGTGTTCGATTCTCAAAAATTTTCTAATTCTAAATACAGAGTATATAAAGAGGTTTTAAGTGATCATGTTCCTATAAGAGGGACATGTAAAGCTAATTAGCTTTTTAAGGCCTGCTGAACAAGAGCAGAAGCTTTCTTTCCGTCAAATTTTCCCTTAATTTTTGGAGATAAGTCTTTCATTATTGCGCCCATATTTGGACTTTCAAGGTTTGACTTAATTTCATTTATAATTTTGATAACTTCACTTTCACTCAATGGTTTAGGCATAAATTCTGAAATGATAGATACTTCATTAATAATAGCGTTTCTTTGATCGCTACCTTCTGGGTACATTTCTATAGAGTCAGATAATTTTTTATGATGAGATATAACTACGGCCATCTCTTCTTTAGGACTTTTGGATACTTTGTTTTCCATTAGCATACTTTTAAGATATCTAAGAGCATCCAAACGAACTTTATCTTTTGCTTTCATAGCTTCTTTAATCAATGTATTTAAATTTTCAATCATTATTTAGCCTTTTTTATTGTAGTCATCTACAAATTTATTAAAAGACTCTTCTACCGCAATTTCATTGAAAAAGTCACCTTTTCTAAAATGAATTTTTTTCAATGTGCTATCATTGGCCATATTTCTAAAGTGTAGGTTTAGTCTATATAGAGGCCCTGCAATTTTATGAGATAAAGTTATTCCAATAAAAAACATTAATAAAGTTGAAAGTACTAAAACGATGATTAAGTTAAAATTCATTTCATTCTTTTGATTCATTATAAAGTCATAAAATGGTTTTGCCTCAGGAATTCCCATTGAAGCTGCACCTGATTGAGCTTGATTAAAAAATAAATGAACAGCAGTATAAAAAATTACATTATTCATTACTGAGATGAGTAAAAAAAGTAATACCATCTTAAACTGAAATTTTGGATTGATAATGAATTTTGTAACGAATCGATTATAATTCTTTGGTTCCATATACTTAGGTCTCTCTTTTAGTTTATATATATTTTAACAGCGCTAAAAATTCTTGCAACTTTTATTCTTTTTACTGTTTCAAACTGAGATTCATATTATAATGAAAAAAGGTTAAAAAAGAGGTTGATATGTCAAACTTGCTGGATAGAGAAGCAATGATGGAACACTTTGGTGGAGATTCTGATTTAATTAAAACCGTAGCAGAACAGTTTCTTTCTAGTTATGAAGAAATGTTATCAAATATAGAGGTGGCAATAAAATCTGGAGTGGCCAAAGATCTTGAGCATTCAGGTCATACATTAAAAGGTGCTTCCAGCTATTTCTATTGCGAATCAGTTGTAGAACTGGCAAAGAAATTAGAATACATGGGGCGAGAAGGAAATATTGAAGGTAGCCAAGGTATTTTTGAAGAGTTGAAAGAAAACACAATTAAGCTGGCCCAAGAGTTAAAGCAGTTTTAACTCTTGAGCAATCCAAATTAAAAATTACTTTTGATACATGCATTTGTGGGCAGGACCCATTTTTGATACATAAGCTGCAAGATCAGCATATTCTTTTGCTGAGAGTTTCTTAACTCTACTCATCATCATTGCAGTGTATTTAGTTTTTCTGGCCTTTGTACCAATTGCCTTTAATTGCTCAGCAATGTACTTTTCATCACAACCAGCAATTTTTGGTGCTTTCATGGCCCTGATTTTATCAGCAGTAGCAGCCTTACCTTCACCTTTTTTACCGTGGCATTGAGCACAGTTTAGTTTTTTAGAGTTCCAAAGTTTTTCACCGTTTGCTACATCTCCAGCGAACGACGAAAATGACATTAGAATTGTTAGGATTACAACAAATTTCATTTTTCATTCTCCGTTATTTAAAAAGACTTAGTCCCATTTTTTAACATAATTGAGCTAAATGGAACATAAATATTAACATATGAAGTCCTGATATTTATTAGGTTTGGAGATTAAGATATTGATTGATACAGAAGTAAAATGTTAATCTTTTTTGCAAATTTTGAGCTTATTTTGAGGAAAAAATGGGAAATAAATTACTGAGAATTATTTTATTACTTTGTTTACTAGGATGTGAATTAAGTGTTGAGAACGCTAATTTAGACTTTGTTATTTTGACATGGAAGCCCGGTCAAGATGCATCAAGTTCAATTTCTATTAACTTTAGAGTCCCTCATTTTTCAAAGAAAACTCATATCATATATGGCACAAGGCCCACTGATGAAAACATTGAGGGAATAAAAAATATAAAAAAGGCCATAACTAAAGAATTTAGAGGGTTAACAGATAATTATATAAGTTATATTGAGTTGGATAACTTGCTTCCCAATACTATTTATTATTTTAGATTAGCCGACGATCAAGGTCACTTCACAAAAGAAATGAAATTCAAAACTCTAACTAGGGATAATTCTGATCTAAGTTTTGTGTTTGGTGGAGATATGGGAAGCTCAGATAAGACGATTAAAATGATGGCCCAAGCAGCAAGTTATTCTCCTGATTTTGCAGTTGTTGGAGGAGATATTGCTTACGGAAATGGACAGTATTCTAATTGGGAGAAATGGCAGAAATGGTTAAAGGGATGGCAAGAGAATATGGTTTCTCAAAATGGTTATATGATTCCCGTAGTTGCAGTTGTTGGAAATCATGAAACAAATAAATGGCCAGGTCCTTCAGTTTTTCGTGCTCCTTTTTTTCATTATGTCTTTGATTATGACGGACAAACCTACTCACATATGAAAATGGGAAAAAGTTTAAATTTGATATTATTAGATACAGGTCATTTAAATTTATATTCAGGTAAACAACTTAAATGGTTAGAGAAAAAATTGATTGAGCTAGAACAAGAGAAATTAAAAATAGCTGTTTATCACATTCCTCTTTATCCTAGTCATAGAAGCTTTAAACTTAGGCAAGCAAAATTAGGTAGGCAGAAGTGGGAACCATTATTTAATAAATATGGTGTGAAGTTTGGAATTGAAAATCATGACCATACTTTTAAAAGGTCTAAGAAAATTTGGAATGGAAAGTTAGCTAAAAATGAATATGAGTGGACAATGTATTTAGGTGATGGTGCTTGGGGCAAAGGTGGAAGAGCTGTTGGCCCAAGATGGTATTTAGAAAAATATAGTTCAGATGCTCATTTTTGGCTTGCTAAAGTGAGTAGTAATCAAATTAGATTTCAAGCTATAAATGATAAAAATGAATACTTAGACGATTTTACAGAAGCATTTTAATGATAGATGCGAAATATTTCACAGGTGCTTCATTCAGAGAATTTGATAAAAGCCAAGTACCTCTTCCACAGGAAAGCTCTAAAATAGTTTGGCCACAATGTGAATTTGTTGATTTGGAGATTGGATGTGGAAATGGTTTTCATCCAATTCAATATGCAAAAAATAATCCCGAAAGAACATTAATTGCAATCGAAAGAACTCAAGAAAGATTTAGCAAGTTTAAAAAAAGAGTAGATACAAATAAGGTTGGTTCCAATTTAATACCTGTGAGAGCAAATGCTATAAATTGGTGTACACATTACTTAAAAGAAAAATGTTTAGATAAAATATTTATTCTTTATCCAAATCCATCCCCAAGAAATAGGTCAGACCGTTGGGCCTGTATGCCATTCATGGGGCATTTACTAAAGGCCTTAAAGGATAATGGCGAATTAATAATGGCATCAAATGAATCGGCCTATATTGAAGAGGCTAAGCTTCAATTTCAAGAAATATGGAAATCTTCATCGGTTTATATTGATGAAGTGAAACCTGACCAAAACTATCGAACACAGTTTGAGAAAAAGTTTATCGAGAATTCTCAGAAATGTTTTAACCTAGTTGTTCGAAAATAAATAGATGATAAAATAAATAAAAAGAGGTTAATAATGAACGAAAGTAAGTTTCATATGTGGAGAGCATGTATTGCGGTTATTTTATTAGATGGAAAAGTACATGCTAAAGAGCAAGATTGGTTAAGTGAGAAATTTAACTCATTGCCATTATCAGATAATCAAAAAAAGATACTTGAAAGTGACTTTGAAAATGATGTTGCATTTGAAGATGTAGTAAGTAATATTACAGATAAAAGGGATAGAGCTTTTTTACTTCATATGATTAGAGTTATCTCTCACTTAGATGGAGAATACGTTGAAATGGAAAAAAGCTTATTTAAAAAATGGGAACAATTTGTATTATCAGGTGTAGACTTAGAAGCTGTTGAAAAAGCTGTTTCTGATATGGAAAAAGAGTCTTATCATGAATCTAATCATTCAGATTATAAAGTTAATAACTCCCATTCACTTTTTGAAACTATTTATAAGGAAGCAAAAAAAGTTTTAAATAAAGGTGATTATGACTTTCCGGATGAATAATGATTTATAGGGATAAATTATTAAATTGTATAGATGATAAAATAAAGGTGAATTCATTAATCGCGCCTATGTTGGGTGATATTGAATTTGAGTTGAATGAAGTAATAGAAATAAAAAAAATTAAACTTTCACTTTTTCAAAAGTTCAGAATAGGTGGGAGTAACGATTTGAAAATATGGTGGCCGTTTGATATTTCAAGGCCATCAAAAAAATATGGATACATTATAAAGCTTTTTGATTTCCCTGTTTATATTGGCCTAACAGTTCAATATGAAGAAAGATTTGAAAATTATTTAAATGCTAAAATTCCTGAGAGATTTCACAAAAGTTTTTAATAATTTGATTCGGACAATTTAAATCTATTAAAATTTCTTTCATACTTTGATCAATAGGTATTCTTATTGAGATTTTCTCATTCGTAATTGGACAAGGAAATTCTAAATAATAAGCTTGAAGAAAAATTCGATGAAAATCATATTTGGCCCTGAAATGTTTATTTATATGACCTTTTCCATGTTTAACGTCGCCTACAAGGTTCCTATTTGCTTGTCTAAAGTGTCTTCTAATTTGGTGTCTTCTTCCAGTTTTTATTTCTATATCTAGTAAAGTGTATTCTAAATCGAAATTGTGTAATGGCCAATAAAGAGTAAGTGACTCTTTTTCTATACCGGCTTCTGTTTTAATGGGTCTGTTAAATTGACCTGGTGAAGTTAAATCACCTTTGCATAGAGCTATATATTTTTTGATGGTAGAATCTTGGTTCCATTGTAGCTTAAATTGATTCGCAATTTCTGAAGATTTAGCGAAAACAACAATCCCTGAAACCGGTCTATCAAGTCTATTTACAGGGTAAACATAAGTATTGAAGTGGTTTCGAACCCTTTTCAGGAGATCATCTCTTTCATTCTTATTTCTTTCATAAGGATGAACCAATAAACCTGCTGGTTTATAAACAACACAGTATTCTTCTTTGTTGAATAAGATTTCTACTTTTTTTGGATCGCTGTGACTATGCAAGTTCATAAAATATCTTTAATCTTTATAGTGTGAAAATACAACTTTTTGAAAGGAATATTATGAAATCTATATTAATAATCGCAATTTTATCAATAATTAATCTATCTCACGGTCAAACTTTAAAAGAGCAATTGGCCCAAAAAGCTAACTCTGGTAAAGGAAAACCAGTAACAAAAGAAAAGAAAATTATGATGAGGGCCGCAGAAGATTTAAAAAAACTTCACATTGAAGAAAAAGCACTTAAAAAAGGTGAAAAGTTACCTGAGTTTTTTCTTGGTGGAAAATCTATAAATAAACTCAAGGGAAACAAAAAGCTTGTTTTAAAGTTTTATAGAGGAGGCTGGTGTCCATACTGTATGCTTGAATTAAAAGAATATCAGAGATTGATTAAAAAATTTGAAAGCAGCGGGGCGGTTTTAGTATTTTTAGCACCGGATACTAATAAAGAAATTGCAAAAACAAAAAAGAAATTTTCTCTAACTATGCCTATTTTTCAAGATAAAGATAATAAAATTGCTGAAAAGTTAGGTCTAGTATTTAAATTGCCTAAAGACTTAGTTGAAGTATACAAAGGTTTTAATTTAGATTTGGCAAACTCACAAGGAAATACTGATTATAGACTACCAGTTCCAGCTACATACGTTATAGATGAAAAAGGTATTGTTACGTACTCATTTGTTGACACTGATTATAGAAAAAGAGCTGAACCTACAGATGTATTAAAACAACTGTAGGGTTCACATTAATTAAAAATTGTATTTAGTTTTCCGGCCAATCGAATACCGGCCTGTAATAGCCTATAGTTTATAATTCTTTTGGCCTTATGAATTTGACTATAACCAAAGTTTGGAATGTCTTCATGTTTGATTAGAACTTTATAAGATTTAGAACAATATTTTCTTTTACTACTTCCTTCTTCAATTTCTTTTCCTATGTAAACATCTTTTCTAAAGCTAACTGATTCATTGGCCCAGTCTACAAAAGAAGACTTTTGCCATTGTTTAATTTTTTGAGAAAAAATCTTTTGAAGACTTTCCATACTTTGTTCTTCTAATTTTTCTTTTTTAAAATCATTTAAGTCCGAAAGAATGTCTGGATTAGCATGAATCAACTTTTTTGAATATTCAGTATAAGAAAGGTGACTTCCTTCAATAATATCACTATCCCAAATACTATGAAGTTTTCTATAGTCCTTATTTTGAATCTCTGGCCTTGGCTCAATACTTTTTGGATATTTTTCTGGAAACCAATTTACCCAACAACCATTTCCTCCAATATCAAGTCCTGTTCCGACATGTAATGGTTGATGAATATCTCCAACATAGTGAGCAAATAATCTTAAAGCCTCCCTTTTTTCTTTTATAGAAGATTTATTATTCTTTAAAGTTTTTTCCATATTTTTTAATGCAACAATTATATCACCCTGAGGGTTTTTCTTTGAGGATTCGTATGTTTGTCCATCAGGTATTGTTACGTAATGCCATGCTGCTATTATTCTTGCATCTTTTTTATCTTCTTTTGTTGGCCATTTTGTTTTTACTTGAGCTGGATATCGGCGTGCTAACTCAGCACTTTTAACAGTGTCACTTCTTATGTCATCGGCCCACACTGATGCATCTGCCAATGTTTCTCTTCCAATTAATTTTTTCATATTTGCTAGTGCAGTTGGATTCATATATTGAGTTGCTATTTCGCCAACTATTCTGTGTCCAACTTCTCCCCAGGAAAATACAGGTTTAGAAAAGCTAATAAGTGAAAATGCTATTAATAAATATTTCATACTCTCTCCTATGCAATACTATTTTAGCCTTAAACTTATTTGTGTTCCATAGGAGAAATAAGGTATTAAAGTGGATTAGTCGGTCAAACTGTTGAACTTATACTTAAATGCGTGTTTTTTCTTAAGTTTAAGTAATTCTTCTTCAATCTTTTTTTTATATTCTTTTATTGATGGGTGTATAAAATGAAAAAATTGATTTTCATCAAATCGCTTATCTGAAATTTGATACTTGTTTGGATTTTTAAATGCTTTAACAACTAGATCAGGAGCAATAAAAATGTCAGCTCTTCCTCTATCAATATTTCTGTTTATTTGGTTTTGATTTTTAGCTTTTATAAAATTTTTAATTTTGTATTTTTTTAAAAACTTTATATGGGATTGGTTTCCTGCAATTATAATATGTGTTGCTTCATTTACATTTTCAATCTTTTTACCAGTAAGTTTATAGGGATAAAGCTTGATTTTTTCTGTGATTGGAACCTCAATTCTAATAGCATTTTCTAACGCTTCATTTAAAGTTCCAATTTGTAGACTTAAAGCACTTATTTTTCCTTGCTTAAATAATAATAGACATCTTGTCAGTGGGCATCTTTTTATTTCAACATTAAATCCTAGTCTCTTATATAAATTTTCTAAGTCCTGCGCATAATCGGGAATTGCCTTAAAAACTAAATCATCAACTGCTAACTTGATTTCTTTTTTCACTTTAGTAGGAGAGCTTTGAGTAAAAGCAAATAGACTAAATACAAAAAGGTATTTAATTACATTCATTAATATAAATTAAATCATATAAATGAACTTTTTAATGTAAAAAAATTAATACATTCGATTCATACTTTGATGAAAGTTAAATTATATTAAATAGTAAGTGACTATTTTCTGATATTGGGACTTCATATTTTTCAAAAGTATTTAAGTTCTGAAGAATGACTTTATCCTTTGATGACTCTAATACTCGGCAGATACCGTATTGTGCAATTCTATGTCTTCCATCTCTATCAATAAAATATCTAATAGATTCTAATTTTCTTAGCCCGTAAGAAAACTTTGAGTCGAATTTTCTTAATTCATAATCTCTAGGAAGCTGACCAAACCTTTCCCATCCAACATGATTATTTATGTCTTCCATAGTTGCTTTTTTAAAAAACTTAGGCAACTTTCCATAGCAACCAAGATCATCATCGGCCAGCGAAGATGTTCCACATAGCAATAGTAAAACTAATGTTGAAAAAGTGATTAAAAATTTCATGAGTCAACTATAACAGCTTTGAATTGTGCGCAGAGTTATTAATTGGTTTTTTGTAGAAATTACCGGTTCTGTCTTTAAACCAGTTATAGAGGACATATAAGTATCTAATTTTCGTAAACTTTTTAAGATTTTTGGCTATCAAGAAGAACTATAATTTTCTACTTATTTAACTTTGAAAAAACTTTAAGAATAGTCTTTTTGCTTAACAACTTTGAGGTTTTTTGACTATTATTCACTTATGAATGGTTTTTATGAAAAAATGAAAAAGAATAAAATATTAATATGTATATTGATAACAATCTTTACAATCAATTTTAATGTTGTTTATGGACTAACCATCTCTGATGCTGAGTCTGCATCAAATCACTTTATTTTATCATTCAAAAATGCTTTTAATAGCAACCTTAATTATAGGCTTGAAAAGGGGGTAGGTACACCTTCTTTAGATGAAAATACAATTTTGATTCCAAAAATGCTTATTAAACACTTAAATTTAAACTCACTTAATTTTATCTTGGCCCATGAATCAGCTCATTATCTCTTATCAGAGCAGGAGGTTTTTTGGGGAACGAAAATCGAACATCGCCTTGCAATTGAACTTCCTTATTCCCATGTATTAAGAAAAGACAGAAGCCTTTTTTTTTCAATTTTAGACCAGAATGCTGACACATTAGGCGTTAAAGTTTTAAAATATTTAAAAATTCCGTTTGATTATAACCTTATAGTTTTTGACGTTTTTATGGAACTCTTTCCTTCCCTAAGGAAATTTTATGATGTTTTTCTAAAAAGAAAAATTAATATAAAGGAGGCATATATTGAAGGATGGAATAATTGGGACTCGTTTATAAAAGTATGGCCAATTTGCAATAAGACAGGGTTTTTAGATTTTTTATTTAACAATGATTTTAATCAGATTCTCCAAAAAGTTAAAGGCCACTACATTTATAATGATGATTACCTTAATAATATTTACTCTAATGTTTCTAAAGCTGATTGCGAACTTTATTCATTTGATAGTATGCTTGAAACTCTAATAAACTTCTAATGAGGATAAAAGCTAAATTATCCAGAAATAAGTAGTGATTGGCCTTCAATAATTCTCTTACTTCATATAAATTATTCCTAAGGAGTAATTTATATGCCAAGAAAAGCAAAAAGAATTAAAGCTGATGTATTATACGATCTGATCAGAGATGGATTTTCTAATAAGTTCAATGATCCTAGAATCGTTCATCAAATTAAACTCTCAGATATGCTTATGTCGTCTCTGGCCGTGTTTGCTTTAAAGTCTCCGTCTCTTCTTCATTTTGAAAAGTTAATGAGAAATGAGAATTATAGCAGTAATCTAAAGAAGCTCTTTAAGATTGGGATGATTCCCTCAGATACTCAACTTAGAGATGTTCTTGATCGAGTTGATTATTCTCCCTACAGATCAATATTTAAAAAGCTCTTTTCTCATGTTCAAAGAAGTAAGCTCTTTGAAAGGTATGAATTTTTAAGAATAAATAATCTGCCATATTATCTTCTTTCGGTCGATGGAACAGCCTATTTTAGATCAGATAGAATCCACTGTGAAAATTGTATGGAGTATGAATATTCAAATGATAAGGGGAAAAACTTTATAAAATATGGGCATAATATGTTGGGAGCTTCATTTGTCTCTCCGAGTTTAAAGCAAGTGATTCCTATTTATCCAGAACCAATTCACAATAGTGATGGAAAACATAAAAATGATTGCGAGTTAAAAGCTTTTAAGCGTTTTGTAGCTAATTATAGAAGAGAGCACCCTAAACTTAATACAGTAATTTTACTAGACGCCCTTTTTGCTAATAAGCCTGTAATTGATCTTTTAGAGAATCATAAAATTAAATACATCATAGCTGTAAAAAACACTAAAAGTGTTGTTTTTATGGAAGTTACTGAAGGACTATCAAAAGGAAAAACTAAAACTATTCATAAGCATAGTAAAATTGGGCAAAAAGTAACGAAAGAGGTCTATGAGAGGATGCGATATTCAAATAATGTCAGACTCCATCAGGATCGAGAGAGTCCATATGTTAATTTTTTAGATATTAAATCAGAAATAGTATGGGAGGGGAAAAGAGGATTAGAAGTCCAAAGAAGAAACTTTGCCTATATTACTAATATATTTATTACTGATGAAAATATAGAAAAATTAGCGAAAGCTGGGAGAAGTAGATGGAAAATTGAAAATGAAACCTTTAACACTCTGAAGAATCGAGGCTATCATTTTGAACACAATTACGGACATGGAGAGATGTATCTGTCCTATCATTTTATCTTAAATATGTTTCTTGCCTTTTTTGTTGATCAGGTTCAAGAGCTAAGTTGTGAGAGCTTTAAAAAGCTTCGTTCAGAATTTAGTTTAAGAATGACCTTTGAAAAAGTGAGAGCTGCTATTGAATTTGCAGAACTAGTTAATTGGGAGAATCTATATGTCCTTTTAATCGAGGGTCTGGCTCCTTCAAATACAAGCTAAAATACTGATCTTAAATTGTTTTGATGGCCCTCTTTTAAAATATATTTTTATTTGTAAATTCCTTCAACGAAGGTCTTTGGTTCTTTATTATCTAAAAAATTAAGCGAGATAAGACGATATAATATGGACTTCGGCCGGAAATTACTGGGTTTTTTGTAGAAATTACCGGTTCTGTCTTTAAACCAGTTATAGAGGACATATAAGTATCTAATTTTCGTAAACTTTTTAAGATTTTTGGCTATCAAGAAGAACTATAATTTTCTACTTATTTAACTTTGAAAAAACTTTAAGAATAGTCTTTTTGCTTAACAACTTTGAGGTTTTTTGACTATTATTCACTTATGAATGGTTTTTATGAAAAAATGAAAAAGAATAAAATATTAATATGTATATTGATAACAATCTTTACAATCAATTTTAATGTTGTTTATGGACTAACCATCTCTGATGCTGAGTCTGCATCAAATCACTTTATTTTATCATTCAAAAATGCTTTTAATAGCAACCTTAATTATAGGCTTGAAAAGGGGGTAGGTACACCTTCTTTAGATGAAAATACAATTTTGATTCCAAAAATGCTTATTAAACACTTAAATTTAAACTCACTTAATTTTATCTTGGCCCATGAATCAGCTCATTATCTCTTATCAGAGCAGGAGGTTTTTTGGGGAACGAAAATCGAACATCGCCTTGCAATTGAACTTCCTTATTCCCATGTATTAAGAAAAGACAGAAGCCTTTTTTTTTCAATTTTAGACCAGAATGCTGACACATTAGGCGTTAAAGTTTTAAAATATTTAAAAATTCCGTTTGATTATAACCTTATAGTTTTTGACGTTTTTATGGAACTCTTTCCTTCCCTAAGGAAATTTTATGATGTTTTTCTAAAAAGAAAAATTAATATAAAGGAGGCATATATTGAAGGATGGAATAATTGGGACTCGTTTATAAAAGTATGGCCAATTTGCAATAAGACAGGGTTTTTAGATTTTTTATTTAACAATGATTTTAATCAGATTCTCCAAAAAGTTAAAGGCCACTACATTTATAATGATGATTACCTTAATAATATTTACTCTAATGTTTCTAAAGCTGATTGCGAACTTTATTCATTTGATAGTATGCTTGAAACTCTAATAAACTTCTAATGAGGATAAAAGCTAAATTATCCAGAAATAAGTAGTGATTGGCCTTCAATAATTCTCTTACTTCATATAAATTATTCCTAAGGAGTAATTTATATGCCAAGAAAAGCAAAAAGAATTAAAGCTGATGTATTATACGATCTGATCAGAGATGGATTTTCTAATAAGTTCAATGATCCTAGAATCGTTCATCAAATTAAACTCTCAGATATGCTTATGTCGTCTCTGGCCGTGTTTGCTTTAAAGTCTCCGTCTCTTCTTCATTTTGAAAAGTTAATGAGAAATGAGAATTATAGCAGTAATCTAAAGAAGCTCTTTAAGATTGGGATGATTCCCTCAGATACTCAACTTAGAGATGTTCTTGATCGAGTTGATTATTCTCCCTACAGATCAATATTTAAAAAGCTCTTTTCTCATGTTCAAAGAAGTAAGCTCTTTGAAAGGTATGAATTTTTAAGAATAAATAATCTGCCATATTATCTTCTTTCGGTCGATGGAACAGCCTATTTTAGATCAGATAGAATCCACTGTGAAAATTGTATGGAGTATGAATATTCAAATGATAAGGGGAAAAACTTTATAAAATATGGGCATAATATGTTGGGAGCTTCATTTGTCTCTCCGAGTTTAAAGCAAGTGATTCCTATTTATCCAGAACCAATTCACAATAGTGATGGAAAACATAAAAATGATTGCGAGTTAAAAGCTTTTAAGCGTTTTGTAGCTAATTATAGAAGAGAGCACCCTAAACTTAATACAGTAATTTTACTAGACGCCCTTTTTGCTAATAAGCCTGTAATTGATCTTTTAGAGAATCATAAAATTAAATACATCATAGCTGTAAAAAACACTAAAAGTGTTGTTTTTATGGAAGTTACTGAAGGACTATCAAAAGGAAAAACTAAAACTATTCATAAGCATAGTAAAATTGGGCAAAAAGTAACGAAAGAGGTCTATGAGAGGATGCGATATTCAAATAATGTCAGACTCCATCAGGATCGAGAGAGTCCATATGTTAATTTTTTAGATATTAAATCAGAAATAGTATGGGAGGGGAAAAGAGGATTAGAAGTCCAAAGAAGAAACTTTGCCTATATTACTAATATATTTATTACTGATGAAAATATAGAAAAATTAGCGAAAGCTGGGAGAAGTAGATGGAAAATTGAAAATGAAACCTTTAACACTCTGAAGAATCGAGGCTATCATTTTGAACACAATTACGGACATGGAGAGATGTATCTGTCCTATCATTTTATCTTAAATATGTTTCTTGCCTTTTTTGTTGATCAGGTTCAAGAGCTAAGTTGTGAGAGCTTTAAAAAGCTTCGTTCAGAATTTAGTTTAAGAATGACCTTTGAAAAAGTGAGAGCTGCTATTGAATTTGCAGAACTAGTTAATTGGGAGAATCTATATGTCCTTTTAATCGAGGGTCTGGCTCCTTCAAATACAAGCTAAAATACTGATCTTAAATTGTTTTGATGGCCCTCTTTTAAAATATATTTTTATTTGTAAATTCCTTCAACGAAGGTCTTTGGTTCTTTATTATCTAAAAAATTAAGCGAGATAAGACGATATAATATGGACTTCGGCCGGAAATTACTGGGTTTTTTGTAGAATTTTTATAGTTTCATATAGTCAATAATTTTAGTTTTGAGATATTTCAATTTGATGAGGCTACATAATTTTAATAAGTTATAGGAATTTTAATGGCGCAGCCGTCAGGATTCGAACCTGAGACCTACCGCTTAGAAGGCGGTTGCTCTATCCAGCTGAGCTACGGCTGCGTACAGATGCTATCTTTGCTATTATAGGTACAAGATTACATGTATTATAAACATTGAAGATAGGGCACAAATGTAATTATATGTGGCTGGGATGTCAAGATTAAGTTGAACTAAGGTAAAAATTGGACAGTATTCAAAGAAAATCATTTAGAACATATAGTGAGCTTCAAGCTCATATAAAAAGTGCGATACCCTCATTATTTGTAGCATCTAAAACATCAACTGTTATTCCATATGAGTTTTTAGAGGAAAAGTTGGCCCTTTATGGGTCTGAAAAATGCGTTGTAGAGCTATCTACAATCCCCGGTGAGATAAATGTTAATCAAGAAAAAGAGACTGTTGAAGTTTCAGGGCATATTACTTGGAAAGAGTTAAAGGCAGAATGTCTCTCACTAGGTTTAGAGGTTATGACTTCTCCAACCGAAGAGTTAGCAAATGTTCTATCTGGGGTGGCCACTTCTTGCACTGGAGAACGATGTTTTGGTCTTGGGACAATGAGGGATCAAATAGAGAAAGTTCAATACTTTGGCCATGATGGAGAGTTAAAACAACTGGGCAGTGATAAAGAATTAAACTTAGATATTGATTTGAAAAAATATCAAACTGATTATAAACCTTTTGAAAATTTTAAAAATGCTCCATTTCCAAGACTGGATAAAGAAATAGACCTAATGATAGGAACTGAAGGACAGTTAGGTATAATTAAAAGTGTAGAACTTCGTATAAGAAAAAAAGAAAATATTAGGTATGTGTTTATAAGATTACCAAAATGGGAAGAAGACTTTTCTATACATTTAAATATCTATAAAAAAATTCAACGTTTCAGAGGGGAGATTATAGCTTGTGAGTTAATAGATAGTAATTCATTGAGTTATCTTCCAAAAGATAAAAGACCATTTGAAAACCAAGACTTAATTTTTCTAGAAATTTTGGATAATTCATTTGAATATGTGTATGAAGAGTTTCTTACAAAATTAGGGGTTAATGAAAATCAATTTTTTGAAATTGCATTTAATAAGTGCCGTGAACTAAGAATGGATGTGCCAAGATATATATTTGAAAAGAATGCTCAAATGGGGGTTCAAAAGAAAGGAACAGATGTTCAGGCAACTGGTGAAAACTTTGAGAATTTGTTGAACACATATAAGGAATGGTCAAAGGACAAGATAAAATATAATCTTTTTGGTCACTTTGGTGATGGACATTTACACTTTAACTTTATGCCAACTGTCGATGAGCTGCCTTATTGCAACACAATTCTTGAAAATTTTTATATTAATATTTCAAAATTAAATGTATCTCCATTTGCTGAACATGGTATAGGTTTGCTTAAAAGAGATTATATTAAAAATTATTGGACTAAGAATCAATATAATGTTTTTAAAGAGATTAAAAATATTTATGATCCATCAAGAATTTTTTTTCCAAGTGGATATATGGGAATAAAAAGTGATTAAGGCCAGAGTTTCAAGATCTTCTCAAAGAGAATTTGATTGTATTTTAGAAGATACAAAAGAAAGTGTAGTTGCAATTGCGAAAGGAAGTGTTCTTAAAAATGGTGAAGTTGTTGTCGGTGATTATGTTTTACTCGAAAAACAAACTGGTGATAATGAAAAATATCAAATTATCGAAGTTCTAGAAAGAAGAACTAAAATTTATAGACGTTTAGTTCGAGAAAATAAAATTAAAATAACATGCTCTAATGTTGATTATTTAGTCATACTAAATTCAGTTTCAAAACCAAATTTTAAACGTGGAATAGTTGATCGTTTTTTAATAAGGGCCGTTCAATGGGAAATTCCTGCGATTGTTATTTTTAATAAAATGGATCAATATAATCCAAAAAAACTTGATATAAGTTTTGAAGAAGGTCGTTTAAAAGAATTGGGAGTAGAGTGTTTTGAAATTTCGGCCTTAGATAAATCCTATGCGCCAAAATATTTATCAAAAGGCATTGCAGAGTTAAAAGAATTCTTAAGAAATAAAACAGCGGTATTTTTAGGACAATCAGGCGTTGGTAAAAGTCATACAATCTCAACATTGTCTGATGGAAAAATTCAATTACTAAGTAAAGACATTGGTAAAAAAGGAAAGGGCTCACATACGACTACTTGGTCTGAGTTATTAGACTGTGGGCAGTTTAGTTTAATTGATTCTCCTGGAATTAGGACGTTTGCAGTAGATGATCTTTTAATTGAAGAATTAAATGATTATTTTCCAGATTTACATGATTTATTTACCCAATGTAAGTTTAAAGACTGCAAGCATTTACCCGAGTCTAATGGTTGTTATTTTAATGACCTTCCAAACAATAGAGAAAGTGATCTTATTTTAAGTAGGTTAGAGTTTTATCATCAAATAATGGATGAAATTGATCAAGTTCCTTCATGGAAAAAGAGCTTTTAGTTTTTATTAACTCCACCGATAAGCAATAGAGTAATTATTGGAGAAATAAAAATGAGTGATGATAAAGTAATCGATTTTATTGAAAAGAGAAATGAAAGTATCGAACAAAAAAGAAGAAACTTTGAACGAGTAATGTTTGAAAACTTTCTAGGTGCATTTACTGAGATTGATGATGCTGGAACAAAGTATCCTGTTGAACTTATTGATATTTCAAAAGATGGATGTCAGTTTCAAGTACCTTGGAGCGTAAATTCAGATAGCACATTTACAAAAGGGACTGAAATCCCAATGAGAATGTATTTCACTAAAAAATCATTTATTCATGTAACTATCGTTGTGCGTCACTCTTCAGAATTTGTATCTGAAAATGGTACAACATATATGCGCTATGGATGCTCTTTTGATAAATCAACTCATTCATGGGAGGCCATGGAGAGTTTTATCGACTTCATGTATAAATTTGCAGAGCATTCAACAATCGAAAAAACTTCAAATACTGTATATTATATCTAAAATTAATGGTGCCTGCTTTCAGCTGGGCACCATTCTTCCTATCCACTTTAATTAACATGTGCTAAATAGCATTCATATGAAAGTAGCAATTATTGGTAATGGTAGATGTGGAATTGAAGCAGCGTCCAAAATATGGCATCTTGGTGGGTCTCCCGTTTTATTTGGGAGAAGTGATCAAATAGGTACAGATTTTTATTTAAGTAATATTTCTCCTGAAGAGCAATTAAGTAATTGGCTGGAGATGACAACATCTTGGTCAAGAGAGTTAATTAAATTTG
This sequence comes from uncultured Oligoflexia bacterium, assembly GCA_964015265.1. Lineage (GTDB taxonomy): Bacteria > Bdellovibrionota > Bacteriovoracia > Bacteriovoracales > Bacteriovoracaceae > CAXHCD01. Next base: position 27,414 of record CAXHCD010000004.1, read on the forward strand.
ATAAACCTTTAGAAAATTGCCCTACAAGAAGTGAATATATAAATGATTATCTTTTGCCTGTTTATGAATATTTGAAGTTGCAAAAAACTGTTAAGCAAGCTGAAGTAAAAAGAATACATAAGAGATTTTTAGGTCCAACTGAGAAAGTTAAAAATAAATCGAGACTCATTGATTTATTTAGAGTTGTTTACGGAATAAACCCATCAAGCGAGATTTTAAATCAAGTAAAAGAGAATCCAGAAGTATTTAAGAACTTTGATTCAAAGATTATAGAGTCATTAAAAGAAAAAATGGAGTCTTACGAGGACTTTGATCTGGTCATTGATGCAAGAACAAAAAATTCATACCCCAATCCAATGGGACCAGATAAAAACTTTTCAATTAATGAGGAGTTTTTAAAAAAACGTTCACCAATATATTATGGAATAAAAGGTTTGTTTGAAGTTTTAAAATTAGAACCTGATGTTGCAAAAGATGGAATAATTGTGGGAAGTGGTGAGTTGTCATTATTAGCAATTGAAAAGCTTAGGGAGGCTAACCTCAAGTTGATAACAAGTGAATCAACACCTTTTCTTTCATTACAAGATGATTCAAAGGAAAAGGCCATCTTAGTTTTAAATAAATACTTAGAGGATTATAAAATTCAAAAAAATGAGTTTAGTGAAAAAATTAATGAATGGAAGTCTTTAGAAGATTATATCAAAGTGAAAACACCAAAACCAGAAGAGCCATTCTCTAAATTAGAAGTTTTAAGTTCATCAAATGTGACTTCAGTTGATAAATTAATTGATCGCGACGGAACGTTTGTTACTTGTGAAAGGGCCACATTTAGAGAATTAAGAGACAGTGATATTGATTATAAGTGGGCAAGTGATTTAGCAACTTTGTCTTGTGATTATATTTTAGTATTAACTGGGCATAATACTCCGGTTAAAAAAGAAAATGAGCCTGGGTTATATAATATATCTATGGATTTATGTTTAAATTCTCAAATTGAGTCAATTACTCAAAATATTTTAAGTTTTTTTTCAAAAGAAGGATAATTTGAAGTTCGTTTTTATATTTCTTTTTATTGTTTCATGTGGACAGTTGGGAACATCTCAAAAATATAAAAGACGAAACTTAAGTGAATACTATATTGGATCTGGAGTAATACAATATTTTTTGCCTAATTTACCAAAATGGGCCAATTTTTCAACATCTGGAAAGTGTAGTCGATCAGAATCAACAAGATATTTTGACTATTCGAAATTAAGACAAAGCTTCAAACTTAGTTATGAGCAAGCTGTTCAGTTTCAATATATGTTTAATCAAGACTCTGAAGAATTGAAAAAGAGTGTGAAGCTTGATTATTTGTTATTTAAAGATGAAGAACAAGTATTTTTTGATACGTCAGATAAAGTACAAGCGGGGATAAAAGCTTTTCGGGCCCCTAAATATAAAAGAGTTCATTTAATATGGGTTGATAAATATTTATCAGAAAACAAATCTCTTGCATCATTAAAGAACTCGAAAATATTAAATGAAGGCCACCCCGTTGTAATCTCTTTTTGTAAAAGTTTTTTTGAGTTAAAGTCATTATTAAGAAAAAATGGATTAACTGAAGAAAATATTAGAATCATACCAAGTGAAATGTTTAGCCCATTTGTTAGTACTGGTCAAAAGAGTCATTCTTTTGTACTTGAGGTGAATAAGTTCTTTAGACCTGATCAAGAACTTATTTTATTTTTGCCGAAAGGCGAACCAAGACCTTATGAAATTAATGGAAAATTTAAATTGCAATACTTTTAATCTTTGAAGTTATTGGTATCAATTCGTCTAATTAGGATCAATTTGACAGTGTCACTTTGAACTAATTAATTCTAAATGTTTATTATTACATTTTATTTTATGGCAAAAATATTGCTTAAAGCAATTGCATAAGTTTACACACAACACAATGGAGAGAGTATGAAAATCGTATTATTTATGTTGCTAAGCATGTTTTTATTCAACGCAAGTGCAAGTCATTTTTATGAATTAAAAATTGAAAAAGGAGATCAATTTAAATCTCTAGTTTTGGATAGTCCAACTTATAAATTAAGAGCTGGATCAAATACTGAAGTCGAAAAAGATGGAGGTAGTAGTATTGCGGAAATTAAATTAAATATAAAGTCATCACAGAAATTAAAAAACTCAATTCCTGTAAAAGTTGAAATAGATCAAGGGCCACTTGGATTAGGAAGAAATATTAAGGTTTCTTCAAGTATTCTAAGAAAAGATGGGGTTTTATTGAGAAAATTACCTTCAACAAAAATATCTATTGAAGAGAAAGGAAAAACAGAAATAAGTGGAAATTTAGATATTGATATTGTTGAAGCTCGTTCAATCATAAACATTATTAAACAAAGACCAACTTTTGAAAATATAAGTCCTAGTGGCGTAGACCTCGTTATTAACGGAAGCTTATTTGATGTAAGTAGTTTTAAAATATACACAGTGATTTGGAAGAAAGAATGGTTTTCTTGGAAAGAAAAAGCAAAAGGTGTTCTAGGTCTTGTTGATTTGGATGTAAAATACTTAAAAGGAAAAACTATTATACATTTACCTTTTAAAGTTTTTGATTATTTAAAAAAAGAAAAATCAGGGAAATACAGAATGACTGCCAGAATCTTTTTTGAAGATTATTCAGTTTTTGCACCTGAAAAATCTAATAAAGCATACGGTAAAGTTAAGGGGAGAGTAAACTTTAAATTAGACTTTAAAAATAAGAGTATTAGTACTTTTTAAAATAAAAGGGCCTTCGGGCCCTATTTAAAAATCTTGTATATCAATTCGATTAACCATTAATTGAATGTATTTATTTCCGTTAAAGTGATTTAGAGTTAGTGTAAAATAGCATGTTAGACCATTAATAGAGTTAGACTGAGATTCAAAAATTTTATCTGGATGGTCGTGTCCCCATTTATCTAAGTAGTTAAAACTGACACCTCTTAAGTTCAAACCTTCTTTAGATTTAAAGTTCCACCTAACGTGAACATCTTTCATAAGTTGATAAGAAGCTAGGTTTAGATTCTTAACTTTAAAAATTGGTCTCGCATTTCCCATACCAAATGGTTCTAAATAATCTAATTGTTTTAAAAGTGTAGGAGTTATTTCTTGAGCATTAATTTCTAAATCATATGTTTGTTGATTCTTTCTTTCAATTTCAGCAATCGTACTTAGTTTTTTAGAAATTCTTTTTTTAAATTCTGAAAAATTTTCTTTTGGCATAGAGAGACCTGCGGCAGCTTTATGACCTCCAAATTTTAAATAAAGATCATTATTTTCATCCAGAATTTCAAATAAGTTTAATTCTCCTGCACTTCTGCATGAAGCTTTTATAACACCTTCTTCTTCTCCATTCGTAAAAACCATTGCTGGAACATTAAATGTTTCAACAAGTTTTGAAGCGACAATTCCAATAACACCTTCATGCCAATCACTTTTATAGACAATTGCGCTATTTAATTCTTCAGAAATTTCTTTAAGTATTAGATCTTTAGCTTCCTTAAAAACTTGTGATTGAATAAATTTTCTTTCATTATTACAAATCTCTAAATGTGAGAAGTAAGTACGAGCCTCTTCATAGTTATCACTAGTGAGAAGTTTAAGGGCCTTCTCTGGGTGATCAAGTCTTCCTTTAGAGTTAATCATAGGTCCAATTAAAAAAGCTAACTTGTCGCTTGGGATGAAAGGTAATTCTTTTTCTTCAGGACTAATAAAAGTTTGCAGACCTGGGTATTGTGTTTTAGGCAATTGTTTCAAACCATGTCTAACTAATCTCAGGTTTACAGGAGTTAATTTTGCCAGGTCGCAAACAGTTCCAACTGCGACAAATTGTAACAGAGGATAAAGAGAAGGAATTGTTTGACCTTCACTTTCTAATATTTGTTTGATTTTTAAGGCCAAACAGAAAGCGATTCCAACTCCGGCCATTGGTTTTAATGGAGAGTCTTGTGGTTCATCTCTTCTATTAGGATTTACAATGGCAAAGGCCTTAGGCATTTCATCTCTGGCATCTTTGTGATGATCTGTGATAATTAAATCGATATCTCTTTCAAGAGCATATTCAGCAGCTTCATTATTAGTGATGCCACAATCAACAGTCATTAAAAGTTTTATACCTTTGTTTATAGCATCTTCTACTGAGGGAGGATGGATTCCGTAGCCTTCCACAAATCGACTTGGTTGAATCATCTCTATTTCGATATTTAACATTTTAAAAAAGTGAAATAAAAGAGCACAAGAAGTTGTTCCATCTACGTCATAGTCGCCGTAGACTCCAATTTTTTCATTATTTTTAATTGCTAAAATTACTCTTTCGGCAGCCTTATCTAAGTCTATTAAATTTGTTAAATTTGGTAGCTTTTTTAAATCCCAAGATAGAAAATCTAGGATTTGATCGTTACTTAATTCTCGTTGAGAAAATAGGCGAGAGATAACTGGGTGAAGGGTTAAACCTTTATTTTGTTGTGTCGTTGTTTGTGTGTTTGTCATGACACAAAACTATCATGGGATGAACTACTAGTCATGGCCCACAGTAGCGATTTTTAAGATCATACTTGTGATTTCAGTAGCTTAGAACCAAAGAACAGTTAGCCCTTTAATTAAATCTTCATCTTGTAGCTCATCAGCAACACAATACATTTCTCCAAACTCTTTAGAGTTCTTAGCATGAACTTTTCCAAAGTAATTCAATGGAAGAAAAGACTTTGTACATTTTGGACATTTAGAGACTTCTTTGTAGGATTCAGTTAATTGACCACATATGTGACATTTTTTAATAATTGTTTTTTCAGTGGCCTTCTTATGAGTCGTCACCTTCATTTGTAAAAACTCCTTTTACTAGGCCTCCGTTCCAATATTAAGCAAATTCCATTTTGCATTAGTTATTTATAATCTTGTCGAAATCCTGAAAAATATCTTTATGAAAAAAAGGAAAAAATTGCCGACTCATTAAAGAGTAAATGAGTCGGTTATTATTTTATCTTAATATTGATGATCTATTTAATGAGCTTGGTGAAAGGCTATACATACTTTGTACAGTAGCTCCTTCAATACCGTATAGGTCTCTTGGAATATAATTCCAAGTTATGTCTCCATTAGGAACACTTTGAAATGCTAAACGATCTAATCTTCTATTTCCTAAATAAGAGATGTCATTTATGTTTCCAGTAATATCACTGATATCTCCTAGACTTTCTAAATTTTGATTAAGTCTTAGAAGTTGAGCACTTAAGTCATTTGAAGCGATAGATCTATTACCCCAGATTGGTGAGTAGGCTTGTCCCATGTTTAGTAACTGATCAGCATTGAATAATCTATCCATTGCAGACGTTCCCAGACTTCCATAAAGGTCACTGAAATAACTACTATCAATAATGTCATTTTGTGCTTCTAATTGAGCAATTTGTAATTCCATTTTCTTATCAAAGACATAACGAGCAAACTTTATTTCAGTATCAATATCTTCGTTGTCATCTTCATCTTCGTCATTATCCTCATCCTCATCTTTTTTCTTCTTAACCTTTTCTATTCTTTTTTCTAGTCTAGCAATTTTCTTATCTTTTTCAGTTTGTTCTTCATTTAACTGATCTAAAGTTTTTTGAAGAGATGCTAGTTTTCTTTTTGTTTCAATTTCATTTGTATTTAATGCTTTTTCAGCTTTGTTTTCACTACACAATTGTTGTTTTAGTCCAGCAATTATAGACTTGGCCTCTTTTAATTCTATACTTTGCTTGGCCATTAATTGATCTTTGCTTTCTAATTTTTTTTGAAGAGAATTAAGTCTGATCTTTAATTGAGCCAATGCTCTTTGTTGAGTTATTAGTTCTTCTTCTTTTAATTCAAATTCTTTTAGCTTCTTATCTGATTCACGTAGTTCTGATCTTACCTCTAGTAGGTCATTAAAAAGATGATGGCTAGTTTCTGATAATCTATCAATTGCAGCATTTGCGATTTTAAGTTCAGCATTTGTTTTTTTTAGATCAGCTGCATCTTTTTTTCCTTGTTCAACCTGAGCGACAATTTTTTCAAACTTACCTGTTTCCAAGGCTACATCAGTTAACCAATTTCTCCATCTCGATTCACTAAAAACACTAGCGACAGATTTTGTTCCATACTTATCGGGAAATAGCCTATCTGTAAAATTGGCCACATCTCGTTTTGGTTTTTTATTTGGTGTCTCCTGATAGTTGTGCATAGACAACGATAGAAAGCAAAACATTAGCATGAAAAATGGAAATGTTTTCTTATTCATAAGTTCCTCTCAAATTAAATTAAAATAAAATACTTCATGTATTAATACTTCAATTTTTATGCCAAGAAATTCTATGAAATTACGGGCCCTTATGAGTGTTAAATTGTATAAATATTGGACAGTAGTGTAAATTTACCTAATATTAGGAGTTTGTTCGTGAGTACTGATTTGAAAGAAATTGTATTTTCTTGGTTACCACCATTTGCTTTGATAGTAGTTGGAGTTATAACAATTATTTTATATCGAAAAATTTTTTTCAAATCTTCACATATTGATGCCTCTGAATCTAGATGGACAAAGCAACTCGTTTTAGTTTTTATTATAGTTTTATTTTTAATTGGTCTTTTACTAGTGTTACCAATTAGTGAAACAATGAAAGGACAATTATTTAATCTATTCGGGATAGCAATAACAGCTACAATTGCTTTATCATCCACTACTTTTGTAGGTAATACAATGGCAGGCTTTATGTTAAGGGCCATTGATGCTGTTAGACCTGGAGACTTTTTAAAAGTAGATAATTATTTTGGAAAAGTTTCTGAGCAGGGCCTTTTACACACAGAAATACAAACGGAAGATAGAGATTTAACAACTCTTCCAAATTTATTCTTAGTTACAACTCCGTTAACAGTTGTTAGATCTTCTGGGACAATTGTTTCTGCGACAGTTTCTCTAGGTTATGATGTTCCAAGACTAAAAATAGAAGAATTATTAATTGAAGCTGGAGAACAGTCAGGATTAAAGGGCCCATTTGTTCAAGTTCTAGAGCTAGGAGATTTTTCTGTTACATATCGAGTCGCTGGATTTTTAGAAGATGTAAAATATCTTATATCTTTTAGATCTAAGCTAAGAGGCCATATGTTAGATGTTTTACACGAAAATGGAGTGGAAATAGTTTCTCCAAATTTTATGAATCAAAGAGTGTACTCTACAGAAAAAACATTTATCCCCAAAAAAATTAAATTGGCCAAAGAAGATGATGAAGCTCAAAGAGTTGAAGATTTAGTTTTTGATAAAGCTGACGAAGCTGAATCGATTGAAAGAGTTAAGGAGTTACTGCAAAAAAATGAAGACGAAATTGAAACTTTGTCTGAAAATCAAGGGAGTGAGTCAGAGAAACTTGCTAATAAAAAGAGAATTGAACTACTCAAGAAAAGAGAAGATTATTTATTAAAGCTTCTAAAATCTAAAATGGAGGCTGATTAGTCTATTTAAGTGCTTGCAGCTGAGCATCAAAGGCAGCTTTTATTTTCTTCATTAATAATAACTCAGATTGAAGTCTCATTTGCTCTACTTGCTTTTTAACAAGAGCTTCATTTTGCCTCTCTAGTTTTTCGCGTAGAAGCTTCATTTTTTCCACTCTAGTTAATTCTTTTGGAGAATATTCACCTTCAACATTTAGTGCATCATATTTGTATGAATTAGCAATCGCTGTATTTGAAATAAATAGTACTATTAGCGCTGTTAAAAGCTTCATGAAAACTCCCTAAGATGAATATCCAAATATATATCTAACTCGTTTATATTTGGCAAGTAAACTTGGGAGATTAAACAGTTGTGCATTGCGCATATTCTTTACATTGATGAAGAAAAAAACTCTATTGTCTGTTTAAAAAATAGATTCGAAATATAATGATTATATGAATAAAAACTTCGATTCTTTTAACTTAGACCTAGTGCTAGACCCTTGTTGCCTTTTAGATGAAAGTGCCCAGGAAGTTCTTGAAAAAAATAATGCATTTATAAATTGCTTTAAAGCGGATATTAATTTTTTAAAACAAATTCACACCAGTATAAATTTAGAAGAGGTTACAAATGAGCAAAATACTTTCACAACAGACTTATTAACTTCAGAAGGTGTTAGAAATTTTTTAGTTAAAATTCGAAAAGTAGAAGATTCGTTTTTTGTTCAACTCGAAGATAATTCAACAAATCGAGAATTAGAGCTCATGGTTAATTCGATGGGTGCTATAAATAATCGAAATGAAAGACAGTTTCAAGAAAAACAAACATTAATAAATGACAAATTACAAGAAAGCGAAAGTCTTTTAAAGATACTTACTCATGATTTGGGAACACCGTTATCTGTAATTAGTTACGCGTCTAGTGCACTAGAAAAGCAAAATGATCCAAGTTTAGTAAAGAATTTAAATAGAATTGACTTTGGTGTAAATGCTATTAAAAATATCATTGAGCAAGTAAAAGAGTTACTCGCACTTGAATCAGGAAAGAAAGAAGTTTCTCTGACAAACTTATTCATAATGGAAGTTTTAAATCAAACTAAAGATCACTTTCTAGAGCTTTTACAAGAAAAAGGCTGCGAGCTAATTATTTCAAATAAATCTTCTACACCAGAACCGATAGTTATCGGTGAGAAATCAATTTTAATATATCAAGTGATGAATAATCTTGTTTCTAATGCATTAAAATTTTCTTTTAATAATTCTCCAATATTAATTACGGTAGAGGATAACCCAACAAATCAAAACTTAATTGACATTAAAGTTAAAGACTTTGGAGTTGACATGAATGAAAAATTATTAAGTAAAGTCTTTAAAGTCGATGAGAAAACTTCTCGAAAGGGGACTTCAGGTGAAGCTGGAACTGGGTTTGGAATGCCAATTGTTCAAAGCTTTATTATTAAATTTGGTGGAGAAATAAGAGTAGAATCAACTGAAAAGACAGAAGGCATTGATAATCATGGAACTTGCTTTACGATAAGCCTCAAAAGAGGTTTAACTTGAAAAGTGCAGCAGTAAAAGAAGTTTTTATATGTGATCCTAGAGAAGATTATAGAAGACTTTATGCTTTAAATATCTATGCTTATACTGGTTGTAAAATCACTATGAGAGACTCAATTAAGGGAATGAGTGAGTTTCTCTCACTTAATACTCCAAATTGTATTATTATAAATGGCCTTGGCTTTCCAACTATTGATTGTGCTCTTAAAATTAAAGAAGTTTTAAAAAGTAATTTTAGAGATGTAAATTTGATTTTAATAGGTGAAACAAAATCTAAGGATTCAAATATTTTCCAATATGATGAAAGTATAACCTTAAGAAAACTGATTAGAGCAGTTGCTCATATTTATCATGTCACGGCAAAACAAATGGCAAGTCAAATTGTAGGGGATTATTTTCCTATTCCTATGGACTTTGTATTACCTGGCTGGCTTGCTACGCAAAATTTATATAAAAAAATTGATCAAGCATATGAAGTTCTCATTAAAAAAGGTGATGTAATTTCGGCAGATATGATTGATATTCTTTCTGAAGAATCAATTAAAAATTTATACGTTTTATCCAGTAACAGACTTGATTTAGTAAATTCATTTACTCACTCAATGGTAGAAAGACTTCAAGATGATTCACTAACTTTAGAAGAGAAAAGCGTTGAAACTGAAAAAGGGTATAGAATGGTTATGGAGCAGGTAAATAGAGTAGGTATCTCTGAAACCATAACTGATGTGGCCAAGTACAGTATGAGATCTATGCAGGTTATTTGTGAGTCAATTCCCAAACTGGATGATCTTTTAAATAAGCTTATGAATGATACTATGTCTTATCGCTATAGACATTCATTACTCATTAATTTTATAGGAACTCATATTATTAAACAAATGAAGTGGGGGGCTCCTGAACATATTGAAAAATTCACCTTCTTATCTTTTTTTCATGATATCGCTTTGCCGAATGACGACTACGCAAGATTTGAAAGTGATGATGAAGTTGATAGAGCTAATATAAATCCAAAACATAAGACCTTAATTAAAAACCATGCAATGAGGGCAGCTAAATTAGTTTCACAGTATCCAAAAGTTCCTTTCGGAATTGAAACTATAATTAAACAACATCATGGTTGTAAAAAAGGAGATAGTTTATCCAAACTATCAATGGGAGTTTCACCTCTTGCGATAATTTTTATTTTTTCTGAAGAGTGGGCAAATCTAGTTATTGAATCTCAAGAAACAGGAAAGAGGATTTCAAAAGCAAAGGTTATTGAATACTTAGCTAAAACATATAATATCCCAAACTTTAAAAAAATTATTCCAGTTTTACATTCATTAGAAATATGAAAATTAAGTATGAGCTTTTAAATTGCGATGATATTTCAAATTACTTATTAGAATTGGCCAATTTACGAATTGAAGTTTTTAAAGAGTTTCCTTATTTGTATGAAGGAAGTATTGATTATGAGATGAGGTACTTAACTCGTTATCAGAAATCTAAAAACTCACTAGTTATAATATGCTTAATTGATAATAAAGTTGTTGGTGCAAGTACATGTATATCTTTATTAGATGAAGATGATGATTTTAAGAGTCCTTTTTTAAATAAAGAGTGGGACATTGCAAAAATTTATTATTTTGGAGAATCTATAATTAAAAAAGATTATAGAGGCAATAAAATAGGTCATGAGTTTTTTAGATTAAGAGAAGAATTTGCAAAAGAAAAATTACAACAACACTTAAAATTTACTACTTTCTGTTCCGTAATCAGAAAGGAAAATCATAGCAAGAAGCCTCATGAATATCGTCCTTTGGATAATTTTTGGAAAAGATTAGGGTATAGTGATGATTATAATTTATTCACTGAATATTCTTGGAAAGATATTGATAAAAAAATAGAAGATTCTAAAAAAATGAAGTTCTGGATTAAAGCTTGGAATTAATTATTTCTTCAAGCTTTTTGCGAAACTTATTATCAAATAATAAACCTTCAAAATTATTTGATTCTACTTCATAAAGTCTATTGAACAGAGAAAAAGACATTTTATAACAATGTAAGTAGCATCTATCAGACTCAATACCTCCATATAATTTGTCTCCATGAATTGGCACTGAAAGACTCTTTAAAGCGACCCTTATTTGATGAGTTTTACCAGTTAGAGGATTTAGCAAATAAATTCTATCTTTATCATTATAGGTAAAGCTTTGAAATTTTGTGACCGCTTGGTTATCTCCATTTCTTGTAAGTTTCCAAGTACTTCTTCTAGATCTTTCCATATTTCCAGATATAGTGCCTTGTTTCTTTTTCGGTTTATTTCCAGCAATTGCAATGTATGTTTTTAGAATTTTTTTTTGACTAAATAATGATTCTATTTCTCTCGCAGCCTCTTTAGATTTTGTAAAGAGGAATACACCGCTAGTTACTTTATCTAGCCTATGAGCAGGGGAATAAGGAATTGATTTCGAAAAATCAGAAAAACTAATTTCATGCGGTTTATGAACGACATAAATATGCTCATCTTCAAATAGGATCATAATTAGACATTACATTTAAAAAATACTCTTTACTATTAATTTGTTTTTAATTATATTTCAGGCTCAAAGTTTATATGCTTTAAGCGGGTGTAGCTCAGTTGATAGCTTGGCCGAAAAAACCGTCCTAAAGGACGGTTTTTACTTCGAAGCTAGCAAGTAAAGAGTCTCTCTTGGTTAGAAGAGTTCGGCCAAGGCAGGCTGTATAGAAACTATAAAGCTTTAAGCGGGTGTAGCTCAGTTGATAGAGCGTCGCGTTGCCATCGCGAAGGTCGTGGGTTTGAATCCCATCACCCGCTCCAATTTTCCAAGCTAGGTTTGATGGCAAAGACCTAACTTTCTTAAATCACTCGGAAACCATTACAGAAGGTTATTTGAGGGTTTCTTTCTACATATTTCTGCATTTTTCTGAATTTGGCTTGTCCGTGGCTTGTTTTTGGCTTGCTTGTTTTTACATTTTTCAAAGTGTTTAAATTTGTCGGGCTAAATGTGCAAGCTACTGTTTCTATTGAGTAAATCTTTTGAGAGCTGCATTGCTCACAATTGCTACCCAATAGAACACTTTGCTGAATGACTTGTAGAGATCAATAAAGAGTATCTGCAAGAAAATCTATTCAGTACGGGCCGCCAGACTTCTCAGGTTACACAAACCTAATCTCAAACTGTCTCCATTTAATTTTCAAAATGTAACTTTTTAAAAGCCAAAGGAGGCAATTTTATGGAGAGAAAAAAACCAAAAAGAGGAGGCAGACATAACATTCAGGTATTCACTGATGACATTGTTGCTATTAGAAAAATGCGAATTTCAAGAAGGATCACCAGAGATGATGCTGGAAAAGCAATCGGAGTTTCAGGAAAAACAATAGAGCGAATAGAAAATGGTCGCCGTAACATTTCTGATGAAAGATTAAAGCAGCTAATCAGACGTTACCGTTACACGCTTGAAGATTTTCGTAACATCATTAATGGGACAATGGAACTTCCAAACCTTCCGGCAAGGTCAGTTTACAACAAACCTCATACCCCACGAAAAGAAGGAAGAAAGTATCAAAAGATAATTTCAAAAGAAGCAAGAATTTTGAAGTCATTGCGAAAACTAAAAGGTCTAACTCGTGTCGAAGCTGCAAAACTTTGTGGCCTTTCAAGAAGTGTAATTGACCATTGGGAAAACGGAAGAGTGAATCTTCCGCAAACAAGAATCAAAACAATAATTGAGTCTTGGGGATGCACGATGAACGACTTTGATTATCTATTGTCTCAACCCATTTTAAGAGATGAGACAGTTGAAAAGTGTCAAACCAAACTTGAAAAACTAAGCATTGAACAGCTTATGGCAGTCAGTGCCCTACTTAACACATTTGCAGCTTAAAAAATAAGGAGAAACAAAATGAAGGAAAATAAAAAAACACAAAACGGAAAAACTGGTAACAAAGAGAAGTCTTCTACAATGAGATTGGATACTAATATCTGCAACACTCTTAGTAACGAAGTTGAAAAACTGAACAAACTTAAAAAAGGTAAAAAGAAAATTACTCCTTCTGATATTCTAGAAGTCCTTTTACCCCTCTTTAATGAAAATCATAAAAAGCAAATTCTTTCCCAAACAATCACAAGTGTTGATCGTCAGGACACTGCTTTTATGAGCTACAAAAAGAAACACAAAGAAACAACTAAAGCCGACTTTTTGGACTTGATTCAGTACGGAGAGATTCAAATTAATGACTACCTCCCAGAAGAGATGAAGCGACAAAAAAAGATCAATAATGTTAAGGATTTAGACGCAGCTTGACATATTAATCATTTTTGATTAATATAAAGGAGGTTAATTTGTTGAAACGAAATATTGAGTATTACGTTACAAGTTCAGGAGAAAAGCCGTTTATAAATTGGCTTGAAAGATTGGACAGAAAGACAAGGATCATCGTCACAAACTATGTAGATAGACTTGCTGATGGTGGAACAACAAAAAATCTCAAACCCCTTAAGGATGGTGTGTATGAGATCAAAATATTTTATGGCCCAGGTTTAAGAGTATATTTCGCTGAGGATGGAGAAAAAGTCATTCTCCTCCTCTTAGGCGGTGACAAAAAATCTCAAAATTCTGACATAAAGAAAGCTAAAGAATATTGGAGGGACTATGCCCAGAAGAAGTGAATCATTCGATAAATATGTAGCAGAACAAATGCAAGATTTGGATTATGCCAGAGAAACACTTGTCACTACTATTGAACATTTTGGTGAAAGTGTCGAAGATGCTCTCAGATACACTATTGAGAAAATGGGTATCAAAGAGTTTTCAGAGCTTTCAGGGATTCAAATACAAAACATATCACAATTCATTAAAGGTAAGCGAAAACTTAAGGTTGAAACTTTAGATAAGTATTTATCTGTATTTAAGTTAAAATCTAAAATTGTAGTTGTTCAAGATGAAGAAGATGATGTCGCGTAGAGATTGTTTTCCAAAAGTGCTGGATCATAGGAATTCCAGCACTTTTCTTAACTAGGCCATTTCACCGAAAGCAACTACTTGCCACCAATTCCAGCAGCTTTTAATCCCTCGACTGTCGCTCCTTTTACTTGGCAGCAATCAGCTAGCTTACCATTTACAACTACAGCAGGAACCCTGGCTATTCCAAGGTCTTTAGCCCGTTTAGATACCTCACTGTCATTCATATCAAGAACAGTAATTTCACAGTTGTCACATGCAACATCGTTCACGAGATTAATTGTGCTTTCGCAAGCAGGGCATCCCGCACTAAAAATTTCTACTTTGTTAGACATATAATCCTCCTCGTTTTTAATTACATTCACTACAGTTTTGCTTCACTGGTATGAGATTCCAAATCGAAGCTAAAACTAAAAATCCTATTCCAAGATAAAAAAGATATTGATTATTCAAGTAATGAAAAAGTAATGCTGTTATTGCACCAACTATTCCTACATATAAAGGCACATATCCGCGCCTAGTATTAGCTTTGAATCCAAGGCTAAATAGAGCTATCATTAAAAAGAATGACATCAATAAATAAAAATTAGCGCCCTTAAATAGAAAGCCTAAGCCTATACTAGAAAGAAACCCTGCTATAGCTGGATAACACAAAGGGCAACTTGCCTTTGCCAAAAGCGCAGCTCCAACACCGGGGCCAATAGAAAAAGTTCCTAGAAATCCGAAAGCTTTATTACTTTGTCTTTCTTCAATTGGAGCGGAAAGTTTTTTTGTAATCAGATCAACAGAGGGAACACCAGAACCATTATAAACTCGACAGCAATTAGCGCCTGATTCAGGCTCAACCCCCATAATATCTTTTCCATTGATTAGAATAGTTGGTGAGCCATGTTTTTTGGCGTATTCAGGAGACTCATCAGAGTTTCTATCCCACTCCTTCCATTTTGCGTTTAATTTTGCCTCTGAAAAGGCCTTCATTAAGTTTGATCTAGTTGCCTTAATATTTGGACAGTCTTTGTCATATATAAATTCAACCCTTAACATTTGGTGTCCCGTTCAAAGCATTCCAATATTGGACACTCTAAAGTAGATTTTTCATTATTTGAACATGCCCCAATCAACTTTTTCAAAGAACGCTTAATTTTATTTAAGTCTTTTATTTTTTCGTCTACTTCTTGAAGTTTTAATTCCGCTTTTGATTTAACCTGTCCACACTTAGCATTTGATTTTACTCTAAGATCAAGTAATTCCTTGGCCTCATTAAGAGTAAATCCCAACTCTTGAGTTCGTTTAATAAATTTTATTTTAACAATGTCGTCATAAGGGTACTTTCTATATCCTGATCTTGTAGATGGCTGCTTGATTAATCCCTTTTGCTCATAGAATCTCACAGTTTCAACTGTGACCCCTGACTCTTTTGCTAATTTTCCAATTGTATATTCTTCTTTCATAAACATATTATAAACCCTGTAGTACACTACGGAGTAAAGAAAAATAATTATGTGATATTTCATATAGTTATAAGAGGAAGTGCTTGAGGAAGCCTAAGCAGCTTCCTCAAGGTGTTCTTCTATGAATGATTCAAGGTCATGAATCCAGTAGTAATTTGCCCCGTTGTCCAGAGTAATCAATTGCTCATCTTGAGCTAAGCCGTCAATATATTCGCTTTTAGCTAAATCCCAGCAAATTGGATCTTGGCCCTTCATAACTTCAACAGTTGAGAGGTTCATAAATCCAACTTGTGTTGTTTCTTCATAACACTCTTCAATCATTTGCTCGAATAGTTCTTCTTCATCAACTGGAGTGAGATTTTGTTCAATAAGTTCTTCTACAATCCACTCAGTTCCGTATTCACAGCCAACTTGTGGCATTAGCCTCATGAGATCGTCACTATGGCAGTTCTTACAAATTCCAGATGGGGCTTCTTTATAGCAATTATAACAAAATGGAATAGATTTTTTATAAGCAATGGTTTTTAAATTAGATTCAATATTTTTTAAGCACATAATTAGCTCCTTGTGTTGTTGATGAAAAAGAAAAGTGACCCTATTGGGCCACTTCTTTTGTTACAGGTGTATATTCAACGCCAAGAATGTGTTTAAAGAAATTAACGTGTTTTCTAATCACTGAGCCATCATTTAAAAAGATAAGTATGTGGTCATTTTTAAGGATGATGTTTTTTGCTTCAGCAAATTTTAATACTTTTTTGTTTTCAGTTTGAGTTTTCATAAATTCTCCTTGTTTTAGTTAGTTTTTATTTGCCTCTTAGGGCGTAATAAACGAGGAGCGCAGTCGAGCGAAAATCAAGAAAAATATGGGTGGCAGGTCGTAGGAGGAACCGGGATTTTTCTTGATTTTTAAGCGAGCGAAGCGGACGATTAATGCAGCCTAAGATGGTAAGAATAAAAAATTACGAGTAAAACAAGATTTGGATTTAACAACACTCAATTAACAAAATATATTATTTGCAGCAAAAATCACCTTGAAGATGACATTGATTAGCTCATGATGGCAGGATTTTTAGCGTGATTTTTGAACCAACTTCTTGAAGTTGTTTTTCGCAGACGATTAGTAACAAAACGAAGTTTACATTTTCCAAGTCTCTTTCCACAAGAACAAGGGCATAGGGCTTTATTTGCGATTCTTTTTTTTGTGCCTATTAACTCCAATGCCTTTATTATATTTTCATTACTATCAATACCTAGTAGGTCTTTGTAGTCATCTAAAATTCCGGGCAATCCATGTGCAAGCTCTCCCATATAGAAGTCGCCGCCTTTTTGAAGTTTAATTGAAACCGCGTACAAGAAAGGAACAAGGCATGATTCAGTAAAACCAACAAGTGTTCCTTTGTGGTTGATTTTATCAAGAAGTCTCAAGGGTGAGCCTAAGCAAAGAGAATCATCAGGATTTATATGAAATTCACCTTCTTCTGTCCTTGGAATTTTGTTGTCAGTCTCCCATACTTTAGGAATTCTTTGAGGAAAGCCATAAGGAATTTCAATTTTAAGTTCAAAGCTGTCTTGTATTTCAGGGCCATCTTTAGATTTTGCGATAAACTGAAAATCTCCCTTCAAAACTAAATTCTTATCCTTAGTCGGCCTAAGGGCCATAAAAGGATAATCGCTTAAAAATTTCCTTAAATCGCCCTTACTGATTATCATTAATTTTCTGATCTCCAAGGCCTATTTTCATCCTTGACCTCATGCCTTTTTGGAGTTGAAGTAACAGAAGGAGAACTCACTATACCAAGTCCCTTTGCCAATACCTCTTCATCAAGTCTGATACCAAATTTTGCCGATGCCTGTTTTGATATAAAGTCTGGCTGACTTGAATTTTCTATTAATGAAAGGTCATTCTTGGCCTGTTCTAGCCATGACCAAAAATTTTCTTCGAGGTTAAGGTGACTATACTTAGGCATAGACCATCTATCCGCAAAGTCTTCGCCCGGATCGACAGGGTTTGGGACTCTAGGAGTTATAGAATTAACTAATTTACCCATATTATCAAGAATGTTTGTTAGAGCTAAATACATATCCTGTTCACCAGAATAGGCTTTAGCTGCAAGTGTCGTTAAAATGATTGATATTGGTTTTGAATCTTCATCTTCAACAAACATGATGTCTCTATGTTTTTTAAGTAATTGTATCACTCTCTGCAATGGTGTTTTTCTGCGAAACAAAGGGACATAGTCAACTTGAGCTGACTTTTCCATTAAATCAAACCTTAAGGCCTTCTTCATAGTTTTTTCAAACCAGTTAGCGTAGCCTTCAGGATTACTAATGTTCCAATCATCTGAAATAGACCTATAGTTATGGTTACGATCATCTGTAATGGATACCGTTAACTCAGAAGCACCTCTTGCGATACTTTCTTCCGCTCCAGACTTTGTTAAGGATTCAAAAATATCTTGTCTTCTTGTTCCACTTTCTGGAATGCAAGGAACAATATCCATGTGAAAACTTAGGTCATCTTGATATTCTAACCTCCAGCATCGGTGCTTTTCTTTTACGTTTTCCTTTATGCCTCTGGCACTTCTATATAGTTCAAGTTCTTTCCCAATCATTTCTTTAAGATCGGCTTGAGAATGTGTAATTTTTGAAATTCCGTCTTTTAGTTTACAGGCAAGGTCAAGGTCGTATTCATCCTCCCCAGTTAAGGGCTTTGTAGCCGTGCCTAATCGGAATGATCCTTGCGCAAAAATATGAGGCTCATAGTCTTTTAAAGATGAATCATCCCGACTTAACCAATCTCCCAAGTCTTCATAGCGTTTGATTGCTTTTTCATAAGCTCCTTCGGGTAAATCAAGTTCCCCAATTAGCTTTTCTATAATAAATTTCTTTTTGTCATCTGTGTTCATAAGGTTCTCCATCGAACTAGCAATTGAAAAATGCTTTTATATTTTCAGTTTCATAAGTAAAAAGTTTGTCTGCCCTCGAAAAAAGGTCTTTAGTTGCAGTGCAATCATCTAATGGCAAGGGTAAGTCAGATTCAAAATTTAATCTTAAAAGATGTTCTTCTTTCATAATTAGCTGCAAATAATTATGAGTTGATTGCGATTGAAGAGATAAGATGAAGCTTATAAACTCCTGTCTTTGCCATCCATTAAGCATTCCCCATTTCTTCTCTAGGTCTGTACCATAAAATGATTTCGCATGGCCTGTTCCAACCGAAAGTATTTTTATACTATCAGCAGGAATATTCAATCTTCGTTGAGCATCAATAAATGCAGCTAAAGACGGATTATTGGCCCAAAGTCCACCATCTGCTAAAGCGTATTCATCAACAATTGTAGGGTCAAAAAAAGTAGGAGCACTACATGAGGCCAAAACTGCATCACAAACAAGTACGTCCATATCGCGAGTGAAATGCTTACAATAATTTGATTTAAAAACGTGGACTCCGCCGTTTCCTATGTCTGTTGATGGAATTAGTAGCGGTTTTTTTATGTCGCCAAGCTTTATATCACCAAATGTTTCCTTTAGTGTTTTCTTTAAGTTTGTATTGTCGTAAAGGCTGTGAAACGCAGGCTTAATGTTCTTTGGCCAATAAGATTCATTCTTAATAAAAATTTTCTCGCCTATGCTTTTATAGAGGTTAGCTATTTCTTCTGTAGAAATTCCACAAGCCAAACCAGCTACAATTATTGAACCAGTGCTTGTTCCTGCTAACATTTGAAAGTTTTCATTGAGGCTTATACCAAGCTTTCCATCAATAGAATTAAGGATATGGGCCGGAACGATTCCTCGAATCCCTCCGCCATCAATAGCGAGAATGTTAAACGTCTGGTTTTCTTTTTCTGTACTCAACTTCTTCTCCTTAACCCAAATTCCATGATTAACACAATGGATTGTCTCCATTAACAATATGATAACACTTTAACTAAAGTCAACCCTATGATAAGATAAAATTATCATTTTGTTATAGCCAGATGGTATTTTCAGGTCTATCTTATTGAAAATAGGTCTGTAATAAAGGAGGAAAAGTGAGTGATTCTGACGTTTTCAGTCTAAGAATTAAGCAATCTCGGGATAAAAAAGGCTGGTCACAAGCTGAGTTAGCCAGAAATGCTGAGATAACCCCGGCGGCAGTCAATCAGTTTGAGAAAGGTAGTAGAAAGCCAAACATGCCTATTCTTCGTAAGCTGGCCAAGGTTCTCGATGTCTCAATAGACTACCTTGTAGGTGAAAGTAATGAGGAAAACGAAGTAAAAGTTCAAGGCGAGTGGCAAGAGTTCTATAGAGGCTTTAGTGAACTAACAGATAAAGATAGAGAAATCCTGAAAGCTCAAATGGACATCTTAAAGGAAAGATCAAAATCAGATGACTGAAGCAGAAACAAGCGCAGCAAACTTTTTAGAAGAGCTAGGAATCAATTCTTATCCAATTGATCCATTTGAAATTTGCCAATCACTTGATATACCAGTTTTTGAAAATTCCTTTGATGGTCTGGATGGTATTCTTCTTTTTGATGGAAAAAATGCTTCAATTGGCCTCAATTCTAATCAAAATTATTTTCCACGAAAGAAATTTTCTGTATCTCACGAACTAGGCCATTTTAACCTTGATGTTGATTATGGTAAGCCGAAATCTTTTAGATGTAGTAGTAAAATGATTGAGGGTTTCAACAAGAATAACAACATTGAATTAAGGGCAGATCAATTTGCAAGTGAACTTCTAATTCCTAAGGCGCTTGTAAAATCATTATATAATTACGAAGAACCCTCTTGGGATTCAATTATTGAAGTTTCAAATAGTTTTGAAGTGTCTTTAATGTCATCGGCTTTTAAATATATGAGTTTGTCAAAAATACCTTGCTGTTTGATTGTTTCAAAAGACAACATGATTCAATTTTATAGACCTTCAAAAGATTTTCGTTACTGTCTGCAAATGAAAGATTCGAGAATCTTATCTAGTGATTCATTCGCATACAAATCGGCAAAAAAACTAGATACTCCCCAAGATTTTAATATTGTACCTGCTGATATTTGGATTTCAGGTAGAAACGTCTCGAAGGATTCAGAGCTATATGAATGGAGCTTACCGATTAACTCCTTCGGGCAAGTCTTAACACTACTTTGGGATGATGAAACAGTTCTAGTTGACGATGACTCAGATTATCTAGGTACAAATAATCCTTATGATATTGAGGAAAAAAACTATTCCTACGATGGAGTTGACAACTTCCCTTGGAAGCCACCGACACTTGGAAAGAAAAAATAAGGAAATATATTTAACACTTTATCCACTAACATTCAAAACCACAATTCCTGTAACAACCATTGAAATACCGATACTTTTCCAAATATTGGCTTTCTCTTTTAATGCAAGTATGCCTAGTAAAGCAACTCCCACAGTTCCTCCACCTGCCCAAATTGGGTAAGCAATACTGACTGGTAGGCTTTTCATTACTCGACTGACTAGATAAAGAGCAATTGCAAACGATGACAAAGCAATTAGTGTTGGAAAAGTCAATGTAAAGCCTTTACTTAGACGTAAAATAATGGCACCCACAATTTCAAAGGATACAGCTATCGCAAGCTGTATCCAAGTGGACTTTGTTGACTCATTTCTTGTGCAACTTTGCTGGTTTTCGATGCTTTTTTCCATTACTTTTTTCAAGTTTAGAATCTATCTACATTGCAATTATACTATTACATGATATTGTGTAATAGTCAGTTTCAGATTGTTGGAGAAATTATGAAAGCATGCAAACCAAGTCCAAAATCTATAAAAACCCGAAAAATTATATCATCTGATACGGCAGGTGAATTAATGAGTCTCTTTAAGGTTTTAACAAGCGAGACTCGTTTGCGATTAATTCACGCTCTAATTTTAAAAGAAGAACTCTGTGTAGGCGATCTATCAAGTATTGTGGAAATGAAGCCTCAAGCAGTCTCCAATCAGCTTCAACGCCTAGTGGATAAAGATATTGTAGCTTCTCGAAGAGATGGAAACCAAATCTACTATAAAATTAATGATCCTTGTGTGATTAATTTACTCGAATTAGGTCTTTGCCTCTTAGAAGAGTCGAAAAAAAAACGACCTCAAATGGAAAAATTTGAAGTCGTAAATATAATGGCAAATTAACGGAGCTAAATAGTAAAGATGGCAACTAAACCAATTGATGAAATCATTACTCACCTTAAAAATGGGATTAAGTACAAAAAGTGCTGGAAGTGCGGTTGTCAGCAAGGAACTGTTAATGCCCTTGAAGGCAAGATGGAAGAAATTGATTCTTCTGATAAAGAGTTAATTTCTCCTCTTCTTGAAGAGTCTAAAAAAACTTTTGAACCTGTCCAGTACGATTGTCTGGGGTGTAAAATATGCTACCCATCGGAAGTAACTAATTTTTTATCTGAAGCATATCCTGATGTTGAGCTTGAGCCTGACGGTTGTGCAACAGATGATATTTTTGTAGAAGAGAGATCAGGGTGGCCACCTCTGCCTGGAAGTTATGAAATCATTCGTTTTGAAGCTCCCGTTGCAATATGCACACTAAACTCAAAAGACCTAATGGATAAGATTGTTGATATTGGACATTCTAGGGTGAGTATTGTTGGCACAATGAATACTGAAAATCTTGGAATTGAGAGAGTTGTAAAAAACTTATCAACGAATCCAAATGTTCGTTTCCTCATTTTATGTGGTGATGATTCGGAACAAAAGATTGGGCATTTGCCAGGGCAATCATTAGTAAGTTTATTTGAAAATGGTGTAAATCCAGAAAAGATGCGGATAATTGGAGCGAAAGGAAAACGTCCTCTCTTAAAAAATGTAGATATTTCTAGTATTAATCAAATAAAGGAACAAGTTAAGCTTATAAATTTAGTTGGTTGTTCAGATTTAAATAAAATTGAAGAAACGATTAATGAATGTGCAAGTCAAAATATACCAGTGTTTGAAGGAGCTATTAATATGTCTGTAGGGATAGAGAAAATTCAGGCCAATTGTCCACCGCCATTAAAGCTTGATCCAAGTGGATATTTTGTAATTTACCCTGATAAAGACAAGAATTTGATTAGTGTCGAGCATTACACTAACAATGGAGTCTTAAATAAAATTGTAGAAGGACGAGACATCGGCTCTATTTATTCAACCATTATAGAAAACAACCTCATAAGTAAGTTAGATCATGCTAGCTATTTGGGAAAAGAATTAGCAAAAGCAGATGAGTTTTTAAGAATTGGGACACCATTTATACAAGATAAGGCGCAAGACCCAGAGGTTATTCAAACACCTACAGAAGATATGACCAGTAACTGTAAATCTAAAAAGTGTTGTTAAGGAGATATTATGAAAAAAGTATGGATTGCACTATTGTTAATTTTGACAACTTTTATGGGTACTTCAAGCCTTGTTTACGCAAATGAAAAAGTAACCAAAGTGATGCTGTTTGCTGACCCAAGAGAAGCAGAGACGAGCTGTGGGTGCGCAGAAATAATACGTTTAGCAAGAGAATCTAAAAATGGGAAAAATGTAGCGTTTGAAGAAGTTGATATTAGAAAAATCTCAGATAAGTATAAAAAATATAAGGTTATGGTTTCGCCAACAGTAATTTTTCTTGGAAAAAATGATAGCGAAATTAATCGTTTCCAAGGAGAAGGATCAGGGGTCATAAAAAAATTAAGGCATGCAATAAAGCAGATTGTAAAAAGATAATTTTTTTAGGTATTATTAATGGAACTCCTTGACTATTTACTTTCCTCTTTAAATATAATCACTTCTGGTGAATTTCAATATAGCAGTTTAATAGCGCTCCCCCTTGCTTTTATTGGTGGAGTTATTGCAGGTCTTAACCCTTGCTGCTTACCAATTTATCCCGCTGCTGCTGGCTGTTGTGCTGCTTTAAAAAAAGAAACAATTCGAGGGAATGTAGGTATTGCTACACTTTTTATTTTGGGAGGAAGTGTTGTTACCACAATTCTTGGAATAGTTTCTGGCCTTGCAGGAAAAGTTTTTGGACAAATAGGTACTTGGCCTTTTTACGTTATTGCAATAGTTCCAATAGTCTTTGGCCTGTACCTTTTAAGGGTTCTAAAATTTCAAATTCCAACATTTTCTGGAGTTCCTGTAAAAACAAATGGAGCATTGGGAGCTTTTGTAATGGGAGGAATTCTGGGCATTGTAATTACACCTTGTGCAACTCCAATTCTGGCAGGTCTATTGTCTTATGTGGCAACTACAGGTGATCCAACCTGGGGTGGGTTACTGCTTTTTATTTATGGAATCGGAATAGGAATCCCGATTATTCTTGTTGGAACTACTTTTGCCTCTGCCATCGCACGATTATCTTCAGAAAAATCTCGTCGTTGGGCAGATTTTATTTCAGGGTTATTGCTAATCGGTGTTGGCGTGTATTTAATTTGGATCGCCTAGTTTTATAATTTATTTGCTTGTTTTAGTTTTTTAAAGACCCAGTAATTAAATTTTTGCTTCATTCCTCCTGGAGAAGTGTGAGTTTCTTTTTTGAAATCCATCAATTCAAAGTTCACTCCCATTTTGTCAATGAGTTCATCTTTTGCATATCGGAAAATTTCAAGACCACTACATTTTAATGGACCGTCTTCTGCAAATGTCGAAATAATGAAAAAAGCTCCAATCTCTAGAGAGTCATTTAGGCGTTTTAAATACTTATTTTGATCCTCAGTGTTTGTTAAGAAATGGAAGACGGCCCTATCGTGCCAAAGATCAAATTTTTGACTATGCTGAAAATTTCGCACATCTCCTTCTAACCAATTTACCTTCTTGCTCATTTCTCCTAATCTTTTCTTCGATTGGCTAAAAGCATTTTGAGAAATATCGAGAAGATAGATAAATTGAAAACCATCTTTAAGAAGAAAATCAACAAGTGTAGAAGATCCTGCTCCTACATCTAATATTTTTGACGTTTTTTCAAGCTGAAGACCTCTTATCAAGCTTAAACTTTGTTTTGGCTCAGGCTGAAACCAAGTAACTTCGGAGTATTCTTTCCTATCGTAAATATCATTCCAATGCTCTTTTTGGCTCATTAATTTTCCTTTTCAACAAGTAGAAACTTAAGTAGAAAATTTCTACTAAGTTAGTGGCTTCCTAAAGCCTCAACTTCTTTTGCTGCCAAATTGTGCTGTTTATCTTTCTTGACAGGAAGTTCCATAAATCGTTCGAATACTAAATAAAGAATAGGAAGAACGACCAAAGTTAAAATAGTTGAAGAAAATAAACCTCCAATAACGACTGAAGCGAGTGGTCTCTGGACTTCTGCTCCAACACCTGTAGACAGCATCATTGGAACAAAGCCAAACATTGCAACGAGAGCTGTCATCAACACCGGACGTATCCTTAATACTGTACCTTTTTTTACTAACTCTAAACCTCTTAAACCAGCTGCTCTCAAGTCATTAAAACAATTGACCAAGACAACACCATTCAATACGGAAATCCCAGATAATGCTATAAATCCAACTCCGGCAGAAATACTAAAGGGGAGTCCATTGAGCATAAGACCGATAACCCCTCCGACTAGTGCAAATGGAACACCCATAAATACTAGAATCGTTTGAGCAACACTTCCGAAGGCTATATAAACCATGGCCAGAACTAAAAGTAGTGCTACAGGTGCAAAAACAGCAAGACGATTTCTTGCCTGAATCAGGTTTTTAAAGTTTCCGCCCCATTCTAAATAACTACCAGGGGGAAGCTTAACTTCCTTCTCCACTTTTTCTTGTGCTGTACGGACAAAAGTTTCTGTATCGACTCCTCTTGGATTTATAAGAACTGCTACTCTACGTTTTGTTTGCTCACGATTAATCACTCCATAACCTTCATCAAATTCTACAGTGGCAGCATGGCTTATAGGAACTATATATCGTTCACCAAGTTCAACAGGTAGTGATCTTATCGCACCTAAATCGGAACGAAGCTCTTCACTAAGCCTAACTATTACAGGAAATTTGCGAACACCTTCATAGATAAAGCCAACTTCTTCACCGCCCATAGCAATTTTTACAGCTTCTAAAATCTCTCCACTAGGAACTCCTAGAGGGGCTAGAACTTCTTGTTTTGGAGTTACAGTAAGAATTGGGGAAGCCCCTTGAAGCTCAGTTTCTGCATCACCAGCGCCGGGAACTGTTCGCACCACTTCTGCAACTTTTTCAGAAACTTCAACCAAAGATTCAAAATCATCCCCAAATATTTTAACAGAAACGTCTGCCCTTGTTCCTTCAAGGAGTTCATTAAAACGCATTTGAATTGGCTGGCTAACCAAAACACGTTGGCCCGGTATTTCCGCCTCCAATTGTTCGACGATTTCGCTAGTAACGCCAGCCCATGTCTTAGGCGAGTCAGTATCCTTAGGCCAATCATCCCGACTTTTAAAAGTAATGAAGGTATCAGCAAGATTTACACCCATAGGGTCGGTGGCAACCTCAGCAGTACCAATTCGGCTAAAAACGGTTTTGACCTGTGGAAATGTCTTAATTATTGCCTCAGACTTTCCCTGTAACTTTATTGCTTGATCTAGAGATATGTTTACAGGTCTTACGAACTGCAAAGTCCTAGAGGCTTCATCCATTTGTGGGAGAAATTCACCTCCGAGACGACTAAACAAAAAACCTCCTGCAACGATAGAAAGTACACCAATAGTAATTGTGATCGCCCTGAATTTTGTCGCTAATGTAAGTGTTGGTTTATAAACCTTTTCGGCAATTCTCATTAACCAAGGATCTTTTTCTACGACTTTGCCACTCATGAAAATACTCGCTAAAGCAGGGACAGTTGAAAAAGATATTACTAGCGCACAAAAGACGGCAAGGGCAAATGTAGCCGCCATTGGTTGAAACATTTTTCCCTCAATACCTGTCAGAGCTAAAACAGGAAGAAAAACTACAACAACAATTAGTTCACCAAACCCGGCAGCTGTTCTAATTTCAACCGTTGCCTTATATATAACCCGCTGAACTTCTTCTCTAGATAACCGTCTTCCAAGTTCTTTTCCAACGTCATGAAGTTTTCTTACACAATGATCGAGAACTATTACGGCTCCGTCTACAATTATACCAAAATCTAGTGCGCCAAGACTTAAAAGGTTTCCAGAGATATTAAACTTCCTCATAAAAATGAAAGTTAACAATAACGAAAGAGGAATAACCATAGCAGTAATAATCGCTGCACGAACATTACCAAGTAAAAACAATAAAATTAAAATTACAAGTGCTGCCCCCGTAAGTAAATTATGTTCGATTGTCCCAAGAGTTTTATTAACGAGTTCGGAGCGATCATATAAAACCTCTAATTTAACATTTTTAGGCAGGTTTTTTTTAATTTCTTCAACTCTCTCAGCGACTCTCTGACTTACATCTCTACTATTTTCTCCAAGGAGCATCATTGCAGTGCCAATGACTGCCTCTTTGCCATTAACTAGGGCAGCCCCTGTTCTAAGTTCAGATGAAAGTTTGACGTCAGCTACATCTTTAATCAACACAACAGTTATGGAATTAAGCGGTTTTAGAGGTGTATTTTTAATATCTTCAAGGTCTGAAAGTAGGCCTTGTCCTTTTACGACAAATTGTTCTCCAGATTGCTGTACATATCCTCCACCAACATTATGATTAGTGCTTTCCAATGCATCTACGATACTGGAAAAACTTATTCCATACTGTGTTAATTTTTTAGGATCAGGAATAACATGAAACTGTTTCTCATATCCACCAATTGTGTTTACCTCAGCAATCCCCGGAACTGTAAGCAATCTCGGTTTAACATCCCATTCTTGAACAGAACGAAGCTTCATTAGCTTCTCAAAACCTGATATATCCTCAGCACCGCTTTCTTTATACCTGAGCGCATAGAAGAATATCTCTCCAAGGCCTGTTGAAATCGGTCCTAGGTTTGGTTCAGTTCCCTGAGGTAACTCAGATGAAATACTTTGTAAGCGCTCTGACACAAGCTGTCTCGCTCGATAGATATCGTAGCCATCTTTAAAAACCACAGTAACAACAGAAAGACCAAAGCGGCTAATTGATCTCACTTGTCTGACTCCAGAAATACCTCCCATAGATTTTTCAATCGGAAAAGTTATAGAACGTTCAGCTTCCTCAGCTGAAAGGCCTCCAGCTTGTGCAAAAACTTGCACCTGCGTATTAGTGATATCTGGTACAGCGTCAATAGGGAGATTTGTAAAGCTAAACCATCCAAATGCTGCTAGAAGTGCTGTTGTAAACAACACAATTCCTCGATGGTAAACAGAAAAGTAAATTATTTTATTCATAGTGTTTTTATCCCCAATTTCAATCTACACAGGCATCAGCTTCCGGCCCAAAGACATCAAGCTCAACAACCCTTAGTAAACCACTATTTTTGATAACAATTTGGTCACCGGCCTTAAACTCTTTTGAAGTAAATGTTGCGTATTCACCCTGAAAATTTGGTTCGATTTCAATAGACCTGAACCACCCATTACGAAGTCGGTAGACAGCCTGAAAGTCTAAATAACGCACTAAGGACTTTTTAGGAACGGTAACTAACGGTCCATCTACTTCCTTGACTGAAATATCTAAGTTTCTTTTTGCTTTTTCTGAGATTTTAAAGCCTTCTTTTTCATCTGCTGAAATAACTGCTTTCCCCGGTCCAATTCGGCCCTTCTCTGTTTTCGCTTCTTCCTCTGAAAAGGCAGGATTAAGTAATAGAAAAATAGAAAATATTATAAAATATTTTTTCATAAAAACTCCTTAGGGACTTCTCCAGAGAAAGATTTAAGCATCCAGTACAACTTATATGCGATTAGTTCTTTTTTTTGTATAGCCTCAAGTGTTTCAAGAGTAGAACGATAGCTTTCAATTATCGCTGAAGGTTGAACCATACCTCTAGACAAATAACTTAAAGATTCAGCAACTGAGCTTCTTAAGCTTTCCTGTGAAGGACTTTTTTTGAGGAATTGCGTAACATCATTGTATTGCTTAATATATATTTCAACTTTAGAAGATTCATAAAACTTGATTTGAGAAGCGATAGCCTTTGCTCTTAAAAGCTTCGCTTGGGCTTGTTGTCTACCACCGCTGTTAAAATTAAAAAGTGGCAGCGTAAACTCAATTTTTGCTCCCCATGAAGTTTCATTACTATCTTGTCTTTCCATTGTCGGCCCAATCGCTAGCTCGGGCCAAGAAAGACTTTTTTGAAGATCAAGTTCTCCTTGAAGTTGTTCTACAGAAGCTAATGCTTTTCTAGATTTAAATGATCCCTTTTTTGAAATTATATTTAAAGTAGGCCAATGTTTTTTTTCTTTAGACTCCAGTTTTTCAAATGTCCTAATTTCCCTTCCTATTGAGGACTCAAGGTTTGTCTTTATTAGTCCTAACTTTTGGTTAAGTGCTAAAATCTGAGTATCTAAAACAGTTTTCTGCATTAAAAAAATTGAAAGTGCTGTTTTTTCTTCAGGTGTTCTTACTGCCTTAGCTTTTAAACTTTTCGTTAGATGACGAAGAGATTTTTTCATTTCCAAAAGCAATTGTAATCTTGTTTCAACCTGTCGAAACTGAACTAAGGCCATTGCCACATTTGAAGCGACTTCTGCTAGTGTAGAATCATCTTCTATAACAGATATCCTATTTTCTGCATTAGCAATTTTAATCCTTGATGATCTTTTTCCACCAGTTTCAATAGGTTGAAGTATAGAAATATTTTGGCTGTTTTCTGAATTAAAACTAAACTCAGACTCGACTTCAGGGTTTGGGAATTGAGCCGCCAATTTTTTTCTGCCCTTTCTTTCATCTTCTCGCATTTTTAGAGTAGTGACCTTTTTATCTGCTGAAAGTGCACAGCGATAAAGATCAACTGCTTTTTTAAATTGAATATCACAATTTTTTGCAAATACATTTGAAGTAGTTAAACAAAGAAGAATTATCATTAAAAATCGCATAAAACCTCCATCATTAAGCTCTTCTTTGGGTTCGAATATTTGATCTTTTAGTGTTCATCAAATTCTTTCGACAACGCTCTGATGTTCTCTTTTTAATTTCGGATTTAAACCGAGAGAGATCCTCTTTAAAAGCCCCATCTTCATCAGAAAGTTTAGAGATTGTTTGATAAAAAACTTCAATCATTTTCGATGAAACAAGACGGTGATAAATCCAACGCCCTTCCTTTTCTGCTTCGAGAAGGCCAGATTGGCGAAGGGCTTTGAGATGTCTTGAAACATTGGATTCAGACTCTTGGAGAGCCTCAGTTAATTCACACAGGCAGGCTTCCTCACGAGGTAAAGAAACCAAAATCTTTAGAATTCTTAAACGAGTTCTATCGGAGAGGGCTTTAAAAATTTCAGTAGGTTCAATTTTTACTTGCTTCATACTTGCATACTTGCGTAAGTATGTTAGTGTGTCAATGAATATTTCATTGTAGTTTTTAATAACACGAGGAGAAAACATGAAAAAACTAGTTATCGCATTTGGATTATTAACAGGATTTTTATCAACAAACGTGCTTGCAGACGAGGCAACCAACAATCTAGTAAAGTATTGCCAGAAGCACTGTAAGAAAGCCAAGACTCCTGAAAAAATCCATAAATGTGTTGAAAAGAAAGCCCGTTTAAATAAATCATTTAAAAAAACTAAATGCTGGGAAGTAAATGAAATTTTTGAAAAAAAGAATGAAGAGTCTAAATAATAATGAACGCTCAAGACTTTACTCCTTTAATATTTTTATGGTTCTTATCGCGAATGATTGCTAAAACCATCAACAAAGCGCCAATTACAATAGCACAATCGGAAATATTGAAAGCTGGATAGGTGAAGTATCGCTTAAAGTGAAAATCTATAAAATCTACAACAAAGCCATGCTTAAGGCGGCCCGCCCAATTACCTAGGGCACCGCCGGCAATGGCTGAAAGTGCAAGAACTTGCAATTTATCTTGAGCTGAAATTTTTCTAAGCATTATTAAAATAAAAGCTAGTGCTCCTAAAGGAAATAATAGAAAAAATATTTTCCTAAAGGTTTCTGGAGAATTACTTAGAATTCCAAATGCGGCTCCATAGTTTTTAGCATAAGTAATATTTAAGATATCATTAATGATGACTACACTTTCTCCAAGTTCAAATTGCGTATGAACTATGTATTTAGTCCCTTGATCTAAAATAAGAATTAAAATCACTATAAAAATAAATATAAAATACTTTTTACACACGAAACAAACCCTCTTAATTAAGAAATAAAAAAATCTTATTATCCTTGGGTGCTACAAAAAGGACTTGTAGTACCCAACATTAAGACTATTTTTTAGCGCTCAAATCTTCCAAAAAATCGTTCTCGCTCAGCATGATTTTTTTTATTATTTTGAGCATCCTTTTTCTTAGTCGTTGTGGTTGTAGAGCAAGCTATAATGCTAAAAAGCATAGATACAATGAATAGATTTTGAATTAACTTCATATTATTCTCCTAATAGTTGAAGCATCAACTGATTTTAAAGTTTAATTTTTTTGTATTTAACTAGGAGAAAAGAGGGGGCTTCAAGGCCGGATCTAGAAACGGTGACTGGTAAAAATTACGAGTGTACCAATCCAACTTCGAATGCAATGACGAAATGTCACATAAAAGATTACTTTTTGAATTTATAAAGCAGATAGAACCACAAGGACAAACACAACTAGTACAAGCTTGGGAAACTGGGCAATCATCATCTTTACAGTCATTGTTATTAATTATTCCAAAGACGTAAATAGATTTCCCCTGAGAGTTATCTTTTTTATAAGTCGATGACTCGCTTGTCTTAAGAGAGTTATTACCTGCCCTTACCTCTAAAATAGAAGTACAAACAAAAGAAAAAATAACTAAAATACTTAGTAATCTAATTAACATCAACAGCCTTATACCAATCTAAAATTACGTTAGTCAATGATTTCATTAACTTTATCATACTATTCATTTCTCAACTCATCAATTACTTCTTTCAACAAGCCCTGAACCTCTTTTGCGACATTTTCCAAATTAGGGTTTGATATTCCCTGCATAGAAGCTATTGGATCAACTGCTGAGACTTCAACTGGAGAATCATCACTTTTTTGCTGAACGATCACATTACAAGGAAGCATAACACCTACTTTATCTTCTTCCATTAACGCTTTATGAGCAAATTGAGGATTACATGCACCAAGAATTCTATATTTATAAAAATCCACATCTATTTTTTTCTTCAGCGTTGCTTGAACATCAATTTCCGTTAAAACTCCAAACCCTTTTTCCTTAAGCTTCGCTGTTACATTTGAAATAGCAGTTTCAAAATCTATGTTTACTGTTTTGTTAAAATAATAAGACATATAATACTCCTATAAGTTTCTTAAGTAATGAATGACTGACCAAATTTCATTTTTCTTTAAACTTTCCTTGAAGGAAGGCATTGCGGTATCAATTTTTTCCCCACCTTCAGAAATTGTCCAAAAAAGATATGAATCACTTGCCATAGGCATTTTAGCAAAGCGTGCAATATTCGTTGGTTTTGGGGTCAATCCCTCTGCGGCACCTCCATTGCCCAATCCATTTTTACCATGACAGGCCATACAGTTATTTTCAAAAACTTTTTTTCCTACAGAAATAACTTTAGATGAGGACTTTAGGGGATTAGTTAAATTATTATATTTATCAGGCAATCCATTTTGCATGTAAAAATGGTGCCTAACCATCGACATTTGGCAACCCATCCAACCACGTTTTTGAGATTTAGGCATATTGGGATTATTCATCCAATTTTTCATCATACTATTATTCATTCTAATATCCATATTCCAATTGCCAATACCGGGACAGGAGTATGAATTAAGAGAAAACAGGATCAGGGTAGTAAAGATTAATGCTTTCATCGGTCTTTCCAGTATTTGTCAGCTTTATTAATATTTTTGTCTACATCTTTCATAAATTTATTTTTATTTTCCTCGGAAGAAAAGTAATACGTTTTCCCTTTGTGACTCCAACGGTAGTTATTTTTACCTTTTAAGTCATAATCCCCTTGAGACATAGAATAAGCACAATGCATATCATACATGCCATCACCATGCTGACATGTTTCACTACATTGGTGGTGATCTGAACAGTTCATATGGTCACAGTCACTGTGACTGCCCCACCATCCGTGATTATGTGCACATGAAGTAACAAGCAAACCTAAAAATAAAGTAATAACAATTTTTTTTCATAAAACTCCTCCTATATTTAATATCAGTTTTTTTAGCAGCATTTTTTAACATTGCTACTTATTTCATTTCTGTTTCTAGAAAGTTTAATAATTGTAACTCCACCCTTAATAACAATAAAAGATACAAATGCTCCAATAACAAGGTCTGGAATATTACTGTTTAGATAATAAACGAGGACACCTGATGCAATAACACCAGTATTTACAATGACATCATTAGCAGAAAATATCCAACTGGCCTTCATGTGAACTTCTCCATCCTTATGTTTGTGGATAAGAGCAAGACACCATACATTTGCAAGCAAGGCGATGATTGAAATCGTTATCATATAATCCGATAATGGTTCACTTCCAAAATAAAGCTTTCTTCCAACTTCAAGAAGACACAGAAACCCTAATGAGATTTGCATAATTCCACTCAAATATGCCGTTTTATTTTTGACTGTAAGGCTTTTTCCAACAGCGTACAGGCTGACTCCATAAACAAAGGAATCGGCAAGCATATCTAAACCATCAGCAATTAGACCTGTTGACTCAGCATAAAAACCTATAATGATTTCAACAATAAACATTGTAAAATTTATAACTAATAAATATTTTAGTGTTTTTGCTTCTACACTAGGGGCAATTTCGGGAATATCTTCTTCCCGAATTTCTTCAGATGAGATCATCGTACCAGGCAAGGATATATTTTTTAATTCGTCAATAATCAGTTCTTCATCAACTCTGTGATAAAATGTTACAATTCTGTTCTCTAGATCAAATTCCGTCTTTATATTTGGATTAATCTTTTCAGCAAGCCCCTCGATCATTTTTATTTCAGACGGGCAATCCATTTTTTGAATTTTTACTAATGTTTTCTTCATTTACAAAGCACTTTCTACTAGCTTTCTTTTTCTTACCAAATTAACAAAACTATATGTCAAAATAATCGCGACCATTCCAGTCTGAGCTACCAATACCTCAAGAGTCGAATTAAACCCTAAAGCTGGCATAGAAAAGCCGTCCAAGCTCGTTTGGGCGAAAGCTCCAGTCTTTTGAAGAGCACCTATTCCTTTTCCAAGAAAAATTGTAGATAAAGAAAGTATTAGAATCGTAGATGCCTTAAACAAAAGCTTGAGATTAAGCTTTATAGAATATTTAACAGCGATGGTAATAATTATAAAAGTTAAGATAATTGCCGACACCGCACCAGCTCCAACAAATATTTTTTGATGGCCATCAAGAATGAGTATTTTTAGAAATAAAATTGTTTCAAATATTTCTCTGAATGCTGCTGCAAAAGTTATTAGAAACAAAGTTATCCCTTTTCCGTTTCCCATAGATTTATCTACTGCTGAAACTAAACTATCTGTAAGCTTTTTCACATCAGTATTTTTATGCATCCAATATCCTACATAAAAAAGTAATCCTGAAGCAATCAGGGCTGTGTATCCTTCCAAAGATTCAGCTAATTTCCCTGTAATATTGAACGCTTGATTTAAAACAAAGTATAAAATTCCCCCAACAAATAAAGAAGAAATCCAACCACTATGAATATGCTTGTTAAATACTGTTACATTCGATTTTCTTGTTAAACTTAAAAGTAAGAATATAATTAGACCAGCTTCAAAAGCTTCTCTTAACACAATGCCAAATGACATTAAGAAAGAAGAGGCTTCTGTATTCTTGTAATTTTTAGATTGAACAGCTCCTTCTAATTTAGAAATCACAGGACTTAAAACATCAGTTAACTGTTTTTCAGATGCATTTTTTCCTAAAAGCGATCTATATTTGGATAATGCTGCCTCTATTTCTGGGACAAGGTCTTTATGGTTTGATTTAAGAATTCCTTCAACTGGCTCAATGCCTTGGAGATACGCCTCTAAAGAAAGGTTTCGGGCTTCTTTCACGTGCCCTGCCGTATATAAACTTAAACTTTGTTTCAAGTCCTTAATTGCTTTAGCAATATGTATTTCAAGTTGATTTTTCTTTCCTCCATTACTTGGAGGATTTGAGTTGTTATCTCGAATGCTAGCTAGAACTCCTAGAGACTTTTGCTCATCTAGTCCAAATTTTTCTTTTATTTCGTTATCTGAAAGTGCAGCACCATCTTTAATGTCTAGTCTAATCCCTTCTACTTTTTTAACATTTTTAAAACGAAAAGCGGTAACGTAGTAAGCCAACGACCATCTGTCCTCTTCAGAAAGGTAGTCATGCCCGGCCATGCCAGTTCCATTTACGCCCAGGGTAATAGTATTAAATGCTCCATAAGGTGAAACATTTTGCATCCTTTCCAAATCATGAAAATTTGTCGGAGCAGGCTCTAGTCCGACTCCATCTTTGCCATCACCATAGCCACTTTGACCGTGGCAACTCATACAGTTTTCTTTAAATAGTTGATGTGCCCTAACTAAATTCAGAGGCTTCTTTGGGTAAGTTAAAAGGTTAAATTTTCTGAGAATATCAGCCTTTATATTATTGGCCATCGAAGAAACTTCTTTAACACTTTTCTTTTCTAAAATACCACGGTTAAGAGCAAGTACACTGTTTTTCAAGTCGTTGTCGTAATTGTTTTCTGATGAAATCCTGAGAACTTCATTAGAGAAATCAAGTTGTTCTTGATACTCTTCCTTACTTATTACTTTACCATTTTCAACTGCTTCACCATAATCTTGAGCAAGATAGCTTAAAAGATGAACAGCCAATTCATTTTCACTTTTAGATGCTAGAGCAACATTGCTCATAACAAAAAGTAAACAAAGTAGTATGCTTCTAATTTTCATTAACTTTCTCCATAGAATGTATATTCTCACAAAGTCCACAGCCAATTTCGGGATCACATTGTAAGTAGTATTTTTGAAATTCTTTTAAAAACTGTAGAACGACCTTGCGGTCAGATCGCAAGAACTGAACAAACTTAAGTAGTGCCTCACCAGTATCATCTGAAAGCAAGTGTTCTATTTTACAGCTATCAGTTGTAGCAATATGCATTGGTACACCGAGCACCTCTGAAAGAAGAACAATCATTGTTTGACGCTTATTGGCCACTTTTTCCACAATGTTAATTGAATGCTTAGGAAGAGAGATGAGGTTTTCTTTTATTTTTACCAGCTTTTTTTCGCTAAGCTTTTTAAGCTGTAGGTGAACGGCATTTCTGCTAATCCCAAGCTCTTTTGCAACCGTAGAGGCGCGTAATAGGTCATCTTTTCGCAATAATGAATATATTGTCAGTAAATAATGGGTTTCTGAATGCGACAACTCATTCTCACCATATTCTTTCCAATACTGCTCAAATTGAAATTCCAAAGCACCCTCTCTTTTTGTTAGGCATGCCTAACATATTTTATGCGAATTATTCTGTCAAGCACGCCTAACAAATATATAAAAATTAAGACTGTTTAGGCTTTTAGAGATTTTGCAGGCACTAAAATCAATACATAGGTTAAGGAATGCGTTCGGTAATCGCCTTAGTTGTTTTCAATGCAGTTATTGATTGAGGACTCGAACTCAATGCTTGAAAAGGCTATATTATACTTTTCAAGAATCTTTTTCACTTCAAGTCTTAAATGATCAATTTCTCTAATAGTTGTAAATTCAGGTACACTAACATGAAACCTAAGATAATATGATTCTGAGTCCAATGACTAGCCCCTAAAGGTATGAATATCATCTATAAGGTCAAACATAGTAAATTCTTCCTTTATATTATAAATCTCCAGCTCTTCAGGAAACTTTTGAAGAAAGATGGCCAAAATATTTAAAATATTTTTATAAAACCCACGAAGGATTACTAAAGAAATAAGAATCGAGAGTATTGAGTCGAGCATAAACCAAGGCTTAAACATTAAAACAATATTTATAATTAATACTGCCACCCAAACCAATATATCCTCAAACAAATGGTACATGATCATTTTTTGATTAATGCCTTTGCCTATTAGTAACCTATAGGCGGCGATAGAGTTTACAACAAACAGGTTTTAACACTACTTTGGGACGACGAGACAGTTCTGGTTGCCGATGACTTTGAGCATATAGGATCAAATAATCCTTATGATATTGAAGAAAAAAACTATTCCTACGATGGAGTCGATAATTTCCCTGGGAACCACCCACTTTAGGTAAGAAAAAATAGCTGGCTAGTGGATGCAACTTCTTTCTTCAATAATTATATGTTCAATTGAAAACTTCTCTAGCATTTTTTCTCTATAATAGTCAGAACCTTTGGGCTTATTGTTATAAACCACTAGCTCACAAGCATGAGCATTTGGTGCAATTCTCCAAATATGAAGATCAGTTACTTCCACATCGTCTTCGTTTGAAAATAGCTCTCTAATATCATCTTCTTTTATTAACCTTGAGTTTCCATCGAGAAGTTCCCAAATTGTGGCTTTACATAAACCATAGGCCCACTTTAGGATTACAACAGAACCTACTATTCCCATTATTGGGTCTGCCCAGTTCCATCCAAAATACTTACCAGTAATAAGAGCTACGATTGCAAGCACTGACGTAAATGCATCTGCAATAACATGTATTAAAGCACTCTTATGATTATGGTCGTGTACATGATCTTCATGATCGTGATGGTGGTGATCATGTCCATGTGAATCCCACAAAAGCCCTGCACTTAATAAATTTACAACAAGTCCAACGATAGAGACACTTATTGCTGTTGTAAAGTTAATAGTTGTTGGGTTTAAAAATCTCTCAAATGATTCTACTGCCATAAAGACTGCAACTAACCCCAGCATTAATGCACTTGTATATCCACCAAGGGGAATAAGCTTTCCTGCTCCAAATGAAAATTTATCATTTAGTTTTTTTGATCTTGCTAATCTATAAGCTATAACTGAGATACCTAATGCACCAACGTGGCTGGCCATATGCCATCCATCGGCCAGAAGTGCCATTGAACCTGTTATATAACCATAAAAAACTTCAACGATCATTGTTATGAAAGTCAGGATTACAACAAATATAGTTTTCTTTTCATTTGAGCCAATTTTACTGTCTTGAATGACATAATCATGCTCATGAGTGTGTGATTGATGTGACATGTTTTTTCCCTACTTCCAATATGTTTTCATTAATTTTATAAGTTCAAGTGCAGACTTATCTTGAGAGCTTTTAGGTGTTTTTGGATTTTTCATAACATGTTCTTTAATATGTCCTTCAACAAGTTCACCCATCAAGCCATTTAAACCACCACGACATGCAGAAAGTGTTTGTAAAACAGAGAAACAATCTTTCCCTTCTTCTAAACCTCTCTCTACAGCTTCAAGTTGTCCCTTAATTCTTCTAATCCTTGAGGTAATTTTCTTTTTTTCTTCAAACACATGAGACATTAAAATTCTCCTTATAATATACTGGGGTATAGTATATTGAATGCTTCAATTTGTATATACTTTATTAAGACGATAGCCACTTAACAACAGGCTGCTATCGACCTAGTAATAACTATTTATAAAGTTTAAACAAGTTTGGATAGATAAGAGTGCACAAAGTATCCAAAGCCTAAAAATGCAATTCCACTTGAATAACAAGTCCAGAATCCTAAATTTAGCTTTTGAGCAAATAAAAATGGAATGAAAAACAGTAAAGATACTGGAATCGCAACAAAAACGCTCTTGGCATATTCTACTGATTGTTTTGAATCTCCCCATTCCATATGAGAAAATGCAAGGGCCAACAAAGTTGTAAGAGGCAGGGCTATTAAAAACCCTGCCAATCCTGTCTTCTTTCCTGACAACCAAGAAACAAAGCTGATCAGAATCGCTGCGACAATAGTTTTACCTATTGCAAGCCACATATCATTTCCCTGTAAAATTAGCCGCGACAAAGCCACCGTCTAAATTTAGAAAAATATACAAGTTTTTGCCTTTGACACCTTTTTCATTGTTAAAAGTAACAACCCATTCAGTTTTCCCTTTGAAGTCTTTTGTAATACTTTGTTTATGGCTTGAGTTAGACCACGATGAGTCAATTTTTCCAGCTTTAACAAATCTTGAGATATGGCATTTTCCAATTTCAATGGAACTTTTCTTGAGGTCTTCTGTTGCCAGTTTCTTGCAAGTATCAACCGGGCCATGGGAGTGTCCATGTCCGGGGCCTGCAAAGCTAGTTGATGATAGTAAGAATGCAGTTATTATTAATAATTTTTTCATTTTGATTCTCCTATAAAGTATCGTGTTTGTATTCTTCAGTTTTTGGCTGATTCATTTTCATGTGATGATGAACATGATTATCTTCACTAAATCCAAACTCATCGGGACTCGATGTATGTAGATAACCATGCAGTTGCATCAAAAGTAGCA
The DNA here is from genome assembly GCA_964015265.1 of uncultured Oligoflexia bacterium. Taxonomy (GTDB): domain Bacteria; phylum Bdellovibrionota; class Bacteriovoracia; order Bacteriovoracales; family Bacteriovoracaceae; genus CAXHCD01. Next base: position 66,350 of record CAXHCD010000004.1, read on the forward strand.
TAAAACCAGCAAGCATAATTCCATCATTGAAAACTCGTGAAAGCCTTTCAAACATATGATGCTTTCTCATTTGGGTAATTATAAAAAGCATTATAGCAAGTCCAGCAATTTGCCCAAATTCTACACCAATATTGAATGAAATAATTCTCATCAGCATTTCTCCGCCTTTATCACCAAGTGGTAATTGCTGAAGTCGGGTCGAAAGTCCAAACCCGTGAATCAAACCAAAAATAAAGACCATCCAAAGTAAATTTGGCGATCCCTTCATCCCAAAATACTCTTGAAAACCTTTATTGTTATCAAACCCCTTATAAATAACAGAAATGGCAATAACTGCATCAATTAACCAGTAGTTTGCTGTTATTCCCATAAAGGTTGCAAAAATAAGGGTGATACTGTGACCTAGAGTAAAGATACTGATGAACTTCACAATATCTTTAAAAGTTTTTAAAAAGAATATAACCCCAAACAGAAATAGCAAGTGGTCATATCCTGTAATCATATGTTCAGCACCGAGAATGATATATCTAAAATATCCTCCTTCGATCATAGCACGTTTAGCTTCCTCACTAATCCCATGAGCAAATGAATTTGCCGTATAGAAAAGTGGAAGAAAGCTTAAAATATATTTAAACATAATTCCTCCTAGAATTTAAAAAAATAAAATTTTGAACGATTAAACCAATATGGGAGGTCGATAAATTCTTGAAGGATGGGGATTGGAGATTAAATTCTTTTCAGTGAACCCATTTTTAGACTCGATAACGACAGAACCACCCAAAATATTAACAGTGCAATTTAAAAGCTTGATTTCTGACTGAGTTACTTTTGTGTGCTGATGATTATGCTCATGCTCCTCTCCATCATCACTGTGCTTATGCTTGTGGGTGTGAGGCTCATTGTCAATATTATCATGGTGAACCTGGTTAAATTCTACAAAATCTTTCAAATGTGAATCAATATCATTATAAGTTGCCTTGGTACTGATGTTGCCGACAATACCAAGCAAAAAAACAAAAAATATAAAAAATGACGTTACTTTCTTCACATTATTATTCTATTTCAGAAAATACTATTTTTAAAATAATTTCTTCACCGTTTAGCATCTTGCATCGTCTTCATTACAATTATTAACTGCTGATTCAAATTCTACACTAGAAAAGGCAATATTGTACTTTTCTAGAATTTTTTTTACTTCAATTCTTAAATAATCTATTTCTTTAATAGTCGTAGTTTCTGGAACGCTGATGTGAAACCTAAGATAATATGTTTCTGAGTCCAATGACCAGCCCTTAAAGGCATGAATATCATTTATAAGGTCGAACTTGCAGAGTTCTTGCTTAATTGTATCAACCTCTAACTTTTCTGGAAATTTCTGAAGAAAGATGGCTGAAATTTTCAAAACATTCTTATAGACTCCTCGCAGAATCACTAATGAAATAAGAATTGAGAGTATGGAGTCAAGGATAAACCAAGGTTTGAATAATAAAACAAGGCTAACTATAAATACTGCTACCCAGCCAAGAATATCTTCAAATAAATGATACATGACCATCTTTTGATTAAATCCACTATCTTTAGAAAGCCTGTAAGCTGCAAAAGAATTTACGGCAATACCAAGGATAGCTAACAGTATCATCCCCTCTGGTTTAACAACTTCAGGATTTGCTAAGCGCAGGATAGCTTCATGTATAACGAAAATACCACCAGTTATTAATATTAGTCCATTTATCAGCGCTGAAAGCAAAGAGAATCTTCTATAACCAAATGTAAATTTAGAATCTGGCGATTTGTTACTATATCTTTCAGCAAAATAGGAAAACAGTAAAGCAATGCTATCACCCAAATCATGTAAGGCATCTGAATAAATAGCGACACTATTCGTGAGATATCCCCCAATAAATTCAATGACGGCAAAGGTAGCATTTAAGAAAAATGCTACCAAAATATTTTTGCTGCCAAGATTATGAGAATGATCGTGTGCCAAACCTATTCCTTTGCAACAAATTTTGTAATATTATATCTAACATTGTAAATATCAACTCCATCATCCTCCACGACAGTTTCTATTTCATCAACAAGTTTACAATTGTTATTCAGAACAATTTTCCTACCAAGCCAAGTATCTTTCATCTGGCCACAAGTAATATTTATGTCATCTTTGTTAAAAATAATCTCGCTACGATCGTTAACAGACAACTCATGAACTCTTACTTTCTCTGTTGTTACTCTACATCTTTTTGTTGACATCGTTCCTCTATGAATAGAGCACCCATTTACTCCTCGACGATCTTTTTTTGTTGCTACAAGAGCATAGAATCTATTAATCTTGTTTATCCTTAAGTAGGAATCAACTTTTGTTCTAAATCCAACTTTAGTCTTTGCTACAACAACATCCTTTTCTCCAGCAAATGTTGAAATAGAAAATAATGTAATAATTGTTAATAGTGCTGTCTTTAAAATCATAAAATCCTCCTGTACTTATTTTTCATGCCTTAACGACCAATTTTTATTTGCTGATTTAATATTGCTTTCAATATTTATTTTAAACTGATTCATTTTTTCTTTTGAAGAAAAGTAATAGGTTTTCCCACCATGTTCCACTTGGTACTCAGTATTGCCTTCAGTCTTTAAATCTCCATGAGCGACACTATAAGCACATTGCTTATCATACGCATGATGGTGATGTTCTGGTGTCTGATGATGATGGGCACATGAAGCTAAAAAAACAGTCAATAAAATTGTGACGATATATTTCATACAGTTTCTCCTTTAAATAGTTTTGGTTGCATTTGTTTTATAAATAATCTGTATAAACTTGGCAGGACTATTAAGGTAAGAGCTGTTGCAGATAAAATTCCACCAACAACTACTGTGGCAAGTGGTTTTTGCACTTCTGCACCAAGACCTGTTGAAAACATCATGGGAAGAAAACCAAATATATCCGTAAGGGCAGTCATTAATACTGGTCTTAATCTCGTCATTGCTCCTTCTCGAACTACATCATCAGGAGTTTTACCATCTGTGATCAATCTGTTGAAATAGGTAACGAGCACAACACCATTTAAAATACTAATCCCACACAGAGCAATAAAACCAACACCTGCGGAAATACTAAATGGCATTCCCATCACATTTAACGAAATAACTCCTCCTATTAAGGCCATTGGAGCACATGCAAAAATTAGCACTACTTGGGAGAAGTTTCTAAAAGCCGCATAAAGCATAGCCAAAATAATCAAAAGGGCCATTGGAACTAAAATTCCAAGCCTTTCTTTAGCACTTTGTAGGTTTTTAAAACTTCCTCCCCATTCTATGTAGTATCCTTCAGGAAGCTTTAATTTCTCTTCAACCATTTTTTTTGCCTTATTCACAAAACTCTCAATATCTCTTACTTCTGGATTTATAAGTACAGCAATACGTCTTTGGGAGTTTTCTCGGCTAACAGCAGAGAAGGTTTCAACAAAGTCTATATCTGCAACTTGCTCGATTGGGACTGTGTATCCTTCAGCAATACCAACAGGTAACTTTCTAACAGTCATTACATCTTTACGTTGATCTTCTGAAAGTCGAGTTACAATTGGAAACTTACGAACTCCATCATAAACATGTCCGACCTCACGACCTCCTATAGCTGTATTAATTGCATCTAAAACAGGTCTTGCCGTAACCCCAAGCTGTGCTAATTCTTCTATTTTGGGAGTATATTGAAGTAATGGAGATTTTCCTTTCGATTCTGACTCAGCTTCGCCAGCTCCCTCAATGCTGCCAACTATTTCTGCGACTTCTTTAGAGTAAGCAATAATCTTATCTAAATCATCTCCGAACACTTTTGCTGAAACATCAGCACGAGTTCCTTCTAATAACTCGTTAAATCGTAGCTCAACAGGCTGTGAAACTAACATTACTTGGCCGGGCACATGCAAGTCCAATTTTTCTTTAACGGCTTTCATTAAGCTCTTTTTATCTGTGATGATATTATCTTTTGGCCACTTCTCTTTGTTTTTGAGCATCACATAGGAGTCTGAAATATTAACACCCATAGGATCAGTTGCTACTTCAGCGGCTCCAGTTCTTGCGAAAACATCTTTTACTTGCGGGAACCCCAATACAATTTTTTCTGAAAGTCTTTGAAGTTTAACTGAATTTTCCATACTGATATTTGCAGGACGAATAAACTGTAGCGCAAAGTCACCCTCATCAAGTTGAGGAATAAATTCAGCACCTAATCTTGAGAATAAAAATACACCTGCAACTATAGAAGCGATTCCGATACCTAGAACAAGTTTTTTAGCTTTTAGTGCCATATTTAAGGTTGGACTAAAAGCCTTTTCTGCTAGGCCCATTAAAAATGGCTTTTTATCTCTAGTTTTTCCACTTAAAAATGTTGCTGCTAATGCTGGAACTACCGTAAAAGAAAGGAGAAGTGCAGAAGCCAAGGCCATGATAAATGTGGTTGCCATTGGGCCGAACATTTTTCCCTCAACTCCAGTAAGGGCAAATAATGGTACAAACACAACAATAACGATTAATTCACCAAAGCCAGCAGCAGACCTAATCTCTATAGCTGAATCTATAACTACTTGTTTGACCTCAGATCTTGTCATTTCTCTACCAAGTTCTTTACCTTTGTTTTGAAGTCTGTGTACACAGTTTTCAATCACAATAACTGCACCATCGACAATGATTCCAAAATCAAGAGCACCAAGACTCATCAAGTTTCCTGAAACATTTTGCCATTTCATCAAAATAAAGGTCATTAACAATGAAATTGGTATTGTGATTGATGTAATAATCGCAGCTCTTAAGTTTCCTACGAGGAGAAGAAGAAACAAAATTACAAGCCCTGCACCCATAAATAAGTTATGCTCAACTGTACCCAATGTCGCATCAACCATGTGTGAACGGTCATATAGGACTTTTAACTTAACCCAAGGGGGCAAATCTTTTTTAATGTCATCCAATTTTCCAGAGACTCTTTGAGCTACGGCCCTTGAATTTTCTCCGAGCAACATAAATGCTGTTCCAATTATGGACTCTTCGCCATTAACAGTAGCAGCTCCTGTTCTAATTTCTTTATCGTACTTAACTTGGGCAATATCTTTAATTTTGATAATCTGATAAGATGAAAGCCTTTTAACAACAACAGATTCAATATCTTTTATGTTATTTAATAACCCAACTCCTCGCACCAACAATTGCTCTCCAGTTTGCTGGATGTATCCACCACCAACATTAAGGTTAGTTTTTTCAATAGCTGACTCTATATCATCAAAGTGAAGTCCATACTTGGCCATTTTACTTATGTTAGGTTGAATAAAGAATTGTTTTTCATATCCTCCAATAGTATTAACTTCTGTCACTCCCTTAACCGTTAAAAGCCTTGGTTTTATAAACCAATCCTGTAAAGACCTTAAATCCATCAATTGAATTAACCTCTTTTCGGGGTCTGTTTCTGGTACTTTTGCTTCAATTGAGTAATGGAAGATTTCTCCAAGCCCAGTACTAATTGGCCCCATTTCTGGAACTACACCTTCAGGAAGCTCTATGTTTTGAAGTTTTTCAGAAGCTAGTTGTCTTGCCTTAAAAATGTCCATATCTTCTTTAAAGATTACTGTGACTTGAGAAATACCGTACCTTGATATTGAACGTATTGTTTCTACTCCAGGAATCCCATTCATAGAATATTCAATAGGGAAAGTTACCATTCTCTCGACTTCTTCTGGCACCAAACCTTTTACCTGAGTATTTATTTGAACTTGAGTGTTGGTAATATCAGGTACAGCATCAATTGAAAGCTCCTGAAAAGACTTCATACCAAATACAATCAGTAGTAATGTCGCCATAAAGACAAACATACGATTATTGACAGAGAATTCGATAACCTTATTAATCATATTATATCCTAGTGTGAATGACCGTATTCTGATTTATCAGTTGAATATACATCTGTGACTCGTAAAAGACCTACACCATCAATGACAATCTGATCTCCGAAATCGACACCTTTAACTTCCACCATGTAGCCATCGGGGAGTTCTTTTGTTATTTTTGCTGGAAGTAATTTGAAAAATCCTGCTCTGAATCTATAAACACCTTTCTTATTTTTTGATGCCACTAATGTCTTCTTACTGATTTTGAAAGATGAACCATCAACAGTATTAAGTTTTAGTTTGAGAGTTTTAATAGCTTCCTTTGAAAGACGAAATCCTTTTTTTTCATCAACTTCTTCAATAGCTTTTCCTTTCCCAATGGCCTTACCACCACCGTGACCTTCATGTTCTTCGTGGCCCCCATGACCTTTATGCTCATCATGTGATCCGTGGTCGTGTCCATCATCTTTTTTATGTTTTTCATGATCATGACCATCGTCTTCACTATGTCCCTTATGCCCATGATCATCGTGTGATTCTTTTTTCTTCTTTTTCTTATGGTTATGACCGTCATTTTCACTGTGTTTACCATGATCGTGATTATCGTCTTTCGAATGGCTGTCGATACTATCATGAGAGCTGTGATCATGCCCATCTTCAGCATATGAAGTAGTACAAAGCATGAAACCTGCTACAGCTATTGATATTAATAATTTAAAATTCATTTATAACTCCTCGCTCATATAGTTGTTGCAATCTGTTTGTGAAAAAGCTTGATCACCAAGAAGGTCATTCAAATTCTTTATAATTTCCTGTAAGTTTTTCTTATATCTTGAAAAAGAAATTGGGCAAATATCAAAAAAACCCTCAGTGCATTGATCCTTAATATCTTGGTATAAATCATCCTCAATTAATAAATTGGTGCAGATTAAAGATAAATCTATATTTTGAATAAGGTATTTTCTAACTCTTTTTCTAGTTTTTCCCTTAGTAAGTAAACTCTCGAACAATTCGGAGCCATCTGTAACTAATTCAGAATACTCCTTTAGTTGCGCGAGAAGGTCTGTGTTTAAAACTGGAAAATCATTTACACCAAGAACTTCAATTTTACTTTTCTTAATGTTTTCAACTAGTGAAATAAACCTTTTCTCCTCTTTGGTGCATGAACTTAGGAATGTGCTCAATAGAATTATCAGTAATATTTTTCTTTTCATTTAAAACTCCTCTTCACAGTTCCAGTCAAAATCTTGGTCACAATCATTACTTTCTTCTTGTTTATCTTCGATTTGAACAAAGTTTTTAATTGCTTTTGGCCCTTCCGCATAATCACCACTAAAAGTGATTCTTTTTAATTTTTCAACAAGATCGGAGAATCGAAATTGATAAGACAATAGGAGAATTTTAGAGGCATAAAGGTTATCCAAAATTTCAATCATTTCCATAACATCAAGAGTTCCGCCAATTGCGATATGACTCATCATTGCATTGTAGTTGGATTGTGCTAACTGAATTCGTTCTTGAGTTATAGTGTAGTTGTTAATTAGTGAGTTATATTCATTAACAAGGACATTAACTTGCTTTTTAATTGTCTCAATTGTGGCCTTGAGTTGTGTTTTAAGAATTCTTCCCTCTGACTTAGAAATCCTAATGCTTGCACCCATACCGAAGCCAAGACCATCTTGAATAGGAATATGATCAAAGACTCCATTTCCTTCTCCAAGTGAAAAAGTTGATGCTCCTAAGATACTAAAGTTGATCTGACCTTTTACTTTTGATAGAGCATTCATTAAGTGTTCGTACTGAAAAACTTCTGGAGAAGCCTCAATTGCTTTAAATATGATTTTGGAAAATTCTATATTTTTTGCACCTTCAAGCTTTGGAAGCGAAGGTGTAATCAAAATCACATCTTCTTCATTATTGATTCCAGTTAGATATTGTAGTTCTTTAGTCTCATTAAATACAAGGTTGTCTAAATTGCGTGAATCCTCAACAAGTGAGAGGTAGCGATCTCGAACTAAATTGTAAGCAAAAATATTTCCATTACCAAAGATATTTCTAACCTTAGCTATATCCATTATTTCTTTATAGTGAGACTTTTTTTCTTTAACTAAATTTAGAAAATTCTCATCACGATAGACACTTACAAACAGTAGTTTCGCAGTATTCACCTCGTTAGCCCATAAAGCTCTATATTGTTCTTTTTGAGCTTTATAGAGATGCTTTGATTGTCCTAGCTTAAACCAATTAGAAGGAACTAAAAAAGGGGCGACATCCTGAATAATATCTCCTACGGCGAAAGGATCAACAAAAACGGCTGGTAATTTTAAAAGGTTCCAAATATTAAGCTTAGGAAGAAGGCTTCCACGAGCAAATTTAATATTTTCCTTTTTTTGATAAACTCTTTCCGCATTTTCAATAACTAAAAAGTTGTCTTCAGAAACTTTCTTTGCAACATCCTCAATCTTTAACTCAATAGGTTCTGCATATGAAGAAACTGAGAAAATAAATATAAAAACAAGTACAAGATCTTTCATAATTAAATCCTCGTTAAAGAAAAGTTATAGATCATGGCATTAGTGCTTGAACGAAGTTTTCCTTTAAAATCTTGAACGTAATTAATTACTCCATCCTTAATTTGGTTTGCGAGATCACGACTTTGAATTAAAATATCTTCGTCAGTAAAATCATCTCCGTCATTAGGCTCATCAGACAGAAAGAGTTGATATGTATTAGTACAACCCTCAGAGATCAAATTCATAATCCCTTTTTTCAGATCGGGCTTAATGTTTTGCAACACACACCCAACGGCAGATAGCTGGCTATTGGGATTCCATTGCATGATTTGAATATTTAAGTTGAGATTTTGAAGTTCATATTCGAGTTCGGCAAGTGTCCTCGTACGATCTACGTCGTAATCAGGAATTGTAGGAGTTATCAAGAGCCTAATCATATAAGCAGTTTCTTTTACAGAAAAGCTTCCCTCAAATTCTCCCTCAACGGCAGTAATAAATGATCGCCTTTTATCAAGATCGACTTCTAGTTTTTGTGCCCATTCCTGTAAATTTTGATTCTGGGCATTGATTTCTTCTTTTGTTTGTATCCCAGTTTGTTCCTTTAGTGCTTCTTCGCTGTCGCTACATGCAACTAGAGAAAACATCGTAAAGATTAGTATCAGTGTTTTTATTTTCATTGTAATCCCCCTTAAGGTTATTAAAGTTTCTTTTTTTCTATTACCCCATTTAATTTATATATATTCCAAAGGGCTTCCGTGGCCCCATTCTCAAATTCAAATCTTGTATTGAAAAATTCTATTAATTGTCGATGTGACTCAATGACTAAAGATGTGGAAATGATTCCTCTTTTAAAGAGAGCTTCAATTTTTTTATGCTTTTTTTCTAGTTTATCTTTGTTAGCGATTGTATTTAACGACTTTTTATACTGCTGGAATTTTGATACCCACGATTCCAAATCTAGCTTGCTTTCCTTCTTGATATTATTTAGATTCAAACTTGCAGTTAGAACCTCTTTGCTAGCTTTCGCTCTGCCTCCACCATTGATATTAAATAAAGGAAGCTCCATAGTTAGTGCAATCCCAACTGTGTTCGTTTGACCTATATTTAACTTTTCATACTCATAGGTAGGCCCTATTTGTAGGTTTGGATAGCTCTTGGACTTTTCTAACTCTAAATTGGATTTAGCCAGCTCAACCGCAAGAGATGCCGCTTTTAGCTTTGAGTAATTAGTGACTGTAGAAGTGGTAGAAAATGATTCATTTAGATTAAGATTATAAGGAAGAGCGTTCCGAGGTATTATACAATTTGATCCCATAAAAAAAGACAAATGCTTACTTAAGTTAATCTTTTCAGAGTTAAGTTGAGATATTTTCAATTTATAATCATTTACCGCCAGCTCAAGAGTTTCACCTTCAACTTGCTGCTCAGGAGATAATGACTTCCTTCTTTTAATAGTTTTCAAAATTTTATTAAAAGCATCCAGTGATTCCTCATATAAGGGAATCAATTCGTAAACTTGTCTTAGACGATGGAGCTTTAAGACTGTATCTATTATTGCTTGTTGATTTTCAAATTGAGCAATGGCCATACCTGTTTTAAATGTACTTCTAGCAACCTGAATTCTTGAATCTCGTTTCCCTCCCAATTCAAATGTATGCTTTAATGAAACAGAGGTTCTATAGATATTTCCTTCTATTGAATCTCCAACAGTACTTTCAGCATCTAATTCAGGATTAGGTCGTTGTTCGGCAACCTCAATTGTTTGTTCAAGTGCTTTTCCTTTGGCCATATTTAAGGAAATGTTTGGATGGTTCTTTTTTATTAATTCCAAAATATCGTTTGGAGTATTAATGCTACATTGTGCAAAAGAGTCAAAACTGCACAAAGTAATAAAAATCATTAAAAAGCTTTTTTTCATTCCACTATTTCCTTTTAAGTAATAGAGAGGGAAAATTCCCTCTCCAAATTTACCTTTCAAAACGACCATAAAATCGTTCATGTTGTTTTATATTTTTATTGTTACTAGATTTGCTCTCAGAAGTAGTTTTTGCTGTTGAACATGCAGCAACGGAGAGCAATGCCATTAGCATTACAGTTGTATTAATAAATTTCATAAAATTCCTCCTAATTAGAGTAACAATAGTTCTAACAGACGTGCTTAAACGCACTAATGTCAGGAATAAAATCTAATTAGGAATACATGGGAGGCTTTAAAGCCGGATCAAGAAATGGTGTATTGTAATGATGGTTATAGTACCAGAGAACTTTATCATTAAGACTTGCTGGAGTTTTAAGTGATACTTGATTGTTAGCTGGAGCAATGTTGTGTAATCCGCTGCAATGGTGAGAGCAATGGCTTTGGTGGTCTCCGCAATCACTTTCTTGGCAGTCTTCACAGTCAGTTCCTGTAATTATTGAATTCGCAGAAGTAGAGTAACTACTAGAGATTTGTTGTTCATTACTTTTAGAAAATTCATGAACACTATCCGCCTCAGCTAAAAAGCTGAATATAAATGAAGTTAAAACAAATAGAGAAAAAATCTTCTTAAACATAACTAACTCTTATTATCAATTAATATATTATTTAGTCAAGTAATTATTATACTGCAATATAAATTAGTTACAACTATGTTAGATATACGTCAACTTTTCCCAAATTTTTACTTCTGCTTCTTTGCAAGCAAAAAAAAGGTGGATAGACGAACATTTTTTCGCCTATCCAAATATAATTATAACTTTGTCCATCTTATAAAGTTTGTCTTATTTTTAAAATAATATGTTTTTCCTTTATTTGTTTTGTCAGCAACAATATAGGCGTCTGCTTTACTGACTTTCTCTTTACTTAGAGGGTCTATTGCTATTCTGTGCTGAGAACTCATCTTCAACTTATCTTTGCACATCGCACAGCAACCATAGTAACTCTTTTTTTCAACATTTACTTCAAATTCAGTGAAGTCTGCCATTGGATTATAAAAATTATTAACCATACAGACTTTGTTCTTTTCATTTACTTCAATAAAGTTATTAATATCATTCTTTGCAAAGGTTTCTGATGAAACAAATATTGTAAAGAATAATAAAACCAAGCTTTTGAACATAAATCTTCGATTCATAAAACCCTCCTAATTAGTGATTTGTGTCTTTAGAGCCACAGTGAGGCATATTCGGAGCATAAGGGTTATGCACCTTAGCCATTTTCTTACTATTTTGGACCCATTTCTTTTTCACCATTGGACAAGAATAAGCATTGTACTTTGCTCCAACATCATAAGTGTTTACTACATGAATCAATGCCATAGAAACTAAATGATAGTTTTGATTATTATCATCTCTTGAGTTTGAGGCTTTGATTTGGTCTAGTTTTGTTTTAGAGAACTTTAGAAGCTTTGATACCTCAGAGTCTTCAATACCGTCGATGGCTTTTTTTAGTTTTTTTGCAGCAGCTTCTACTTTTTTTCCATCATATTTAAAAAATGAGTTATGCAATTCTTCATTGGCTTCGAGAGCATTAACAACAGATTTTTTAGTTCCCTCACCTAAGCTTTTACGACCACCTTTTTTGCTCATTTTGTCCATTTTTCCATGCTTCACTTTGCTGTGATCCATTTTTGAATGGTCCATCTTAGAATGATCCATATTGCCGGAAGCAAATGAGTCTAAGCTCCAAACTGCAACAAAGACGATCGTCAATGCAGCTAAAGACTTTTTGATTGAAATTTTACCTTCGCATTTTGGGCACATGATATTCTCCTTTTTTAAATTATCGTTTTTATTTTCTTTGTAGCCCCAAGGACAATCCTTGCAACCAGACTTACAACATTCATCTAAAGCACTCATTATAGTTTCTCTCTTTGAACTAAAGTTCCTTCTTTAAATTTAAAAGAACCATCAGTTCTAACTGTCGAATAGTGACTATTATGGATTTTTGTTACTTCTCCAGTTCCTAGCTTCTTTAGAGTGCACAAACCTTTTAGACCTCCAATTTCAGGATCAACTTGTTCACAGTCATTGTAATAAAACAAAATTCTATCTCCGGGTTGGACCTCATTATCGCCAAGACAAACATGAGCTGTTTTATTATCTAGCTTCATTGCAACTGATCCACGCATATATTTATGGTTAGTAGAGGCACACGAAGCTAGAACAAAAGGAATACTAAGAATAACTATTTTTTTAAGCATGACTTTCTCCTTGTTCTATACGTCTTTGTTCAAAATATGAATAAACTACAGGAACGATAAATAAAGTTACTAGCTCAACTAACATTCCACCAAGCGTAGGAATCGCCATAGGTTTCATAACTTCGCTACCTGTACTTGTTGACCACATAATTGGAATTAAGGCGACAACAGTAGTAGTTGTTGTCATGATAAGAGGCCTAATCCTTCTTGAGCCAGCCTCTAAAATACATTCTTTTAGATCATCCCAATTTTTAGGTTTATGAGTTTTTATTGCTTCTTGAAGATATGTCATCATCACAACACCATCGTCTACAGCGATACCGAATAGAGCAATAAAACCAACCCAAACAGCTACAGAAGTATTAAATCCACCCAACCAAAGTAGAATTAAACCTCCGGCAAAGGCAATTGGTACAGCACTAAAGATAATTGCAGCATTTCTTAAATTTTTAATCCCTAAATAGATAAGAATAAGATTTATCAGTAGTGCAAGAGGCACTAACATCATAAGCCTATTATTAGATCGAACCTGACTCTCATATTGTCCAGCCCATACAATAGAATAACCCTTTGGAAGTTCTACATTTTTTTCAATATGCTCTTTAGCTTCCTCAACAAAACCGATTAAATCTCTGCCTTGAACATTTAAAAGAACGAGTGATCTTAGCATTCCATTTTCAGACTGAATTGCAGCTGGACCAGTAACGACTTGAATATCAGCTAGTTCCGAAAGCGGGATATGTTGCCCTAAAGGACTCGGCACTAATACTTTTTTTAGTTCATCAATTCTATCTCTAAGTTCTTTCTTATATCTTACTCTTATTGGGTATCGCTCTCGTCCTTCATAAAATTGGCCAATAGTCATCCCTCCAACAGCTGTTTGTAGAATCTTATTAATTGTTCCAGTATTAATCCCGTATCTACTTGCAGCAACTCGATCAATATCAAACTCTATATAGGGTTTTCCTGTAATTTGCTCAGCATATACACCATAGGCACCTTTAACCTTTTCAACCTCTTTGCCTATCTTTGAGGCTATGTTTTCAAGTGTTTTTAGATCATCACCAAATATTTTAATACCAATTTGAGTTTTAATGCCAGTAGAGATCATGGCAATTCTGTTTTCGATCGGAAACAACCATGCATTTACTAAGCCCGGTACTTGAAGTTCACCATCTAACTCACTCATAATGTCATAAATAGACACACCATCTGGCCACTGATCTTCAGGTACAAGCTTTACAACTGTTTCAAACATAGCGACAGGAGCAGGGTCAATTGCAGTATTCGCTCTCCCCAGCTTTCCGATAGCATCAGCTACTAATGGATGCTCTTTTAGTTTTTTATCCGTATAGGCCAATAGCTCTCTTGCCTTTGTCATACTTACATCTGGTGTTGTGACTGGCATATAAAGAATTTCCCCTTCATTTAAAGAAGGCATAAATTCTTTACCTAACTTTGAATAGGCAAACATTCCAAGGAGGAAAATAATTGTAGGAAAAATGACAAATATTTTCCTATTATTAAGCATCCAATTAAGAGCTGGCCTATATTTTTCAACAATAAATAGACTAATCTTGTTTTTCTCAATTGGTTTTAGCTCTCCCTTTAACAGATATGCTGATAATGCAGGAACTAAGATAATTGCTACTACTACAGAACCAAACATTGCTAGTGTTTTTGCCCATGCAAGTGGCCCAAAGAGTTTTCCTTCACTTCCTTCAAGTCCAAACACTGGCAAGAACGTAACAATAGTAGTTGCAACAGCAGTTAAAATTGCTGGCCCAACTTCACGAGCAGATTTAACAATAATTTCAATTCTGTCTTTCTTAGATGCACTAGGGTTTTGAGCAAGATGAGAATATATATTCTCAGTCATAATAATTCCCATATCAACCATTGAGCCGATTGCAATAACAAGTCCAGACAAACTCATTACATTTGAATCTATTTCTAAAAACTTCATCAGAATAAAACTAATTCCCACACCAAAAGGAAGTGTAAGAGAAACTAAAATCGACGATTTAAAATGAAGTAAGAACAAAAGAATTACAACAATGGTAATTATAATCTCCTGTCCAAGAGCTGAATAAACTGTACCTATTGTTCTTTCAATTACTTCTGTTCGATCATAAAAAGGTACAAGTTTAACCCCTTTAGGAAGTCCTTTCTCAACAATAGAAAGTCTTTCTTTTACATTATCTATAACTTCTTTTGGGTTCTCACCAAAACGCATGGTAACAACACCACCAACAGACTCAACACCATTTTTATCCAGTGCGCCTCTTCTAAATCCCGGCCCGATGTTTACACTTGCTAAATCTTTAATTCTAATTGGTGAATTATTCTTAACGGCAACAACGACATTTTCTATATCAGAAATGCTCTTAAAGAATCCTTTCCCGCGAACTACAAATTCTCTATCACCATCTTCAACAACTTCAGCACCAACATCAATGTTGCTATTTTGAATTGATTTAATCAATTTTGAAAAGTGAACGTCGTAAGCAAATAGCTTGTTTGGATCAACATCTATTTGATATTCCTTTACAAATCCACCAATACTAGCAACCTCACTAACTCCCTCCACACCCTGTAGAAGATAACGTACATAAAAGTCCTGAATTGATCTTAGTTCCGCTAGTGATCTTGGCTTGGTTGCTTCCTTTTCATTTTCAAGAGTGTACCAAAATATTTGTCCTAATCCCGTGGCATCAGGCCCCATATTAGGAGTTACACCTGTTGGAAGCTCTGATGAAGCTGTAGATAACTTTTCTAAAACACGACTTCTACTCCAATAAAAATCAACATCATCTTTAAAAATCACATATATTATTGAAAAACCAAATGCAGAGGTTGCACGAATATTTTTTACTCCCGGAATCCCTTGCATCATTACACTTAAAGGGTAAGTTACTTGCTCTTCTATATCTTTTGGTGATCTTCCAGCCCATTCGGTAAATACGATCTGTTGGTTCTCACCAATATCAGGAATAGCGTCAATTCTTGCAGTTTTTAGACTAAAAACTGAAAGTAGAGCAATCAATACAAAAAGTATAACAACAAGGACTCTATTACGAATGGATGCTTCTATAAGTTTCTGAATCATTTTTTGCCCCTCTTAGTGATTATGCCCACCAGAACTTTGTCCTTTCATATCTTCATAACCACCAAAGAGTTGAGCTTGGGCATCAAGAAGAAAATTACCTTCAATAACGACTTCTTCACCTTCCATTAATCCATGCTTAACTTCGACGTAACCTTCAGATTCGTGACCAGTATGAATTTCCTTTGCTCGAAATTGCTTGCCTGATACTTTTGTCCAAACAACTTTTCTTTTACCTGTATCAATAATTGCCGTTCTTGGGACAACTAAAGGGTGTCCTTCGAGATTTATTTCAAGTGTTGCATCAGCAACCATTCCTGGCTTAAGTTTTCCTGTAGTGTTTTTAATTGTGGTTCTTACTTTTAATGTTCTAGAAACCGAATCTAGAACAGGGTTTACAAAGTTAATTTTTCCTTCAAGTATATCTCCAGGAAGAGAAGTGAACTCCATTTTTACTTTTTGCCCCATGGATATTAGAGATGCATCATGTTCATAAACATCCATTTCAACCCAGATTTCTGATAAATCAGATAGCTCAAAAAAGTTTTGTCCTTCTTTGAAGTACTTTCCAACGATGGCATTTCTTTTCCTCACAATACCAGTAGCAGATGAGTAAATAGTTATGCTTTTTGGAACTTTATTTCTTTTATACCAAGACTCATATTGAAATTTTTTGATTCCCCATTGTTCAAGACGCTCTTCACTTTGCTTAAGCATATCTCTAAATTCTTTTGATTTGGATTTGACGTAAGTTTTTCTTGCAATTAGATATTCTTCCCCAGCAGTAATAAGCTTTGGACTATACAAATCTAATACAGGTTCACCTAACTTAATGAAACTTCCAGTAGATTCAATATATACTTTTTCCACACGGCCCCCGATACGAGCTGGGATATTACTTTCTTTATCTTCAGATTGAAGTACAGTTCCTAGCAATCTGATCTTTTTACTCATCATCATTGTCGTAGTAGGAAAATACTCTGGTTTAAAGTGACTTAATTGAGACTTCCTAAGTTTTACCTTGCCTATAACTTTTCCTGCTTTATTTTCCTTTGGTTTCAAAACCATAGGAGTGCCGTCTATTGGGCATACATCTTCTTTTTCACTTGTGACATCAGGAAAATTTTGGCATTGCCAAATATCCTTTTCAGGTACAGCCGTCGTTGCTGGGGCCTCTTCGTCACTATCATCAACTTCAACTTTAGTTAAATTCATATGACAAATAGGACATTTTCCTGGTTTATCTTGTTTTATCTGAGGATGCATTGAACAGGTATAATAGCTTTTTACCGTTTCTTTAGCGTAACTATGTTCAGAACCACTTCTATCTTTATTGGTATTTTTGTCACAACCTACAAGAACCAATGCTAATAAGGCAAAGATCGTAAAATATTTATTCATATAACTTTTCTCCAATAAGGTATTTATATTTAGCTTTTGTCTTTAATAGTGCAGCACTTAACTTGCTTCTTTTCAGGAGTAAACTTTGAAGCTTTAATTCAGATTGTAGTAGCTCGATATAGCTTGAATCTCCTAGGCTATATGATTTAGAAGTAATTTTTCTGCTGTTTTCCGCAAATTTAATTGTTCTTTCATTTAATATTTTTAGTTCTGAGTTTAATTTCTCAATCTGATGTACTAAACGATCCTGCTCACTTCTTTTAAACTTACGATAGTTTGCAAGAGTTTTTTCAGCAGATGCTTTTTCAAACACGGCTTGAGAATGTCCAGAGTACTTTTGACCAGAAAAAGGTAACGGAAATGAAACCATAGCAGAAACAAAGTCCCCCTTGTTGTCAATGTTTGATCTTTTTGTGTAGCCAACTGAAACAGTTAAATCTGGTACATAGGCCATTTTTTTTGCAGTTAGCATTTTAGATTTAGCTACAAGTTTAGATTTTAAACTTAATTCTTTTAAGTCCTTCGTTTCTTTTTCTGACTTTTTAAAGATCGTCCAAGGAATTGTTTCTTTAGAAATAGAATCTTCCTTTTTACCTAGAACGTATGAAAGCTTATCTAGTTGTTGCTTTGATTCATATTCAGTATTACTTAAAAGGGCCTCAAGTTCAGATTTTCTAATTTGAATGTCTAAAAGTGCTTGTTGGGAGATTTTACCGTTCGCGTAGAGCCTCTTAGAAACTTTTAGGATGTTTTTAATCCAGTTTAGATTTTCTTTAATTATATTAATCTCTTCATCTAAATTCTTATTTTCAATAAGTATTTCCCAGAAGGATCGAATAAGCTCTTGAGTTTTGTTTTCAGACTCTTGCTTAGTGGCCTGCCCTAAAGCTGCAAAAGCATCTTCAATATTTCCGTACTTGGTAGTTAATGCGACTTTTTGAGCCACACCAAATTCAATACCAGTCATGGGAGTTTCATTATCTTTTAAACTATCTTTGGGGTAGTTTTTAGCGGCAACCCGAAACATCGGATCACCCCAAGAGCCTTTGCTTTCACCTTCTTCAATCAATGCTTTAGATTTTTTCTCTAAAGAACTTACTATGTCATGACTTTTGATTGCTTCAATGGCCTCATTAAAGCTGTAAGAATACGCATAGCTAGAGTGAAGTACTCCCGTGATAAATAAAAGAACAACTAAAAAATTAGATTTCACTTTAAGGCCTCCAAGGATTCTTTAATCCATTTCTTAATCTCTTCCACTTCTTTTTGCGAAAGCTTGGCGTTGTTGTGCATCCAGAGGTATTTCTTAGGAGGCATAGTTTTTTTAGAAATACTTTTTTCAATACTTTTTAAATCGTTCTCAGGGGTATCATGACTTATAAAAGGATAATCATTTGAAAAGTCGAGATGTGACTTGGCCTCTTTTATATCAGAATCTATAAGCTGTTTTACGCCAGGAACTTTGTAGTACCATGGATAAGTAATTTGAGAAGAGTGGCAATCAAAGCAGGATTTTTTAAATATAGGCTTAATTTTCTTTAAGTAGCTTGTGTTGATTTTTTTATAGATTTCTTCTACCTCTTTACTATCAGATTCTATTGAATCATGAACCACTTCAGGCGACTTCTTTTTACTGTGATCCTCTCCGCCGTGCCCCCAAGAGTCTTGGAAAGTAAAAACGATCAGAGTTAGTATGAAAATTTTCAAAATTAGCCCCTCCTAAAATTAGCTTTCACCCCTTATTACGAGTCATGTTAATAATTTGTGACAAAAAACTTATCTTTTTACTTAAACTGTAGTACTTTTAAGTACTTATACCCCATGGGGGTACATTTGAAAATAAATTTGTCACAAAATGGGCATTTCAATCGTAATAGGGAGTAGAAGGTGGTGAATCCATATTCACATCTTTCAGATGAGGAGCTAATGAAGCTTTATCAAAAGGGTGAAAACATGGCCTTTGAAGTGATTTATAATAGAAATAAGGGACGTATCTACTCCTATCTCAATAAAAGAATGTCTGATGATTCGGCAATTGATGAGGTATTTCAGAATATTTTGCTTAAATTTCATAACTCACGAATGAACTATGATCCAAAATATCCCCTAGGGAAATGGATTTTTACTATTAGCAGAAGCGAATTACTGGACTTCAAGAAAAAGAGAAAGTTTGTATATGAAGATTTAAAAGATGAACATCTTCTCTCAGAGGTTCAAGAGGCAAGCGAAAATGTCGATCTAAATGACGTTAAAAACTTAAGCGAAAATGAGAAAAGTGCCATTTCTCTTAGATACTATTCTGAAAAGGACTTCTTGGAAATTTCAAAATTGTTAGATGTATCAGAGTCTAATGTTAGAAAACTGATTTCAAGAGGTCTTAAAAAAGTACGCTCAAAGTATATTGGAGGTCAAAATGACTAGTCCATTTAATAACAAGGATTATGAAGATTTTATTAATTCTGAAGGTAGTTTGCCTCCTAAAGAGCTAGACAATAAGATCATTAATTTTGTGAAATATGACCTTGACCCTGATATGAAAATTGTATTTTCAAAATTACTGGGCATACAGGCATTTATAGGCGTTTTGACGTTATTGTTTTGCCCACAATTTGAACTCAGCTTAACTAATAATCACGACCTTTATCATTACTTTCATTATACATTTGGGACTTATGGTTGTTTTGCGATCTGTGGAGCTTTGTTTATTGGTAGTGGGGCCATATTCGCTTCTTATTTACTTAAAAAATCAGAAGTAAAAAAGATTAGATCAAATAAGTCACTGTGCTATTTAGCAATTTCTTTGATAGCTGTTTCTCTATTTATATTGTTTGGAGCAGAAATCTATTTAACTGCCGCCCTTGCATGGTTGATAGGAGCAATTTTAGGTGGACTACTGATGGTAGAAATTAATGGCTTTTTTAGAGACTCATTTCTTTCAATCTAAGATTTTGATGTCTTTTTAAGTAGGTCTAATATCTCATCAACCTTTTCTAAAGCATCTTTTTTTGAGTCTGACTCTATCGCGGATAAGAGGCAATGGTTGAGATGTCCTTCAAGGACTGACAGCTCTAATGATTTTAATGCACTTCTAGCGGCTTTAATTTGAGTGAGAATATCTACACAATATTTTTCATCTTCAATCATTTTTTTTACACCGCGAACTTGGCCTTCAATTTTATTAACTCTTGTTAATTGGCCTTTGTGATCAGCTCCGTGTTTGTGAGAGTGTGTCATATCTTTTTTCCTACTAGATA
The DNA here is from genome assembly GCA_964015265.1 of uncultured Oligoflexia bacterium. Classification (GTDB taxonomy): domain Bacteria; phylum Bdellovibrionota; class Bacteriovoracia; order Bacteriovoracales; family Bacteriovoracaceae; genus CAXHCD01. The sequence goes on from CAXHCD010000004.1 coordinate 86,678, forward strand.
ATCGAAATATTGAGGACTTACATACCGCATATAATTAATATAATCAAGTTTGACTACCCCTAGGGGGTATAGTATTTTTACAGTTAGGAGATAACTTATGAAAATCTTATTTGTGTCTTTTGTACTTTTTGTGTCTTTAATTTCAAGTGCGATTGCTTCTACTAAAATTATATCCATAGATGTTGCATTGTCACCTGCTGGATCATTTACGATAACTTCTAGCAAAATCAAAGGAAAGGTCTATATTGACAGCAATGGTGAGATAAGTGCTAAAAACATTAAAGTTCCTGTAAAAACCTTAAAAACAGGAATTGAGCTAAGAGATAATCATCTTAAGAAAAAACTTGGCCATGAAAAAGACAAGAAGGCAGTACTATTATTGGTAGAAGCAAAAGGTTCAAATGGCAAAGGTAAAGCCAAATTTCGAGTATTAGATAAAGAGCAGACCGCAGACTTTATCTATAAAAAAGTATCTGAAAAATTAGGAGAAGCCACTTTTTCTTTAAAGCTAGATACTTTTGGTATTTCTGGAATTAGTTATATGGGTGTTGGAGTTAAAAATACTGTCAATGTCAAAGTTAAATTACCCTTTAAAATTAAGAAATGAAAAATTATTTAAGCTTAGTAGCAGTAATTTTATTAGTATCTTGTAATCAATCTACGAATTCAAATTCTTTTGATCGAACCTATTCTGAAAACATTGGTATAGATAGATCAACGGCTGCTGGCGAAAGGCTTTATCAAGCCTATACTGCTTTGAAAAACAACTGTATGTCTTGTCACTCCGGCTACCATAATGCTTGGTCTTCTTATAATACTGATCAGGCCTGGATCAACTCAGGGCTTGTTGAAAGTAACGATGCTTATGGATCAACACTTGTCATAAGACTTAAAAACATAGGAGGGAATATGCCAAAAGATAACCCTCAAATGTCAGAAGAAGATTTCGACAAAGTTATTGAGTGGATCGACAGTATCTAAAAGATATATTGTAAACCAACTTGCCAAATACTAGATTTATAATCTTTCAAATCACCAATTGATATATCTATTTTAAAACTGGATTTTCTCCAGCTTGCAAGAATTTGATAACCATAAGATAAACTATTTGTATCTTGAATTGATCCTCCAGTTGGAGGAGCATAGTTGGCACTATGATAGACAAGAAGAGGGCCTGCACCAAAACTGACTTCCTCTTTTGGCCTCCAAAAAATCGAGGACGCTGATACAAGTGCATCCACAGGAACGCTACTTTGATTATATTTAATTGTGGTAGAATCTTCTCCAACGGTTGCTGTCATGTAAGCGTAGCAAAAGTCGGTTGCCATTCCCCAATAGGCGTTTTCGTAACTTACTCCTGCTCCTATACACAAGCCTTTTTCTTTTGAGTAAAGTGGCTCTTTAAAACCTGATTGATCTGTCAGTTGAAGTCGATAATTCCAGGTGATAAATCTTGCTGTAGCGTAGTAACTCAATTTAAATTGTTCTTTTTTGATTTGGTTTAATAAAGTGATATATTCTTCAGACAATTCATCAAAGTCATAGTCATCAAGATCAAAGTCATCGACCTTGTTAATAATATTCATAAAAAGGGCTTCATCTTTTTTAACAACTCTTTTAGTAGCTTTTGTTCTTTTTAAGATAAAGCTTAGTTTTTTGTGCAAGAGTATTTGATACTCTTCAGAAATCTCATCCATTTTCAAAAGAACAGAATAATCATTGAATTTACTTTCAATTATTTGATCGACAGATTTTTCACTGGCACAAACTGAAAAAGTAAAAAGAAGTAAAGAAAAGATAAGGATTATCTTTTTCAGGTGAATTAAAACCATAAGTGTAGCTGCCCCCCCATATCCCAATTGTCTTTTGTTGCTGAGGAACTACTGAAATTTTTAGTGTTATAAATATCAAATCTAATTTCGACACCTTGAAACGGAAAGACTTGAAGACCTGGCCCCAAACGGAATGTTTCATTTTCCTTTTCAGAATCTGGTTTAAAGTATTCAAACGTAAAAAGTGTGAACACCCCTCTGTTTAAAAGTAAGTGATTCTGTAATAGGCCATAATAAGATTGTGTATCCAGCTTTGTAGATACAACTTCTTGGTTTTTCGTACCTAACTCAAATAAAACACTAGAACCTTTTGAAAACCCCATTTTTGTATGAATTGAAGCTAACGTATTTACTAAATGATCTGACTCAGATTTAAGGATAGAAACGCCAGGCTTAAACTTATTTGAAAAATCATATTCTATTTTTGCTGACACACCTTTTTGCCTTAGATCACTGGCTTGATCTAAGTTACCCAGAAATGGATGGATACCGATTTCAAACTTATTTTTCATTAAATGAACTAGGACACCATGTGTTTGATCATTTTGAGCTAATCCTGTAACCGATCTACTAAATGCTATATGATCAGGAATTCTTATCCCAAAAACCTTATCCATCATTCCAATGTAAATTCCATAATGTTGATTAGGTCGTATTCCAATATAATGTTCACGAGACCTATAATTACCAACATCCTTTCCTTTTTGTGATTTAGGTGTAGGAGCATACCCATAAGATACTGAGGCAATATACTTATCCGATTTATCAAGCTTGACTACGACATTGACATCAGCTTGCATATGAATGGTCTCATACTTGGCCTGATCTTTATTTATATCCCTAGCATATCTTAAACCACGATAGTCCACAGACGGACGCACCCAATCGTTAAATGCCTTCATGTATAGAAAACCACTATCCTTAGCAATTTTTTCTTCTGACTTATCTTTGTTATGTATAATCCAACGATTTGAAATTGCTGTTGCTGATAGTGCTCTACCATAATCAGTGAGAGGGCCATTACCATATGGATTGTAATGACAGGTCATACATGAAGTGTATCCATATCCAACAAAATTTGGATATGCCCACAAGTCTTGAAAAAAGAAAGTCACCATAAAGGTGACTAAGATCAGCCTAAAATGTTTCATCGTTACAGCGAGCTACCCAGAGAATATACACTGGGCAGCTCAAATATCTTCAAGGAGTTTTTAAATTAAAGTTCGTGACATTCAAAAGGGTCATTAGCATCATGTCTGTGACACGAGTATGAAATAGACTTGTTACCTTTTAGGTAAACCTTTGCCTTAATTCCACCCGAAACTGGCCAAGCTTTAATTCCCGTAAAAGAGTCGACAACATCATGAGTTTGGGAAGTTTTAAACTCTTTTAAAGTTTCTGTAACCGCCTCATTTGTATCATCAATACTTGTCGTATCAGCGAAAGCAAATGAAGACATTGCCAATGCAGTAATTAAAATTAATTTTTTCATTTTTCTCTCCTTATCTATTAGAATTTATTATTAATCTAGGGGTTCATCCCACCCAGGTTCATTGTCATTTCCAGGCTCACCATCGTCGTCACCAGGTTCACCGTCATCATCGCCAGGCTCTCCATCGTCGTCGCCACCGGGTTCTCCGTCATCATCACCTGGCTCTCCATCATCGTCACCACCGGGTTCACCGTCATCATCACCAGGCCCATCATCATCGTCTCCAGGACCATCGTCATCATCGTCACCGTCTTCACAATCATCTGGAATAGAATTGGGAGTTTCCTTTGGAGCACATGCTTCAATCCATTTTTTTATGAACTCTATTTCAACATTTGAAAGTGTCCCTTCTACAGGCATTTCTCCTTCTTCCACACTTAAGAACAATCTACTTTTTTGAGGCTTTCCTTTCACGAGAAGAGGAATAAACCGATCAATCATTGTTGTTTCATATGTAGTAAAGTCAATTGGATCATTCTTGGGTTTAGCATCTGGGCCAGAATGACAGGACATACACTTCGGTTTTAAAATATATTTTTGCAACGATTTGAAGTTTAAAGGTGCTTTTCCAGTCATGAGCTGGTTCCCTCTAACCAGATCATCTCTTGACTTAAATGTTAAATCTGAAGGGCTTCTTTTGCACGAAGTCGCTAAAGTTAAAATGAATGTGATTAAGATCGTCTTCACTATCATAGACTGAAAATACAATACTTTTTCTCTGCTGTAAACTACCCCCTGGGGGTATGTTGATAAATTACATGGTGTGTAAGTAATTAAAAGAACAGGGCACGGTAAATCCATGCCCTAAGTTACTGATTAGAATCTAATTTTAATTCCAAACCCCACAGAGTCATCTCCATCTTCGTCTCTTCTATAGTTCACACCAAAACTAACACGCTCGTTGTAGTTGTAATAGAGTTCAGAATCAAATGACCATTTAAAATCATCCTTATAGCTAAACTCAGGAGTTAAATCTAAGTTGATTCTTTCAGTAATTGGCAGAGTTTTTGTCAATCGAACAACAGCTTTTCCGTCATGCCTGATATAACCTTCCATTTCAATATTTCCCGGAAGATTATAAGCTGCTGTTAGGGCCGCATAGACTTTTTGGTCTTCAACGACAGCTCCAGCTCCTACTGAAAGAAATCTATTAAGATACCTTTTGAACATGGCCTCAGCTTCAAAGTTATCAATGTCATACTCATCAACTTCAAGCTCCATATCAAATTGATAACGTCCAGCATTCATTCCAAGTTCCAACTTAGCAGTATTTGAATAAAGGCTGGTTTCTCCTCTCCAAAAAGCATCATCATCATGAGTCATTTGAGGACCCCATTTTGCTTCATCTTCTTTCAGCTCAGGAGTTTGCTCAATTCCCTCATATTTCACAAGTCGGGCCATACCCATTTTCATATGATAAAGGTTGTGACAGTGAAGGAACCAAATGCCAGGCTCATTAGCGTGAAACTCAATTGTCACAGTCTGCATAGGAGCAACATCGACAGTGTGAAATAAAGGAGCGAATCGGCCTTGTCCCATCAGAACTCTGAAAAAGTGTCCATGTAAGTGCATCGGATGATGCATCATCGTCTTATTAACAAATTTAAAAGTGATAACTTCATTTTCTCTAATGTTGATATACTTGTCTTCAGAAAATGGCTTTCCATTGATATACCAAGTGTATCTTTCCATATCTCCAGATAACTCTAATTCAATAACTTGAGCACGAATCAAATTTTCATCAAAATCAGATGGTGTTACAGACTTTAACATCTTGTAGTTTAGTCTTTTAGTTTTAGGCATTGGCATTTGATGGTCGTCATCTCCACCAAACATAATCAGTTCATCTTCCATCTCATTTTCAACATCTCTTTTCATATTCATATGGTCATGTCCGTCACCTGGGCTATCATCATCGCCATCACCCGGACCGTCGTCATCTCCATCGCCTGGGCCATCGTCATCATGTCCACCGCCATGTCCTCCTCCGTGGCCACCACCATGATCCATATCTCCCATGCCATATGGAGAAGGCTTCATTTTATTCGGAACATGCTCCATTTCGCCTTTTCCAAACATTAATGAGGCACTTCCTGTAATATCTTGAGCCGTTGCTTTTGCCTCAAACATTTTCATATGGTGAGGCATTTCAAAAATTACATCATAAGTTTCTGCAATACCTATTAAGAGTTCATTAACTTTTACTGGTTGAACATCTACACCGTCTTTAGAAACAACGGTAAAGTTTCTCAAGTTTCCAATATTAAAATAGAAATACGTTGATGCAGAGGCATTAATAATTCTAAATCTTATTTTTTCCCCATGTTTGACGTTTTTAAGCATGGAATTTATTTTTCCGTTAATTAAAAAAGCATCGTATCCAACATCACTTAAGTCCATTGGTCCCATTCTAGTCCATTCACCTTTTAAATAGTCTCAAATAGCTCCATGTCGAATTGCTCCTAGAATAGAAGGAAGGAAGTCTTTCTTATATTTATAGTAATCACCATCTTTCTTTAGATTTGCCAGAACCTGTAATGGCTTTTCATTAGTCCAATCACTCATAACAAATACATAATCATGATCTACTTGGTATTTTGGAGTATCTTCTTCAATTACAATTGCACCATAGAGACCTCGCTGCTCTTGCAGCTCAGTATGTGAGTGATACCAATATGTCCCTGTGTGAGTTATTGGAAATCTAAAAGTATGTGTTTTACCTGGTTCTATAATACGGGTATTGGCAAATTGAGGACCATCTTGCTTCCAAGGAACTAAAAGGCCATGCCAATGTAGTGTTGTTGGCTCATTAGTCTCATTAATAACTTTAATTACGGCCTCATCTCCTAATTTAAACCTCAATGTAGGGGCCGGAATACTTCCATTAATTGCCAAGGCATGAGTTACATCAACACCAGTAAAGTTTTTAGTTACATTTTGAACTCGTAGTTCGTAATTTCTTTCAGCAGCAAATACCTGTATAGAAAAGAGCAGGCAAAGTAGTCCTGAAAAAAGCTTTAATCTAGCAATCATAAGATTCTCCATTATTTCTAAAGATGATGCAGTGTATTATCTTCAAGTATCAAAATCTAGTAAAATCAGGCTTGTATGAATTATTTACCTACCCCTGGGGGGTAGGTAACGGGTTGAATTTTAAAGAAAATACAACTCACTTGCCTTAACGACTTTGAGTAAATTTAATGAACAGTAATCTTGATAAATAGAATGTTAGGGGAAAAAGAATAAGAAGCTGCAATAACGATCCCAAACATAACAGAAAGGGTGACCCCAAGTATGCCAGAAATAAATAAAGGGACATCCGTAAAAATCCAAAGAGCAATAACGAGTAAGAAAATTGCCAAAAACTGCTGAGAGTTATTTGGCATCTGAGTTGGATATAGCAAAACCAAAATGAATGCTAATGGACCCAGTAAATACAATGAGGTTTCTAACAGCTTCTTCAATTATTTCTCTTAATATACTTGAATCCAAAATCAGTGACTACAATACTCTTAATATGAAAAACCGCTTCACTAGCCGTGTCGGTAACATGAATAAGATTAATGTCTTTTTCACTAATAGCACCTCTTTTTAGTAAAGACTCTTTGATGAAGTCTAAAAGGGGACTCCAATACTCTTTACCCATTAAAATAACTGGAAAGCCCTTCATTTTACCAGTTTGGATTAAAGTAATAACTTCAAACATTTCATCCAGCGTCCCAAATCCTCCAGGTGTAGCAACAAAGGCATAAGAATATTTAGCTAATATTAACTTTCTGGCAAAAAAGTAGTTAAACTCTAAAAATTCATCCAAGTATGGGTTTGGCCTTTGTTCCATTGGAAGGCGTATATTACATCCAACAGAAGTTCCACAAGCCTCTTGTGCTCCTTTATTTGCAGCTTCCATGAGCCCTGGTCCACCACCTGTAACTACAGTGAATCCGGCCTGAACAAGTTCTTTTCCTAAAACCACTGTCTCTTGATAAAAACCATTTTCGCCCTTAAATCTGGCAGATCCATAAACAGTGACACAGGGACCATATTTTCTAAATGAAATAAAGCCCCTCATGATTTCCCAAGTGATTCTAACTAATCTAAAAAAATCTTTAAATAAAGAGGTCTTCGCTTCTAAAAGAAGTTCATCATAATTATCACAAGAGCATTTCCCCCATTCTGAGTCTGTCTTCTCGTTATCTTCATTCATACTCAAGATTTCTTTTTGTGTCTTAGTTTGCAAGTTTTACCGCTGGTACATTTATTGCAATTTGAATTTTTACAACTATCTTTTCCTTCGCATTTCCCACATGCATTATTACAACACGAGCGATCTAGCTTACATGCTCCTGCCTGGCAAAGATTTGTTCCATGATCATGCCCTCCCAAAGTACTACAAGAAGATACTAAGGCCATTGATAAAGATAATAATAAAACTTTCATACATTCCTCCTACAGGTTTGTTATTATTTAATGTTGTATTTCAATTTGTGTTGACTCTTTAAATTGAAAACCACCTTTCGTTTCAACAACAGAGAAATGGTCATTTATTATTTCTACAACTGTACCTCTGCCTAAATTTAATAGTTCACATTTAGCATGACCATAACCTGTTTGTTCAGAGTAACCTCCGATACTTAACTCATGCATTGTAATGTCATGCGTAGGTGTCCAGCTACAACTTGATTCTTGAAATTTTACAGTATCACCAATTTTTATCTCATCACTTCCTAGACAAATAATTGCTTTTTTGGAGTTTATTTTTTTAGCCACTGTTCCACGCATAAAAGTGTGTGCACAACTTGTTAAAAGAAATGGTGTGAGAATATAAAAAACTCTTTTCATGAATACTCCTAAGCAATCCCATAAGCAAGCATGGCATCAGCCACTTTAGCAAAGCCTGCGATATTTGCTCCTTTTACATAATTAACTTTTTCACCATGCTCACTGCCATACTCAACACACTGCCTGTGAATATTTTCCATAATTTGCTGAAGACGATTATCGACTTCCTCTCTTGTCCAAGGAAGTCTTAAAGCATTTTGAGTTTGTTCAAGTCCTGATACTGCGACTCCCCCAGCATTAGCGGCTTTTGCTGGAGCAAATAAAACACCCGCACATTGAAACTCTCTAGCTGCTTCTAATGTACAAGGCATATTTGCCCCTTCAGCAACTAGCTTAATACCATTTGCAATAAGCTCTTTAGCATCAATTTTTTCAAGTTCATTTTGTGTAGCACAAGGAAATGCTAGGTCAGCCTTCATACCCCAAGGTTTTTTTCCTTCATAAAAATTAGAATTTGGATACTGACTAGTATATTCACTTACTCTTCCTCTTTTAGTGAACTTGAGTTCTTTGAGCCAATTAAGTTTATCACTGTCAATTCCATCAGGGTCATGTATGAAGCCACTTGAATCAGATAAAGTTAAAACCTTAACACCTTCATGCAAAAGTTTTTCAGCACAAAAGATTGCAACATTGCCAGAACCAGAGACAAGTGCAGTTTTCCCCTCTAATTTATCCCTAATATTTTTAAGTATATGTGATGAAAAATAAACAACACCATAACCTGTGGCTTCAGTCCTTATTAAACTTCCTCCATAAGAAAGTCCTTTTCCAGTGAGTGTTCCAACAAATCGATTATTAAGCCGTTTATATTGTCCGAACAGATAACTGATTTCTCTAGCTCCAACACCAATATCTCCTGCTGGAATATCAGTATCGTAAGCGATCCATTAACCCACCTTTAAATTATTATTTTTCTGCTTGAAAATAAC
>CAXHCD010000005.1:0-84502 GCA_964015265.1 uncultured Oligoflexia bacterium
TGTTAGGCCAGATAATCAACAAGCACAACGAATTGTTACAATTGTAAATGATTGGCTAAAAGAAGACGGTTGGGAAGTTTTCCCCGAAAAAGAAATTGGAGGAGGAAAAATTTATGAGTATCGCCAGACTAATGCTGTTCAACGACCTAAAGAAAGTGAAGTTGAGCATATATGGGCAGAAGGTAAACTTAGGTTTTTTATTTCGCACAGAGATGCCCATAAATCTGAAGCTAAAAAACTTGGTGAGGATTTAAAAGAACACGGAGTCTCTAGTTTTGTGGCTCATGACTCAATTCAAGCAATGAGTACATGGAAGCATGAAATAATGAAAGCTCTTCAAACGATGGATGCCTGCATTTGTTTTATCACTAAGGATTTTTATGAAAGCGAATGGACAAACCAAGAGGTTGGTTATGCAATAGCACGTGGAGTTCCTATCTACTTGTACAGTGTAGACCGGACAGACCCAAGAGGATTCAAGCTAGATACGCAGGCAATTAAATCTGGTTTTCCTGAACTAGTGAGTTGTATTAAGAAAGACTTTCAATGGAATCCCAATTTTAAAAGTCACTTTATACATAATTTTATCGAAGCGCGAGATGGTAACTGGGATTATGCTAAAGATCAGTTTTATAACCTAATTGGATTTGATTTTAACGATAAAGAGATTGAACTCATTGTTGACACATTTAACCGTACAGATGTTGCAAGTACAAATCAACTTATTCCAATTTTATCAGATGCAATTAAACCACTTCACAAAGAACATCCAAGATTAAGGGAATTCACCCACTATAGAGATTATTTAGATAAATGTATTCTTCAAAAACATTCTCGGAATAGATACAGAATAGACAGAAGAGGCATAATTCAATTAGAAGGTCAAAAATGATTACAGAAGATCAATTAGAGCATTTGTGCATTGACTGGTTCAAAGAGCTAGGTTGGGAATATGAATGTGGCTATGATATTGCGCCTGATACCGATCGACCTTTCAGAAAAGACTATAAAGAAGTTCTTATTGTTGATCGTCTCAAAGATGCACTTGTTAAAATTAATCCAAATATCCCACAAGATAAAATAAATGAAGTCGTGACTCGTATAGCTCGACCTGAATCTCCAATACTTGAAGTAAATAACAGACAGTTTCACCGATTTATTAATGATGGAGTATCAATAGAGCTACGCAAAGAAGGAAGGCTCAAAGGTGATTTTGTAAAAGTCATTGATTTCGAGAATATTGAAAATAATAATTTTTTGATAGTTAATCAATTTACAATTCACGGGAATAACGGCAATCGTCGTCCGGATATAATTGTTTTTATAAATGGCCTACCGATAGCTGTACTAGAGCTTAAAAACCCAGCTGATGAGAACGCTGATATTTGGAAGGCATTTGAACAATTATCTACTTATAAAGAAGAACTACCTGATCTATTTGCCTACAACGTTGCATCAGTAATTTCAGATGGGATCAATTCTCGAATTGGGTCAATCACTGCTGGCAAAGAAAGGTATGGCTATTGGAGAACTCTTAAGTCTGAAAAAGACCTACCCAAGTTTGAATTAGAACTAGAAACAATGACTAAGGGGTTTTTTAATAAAGAGCTTCTCTTAGACTTTATTCGCTATTTTGTAATATTTGAAGAAAATGCAGGAACAATAGTTAAAAAGATCGCAGGCTATCACCAGTTTCATGCAGTGAGAGAAGCTGTTCATAGCACTATTGCAGCAACGCAAGACGTGCAAGACGGAAAATGTGGCGTTGTCTGGCACACTCAGGGAAGCGGAAAATCTATTTCCATGAGTTGCTATGCTGCAAAGCTTATGAATCATCCTAGAATGAATAATCCTACTCTCGTGGTCGTAACAGATAGAAATGATCTTGATGGACAGCTATTTCAAACATTTTCAAATGTGAAGGAGCTTTTAAGAGAAGAACCTGAGCAAGCTGATAATCGTGATGATTTAAGGAAACTTCTTAATCGTCCTGCTGGTGGGATTATATTTACTACTATTCAAAAATTTTCATTGATGGACGACGAGGAACATTACCCAGAACTTACTGATAGGAAAAACGTTGTTGTTATTTCTGATGAGGCCCATAGAAGTCAGTATGGGCTAAAGGCCAAAGTACGGACTGACGGCAAAATGACCTACGGGTATGCCAAACATCTACGAGATGCGCTTCCAAATGCTGGCTTTATCGGATTTACGGGAACACCTGTAGCACAAGAAGATAGAGACACAAAGGCTGTCTTTGGTGATTACGTTTCTATCTATGATATAGAGCAAGCGGTAAAAGATGGTGCGACAGTTCCAATCTATTACGAATCAAGACTCGCTGAACTTCAATTGTCATCGGAAGAAAGCGACATTGATGCAGAAGTTGATGAAGTCATGGAGCAATCAGAAGATAGCTCTGATTCTTATGTGAATGAGCAGAAAACTAAGTGGGCAGCACTTGAAAAATTAGTTACAGCAGAGTCGCGAGTAAAAAAAGTTGCTGAGAACTTAGTTTCTCACTGGGAAGATCGTCTAAACTCAATTGATGGAAAGGCCATGATTGTTTGTATATCAAGGGAAGCTTGTGTGCAGATGTATAACAAAATTGTGGAAATTAGACCTGATTGGGCAGGAACTCTTGATGATAATGGCAGACCAAGCCTAGATGACGGAGTCGTTAGAATAGTAATGACTGGTAGTGCGTCAGATAAGAAAGAACTTCGCAATCACGTCTTTGATAAAAGAGGTCGGAAAAAACTAGAGAAACGATGTAAAGATTCAGATGATCCGTTAAAAATCGTTATTGTTAGAGATATGTGGCTAACAGGTTTTGATGCTCCAATGATGCACACTATGTATATCGACAAGCCTATGCGTGGAGCAAACCTCATGCAGGCCATAGCACGTGTCAATCGTGTTTTTAAAGATAAACCTGGTGGTCTTGTTGTTGATTATCTCGGCATAACTAATGAACTACGAGATGCACTAAAAACATATACACAAAGTAACGGCCAAGGCCAACCAACCATTGATATCTATGAAGCCTTATCAGTTCTTCTAGGCAAGGTTGATTACGCTAGAGATATGTTAAAAGGTGTTGATTACTCTGAGTTTAAAGACCCAAAAAAGCTATTCCCAATAATGGCACAAGCTTGTGATCATCTACTCGGCTTAGAGGATGGTAAGAAAACATTCTGTGATGTTGCTCTAGCTATAACTAAGGCCAATGCCTTATGTGGAACAACACCCGAAGCTATAGAAGTAAGAGAAGAAATCGCCTTCTTCCAAGCTATTAAAGTAGCTCTCACAAAAAGAGATAATGCGGATAAGAAGATTTCTGATGAACAAGTACAAAACGCATTGAGACAAGTTGTATCGAAAGCGCTTGTCTCAGACAAGATTGTTGATATCTTTGAAGCGGCTGGCCTTGAGAGTCCAGATATTTCAATTTTGAGTGAAAGTTTCTTAGAAGAAGTAAAAAACATGAAGCAAAGAAACTTGGCAGTTGAAATGCTTTCACGCCTGTTAAAGGGTGAAGTCAAATCCAAAACAGCTACCAACATCATCCAAGCCAAGAAATATTCTGAACTATTAACTAATGCCCTTTTGAAATACCGTAACCGTTCAATTGAAACGGCGCAAGTTATTGAAGAACTTATTCAAATGGCCAAAGATTTCAAAAAAGAAATGGATCGAGGAAAAGATTTAGGCCTTAATGATGATGAACTAGCTTTTTACGATGCCCTTTCAGATAATGAATCGGCTATGCGTGAGCTTGGGGACGAGATACTAAAGGCAATTGCTCATGAACTTACTGAGCAACTGAGAAAGACTGTAACAGTTGACTGGGCCAAGCGTGAAAGTGTTAGAGCTAAGATCAGGTTAACTATTAAAAGATTATTAAGAAAATACAAATACCCACCGGAGAAAACGGAAGAAGCTATCGCGCTTGTTTTACAACAGGCTGAGACTCTTTCTGAGAGCTGGGTAAACTAATAAAAGGGACTATTATGGGTAGTAAGATAGAATGGACAAATGAAACATGGAACCCAGTCACAGGGTGCACTAAAATTAGTCCTGGCTGTAAAAACTGTTATGCAGATCGTATGGCTAAACGCCTACAAGCAATGGGTGTCGAAAGGTACTCTGAAGGATTCAAAGTTAAAATACAGAATGATGTATTGAACGTTCCATACAAATGGAAAAGATCTCGTTTGGTCTTTGTAAACTCAATGTCAGATTTGTTTCATAACAAAGTATCCGATTCATTTATTAAAAAAGTCTTCAAAGTCATGAATGAATGTCCACAACATAACTTTCAAGTTCTAACCAAGAGGCCAGAGAGAGTTATAGAAATAGCTGACAAAGTCGAATGGACTGATAATATCTGGATGGGCGTTAGTGTTGAAAATCAAGAATACTCTTGGAGAGCTAGTATGCTGGCTAAAGTTCCAGCAAATGTTCGTTTTTTATCAATTGAGCCTTTAATTGGTCCAGTTAGCAGGATTGCCCTTAAGAATATTGATTGGGTCATCGTTGGAGGTGAATCAGGTCCAAGAGCAAGACCTATGGAAGAGGCGTGGGTTCTTAAAATTAAAGAAAAATGTGTTAAGCAAAATGTTCCTTTCTTTTTTAAGCAATGGGGAGGTGTTAATAAGAAAAAAACAGGTAGATTGTTAGAAAATAGAGAGTGGAATGAAATGCCGACTGCATTTTTATAGAAGGTAATAGCAGATGGATACAACCGGAGTAATAACAGCACATTCTGAACTAAAGCTAAAAGTACTCGATTACTATGTCAGGACACTTGTTAAAATTGTATCTGGGTTCACCGATGAAATACATTTTATAGATGCCTTTTGTGGGAAGGGAGAAGATGAAAATGGAAAAGAAGGGAGTGCTAAAATTCTAATAAACCTTTTGAATGAGGTGTCTAAGACTAATCAGAAAGTTAAGTTCAAGATTAGCTTCAACGACAAAAATACCGAGCACACTAAATGCATCGAAAAATTTGCTTCAGAAGTACCACACCAAAACATTAATATTGAAATAACTAACAAAGATGGTGAAGAATTTTTAAATGATTTAAACCTAAAATCTTCTTTAAAAAATTTTAAATTTTTGTTTTATGATCCATACAATTATTCGCCAATTAAGAAGCAACTTATTTTTGATTTTTTGAATAAAAACAAATCCGAAGCATTAATATTTCTTCCTTTTTCTCATATTTATCGCTTTGTTAATGGCGTTAAAAACGGGAAGTATAAGGAAGACCATATTTTAAGCATGTTTTTATCTGATATTTTTGGTGAAGATTATAAAGACGTAGATAACTCTTCTGAGAATATATTTTTTCGCAACCTGCTGGAGCAATTTCGATCTAGTAATCTATTATGTAGTCACTTATTAATACAGGATGGAAGTAACAAGTACGGGTTATTATATTTCTCAGGAAGCACAAAGGGATCGAGAGTTTTTCTTGATGCTTGTTTTCGTAAATTCGATTTAGCGTCTGATTTAATCACTGACTATGATTACGATCATAGTGTTCTAACTCTGAAGATTAGAAGCAAGGAAGACTTTGGTCAAATGGGGTTGTTTGATAATGTCTCTGATTGTGAAGATAACTTTTTAATAACCGATGAAATTTTCTTTTCGTCGCTCAAAGGAAAAGTATTAAGCAATATCGAATTATTCAACTACATTTTAGATAAGAATGTATTACCGAAGCATTGCACAGGCCTTCTCAAAAGATTAGAAAAGTCTGATACCATAACTGTCTCCAGACCAGAAAAAACTCGTGTCGGATCTTTCTTTCTTGATTCCAACCCCAAAAAGAGTATAAAAATAACTTTTAACTAGCTTGTTTTACACTAACTTTTTTAATTACAAGATAATCCATTCACTTTTCTTATTGTTGGCAGAGGTAGTCCCTCTATTATCCATTTACATTCTTGATATTTAAACTTTTTGGCCATAATGGATTCAATCCAAGAAGAGAGTGAGTATTCTATAAATGCTACACTTCTTACCTTGAGGCCTTTCTCTAGGTCAAACCACATAATTGGAAGGTCTGGACTATTACCAAACAAGCCTCTTGGTATTTTACCATTAAATTCATTTTTAATTCGATCTTTAGCAATAGATGAAGTTAAAGTTTTAAAACATTTTGGATAAAGTAGCCAATAACATTCAATACCTGAATCAGCGTAAATTTTTTGTCTTTCTTTATATCTATTGTAATGCTGATATGAATGCTGAACTTCGATTACAATCTTACGACCATTGAATTCTAAATATGTATCTGCCTTCCATCTTTTGCCATTTGGCGATTTCCCAGTTTTTTCCTCTTTGCAAAGAATATTTCTTCGTGAAAGATCATTTATAACAAGTGATTTTACCTCTAAGTGCCATTTCGTCTCAGGGGCAGTAGCACATTCCCCTGCAAAGTGAGCAAAAAAACGTAAAAAGTTCGGGCTCGTTTTCAAAACTGCTTTGGCTCCACAGCAGGCCATTACAATCTGTCCTGAGTCAGCAGCAGCTCTTAATTTTTCCCAATCTTTGTCATCATAATCACTTGCAAATATTTTAACATTTGATATTTTATCGATCGCAACTTCTGACAATATATCCTCCCGTTAATCTTTAAAATTCGGTTTTTTCATCCGATCGCGTCTCATGCTTTGTCCAAGTAACATCATGTTTTGTAGAATCAATAGAAACCTTGTTAATATGATGGACTTGAAGACTATTGATATCAATAGCTAAGGAAAGTGCTCTCACATCATCATCTTGGCCATATAAAAACCATGATTTTATTGACTTGTCTGGTAGCTCATACATTTCATCGGTACTGCTATCAGTGCTGTACTCTTCAAATACGTGATAATCAATTTCTGAGCCATCTTCATCGTGACTCATTGAATTGACAAATATTTTACTATTATGGCGTAAAGGATTTTTCATCCGTGAAGATTTGTAAAAAATAACCACATTATCTTTTTCTTGCCCCGAATAAACCGATGGATAAATGATTCCGTCTAAATCAAGTTTTTTACTGTAAGCTATAAAGTCTGAAATTGATTGAGTGATTAAATATTCAAATGATTCGTCAGACGGCATAACTGGCCGAGATATTATGTCACAAAGTCTTTCTAAAAATGTAAGATGCTGCAACTTTGCAAGGTATTCTTTATCAAAGATACTACCATCAACTTTTTGGGACAAACCTTTAAATGCTCTTAAATTTAAAAATCTATTTTCTTTCTCTATAGCAAAACGGCCGACTACAACATTGCTTCCAACTGGAGGCCTTACTTCTGCAATTGCGGTTTTAACATCAAATGCCCCATAGAAAGCAGAGACTCCCTTTGCACTCATACGGCTTTCAACAGATTCCTTAAAAGGGGGTGGACCAATTTCTAAATGAGGGTTCGATAATGCTTTTTCTAGCATTGAGTCTGATTGAAAAACTCTGGCCCTATAAACATACTCTATTTTCTCTCTAGGGCCTGCTTCTATAATTAATTCTTTATGAAACTCTTTATAATTAGATAAATCAAATATTTTTTCGAGAGTTTGCTCAATTCCAAAAAACCTATTATTGGTTTTTATATATTCTTCGAGTCTACTCCATTCCTCACAATATTCTATGTCGTCAACAGATTTAGAATTATAATGTGCCTCTTCGCAATAAGGAGGTTCTTCGTAGGGATCTTTGTATGAACGTGGGCAATTATAATTTTCTTCTAAGTAAGATCGTATGTCGGAAGCAGGCTCTGGTTGAATTTCTCCGATATCTTGGAAAATACATTCAATTTCTTCACCCTTTCTATACCACTCATCACCAAATTCATAAGCAAGCCTACTTTCTTCATAACTTGGCTCATCTGAAGTTTGCCAAAAATGATCTTCAAGTGCAGATTTGAATAGCAAGGCTATCTCATTAATATACACAGAGAAATTATTTTCTTCACAATAACTACATTTTTTGGATGAGTTTTTTGATTGAATAAACTCTTTTAGATAGTCTTCACCAACGCAATCAAGACAAATATTTTTCTGGTCTAATTCACTTTCCATTTAGCTAACTTATTAGCCACCACCATCAACACCAGTTCTGGCCATCATGAGCTTGTTAGCATCAAGGAACTGGAGAGATTGGATATCTGTGCGATCTACTACTTCACCGTTTAATAGCTCTAGGTAATCAATTTTTCCATCGTATAGATGAAGTTTTTCAACTTCTTTTTTGAACTTTATTTTTCTACCATCGAGAAGACTAACTTCTTTCAGATTTTTTGAAACAATCTTGGTTAAATCAAGTGTTTGATTTGCAAAAGCAGAAGAGGCAATCAATGATGATGAAAGAATTGTTAAAATTAATTTTTTCATTGTTTTACCTCCGAAGAATCTGACGGTTCTTTAAGTAAAGAATCGGCAACCATTCCAATAAAGACCTTATCATTCCCATAATAATCTGGCGAATATAGAATTTCTTCTTTTATCTCCTTATAAGTTCTCTGTAATTTTGACCGGATAAAGGCCATTGCTTTGCTTTTATCAATTGATTCAGATTGAAAAGATAGCCAGTTTTCATCTTGGCCAAATTTATCTACATCGTATTTTTGCGCAATGCAGCTCAGTAGTGAGTCTCTTAGAATATCTTGGTCGAAGGTAACTTTACCTTCATCGGCTCTAATAATGCCTCGTGATTCGTTCAAAATGGCCATTTTAAGCATTTCTTCTAGCTTTTTAATGCCTGCATTCCCGTATTCACCTTGAACTTCATCTCTGGTCGTTCCTGAGCGTGTAAGGGCCAAGAGTAAAATATTTCTGTATTCGGCATTAGAGAAATACTTTGCCAGTTCTCCACCCATAACAGGTGTATCAATATTGTGAGATAGATTTTCTTTTAAAGTTGAAGCTAGACTTGGATTAGCTATTTCAATTGCCTCTGAAATCTTATGTGATTTTCCAATGGCAGAAAGAAGTTTACTGATGCTGTTGAGACTTGGATTTGTTTGGCCATTTTCAATTCTACTGAAAGTTGGCTGACTCATTCCAATTTCTTTTGCGATCTGAGCAGAACTAAATTTTGGGAACTTTGCTTTAAGCTCACGAACACACTCGCGTGCAAGAACAGTATTTGAAATGTTTTCCTGTAGCTGTTCAGCCATCCCCAAAGCCCTCATATACAAATTTTAGTTATTCATATTATCCACCGACTAAGAATGTCAAATATTCACGACATTCTCAAAGCTATTCGTTATTCACGGTGAATAATTCATCTATGAATTGTTTTTTATAATATTAAAAAGTTACGTCATCCGTGAATAGGATACCTATTATTCGTGAATCATAACCTTTTGTTATTACATGTTATTTTCTTGAAGTTCTTTGCCAATTTATTTTAGGTTCTTCCCAACAAAAAATAATATCAGGGAGAAAACGAATGTCGTTAGCAAACAACTTATTTGATACTCGCCACCTATATGAACAAGAGGTCCTTGGAGATTTACCAAGAAAGACCTTCCTTGATTTAAATGAGCGTGAAGAGATTGTCCTAAAGAGCAATGAAAAAATAATGTGTCGGAACATGATTAGAAAAGATTTTGAGTTAATTAGAATTCAAGATTCATTTTTGAAATTGTTCAATGATGTTGAGTTCTTCTCTATCCCTAATGACGACCTACTCTCTGTTGAGCACGTTGCTCAAATTGCTTTCAAGAGAGTTGATTTTCAAATCGATACTCGTCTTTATGACTTTATCTGTGATTTTGGTTGTCAGTTGGCCTTTGATTATAAAAACGGCAAGAACTCAGAATTAGAAAATATAAAGTCCAATGCAGCGACTCTAGCAAACTTAATTTTTGAAGCAAGTACATTTGATTATCAAGATCAGGCCCTTAGATATTTTTTGAAAGAGATTATTAAAAGATATCCTCACCTAAATTTAAAACATGCAAAGAAATATTTGAAAGAGTCAAATATTCAAAGAAAGGAGCAATAGATGAAAGAGGAACTTCGCCAAGTAAGGCATTATTTCAGAATCTTGTTAGCTGAAATATCAATTGAGGAAATTATTTTAAATAGTGAGCTAATAGAAAATGCGAAGTCTGTTAGAACACAGTTATTAAAAGCATCGTAGCCAGGGGGGACAAGAATGCAATCAGTAACTAAGGAGATTAATAACTTCATTAAATCTATTAGTCAAAGGGAGCTGGAAGAAAATCCCAAGCTAAAGAAAGACATAGAAAATTTGTCGAAGAGTTTGGATAGACTTCATTCTTCCTGCAAAGAAAAGCAAAAGAATGTTTTAAAATATTTAAACAGGACTTTGCTGATTTCTAAGTAAAGAAAACTAAAAAACTTGAATCTTTTAAATAAGGACTAATCCTTACAGGGATTCCTATACCCAAAATAAAGGAGTACGAATGAAATTATTATTATTAACACTATTAATCTTTACGCTGGCCAGTTGTGGCTTTAATTCTTCAGATGAAGAAACAGCAGGAGCACCCGAACAAAACATTAATCCCTTGAAGCCAAGCAATTCACCTAATGAGGACTTTGATGGCGATTTAGTGAGCAACGGAGAGGAATTATCAATTGGGAGAAGCCCACTTATTGCTGATTTACCCAGTATAAGAGTTCGTTTCTTACAAAACTATAAAATATCCGTCTTCTATAAAGAAATAGCAACAGGAAATGAAGACCAATTTGAAATTGATACAAAAGTTGGGGCCAATAACCCAGATTTTAAGTATCGGGTTGGAAATGTTTTCTTAAGAGAAAGCAGCTACCGAACTGCTGCATCCATTGGCAAGTTTTCTGATCATAGCTGGGGCGATTATAAGGAGCACGATCTTACATGGGTTAAGTATCCAGATGTTGACCAAAGATTCTTTCAAGAAAACGTTATGAAGTATAGTAGATACTTCAATGAAGAAAAGTTTTTGATTACAAATATTATTGTTGAGCTAGAAAACTCTGTAAAACTTAATTCAAACACTGACTTTAAACAAATATCCAATCCCGAGTTGACCTTTAGATTCTATAACTATGAATCAGAGAATTACGAGATCATCCATTCGGAGAAGATTGAAAAAAATATCGTCGCTGGTGTTAATGAAATTGTAACGGTCAAGCTTGAAAATGTGAATCCTAAGCTAATCTCAGAAAACTACTTCAAGAAAGGCGAATTCATTATTTCAGAGCTAACCAATTATGAAATCCCTAAACTGAAGGCCGACTTTAAAAAGTTATTAACTAGTGTGACTAATAAGACTGTTCCAGTTGTTTATAATACTCCCCTTGAAACAAAAGTTGATTATATTGCTGTTGGCCAAGGAATTAAGTTTAACAAGATTTTGAGCACACTTTATGGATCAAAGTTTGTTGTTGAAAATGAGAAACTTAAAAGTATTAACCAATTTAAGAATAACTTGCCCGATTATGAATACCTTAGCGAGTTAAGAACACAGGACAAGAAAGGAAGTTGGTTTGTTTTTACGAATAGACTTAACAAGCACTACTTAGAGCATGATTATACCAACAAAGATGTTTTATCACTCTCGTATATCCTTGGAAAAGATTTATCATCACAAGTTGATGAAAAGGTTTTTAGCTATAGCGAAGAAGTTAAAACAACTGATCATTTTCAAACCTATATTCTTGGCAATATCTTTCCTAACTCAGAGGTTTCCTTTTTCATTGAATCTCAAAAGAAATTTGGTGAAAAAGTAAAACACTGGACAGACTTTGTAACCAACACGCCATGTGGCGGACGAAGAAACTGTATTAGTATCCCTTTTAGATGTGATTTTGCTTGGAATATTTTTGAACCGTTAGAGGAAAATTTTTCTTTTAGTAAAGAATTTAATGGTGAAATTACTCGTATCCATTTAGTGATCAATGGGAATGAATATAAGTTAGTAGATTTGATTAATGAAAAGAAAGTTTCTCTTTCTTGGAGCGATGTTGGTCTATCAATCAACATTAAAAATATTAATGAAATTCAAGAGATATCAAACACAGACGAGAACCTTTTATCAGTCAAAATAAGTGCCCTTAGAGAAAGCAAATTCAATGGAATGAAACTCGTTAGGATGAGCGGTAAAGCTTATTACGAATGTCCAAGAATCACTGCAAACGCAGCGGCCTACAATAAGTGGCCACTATCCGTTGAATCGGATCGTTTTGGCGAATGGGCACGTCTAGTTAATTGGAGCAACGTAATAAGAGGTGAACGAAAAAACCTCGTTCAAATGTTCTCTGTGGGGATAACTAGCGTAATTTCTAATTTTCACAACTAAGGATGAATTATGAAAGCAATTAAAAATAAATTGGTAGATATTTCGGTTTTGTTTTGGAGTTTCTTGTTAGGAGGTGCCCTCATGGCACCTTCCAATGCTTACGCTTTTAGTAAGTTAAAAAATGGCTTTGAAACCATTACTTCGACTTATCTCATCCCTTTGGCCGGAGCTGTAGCAGGAGCATCATTTATTCTCTTCGTTACTCTCTCATTTTTTAAGCAAGATGAGTATCAGAAGAAGGCGGCCAATGTTGCAATTCTCTCAATCTTTGCAGGCTCTGGATTAGAGATCATAAGAAATTTAATTCAAAGCTTTAGTTAAGGAGATCGTAATGGGTAAAGCAACCTTTCCAACCTTATTAGATAAGAAAGCCACTATGCTTGGAAGCTTAACAAGATATGACCTAGTTTTTGTCGGCATGGCCTACCTCATCCTTTCATGGATGAAAGTCTCAGGGATTTATTCTCTTATAATTAATGCCTGTCTATTAGTCGCTTTAAAGCTTTGTAAAAAGTATTTTAACAAAGGTTTTTATCAGCATCTGAATGATGAAAAGCAACTAAAGTGGTCTTATAAACTGGAGGAATTGAATGGGTAGTTCAATATTTCCAATTGTAGAGGTCACAGAAAACAAACTCGTTTCAATTAATGGCAATACTGGCTATTTTTATGAAATCAAATCACCTGACCTAGAACAGCTTTGCCCAATCGAGCGCAAGGCCTTTTTTAACAGTGTTTCATGGGGACTAGATTCATTAAAGGAATCATCTTATTACAAATTCTATAATATTGATGGACGATCGTATCTTGAAACAAATAGTTTAGAATTGCCAAATTTCTCAGGGGTCGAGTTTCTACCCAAAAAAGACCCACTAAAAGTCTTTTTTGGGGGACGTGATCTATTCTCAGATGTTGGCATTTATGACGACTATCTTTCTTTTAATGGAAACTATTTAAGAATTTTTTCTGTTTCAAGTTTCTCAGAGGATGAGATTGGTGAAAACTTTTTACCAGATGATGTTGATTATGTTCTGAGTATTAGAAAATCAGCAAAGGAAAAGTCACTTTCCAAGTTAGAGAGGATTCGTAGTGGTCATTTATCCAGTTTCTTAAAGAACAAAAGAGATATTGCCAGTGAAGGAACATACCAGCAAGCTGAGGAACTTCTTTATGACCTTATGCATGGGGAGGAATCTTTATTTGAAATAGAACTCTTCTTTATTTTAAAAGCTTACTCAGTTGAACAATTGATTGACCAAACAGCATCCTTTCAAACGGAAATGTCCGTAAGAGGAATAAAAACTTTCATCGAAGGACAGTCACTACTTAAAGCAAAAAGTGGATTGGCTAGCTTGTTTAATGAACTTATTCCTGGAGTAAGACCAGAACATTCTTTAAGGTTGCTTTCAGATAAAACATCCCATCTGAGTTACCTTCTTCCCTTTAGAAGATCAACTCTAATGGATAATGGTATTTGCTTGCATGATATAGCGGGAAACGAAATTTTCTTCAATCCATTTGAACCTAGTATTAAAAATAGAAATATGTTGGTGACTGGAATAAGCGGTGGCGGCAAATCTGTTTTTGTTAATAAAATTGTCCATCATTTAATAGATAAGCATCCTACAGTTATTCTTGATAAAGGAGGCTCATTTAAAAGATTAACCCTATACCATGATGGCGAAGTCATGGGACTTGGATTTAATCCCTTTCAATTCAAAGACCCAATGTATTTAAGAGAGCTAATCCTATCAGTTGTGGATTCAGATAAATTTGGAAAGTTAGAAAAAGGAAAACTTCTAAAAGAAATCAAAATTTCCTTAGAGAAAGTGACTACCTTTAAAGAGTTACTGGATGAACTTGAAAAAGAGTTTGTCGGAATAGGTTTATACTTTGAAGAAATAAAAGATTATTTCAATGACGATGAGTTAGCTTTTACAAGTATTTTATATGTTGATGTAGAAAACTATCCCAAAGGGATGATTGCACCCCTTATTATCTTCATATTAGAGTATTTTAAAAGATATCCCAAGCGTGAAAAGATTCTTGTCTTTGATGAGTGTTGGAGCTTTTTAACTAACCATTCAGAGTTTATTGACGAATGCTTTAGGACATTTAGAAAAACTGGGGCCTTCCCAATTGCTATTTCTCAAAGTCTAAGTGATTTTTCAGTTCTTGGTAGAGAGTTAAGCCAATCAATTACTAATAATAGTTATTTCAAAGTGTTCTTTCCTCAAGAATTTACAACCAGCAATGAAATCAGCTCGTTTGATATTCAAAACATCAATTCTTTGGTTTTTGAAAAAGGCGTTTTTTCAGAGTGCTACTTGAAATCTACTGATAACAAGTTTCGCAAAACAATTAGAAATTACCTAAGCCCACTCGAATTAGAGCTATTTCATACCGAAGCCGGAATGGATGAAAAGTTAATGAAGTTTATAGAAAAGTTCAAAGATTATTTTGACTCAAATGCAAGAGCAATAGAGTCCTATGTGAGGTTAAAACATGATGAACATAAAAATGACTCTGATTTCTTTATGTCTTATCACTAATGTTAGGGCAAGTTCATTTTTCATGCCTGACAGTGATACAGCGGCACTTGTTATGCTGGTTTCAAATACGGCCTCAACCGTGACCAATACACTAAAGATATTAGAGGTTGCAAAAAAGACTAGTGATCAAGTTGATAAATATAACTTTATTGCAATGAGGCGTTTCTTTATCGCTAGAAGAATTGAACAGCATGTTAGAGATATTATTGAAACAAAGAAGATGAAACCAAAGGGATTGCGCGAAATCAATCAAGTGCTCTTACGTTTAAAGTTGAATCTCTCAGGTCTAAAAAGCAATATTGATTTTTTGGCCAAAGATGTTTTTGAAGCTCAAGACTTTGTTGATCGCTATTGGGATAAAGTCGCAAACTCTATGAAGGATGAGCAAGAGGCGCATAATCAAGAGCTTTCTAGTGCCAGCGAAGGAAGTATGAGTAAGCATGTTCAAAATACGGCTATGAATACTGCCCTTTCATCAAAGGTATTGTCTAAAATGAGGCGCGATAACCTTGAATACCAAAAAGTTGATCTAAATCTTAAAAAGAGTAACTCAATTGAAAGACTAAGAAGAGAAGAACATTACAAGTCATGGATTGGAATAAAACAGACAGAAGATCCATTAGCTCCTTCTAAGGGGAATCTATGAATGACGTAATGAAAGACCTTCTCTTGGTTCAAAGCTTTGATTTAAGTGATCTTATTGAAAAATATCGATTATTTTTTATCGGATTATTACCAAGTGTTTTTATTCTAGCGGTTCTTATTGAATACCTAGATCGGTTGGAGCCATTTACTCTTGTGAAGCGGGCCTTTATCTCTGTATTGATTTTGACTTCAATTACTACATTCTATCAAAAAAGTATTGAGGCCTCGATGAGTACAGCAGATGAAATACTCCGAACTCAGAAAAATGGAAATATTCTATTAATGGATATGTTCGATGGTATTAAGCATTGGGATAAATTAAACGGTGATAAAAAAGGACATGAGTTTTACAAAGATAAGAATGTACTCTGGGGAACCCTCGCATTTTTGAAATATCATCTTTTCGATTCATTTGTGAATGATGGTTTTACGGTCACAATATTTTTCATTACAAAGATATGTTTTCTGATTCTCAAGGTGGTTTACTCACTTGTCTATTACCTAGGCTATGGCTTAATTGGGATTCCTTGTCTTCTTTACCTCTTTCCATCTATGGGGAACGTGCTCAGAGGGGCAATATTAAGTTTTCTTTGGTGTTTGATCGTTCCTCATATTTTGGTTTTTATCATTTCAATGATTGGGACAGAAATAAACAAAGGATATGTTTCTGGTCAGATTATTGGCGGTTCTATGGTGGGAACGGCATTGCTTTTTATTCTCACACTTTTCATCGCATTCACTCCCTTAATAGGAGCAATGATTTTAAACGGAAGTGGAATTTCTCAGGCCGGAGGTATTATCGCTTCAATTGGGGCTAACTATGTAATGAATCTTCCAAAGAATACAGTTAATAATGCGGCGATAGCGTTAAGCGGAGGGACTCTTGGCCCTAAAATGAAGCTTGCAAGTGGGGCCATGGGAGGAAGTTATAAATTAGCAAAAGGGGCGAAAAATGTTTTCGGTAAAAGTGGAACCAATAAGAACAATCCAAACAACACTTCTAAAAACAGTAGTAGCAAGTTCAACGGAAGTACAAATTCTCAAAACTTGAAATCAAATTCGCAAACAAGTCACTCAGGAAAGGCAAATTCGTCGGTAAATTCCAGTGATACTTCAAGAAATAGTAAATCTAATGGGAGTAATACAAATACCTCAGCGAATTCAAAAACAGCTACGCAAAATAACAAGACTATAAAAGGAGAAAAGCAAAATGGAACAATATCAAAGCATGGCAAAGTCTATCGAAGGACTGAAAAGGCCAATCGTCCACATAGCTCTAATAAGCGTACTCACTCACCTGACAATTTTAGGAACAGGAATACTTTTAAACAGAGAAGGAAATAATAAAATGTTTTCTACCTTTGAAACCTGTCTTTATGGAATGGATAAGCTTTTTAAAAATGCCCAAGATGAAACTTTATTTCATAAGAATGTCTTAAAAGATACTAAAGAGCATCAATTCAAAATTGATGAGATCAACCTTGTTAAGGTTATTGACGGTCATCACTGTGATGTAATTGCTAAGGATGCCAAAGGCTTTAGAAGCTACAGAGTAACCCTAGAGAAAAACTCAAAGTTTCCTCACCTGTATCGAATATTTGATGTTCAAGGGCAAAAACTTGTCTCTAACTATCAATGGAGGGCCAATCTATGATCTATTACATAATCAAGGGACATATCTTTACAATCTTCTTATCAATGGCGCATCTAACCTCAATGAGCTTTTCAACAAAGGTAAGCGACTATGTCGGTGGACAAGAGGGAGATTTTAAAATCTATGAGCTTAATAAAAGAAAGAGTTTAGTTTTTGAGGCCAAGAGAAAGGGATTTAGTAGAAACTTCATAACTTTTCTTAAGGATTCTAAATATCACTTTAATGTGAGCTATAGTGACGATTTTTCAAATAAGGACATTAATGTAAAAGAAGCAGAGGTCTGCACCTACTTCACACTCCTAAAAGAAACTACTAATTATCAGCTTTTTGAATGCCCGAAATCGTTATTTTTTGTCAATAAAACGAAACTCCCCGTGAAAGTAAATGAATTAACCATCAAGGAGAAAAGTTATCTTTCAAAGGGACCACCAATTTTTATGAATGAAAAGATGATCTATTACCAAGGCCGTGCATTATGAAATGGATATTTTGTCTCATATTTCCTGGAATTGCTTTGGCCGGTTTTTCTGAAGCTCCAAAATCTGAGCTTTACCAATATCAAAAGAGTAAAAGGAAAACGATTCATAAGAAAACGGGAAAGAGAATTAAAAAAAATAACCTCGATTCATCTTTAAGAAAGCTTATGGAAGAAGATAAGAAAATCGCAGAACTTTTAAAAAGGCAAGAAAAGAGCGTTATTGTAAGAAGGACAGAGGATAAAATTATTGCTTTAACAAGAGTAAAAGGAATTCTTCTAAACTCCGTTTTGGCAATGAATGTTAAACCTTCAAAGTTTATTGTACGTCTATCAAGCGACAACAGCGAACTTGAGGGTGGAGAGATTCGTTGTCTCGGGCATAGCTTTGAAAAACGTGTCCCTGCACATTGTAATTTATTGGTGCTTGATGAAAAAGAATATCAAATCGATGTTGATATTTGGGATTTAGACGGGGCCGAGGGAATCATTGCTGATTACTATTACTCAGGTGAAGAGAAAACCTTTCTAACGTCCTCTTTCGCTTCATTTCTTGAAGGTGTTCTTGATGTTGCAAAAGATCGGGTCACAACTCCCTTTGGAGAAGTAACAAGAAATAATGCCAAGAATAAAGTTTTAGGTGGCCTTGTAGGTGTCGCCGGAAATGTTAAGAGTAAAGTTTCAGAGTCAGGTGAGAAAAATCTGACTATCTCCTATGTCAACTCGGGCAAGGAGCTACTTGTCTTTTTCAATCAATCATTAAATCTAAATAAGGAGGTGGGACAGTGAAATCAATTCATTTGATTCTCATATGCTTGCTAATAACATCTTGCTCAAGCATGAAGAAAACTATTATTTATAGCTCTCTTGCTGGCGGTATGACGGGGGCGACAGCAGGAGCACTACTTAGTCCTAATAAGAAAAGCCAAGGAGCGAATGCGGCAGTTTTTGGCCTGATTGGTGCAGGTGTTGCTGCTCTGGCCGGATATGCTCTTTATAAAGATGACCCAAGAAATTACAAACTTAAAAATATGCTTTTAGATAAAGAAAAAGAGGCCAAAGAGATTAATCCTAATGGTCTTGAGATTGGACTTGGTAACTTCAAGATTGATGCAAACCTTAATAAAAAAGAAACTTACGAAGTTCCTCTTAAAGAATTGCCTGAGAAGCTAAAGGGAAAAGTTAATAAGCAATTTTTAATAAAGTACCAGTCAAAGGAAAGATATGTAAAAAAAGGCAATAAAACCTTTTATATTCCTGCCTTTGATATTTACCAGCATGCTTATGGTGAAACTCCCGATTCAGTTAAGGGGGATGAAGATGAACAATAAAAAGCAATCTGGTGACTTTGGTCTTGGGGAGTTTATTGTTCCTGTAATCGACCTTCTCTCACTTGTCTTAATGAAGGGAATGGAATTACTGACTCAAGGCATACATTTAGGGCTTAAAAAATACGTCTTTGAATCGGGTAGAAAAGAACCAGTTAGAAAGGTTGAACGTAATGATCTCGATAACCATAGAACGACCTTATTAGATGAGGCCATCGGTTATTCAGTAACAGCTAAAAGAAATCTACTTGGTAAGGAAATCAATAAAGCGGCGCACACTGCAATAGTTGGTGCAAGTGGCTCAGGAAAAACCGTCTTACTTGATGCTTTAATGTATGAGGACATGAAACAGGGAAAACCTGTGGTTTACGTTGATCCCAAGGGAGATAACGCCACACTCTTAAACTTTATCAATCTTTGTAAATGGACTGGACGGGACTTTTATATCTTTTCGGAATACTGGAATGGCACTGGATCTTGTTCTTTAAACCCCGTAAAAGATGGCTCAAGTACCAATATCGCTGATCGCATTCACCACTCCTTCACTTGGAGTGAAGAGCATTATGCACAAGTCTGTTACGATGCCTTAGAAGATTCCATAAAGGCCCTGCAAGATAATGAAAATGAAGTATGTATCGAATCAATCTATGAAAAGTTGATTGATATAAGTGACCCAAAGAAAAAAGATGAAGCTCTCTACAAGCGATCTGATATAGGAGGCATTCTCTCGAGGCTTAAGAAGTTCATTCGTTCAGATTTTGGCAAGAAGCTTAAAGGTTCACATTCGCTTTCATTCAAAGAGATTAGAGAAACGAACAAGTGCGTTTACATTAGTTTATCAGTTCTAGGCTTTGCTGAGATAGCAAGAGCACTTGGCAAATTAATTCTAGGAGATATTTCATATTCTGCCTACGACACCTATAAAAGAATTACCCCTCTAGGAGTCCAAGACTTAAGGCCAATCGGTATTTATATCGACGAACTATCAGCCGTTATTACAGATGAATTTATTGAAATTCTCAATAAGGTTCGAGGTGCAAAAATGGAGCTTACCTTTGCTTTTCAATCTCCTAGCGATATTTCAAAAATTGATAAATCCCTTTGCATTCAAATACTAGAGAACTCTTCTAATTGGTTCATCCTAAAGCAAAGAATGGAAGATGGAGCTAATATTTTCTCTGAGTCTATTGGGACAGTTGAAAGCAAGAAGCAGACAATGCGTGTTCAAGATGGTGAAGAACAGACCCAAGGCTCTCAAAGAGTCGTAGAAGAATTAATAGCCCATCACAATATCATAAAGAATTTAAACAAAGGGCAATGCCTTTTACTTCGGCATTACCCAACTCAAGTCGATTTACTGAACATTAAATATATCGACCCCAAGATTCTTTGGAATAATTTGCAATCAATAAATAAGGAGGTCGTATTTGAAAAGAATATGGAGATAGATGAAAAGAAAACAGAACAGAAGAGGCCTAATAAAAGAGGCCCTATCAAAATGGGGAGGCGTTGATGGCGGTGGATTTTGTCCCCCAGGGTGTTTATGAAGACATCATAAACTTACTTGGTCAGTGGAAAGTTATGGATATGAAAAGCTTAAAAGAAATGTGTAGCTATGATGTTCAATATTACAACTTGTTGCATAAAGTGAGAAAGTTAGAAAATCATGGACTTGTTAAAGGTATTTTACTTGGAAAAAAGAACAAGCATATTTTCTTAACCAACAAAGGGTTGCAATACACACCCTACGATAAAACGTATGAGATTTGCGATGAGAATATCACCCATGACGTCATCGTTGGGAAAGTTTTAAAAGAATTATTAAGGCTTGAAAGTTTCTTTAATGGGAAAATGTTTCATCAAATTATTTCTGACAAGATTCTTCCAGATGCAGAGATCGAAGGACAAAAAGACGGAGAATGTTATCGACTTGCACTCGAAATTGAATTAACTCAGAAATCTCAAGACAGAGTTAAAGGAAAGTACAGACAGTATGCCCGAGGAAATGTTTTCAATTATGGATTATTCATAACTAACAAGATGACTCTTTTTAAGGCCTATAAAAAGTATCTTGAGGAAATGAAATCTGAAATTCAGGAAAGTATAATCCTCTTATACGACCGTAAACTCACAGAAATAAATTTTGATTATCAAAGTTCTGAATGTTTCTACATGGGACAGATGACTTCATTTAAGGAGTTATTTGGAGATTGAAAAGTTTAAATTGAATTTAAGGGTATTTAAGCAAATCTCGCCCCTGCCAAGTTATCTAACGATAACGGGCCTTTACGATCGCGATTATTGACCATCCCTCTCCAACCAGTTGTATAGGAATGGTCAATAAGTCTCTCTAGTAAGACCCAAAATAAGATTAAGAGGCAGGGGCGGTAAAAAAGGAGAAGGATAAAATGAATGAAGTATTAAAAATAAAAAAAGAAGAAGAGGAAGAAAAAGAAAAGAAAGTACAAGTTAAAAAAAGAGGACGTAAACCAAAAAATTATAAAGATGAGTACCGTTTAAATCCAGATCAAACCAAGTTTTTTGTGGATTTGTCTAAAGAAAAGGAAAACTTAGAGAAGGTTTTTAAATTATTAGAGTCGGCCAATAAAAAAGACTATGGCAGAGAAATAACTTTTAAAGACCTTGCTCTCTTTGGCATCGAGAAGATTTCATCTAAGGACATGGAGAAGATACAAGAAACCAGTCTTAGTGAAATGGAAAAGGTCGAGAGGGCCTTGGACGATTACAACAGGAAGAACGGTACAAATCTTGCCCTCGGTGAGTTTTTAGTAAAGAAGCTCAGCATTTCTTAAACCTTTGGAGGTAATTAAAATGGAAAAGCAATATGAAGTATTTATGGGAAGACTAGGTAAAAAACCAGACCTTCGTTATACACCAAAACGTGAGGCCGTCTGTTATTTGTCTGTTGCTGTTAATAAAAATGAAGATGATAAACCCGATTGGAAAAGAGTTATCGTCTGGGGAAAACAGGCTGAGCTTTGTAGCGTTCAGCTAAATAAAGGTTCGGAGCTCTTTGTGCAGGGCCAAAAACGTGTCAGAGAATACGAAGATAAGGAAGGAAACAAAAGATCAATTGAAGAAGTTAAAGCAAGACTTATTGGTTTTTCAAACGTTTAGGAGGGGCAATGTCTGCGAACAAAAACGCTGGTTACAAAGCTAATATGACGAGATACAATGGCGAGGTAGAGGAAACATTAGAACCCTCAACATTGCTCTTTAACAATTTAATATGGTTGACAACAGCCGAGACGGCCCTCTACTTGAGGAAGTCACAAGATGCGGTTAGACAGATGGTTTGTAGAGGACAACTACGGGCCAGAAAGTTCCATCGACGTCTTTACTTCAACAAAGTGGAACTGGATCAAGCTTTGAATATCTCATTTTACTAGGAGGTATTTATGGCAGTAACCAGTTATCAAAAGGACGGGAAAACTTTATTCAAAGCTTATGTAAATGAGCGAAGTAAAGTTGATCGTAAAATTCGAGTCCAGAGATCAAAATCTGGATTTGAAACGATGGCCGAGGCAAGACGAGAAGAAAAAAAGTTGGTCAAGCTTGTGGTAGAAGAAATTGCGTCTATCGAATCCAGAGGTATTACTTGGAAAGAGTTAATATTTCGTTGGGAGATGAGTGCGATTAATAACATGGCAGGAAAGAAATATTCCAGACATGCTATTAAAGAACACGTTAGTACGCTTCACAATCATACCCATGCTTGGCTAAAAAAAAGAGTCCGTGACCTAGGTCGCGCAGATGGTCGTTATTTGATCAACTCTCTAACAAATGAGTCATACAGCCTCAGCCGAATTAAAGGAATCAAAGGTTCCATTAATAAAGTTTGGACATGGGGTGTAGAAGAAGGCTTGATTTCAGATGGTATCAAAAGCCCTGTTCACGGCTTAGTTATCGAAAGTGAAAAAAATAAGTACAAACCTATTTTAACACTTAATGAAATTAAGAAACTTATGTATGAAGCACAGTTAAGAGAGCATCCTTGGCGACACATTTGGGCAATCGCCCTTTTAACAGGAATGCGCTCAGGTGAATTATTTGCTTTAACTTGGGATGATATAGATTTTGATAATAATATTATTAGAATTACAAAATCATACAGTCCAAGAATTAGAGGAATTAAATCTACCAAAAATTCAGAGTGGAGAAATGCACACATCTCTAAAGATTTGAAACAAGTCTTAATAGAGTTAAAGCAAGATCACTACTCTGGTGAGAATGTTCTCCCAAGGCTTAGTGGTTGGAATTGTGGTCTTGCTGGAAATGCACTTCGTGCTTTTCTCGAAAGAATTGGGATTGATAAATATGTCACTTTCCATACTCTGAGGGCCTGCTTTGCAACCCACGTTTTAGCATCAGGTGTAGAACCCACCAAGGTGATGAAAATGGGAGGATGGGCAGATTTTAAAACCTTTCAAATCTACATTCGCATGGCCGGTGTCGATGTTAAGGGTGTAACGGACAACTTTAGAGTGATGCCTGAACTAGGCTTACTCGATAACGTAATTAAGCTTAAATGATGAATATGGGGGTCGTAAGGCCCTCATATTTCATTTTAACTAGCTGTATATACGTGAGGAATTAACAATGAGCGGTAAATATATTGACCACGGTAAAGATATTGACTATAATGACGATATGGATATCAGGGATGAAGAAGCCAAGCTGATAGAAGAAATAGAAACAGAGCAAGGCTTAAAAATACAGATATGGGACGTAGATTTTCAGCACGCTTTGGAAGGACACCCTGAGGTAACAATTGAGAGGATTAAGGCATCCCTCAAGAGTCCTATAAAGGTAGTTCAAAGTAAAAAGAGTAATAGGGCTTGTTTGTTCTATAACTTGGAAATAGAAAATGACCCTGACTTCGGAACGATCTATTTTTGTGTTGTTGTAGGAGTCCTGGGGGATGGAAAAGGAAAAATGGAAACCGCCTACGAAACAACTTTAGTAAAGACAGGCAAGGTTCTATTTGAAAAGGAGACTAAGAAATGATTGTTAAATTTAATAATGACACAGGTCTTATGTATGTTCACTTTTCAACAGGTGTTCCAAATATTCAAATGGCCACAGATAATGAAGACATTTATAAGTTTGTAGCCAAGGCGAATAAAGAACAGATCATTGGTTATGAAATTGAAGACACTGCAAATAATTTAGACTTTGTTTTGAATAAAATGGGCCTTAATCGTAAGCAGAAGCTTGCAGTAGTGATGTGCTTTATTCGTGAAAAGCAAAAGAAAACGCAAAAGGACTTTTCAACTATAATTAATGTTAGTGAAGGTACTTACAAAAGTATTGAAAGAGCAGAACACAATATTTCTTTTGATACGCTTGATATAATTTATAACCAATTTAAGGATGAAGAGATTCTTCATCAGGTTTTTTAAGGAGATATAATGGCTGATTTAAATGATGTCAGGGATGAGCTGTTTAAAGCAGCGGAAAGAATAGCTGGACGAAACCTCACACCTCAAGAAAAAGATAAATTAATTGAGTATTATAATGACTGTGATGGGTCTGACATTTATAGGAATTGTCGAAAAGCCATAGAAAAAGTCTTCAATATTGAGCTAGGAAGCCAAGAGCTTCTTGAGAAGACAGCGAGTGTCGATCGGGCTTTAATGGCAATCAAAAACTTAAAAAAATTGAGTTCTCAATCCGTTAAGCGGAGAAACTAATGGATGCAGTTCTACTCAAGTACATTGGCACTGGTACAGGGGGATTTATCCTTGGTATCTTAGTCGTTTGGATAGTTCTTAAGAATAAAATTGCTGATTATGAAAAAAAGATTGCTGAAAAAGATAAAGCGATTGTAGAAAAAGATAAAGTTATTGCAGAAACTAAGAAGACCTTGGCAGATATTGAATTCCAAAAGCTTGATACAGTGACAGCAAATATTGATATTCAAGACAAACTTGCAAATGAAAATAAGAATTATAAGGATTCAACTAATAAACTATCTGATGTTATTGAAGAAATGGCGCAACACCTTAGTGAAGACTGTAGCGATTATAGAAATAAAGCCATCCATCAACTAACTGAGTGTATTGACTCTTTTTCATGTTACTTAGATAAAGCACGACATTATTATAAAAATGAAAATGAAAGAACGATTGAAGATATCATCTTTTCAGAAATCGGTGGCTTTATTGAGATAATTGATGCTTATACTACACATTTAAATAGTGAAGATATTATTTCTAAATGTACAAGTTCTAAAGAAGATTTTAAAATTAGTGACTCTTCACTTGGATCAGTAAAAATATTTTTGAGAGATGTGCTTAGTTCAATTTCTGAATCAGAGAGATGGCGAATTTGTGATTTACTTTTTGAGAAAATATCAAATAACACTTTTGTAGATCATACTTTTTTATCAATCGAATAACTTTTTTTCTTCTCAATGTGACCCGACGTGACACACGTTGGCTGCTGTTGTCAGATAACCATACTTAAACGGTGGAAATAGCGTACAATATGTTAAATCCACCATTTTTTTGTTGTCAAGTTTTTTAAGAGGTTATCGAACGGATTTTCGTAAGAAAATCCGATACTTCCATCCATTAAAATAGGGTTCGATAAAACAATTTTTGCCATTTTTGCTTTCGCTAACAAATCACTACCTAAGTTCATGTAATCATAAGTTTTTTGTAGGAGTTCGATAACCTTTAAGCCACGGTTAAAAATGGAATCTTTTGAGTTTAAAAAGTCTTCAATTTCGGTTTCACATTTTTCTAACACAGGTTTATTTTTTGAAATTAAAACCTGATATTCATTTTCGTCTAAAACACCATCTTTTTTTAAATCATTTAGTTGTTTCATCTTGTTCGTAATTCTTAATTTCGTCTCTGAAAGCTCTAAAAGCCTTTTCTGACAGTGCAAGTCTAACTCCAAGGCTTTACCCTTAAGCCCCTTTAAAAGCTTTTCAGTGCCCTCCTTGGTAAACTCTGAAAACGGTAAGAATGATAAGCTCAATTGTTCAAATAATTTTTCCTCTCTTGTATTTATCCGTCTTTGCTCACATTTTGTATTTGCACAGTGGTAATAAGTGTACTGTTTTCCACTTTTTTTTCTTTTTACTTCACCTGTAACCTTGGAGTTACATACACCACAATGAAGTAATCCCATTAAGGGCTTTTTGACTTTTACCTTGTCAGTAAGACCTTGATCCATTGCTCTAATGCCTTTTATTCTTTGGCAATCATCCCACAATTTTTTACTAACAATCGCTTTATGTTTTCCTGAAGTAACTTTTCCCTTAACAAGCATGCCACCATAGTAGAAAGGGTTGGCAATCATTCTCTCTATTGCTGTTTTCCCAACTTTTTTCGGAGTAATTTTATCATTTAAGTATTTTGTCAGTTCATTCCAAGAATAATTACCAGTAACATAGAGTTCAAAAACTTCTTTGATATATGGTGCGACCTCTTCATCCACTATAACATTTGCTTTGCCACCAACTCTTGTATTAAGGTAACCAAATGGTGCTCTATAGTTCCAATACCCCCGAGACTCTCTTTCGTTCATTCCTTTAATGACTTCCAATCTTAGGTTATCTGTATATCTTTTTCCCAACCAAACACCAATACCAAAACGATCTTTTATACTCATTGGAGAATTTTTATCAATAACCAAATGATCTCTAGTAAAATGAAACTTAACATCGTATTCATTCATTAACTCTTCAACCAGATATGCTGACCTATAACCACGGCAGGCACGATCTATTTTGTCAAAAACAATATTTTTGATTTCATGTTCTTTTACATATTCGATCATTTCAAAAAAATGCTTTCTATCTTTCTCTTTAGAAGCAGATTCGGAAATCGACCATGTTTTTACTGTTTTTAAATTTTCTTCTTTATAATACTCTTTTGCTAGACGGCTTTGAGCTTCTAGTGAAAAACCTTCATCTTTTTGTCTTTTTGATGAAACTCTAAAAAACTCTACAGCTCTTTTTTTAACGGACATACTTACCTCACTTACGCTACTTGATTATATGAGTGGGATATTAACAATCTATCAATATCACTTTCTAATTTTGCCAGATCTGATTCTTCTAGATCCAAAACCAAATTAAACAATCTCATAATTCGATCAAAATCATCAGAACTTTTTTTGGATACATATGTAGCTCGACGTTTATTTTTCTTACAATTTTTACAGGTATTTTCAAATCCAGTACCTCTTCTATAAAATTCTTTTGTACTTTTTACGCTTAAACATGTCGTACAAGTTTTTTCGCTAATTTTATTTTCACTCAAGATTCTTTTCTATTCCAGTTTGTAAAAGTTGAGTAAACTCTAACAGCCCCAAAATAGAGATAAGTGAGAGCATTTCTAAGTATCGTTATGATACCTCTCTTTTGTGGTAATTCTAATTTCATATTCTTTAAAAATAATTCATCAGCAATTTTAAAGTCATCTTTTGTTTTTGATTCTTTAATCATCCAATCATGAATATTACATGACTCTGTTACATCAGTACCTAATAATTGATCTGGAATTAACCAATGTGGAAGGCTTTTTGGGCCACAACCGTTAACATATTTTTTCTTTTCTATTTCGCTTGTTTTCCAATAAGAAAAAGGGGCATAAAGCCCCTTGAATATTATGTTTTTACTCTTCACTTAATTCTCCTTCTGGTCTAAGTTTTGAGATGTACCTTGATAATGTCTCTAATTCTTTATGGGATAGAGTGTTCAATTTATTATTGATCTCTTTTCTTGAATCCTTATGAAAAGAGGTAATTTTTTCAATATTTCTACTAAAATATTTTTCTTTATATTCAGCCACGATAAATGAGACAAGCTTAGAGTGATCTATTTTAAGTTTATCGTTAGTCGTTTGAATTTTTTGCATCATTTCTAGGCATGCATCTTTTGCTTTTTTATTTAAACTTATAACGCCTGACTTTAAAGGTTTTACCATTTATTTCTGTCCTTTTTTGAAGCTTTTTGGTGTTTCAATCCATTGGGAATCATTTGAAATTGACCAAACTCTGTGTCCTTCAATGAGTCTGCGTCCATCCTCTACATGAGTTTCAATAAATTCTTCTTCAACTTGAGCAGGAGATAAAGAAAAAGGAGCTGAATTATTACTTGGTGATGTTTTAACTCGTCCATATGTGCCAAATTTATCAAGATTAAATAACGTTTCCTTTCTTGTTTCTGAATCTCTTTTCTCAAGACCTTTGTGAATAAAGTATGATGCAATTCCCCCGACGACTGCACCTATAGCAAGTCCAGTCTTTGCTTTCTTTGAATCTCCATTTGCTAGAAGTAGTCCAGTCGTCATACCTGAACCAACTCCAAGGGATATAGATTTACGGACGCTAGAACAGCTAGTAAGAATAGTAGATAGAATAAGTGTTGATAAAAATATTTGTTTTTTCATAGTGATTTCCTCCATAAGGTTAAAAAGTGTGGTTTTCCCATACAGTCAGAAATATATATTTCTGACAGGTAGAGAAAAATTTAGTGTTTTTACTCTCTTAGACTGCTAAAAGAGCATTGTTGGTGGCGCGGAGTGCGCCACTAAAGCGCAAGCAAAGCGCCACTTGTTAGTTAATTACTCAAATTTTATTAGTTTATTTCCTTGTCCATAAAACTTAATTAATTTTTCGTCGTTACTTAAATCTTGAAGCTTCCCATAAAATAGTTTTTGATCTTTTGTATTAGGTTCAATACATCTCTCATTTTCTTTGATCTTTTTTTCTACTTTATCATTGTCAGTAATATAGATAATTGCAGGGACAGAACTCTCAAGGTAAAATTCGCTTAAAATCTTTTTATATCGTTCATTAGATTTTTCTACTCTTTCATATTGAATAGGTATAAGAACTTTATTTTTTAGATCGCGTGAATATTCTACTAAACCATCAAATCTTAATTGATTAAATATTTTAAACTGTTCATCTTCATAAAATTTTGCTTCATTATGAATTTGATTCTCTGTAAAATACTTTTTAACACAGTTTTTCAATATTAGGTTTCTTCTTATATCAACTAGATTAAGGTCATGCTCTATTGAGTCACTATCTAATCTTTTCTTTAGTAAAGGTGTTTTAATCAATGGTGCAATTAACTTCAGACCTTTACTGGTTAGACCATACAAACTTGTCTGATCTTTCCATGTGGAAATTGGTCGTTTAGCACTTATAAATTTATCTTGTTTTAATCTAAATAGACGTTTTCTAGTACTCTGTGGCCAATATCCGATGTAGACATCTCGGTTTATTTGCTCCCTTGATGCAACTTTATTGATAAAAAGATATTTCAATAGATCTATGTCATTTGTAGTAATGTTATAGCTAATATTTTTCAGACTCATATTTACTCTTCCTTGTCTTCTTCTACTTCTTCAACAAAAGTACCTTGCTGTTCCTTTACTTCTTCTTTGGCATCAGTCTTGGTATCCAAAAATGAAAAGTATTTCTTTTCTTTGTTCTCAATAGCTGTTTCAAGAGAGATAATTCTTTTAGCTATTTCAGGATCATCAATATAGGGAACTTGAATTTCAGTAAAGTTACTACCAGATGACCATATCGCTCTACCTCCAATATGAGATAATTTTGCGGCCATCGTATTTCCAAGTATTCGCATTGAGTTCTCTGGTGTTTTAGTTCTCATTGCAATTCGTCCACTCATATTTTCTTGAATACGAGTTGGAATACTTGATTGATCTATCTTTTGTGTAGCGAGTATAATATGTATCCCACAAGCTCTTGCTTTTCTGGCCAGCTTATCGCAAAGCTCAATTGCTTGAGAGATATAAGTATATTCACTATGGTTTCTTGGAACCTTTCCAAGTAGATC
This sequence comes from uncultured Oligoflexia bacterium, assembly GCA_964015265.1. Taxonomy (GTDB): domain Bacteria; phylum Bdellovibrionota; class Bacteriovoracia; order Bacteriovoracales; family Bacteriovoracaceae; genus CAXHCD01. The sequence goes on from CAXHCD010000005.1 coordinate 29,827, forward strand.
AGTACATTCATCAATGGCAATAACTATACGGTTTAGTTTATCTCGCTTTGGATCAATTTTTTTATGGCCATTTTTTTCAAGAAGCTTATATCTTCTATCCATTTCAGTAACTAAAGATTTCAAAGTCATTACAGACTCTTGAACATCACGAACTAAGGAGACATTTTCAAGACCTTCGTAGGCCTTGATTTCTAAACCTCCCTTCAAGTCCACCAGATACATTTGTAGGTTATCAGAGGATTCAAGAAGGTTTAAAAGAACATTATTTAACGTGTTCGATTTACCCCCTCCACTGGTACCACCAATCATAAGGTGTGGTAGATCAACCATGGATTGAGTAATAATCCCACCTAAAGATTTACCCACCACAAAACTGTATTGTGATCTAAGTCTAGATATAGCATCTTCGTATTTAATTAAATGTTCTAATGGCCTTCTAGCTAAATAGATTTCAACACAGGTATTATCTTTTTCAAGATATTTAATTGATTCAACAATCTGTCCAACTGATGCTCTTAAATCATCTAGTTTAGATTGATAGCGTTCTTGCCCAAGTCCTTCACTTTTTACAAGTAATTTCGTTCGGCTCTCGCTTAAATCTTCTACCTTTAAAACTTTAGGTTTTTCATTAAGTCCACTTTTTAAACTTAATCTATCAATTCCTTTTTGATATTTTCTTTTAATCTTAAAAGGCTTTAATCCTATAAAAAATAGATTTAAAAGAAATAATCCGATTGTTGCAATAATTATTTCGAGAGTTAAACCTAAGTTATAAGATAAATTATCAATACCTTGATGAAATATCTCAAAAGAAAAGCTTTTTATGATGAATAAGTGATGATCTTTATAAATCGACATACCCATACAGATTAATACACTTAAAAATAAAACTAAGTTCTCTTTCTTTGTTAAGGCCCTCGACTTTAAGGCCTCTTTGGAGATTTCATAGAACATTGAAATAAAGTCAACAATACCATCAATTAGTTTATCAGCGGCTTTATTGCTTTTTGATGCTGTAGTTTTTGTTTTAGTAGTCATATTAGTAAAGTTCTCCTTTAAATGGTGTTAATAGACTGACAATTAAGTCACTGCCTGCTTCAACTGTGACAAAGGCCTCTTCACTTTCTAGCTCTCTTGCTTGCCTAGATGCTTCCTTTTCACTTACTTTTGAAATTCCTTGAAGCATGGCATTTTCCATGGTGGCATCAGCGACTACGGTACTTTGTCCTTGCTCATTGAGTCCACCAAGTGCCGTTTTTGTAGTTAAGACTTCACTGGCGGCCGATACCATAGTTAATCCCATTGCAGCGGCAACTCTTAGGTCAGTATTTCCGTGGTATTCACCAATAAGGCCCGGAGAATAGTCTTTAGAAGTTAGGGCCTGAGCATTGATTTTATATTCTTTACCATTTGGAAATACCGCACGGTTAAATGAAATATAAACCTTTTCACCTTTACCACTATAGCTAACCAATCCAAGTAAAATTGTATTCTTAGGAATAGTACCGCCTGTTTTGTGTCTAGCTCCATAAGGAAGTGTGATCTTTAATATCTGGTTTTGATTTCTGGTATCAACACCATCTAAAAGTTTTCCTATAAAGGTTGAGCCACTTGGAAGTGGTTTCATGGTTCCCCCAAGGCCTGATCTTGTTATAACTTGGGTTGCGCCAAAGTTAACATTTTGAGGTACAAGAGGGATTTTCCTTTTTCCACCCTGTCTTGCTCTCTCACTGGCCTCATAGTTAGCCTGATGAGTATTAATAATCGTATTTGCACCACTTGATACATTTTTACTACCGACATTGGTATTTTCACCACCTGTAAAGCTCTTTTGGCTTTTTGAAAGGCTTGCGTACTCATCTGGAATGAGGATCATGCAAAGTGTATAAATACCGACAAAGCTTGCGCCGATATACTTAAGTTTTTTGGTATTAATAACGTCTTTATTTCCATCTTTGATAAAGAAGAAATTTCTTAATCTTGGAAATTTAAAAAATCTCATAAATATTTCCTTCCAATAATTGTTTTTTTGATTTTCTCTTTGTATTTCGCATTGACAGTGAAACCAGCATTTTTTTCTAAAGTTAGAAAAATTCTTGCTTCAATAACTTCATTTGGTCTCAATTTTTCTTTTCTAAAAAATAGTTGCTGTAATTTTAATTTTCGATTTCTTCTTGTTAGATAAATATCAATCTCACTGCTTTTTAAAGTTCTTTTAGTTTTGTTGGTAATCAAAAAGTCAAGATAGTAAGAATCCTTTTGAGGTAGAGCTTTAAAAGTCACTAAGTCCACGATTGCCTGTTTCATTAGAGTTAATTTCACAGGTTTAATTTTTAGTTGGGATTTCTTTTTAACTTTCCTTTTAGGCTTTTTAAAACTATATTTACTTTTCCAGCGAACATGGACAATATCATCATATCTATTAGCAGGAACGATCTTTAAAATAAGCGCATAAGTTCTCTTACTTTCCGTATATATGAAAAGATTTGTATCAACTGCACCTAGTGGCTGAATAGTAAGATCATTATTAATGTATTCAATATTGTAATAATTTTTATTACCCACAACTACATTAGTCGGTTTTTCTCTAAACTTTAAAACCGTTGATCGTCCTAATGCCAAATAGATTGGTTTGATTGTCCTATCATTGGTATAAACCTCTCTTATCTCATTTCTTGCAATCGCATTAAAAGTGATAAGGCAAAAAAGCAGGGTCATAAAATTATTTAGATTCATAATTCACCACGCTGTTAATATAAAGACCTATTTTGTTTGCCCTACTAGAAAATCCCTTCACAATGCCGATTAAAACCTGAGCCTCTGAAATCAATGGGATGTTTTCAACGCGGAGAACTTTATCAAATACCCCGATGATCCTTTTATGCTCATCAATATGAATTTTGATCTTTCCAACGTATTGAGAAACTTTCTGCCCTTTAAATTGCTCCTTCCTTGTTTTAAGTTTTTTGTAAATCTTATCCCTAAGACCATTTTTAACAATTGGAGAAAGATTACTTATAATATAGTCAGGGTTAAATTCTTGCCATTCATAACGGTTCTTTATGAACTTTCTAGCAAGCTCTTTGATTTCACCTTCGGTAATTGTAAGTTCTTTCTTTTCTCCAATATGTCCAATACGTTCGCCATCTTTTTCTACAATCACAATTGGACTTGAAAAAGTTAGACATAAAATCGTAATTGTTTGTAGTACTCCACAAGCTACTGCGGAAACTAAGCTTTTTTTATAGAAATTGATTTTCTTATAGATTTCATCAATATTTTCTATAAAGGGGGATTTATCCTCTTTGGTTGTTTCTTGGTTTTTCATTATTCACCTCATTTTTGTTTAATTTTTTGGTTTGTTGTTTTCTCTCCCTATCACTTGGAAAGAACTTCTCTTTTCCTCTATTCCATGTTTTTTTAGCAGACTTTTTTACAACCATTTTAGTTGTCTTTAAGGCTACACCGCCGGCCACTCCAGCAATTCCACTAGCGACACCAGTTAGGCCATCTCCAATAAGAGATTTTGAAAACATGGGAATAAAAAGAATTGATAATGCAATACTTAGGTTTATAATTGCTGTATTGATTGCATTATCACTATTTTCAGTTGTTTGCTCTGCTGCAAGCTTTAACAGTAAAATACTTAGGATAGACCACAGTACTTTCCAACTAATTACCGTTAAAAGTCCTTTATAGAGGTTTTTACAGACATTTGCCGTTGCTTCTGGGATATGACATAAAATCATGAGTGGTGCACATACATAAAGTATTGACCACGAAAAATGAATTAAAGCATTTGCTATAAAGATTCCAAAATAAGCAAGAACATAAGATACAAAATTTAAAAGAAAAATAAATGCTTCTCTTATTTTGTATAAGGTTGGTGCCTCTCTTGAAAATCCTTTAAATAAAGAGCTTGCAACTTCCTCCATACTGGTAAGCCCATCAATTCGATCTGCAATTCCATCTCCAACTAAAGCGATCAGGTTAATAGTTTCTTTAAATGAAACTAATAATAGAATTGAGATTATGGCCCTTGTTATGATCTTGGTGGCATTTGGTTCTCTCTCATCAGTCTTGAAAAACTCAAGCATTATAAGAAATACCGTAAGTGGCAAGATCATAAGCCAGTATAAAGTTACAAATTCGCTATGCAGTTCATTACATACTTCTGGTAGCCAAGTCATTTAAAACCTCGGAAGACTAGAAGTCGTCTTAAACTTCTTAATTACTTTTTTAAGATCATTATTTGATTTATTAAAACTCTCACTTGAATTTTTACTATGCATATTGACCATCGCGAAATTTTCACCTTGAAGTTTTAAAATCTGTCCGTTGATCTTAATAAGTTGGTTAAGTGAGTGAAGAATTTGCGCATTTGCTTGAGCATTAATTCTTGCGGCCCCTTTTGGGGATGCACTAGAGCTTTGACTATGAATTTTTACAGCATTAATTTCTTGTCTGTTAGCATAATCAGTTAGGGCATTTGCAATTTTAAAACTCTCAGCAATAGTTTTATCATGCAGCCTTTGCATCGCCTCATCATCACTTTTAGGAATAGCACCATAAAGCTCATCAATTTTCTTTAAAGCACTACTAAATTCCTTAAATTGCGCAAGAAGTTTCTCATCTTTAATAGGAAGAACTTGCATAAGGCCTACGGCATTATCAATTCCCTTATTAATAAGCTTTACAAAGTTTTGAGCATCTTTAGCTTGCCCAATCATATGCCTTAATTGTTGATAGCGTTTAATATTTTCAAGAAGTATCTTTACGATATATGGATAATTGGCCCACCCAGCTCCGCCATCGCTTAACCAGGCAAAACTACTAAATGGCATTGATAAGCTGATTACTAATAAGAAACTTATTAATTTCTTTCTCATGCTCCCCCCTCATATGCAGATACTTTTTTTAGAACCTCCATTCTTGACAGTTCTGGATTTTTACTTTGAACTTCATTGATTTTTGTTTTGTCACTTCCACTTGAGGTACAAATCCAGTGAGTAAGTTTGTCGTTAATAAGCTTCAGAACTGCTCTGTTTTCATCTTGCATATAGAAGAACTCTGAAAACTTGTTTTTTACAAGCCTAAGACTTTTAACTGCTGAGAGTTCCGCATCATTTAATCCAAAGACCTTTTGAAAATCTTCCCAATCAATTTTTCTCTGTCTTAAAATGAAAACGTGAGTAGTATTAGGAAAAATCGCATCGGCTACAGTTGGATCAACTAGAAAGTCTTTATAGTTTTGGGTGATACAGTTAATTGAACAGTTAAACTTTCTCATAACCTTGTAACAGTACAAAATATAGTCTCTAGTTGCAGGAGTGGAAAAAAGTCTATGGGACTCATCACAAATTAACATGTACGGAGTAGCTAGATCACTTTCGGCCTCTCTTTGAACAAAGCTTGTGATAATCAGCATAAAAACGTCTTTTAGCTCTGGAAAATCATCTAGTTCTTTAATCTCAATAGCTGTGACGTTCTTATTTAGTGAAATCGTACTTTGCCCATCAAGTAACTTTCCAAAAGCGGTGCCACCTGTCCAAGAGTATAGAATTTCACTATAGATTCGCATGGCCTCTAGTTTATGATTAGCTAGAAGCTCTTTAAGATCACTAAGAGTTGGCGGCCTATTTTTTACTTCCTTGTAGGTTTTAAAGATTAGTTCCTCTAGTAGCGCCTTTTCTCTTTTTGGAAGTGATTTTTTTTCATCATCTTTTAAAATTAACTCTAATACCGCTAGGATTGATTTTACCTTGAGGGTACTTGGTTTTGTTTCACCTTCTGGAAGCTCAAACATATTAAGGCATAAATCAGAATCAATAGAAACATCAACAAATTCACCATCACAGGCATGAACGAAATTTTCACTACTTTTTCCATTATCAATAAAGACAATTTTTGGATGAATATCCTTTCCATCTTTTTTAAAGCTCTGTCCGTAAAACTGTAAAGCAAGAGAAAGGGTTGTATAACTTTTTCCTGCACCTGATCCACCAATAGTTAGTGCATTCCAATTTGGAAGTTCATCAGAAAAATAATCCAGATTAAAAAGCGTATAATCTCGATTAGGTAGAAGTGCTACTGGCCTAGAGTTCCCTTGCCAATATGAAAACACTGGCATTAAATGGGCCGCATTAGACGTTTTTAATTTTTTACCTTCAATTACTTCACAAGAGCCGGGCCATGACTTAATAAAGCTATCAAAATTAGAAAGAGTCTCACTAACACCTTCAGCTTGGTTAAGTGATTTAAGTTCCCTAAGTGTATTGTCAACTTTTCTTTGAAGCTCTTTTTTATCCTTATCCCATAAAATAATTGACAGTGACATGGTGGTGATTTTCTCACTGCCATTAATTAACTCATTTAAAAGGGACTCAAGGTTTTCTAGTTTTGATTCACTTTCAAGATCACTAACATTTTTTGAGCCTGCGGCCATAGAATGAGCAATTCTTCTTTGAAGTTCAAATTTTTCAATTTCTTTTGCTTGTTCGTTAACCTCAATAACCTGACTAATTAGATAATGAAAAGGAAGCTTTGATAAATATTCTCCCATTGATGAAAATGTTGATTCTGGAAGTAGTTTCAAATTTACTACTCGGTGGAAGTTATCATCAATTTTTATAGAATCATTATCAATAAGAAGATCACTTAAAACTAACTGACTAACTAAAGACGGTGAAAATGGATTATTTTCGCTTCTAAATTTTGGAAGTCCAACTCTTTCTTTTCTTGAAAGGTTGAAATACTCAAAGATAAGATTACACCATTTATCTTTTTCTAACTCTTTTGGCATTAATCCTGCTGAATCAAGATAATTTTTTACAACGTCCGATACTCTTAAAAACTCGTCTTTATGTTCTTCATACTTTTCAATTTCAACTTGTTCTAATTCTTTTGGAGTAGAACTCAATAAACCAACTTTATTAAATTTGTACTTTAAACCCCTGATAAAGATATAAATCTTTGGTTTATAGTAGTTTCCACTTTTAAAGTTATCTCTTAGATAGTGGATTCTTGCATTTGCTACTTCTTTATAGCTTCCATCAAGATTTTTTGAAATTGCCTCATGCTCATCTATTATGCTTTCAACGTCTTTTGAAATATTATGAAATATTTGGAGCCTATATCCTTCATTTACAGTTTTTAGAAGGTTTTCAAGTTCCCTAGTAAGGCTATTAATATTTGTATTAGTCGCCGTAGAAATATCCCTTCCAGTTAATTCAAAACCTGATCCAAGGGAGCCGTCTTTAAAAACCAGAAGATTTTCATCAAAATGCCAAATTGGCAGTTTATCGCATAGAGAATGTCTACTAGATATACTCAAGGGCTTCCTCCTCACAAATTTTAAATTTATTTTCTTCTAAATTCTCTTTTAGGTATTCAATCCGTTCTTGAAGCTCATTTAAAAAATCTTGGTAATAATCTAAAAACTCCAAAATTAGTTTTGTATCGCCTTTATCTAGGGCAGATTCAAACTTATAAGAACTGGTACTTAGTTCATGTAAGTCAGAAGCTAGTGAATTTAACATTTCCATATTCTCAGTCATTTTTGTTTTCTCCATTTTTCGTAATTCTGGTTAAAAGTTTTTCTTCATCTTCAGGCATCTGTGACGCGCTAAAGTGTCCTGCAAGTAGAGAAAAGCGAAGAAGATTAAGTAAATAACCATCAGGTCTATTTCTTTTTAAAAAGTACAAAGTGATTAGAAGAACAAGAGGAAGAATAAAAACGAATATAAATCCTAGCGTTCCACTTCCAAAAAACAAACTCATCACCGCCGCAAAGATAAGTACGGCCAGAAGATCAAGGGCCTCAAGGCCCCCGATCTTTAGTTTGGTTTCAAGGTTTCTATGTACTATTGAAAAATCAAGCTCTTGCATTAGACTGCACCCGCAAACATTGGAAAGATGAACTTTGCTAGTAGTCCAACAATGCTGGCCACAACTACTAGAACCATTCGTCTTTTACTACTTTCATCTCCTGCGGCGGCAAGGATTGCTGCATATACAAGTCCAAAGACAGCTACAGCAGGGAGAATCTTTCCAACGATGAGATCAGTTAAACTGTTTACCTTAGTTTCAAACTCAGAATTTTGAGCAAATACAAAGCTTGGTAGTAGTAAGTATGCAAATGCAACTAGATTTAGGTACTTATTTTGAATGGTTTTTAAGCGCATAGGTTCTCCTTTTGTTTTTTGTTTAGAGTTAAGATAAGTTTCTTTTCAGAGCTGGTGTAAGGCTCAAAGGTAATATGAACTTCACCATCTGTTTTTTCATTGAGAAAAGCTTCGCCGACAGTGTGGCGGTTTACTTTTCCTCTACAAGAAATAACTTTTTCAACTCGGTAATAGATTGATGTGCAACCTGTTAGAATAGGTCTAAGAAATACTTCAAAAGATCGTTTTTTCTCATAACTCGTTTCAAGGGAGCGAAGTATAAGGGAATAATCTCCCTTTTCTTCATTGAAGTATGCTAGACCAGCATGTAGTCGCTTATTTGTAATGGTATTTAACCACCACAAATGAAATTTATTATTGTATGTTTTCTTCATAAGTCTCCTTGTTGTTAAAAATTGGCGCAAAAGTTCCCTTGGTGTGATTTTGATATTTTTTTCACTCCTAAAAATTAGTTAATAATGTCTTTTTTTAATTCGCCTAAATAATCGCCAGAGTTAGATTTCTACATATCTGAGACCCTTTTTATAATTGAATTTTTAGTTATGACTTGACCGCTAGATAGCTTTTCTAGTTTTATTCTTTCAATGTCGCCATTTTCTAGAAGGGAATCCCAAGCTTCAATTACAGTGTTTTGATTCTTATCTTTTAAACTCCAGTGGAAAACGTCATCATAGAGTTTTCCTGATAGAAATAGTTTTTTGTCTAATAGTGCCGCTTGATCGTTTCCATCTAATATCCAACGATATGAGGAGTATTCAACTGTTTGTGATTCGTTATAGATTGTAATATCAATTGACTCACAACCATTTTGAATTATTTGTTGAATCGCTGGAATATTCATTTCGAGTGTTGTTTCATACCTTCCTGAAAAATCTGGACAGGCCATGGCATTAATTGTTGTTAGTGCTGAAATAAAAAATATATTTTTCATAATTTTTTCTCCTAAAGTTTATTCATCATTGTTAAATAAACAGCAACAAGATGCTTTTGTTTGTTTTCTTCAACAAGCTTGTGGATTTCATAACTTCTTCGATCTTGTTCTTTTAAATAGTTTTTAATTTGGTCTATTATTTTCTTTATTCTTCCCATTGATTCCCCCATAATAAAAATTCATGTTTAAACGTAGATTTTTGCACTAATGACATTATTTCTAATTCTTTCTCAATATCTTTCTGACAATAAACACATCTGGCTGCTGTTGGATTTGCTACTAGTCTTTTTTTAGGTATCGCCATTTCACAGTCTTGACATACTCGCTTATGTCTTACAGGATTTGTTTGATTGCTTCCTTTAATGTATTTCTCTTGTGTTTCCATTTTTTCCTTGTTTTTAGGTTTTACTTAATTTTTATTTCAAAAATATCTTCTCGATTTACATGTCCTATAAAATTCTTTGCTAACTAAAAAACCGTCATAGTAAATTAGGTTACGAAAGATTCTTCTTGGTACTCTCTTTAAAAAATAAAATATTGAAATAGACTGAATCTCTGAATGTTTTTTCATAGCTTAACCTTGCGTCCTATATCTTGGAGAAAGGAGGGCCATGATTTTTAAATTGATATCGACTAGATATTGGTTTTTCTCTTTTTCTTTTTCAGAAATCGAATTAAACAACTTTTTAAAGAGGATTTTAAGTTTTTTACTTGAGTTAGAGGTTTCTTTGACTAGTTCTAGTTCAAATTTTTCAATATTTGAGATGAGTATGTTGTTAGAATATATTTCATCAAAGTTTAATGAATAGATAAATTGTTTGAACGATTCTTGTAATTCTTTTTTTATAACACTCTTCATAGTTTTTCTCCTTTCGTTTTTCACACTAACTAAAAGAGCATAGGGGATGCCAAGTATGAATTTGGGAAAACATTGAGTGTGGTATTGCGACTTAAAATTATTTAAAAACAATAAGTTAATAATTAATTTTTTTTATTACTATGTAATTTCTTCAAACTGAAAGTGTCCAAAATGGTCACTTTAGTGTCCATAAGAAACAATTCTTGACTCAGGTAACATATTGTCATAGATAGATTTTATGAAAGAATCTCAAAAAATAATAAAATTAAAATTTCTGGTACTAGAAGATGATGAGTTGAACAGAAGAATTATTCAAGCTGAACTAAAAAACGTTGGAGCAAGATCAATTGAGATGGCCAAAGACTTAAATGAGTTTGACCAGTTAGTTGCGAATAAAGACTTTGACCTTGCTTTTCTTGATGTTTATATCGGTAATCACCCTGATGGCCTTAAAGCTTTGAAAATCTGTAATAATAAAGGAATTGATGCTTTCATGCTATCTTCAAGTGATGATGAGAATATTATTGAAAGTAGTATTAATGACAATTGCCTTGCTTATCTAAGTAAGTCACACATAAAAGAAAATATTAGAGAAAGTATATTCGAGTACTTAGATTTTAATTCTAAAAATTTAGAAACCAAAATGAATGAAGTTCTTTCTGAGCATTGGATAACTGCTGACTTTGAACTTATTGAAAATATAAAAAAAATATTATGTTTCGATTGGAAGAAGCGTCCATTACTTATCACTGGTGAGACCGGAGTTGGTAAAACGGCATTAATTAAAAGTTTGCACAAAATTAAATATGGGGATGATTGCCCTTATGTTGAATTTAATTCTGGTGGAAAAGAAGCTGATTCAACTTTAACGGATGCAGAATTGTTTGGACATACGAGTGACGCTTTCAGTGGAGCAACTAAGAGTAAAAAAGGTAAATTTGATCTCGCTAATAATGGCACTTTATTTTTTGATGAAATTGGAAATATATCTATTTCGACTCAAGAAAAATTAATAAAGGCGATTGACGAAAAAGTTTATACCCCACTAGGATCAGAAAAAATAAAAAAAACGAGTGCTTCCTTTGCATTTGCAACACTTAAGAATTTAGAGGAACTTGTTGATAACGGTAAAATGAAACATGATTTTTATTCTAGGATTTCAGGGTTTAATTTAGAAATCAAGCCTCTTAGAATGAGAAGAGATGACATTATTTTAATTCTTCATGGCCTTATGAAAAAAGAAAGACGAAAATTTATAATTACGGATGAAGCAAAAAAATTAATTTATAATTACGATTGGCCTTATAATGTTAGGGAGTTAGTTTCAGAATTTGAAAATTGGAAAATTGAAGCTGCAAATAATAGAAATATACTTACAAAAGAACTATTAGCCGAAAAGATACAGAGAAACTTAAAATCAAGACGAAATAAAAATGGGAGGATGATGCTCACTCAATCCTCAATAAACTATATCAAAAGACACGGTTTTTCTGAAGCGATGGCCCGACTACAAGATGAGTTGGTAGAGGCTATTCATGAAGAACCAGGATTATTTAAACTTAATAAAGTTAATGGACTACAAGTAAAAGAAAAAGTTGGCATACCAAGAAGTACTTTTAGGAGGATGGTAGCTAGCTATGAGGAAAGACATGAAAGAAGATATTGAAATAAGAAAAATTCGTCATGATTTTAAGGGATTTGCCAATACTTTTTTTGAGGGTGTTGATTTACTTTTTAGTGAATTAGAATCGGAAGATTATCCTGATTCAGTATACCAACTATATTGTAATAAAGTTTCTGAACTGGAAGGACTTCTTAAGAGTTTTGATGAAAAAAGATTAACATTAATTGCAAAGGATTCAGTATTATGAAAAGTATTAAAAAAGTTGTTGTTTTATTTTTAACTTTTTTTGTATCATTTTCTATTTTTGCCAGCGAAGTATCGGCTGAATTAATGGAAAAAATTGCAAATGAACTTAAGAAAATTTGCAAGAATGAAAAATTAATTATCTCAGAAGATGAAGTAATTGAATTTGAACTTGAGGAAGACATTATCCAAATTGACCTAGACTTGATAAAAGAACTAGAAGATAGAGGTCTACTTGAAAAAGACGTTGTTGCAAGGGATGGTGGGCGTTGTATAAGATAGGTACTATTTTTAGTATTTTGCTAATTTGTGTTGCTCTTAGTAGCTGCACCAAAAATAAGGATAGAAATAGTATGACTGTAATTGCTACCATTCCAGTTAAGTTAAATGTAAATGAACTTGACCCATCTAAAATCGAATTAGCGGAAGAATATACTCTTTTAGAGCATCTATACAGTCCTTTGATTGAGTTAAATGATAAAGGAGAGTTAATCGCAGGTATTGCATCAAAATTTGAGTGGGTTGGTACTAATGCAGAATTCACCATAAGAGAAGATATTGTCTTAAAAAATGGTAATAAAGTATCTCCAGATGATGTCGTTACTTCTATAAAACGACTTATGATTTTAAATCAAAATTCTCACGGCAAAATTTCATCACTTTTGTGTCCAGAAAAACCATTAAAAACAATTGATGAAAAATGCAGTAGAATTGTTATTGATAAAAGTAAGGTTATCTTTAAACTGGATAAAGTTGCCCCATTTTTATTTAAACTTTTAGCATCAATAGACTATGCCATTATTCCAAAAGGGTCGCTAGATTTAAAAACTCTAAAAATCAAAGATTATAAAAATTCTACCGGGCCATATCAATTAGAAAGTGTGAGTGAGGATGCACTAGTACTTGCAATTAATAACGACCATTACCATTATTCTAAACTAGCTCCTCAAGAAATTAAATATATAGTTCCAAAAGAAAAGTCCTTGGATCTACTCAAGCGTGAAAGTATTGATATTATTACTACCGATGATATAACTTCTGAACCAGAAGAACTTGTAAAAGCTGCTGAAAAATATTCATTTAACATTCACAAAACTTTACCAATTGAGACAAATATTGTGGTGTTTACCTCTAATGGAATTAAAAAAATTAGTAATGAAAGAAGATTTAAAATTGGAAAAGCAATTAGAAAAGCTTTTGCCTTAAAAATATCAAAAAATGAACTCTCTGAGATTTCATATCAATTTTTTCCAGCTTTGGGAGATGGAGCCCTGAGTGAAGAGCAAGAAAAACTAGTTTTAAATAAATATGAAGGATTAGATATTTCAAAAGAAGATGGTAGTGGTATCACACTCTCAGTTCCTAAAAGTCGTATTGAGTTTCTAAAGAAAGTAATATTACCGTTATTGCCGAAGCTTAATATTATAGAAACAAAACGTTACCCTGATATTTATTCAAATAGTGAAGAGTTTGGTGATATGGTTCTGGTTAGAACAGATACTGGATTTTTAGAAGAAATTAGTTTAATTAATTATTCGATGAACTTTGGATTTTTTGGACTTGATAAAGCTAAAAACCTTACATGGATTGAAAGCTATATGACTATTGAAGATAAAGATACTCGTTTAAAGAAGTTAAAAGAATTACACTTAAATGCTCTGCTCGATCCAGTTATGATTCCTATCTACAACACTTCATATGTGGTACTTTCAAACAATAAGTGGAGTATTAATTTCTCCCAACTATATTCTAATTCTCAATTATGGCGATTAAGAAAAAATGATTGATTTTATTGCTGAGAATAAAGAAAAACTCAATATTAATATTGAAAAACTATCGTGGCCTGATAAGTATAAAATTCCAGTCACAGATATTGAACTAAGCTTTTCACTAGGTGGGCAGAAATATATTGGAAGGGGTACAAGTTTCGATAGCAACCTATCTTTAAAAAAGGCCTTATCGGAAGCAGTTGAGAGATATATGGTCAAAACTCTCAAAATGCTCAATTCAAATGGCGTTGCAGTACATCCAGATATAACTTATGCAAAGGAGTATGCGGCTAACGAGTTGATAGAAAGAGACCTATTTTTGTGTCACTATTTAACTAATACTCCGATGAAGTTAATCTCACTTGAGAAACTAGATAAAAACTCTCAAGCGATTTTAGATTTTTTAGAAGAATTTGATATTGGTGTAAAAATATTTCAAATGGGGAGAGTAAGTAAAAATGCCATTTGTGTAATTTTAGATGGTCGAAAATGCATTACCAATAAATTTGGAATTATTGCAGGCTCAAGCTGTGGCCATGAGCTAGAGAGTTCGATTAAAAAGGCGATGCTCGAAACTTTAATTGACTTTATTTCCGTAATCGAAAATGGTGTGAGAAATATTAGCTTAGATGAGTTTTACCAGTTAGATTATGTTTTTCCAGAAGATCATCTAAGACTAGCTCGTAATATTGACTATGCCAATTCTTACTTTAATATTTTTGAGGATCAAAGCAGTGATTTTTTAATAAATAGTGATTCTGATAGCATGAGTGAGATTAGTATAAATGAAATTAAAATTGATAAAAGATTTGATAAACTAGGTTTAAAAATGTTTCAAGCTAAATCAGATAAGATGCAACCTCTCTATTTTGGAAAAACAAAAATGGAGTATATAAATATGGAAAGGCTAAAGAATTTTAAGAACAATAGTTTTTTGGCAGAAGATATTAACAAATTGCCTCACCCTTTTGGGTAAATGAGAATATGAATAGACGTTTAAAATTTTTAATCATTCAATTAGCTGCAATTCAGGCGGTATTTTTAGTAATCTTGCTAGTTGGTTCTTCGTACTATTTAAGAAGTCACAAAGAAAAATTAGCAAACGCTATATCTATAAATGCAAAAAATAATATTATCAATAATGATCTAAGACGAGTAATTGAAGATAGCTTTAGAATTAGTGGAAGTGAATTTATAGCCTATAAATATGAGAACTCTAAAAGGAAGAAATTATTTTTAATGCCTACTTCTGAAACAGATAGGACATTTTCCGAAAAAAGAAATAACTCCTACTTTTATGGAGTGATAGAGAAAACGCTTTATTATGAGAAAGGGAGTCCCATAGGAACTTTTGTCTTTATTTACCAAAAGTATGAATATGGAAACTTTGTTTTTTATCTTTGGTTGTCGTTAATTGTCCTTTCTTTGCCATTTTTCTTGTTGGCCAGTAAAAATGTGCATAAAGATATTGCCCGAGATTTAGAGCTAGAAAAAGAAAAATTTTTCGGACAAAGTGCGAAAAAATGGGCCCATGATATTAAGCAATTAACAGAGCCTATGAAATTAGAGCTTAATTCTATAAAGTTTGAAAACCCTGAAGCCCAGATTTTAATGAGGCAATCATTAAATAAAATTGAACAAAGAGTTTTAGGGCTTCTTGGACACTCAGAAGGTTTCTATGAATCCTTGAAAGATTTTGAGGATAAAGAGAACAATAAGGACTTTTATCTTTTATCTAACGAAGTGAAAAATATTTTTGATGAACTCAGAAGACGGTATCGAAATTATAATAAAGTTAATTTAGATTTAAATATCGATGTTGCTTGTAAAGGGTATGGATATTTTGAAAAAAATGAGTTTTTTAGAGCAATTTCTAATATCGTTACGAATTCTGTTGAGGCACAACAAAGCAATTCTGAAAATAAAATAGATATTAAAGTGAAAGTCGAAGGTAGTTTTACTGGAATAATTATTTCGGACACTGGTAAAGGTATATCAAAGAATAATTTATCTGAGGTAACAAAACCTAATTTTACTTTTGGAAAAAAACAAGGGACTGGAAATGGACTTTTTCAGGTCAAAAGCTTTATTGAAAGCATTCAAGGTAAGTTCTCAATCGAATCAGTAATTGGGAAAGGTACTAAGGTTAGCCTTTTGATTCCTCTACTTAAAATTAAAAGCAATAAAGTCATTCATATTGATGACGAAGAATTACTTAGACGAGCTTGGAAAAAATACTTTCAAGAAAGAGGTGTCACTGTCTATTCATTTTCATCTCCAACAGAGTTTCAAAAATCCAAACAGACAAATTTGAAGAATAGTATTGTCTTTATTGACTCTTATATGGGGGAAGAAGAAAGAGGTGAAGATTTTGCAAAAAAAATGTTTGATGAAGGACTTGAGTGTATTTATTTAGCAACAAACGACGCTAGTCATTTCAAAGTATCAAATTATCCTTGGATAAAAGAAGTGATGGGGAAATCTGCTAAAAGTGCTTTTGCAAAAATAGTAGAGGGCATTAATTAGCGAAGGGAAAATTCTTTCTCAATTCAATAGCTTTAAAGGATCACTTTCATCTAGACCCTTGCCTAGCGCATCAAGAACAGATAATTTAATATCTACCGACCGACCTTGTTCTATCTTTAAAATGGTGGTCATTGATAATTTGGAACGACTTGCAAGCTCCTGTTGGGTAATACCAAGCTTTTTTCTTTTACTCTTTACATTTATTTTTAAGCACTTAAGCCACTTCTCAACCATAAGTTATTTTAGCGTGGCATACTACTATTGTAATTATCTTTGCAAGACATAGTATTAAAGTGTATAGTATATCCTGAGAATGTGTTTAGACATTGGAAAGTGTAAAGTTGCCGAGTTTTTAAATAATTACTTAAAGGCGGCTTTGGTATGCAATTGTTATATTAGAGGGCTGTAAGGGCTAATTTGGTTTAAATAATGGTATGTTTTCCTGTCTTGGTGAAACAATGTAGCCTAATCTGAAAAAGGGTGAGTGTAACCTGATAAAAAGGATAATTATAATGCTTGAAAACAAGAGTGATGATTTTAAAAACCATATTTTTAACAGACTATGGGCTTTAAGTGGTTCCCTTAAAGGAATTGGTGCTCTTTTGGAACAACAGAGCAGTAGTCCTTGCTATGACCATGATGAATTGTTTGGCCTTGGGCAATTTTTAAAAAACTCGGCAGAAGAAATTACTAAAATCGAAGATATCTTACGTTGTGGTCGTGACTCTATGTTAGATGAAGTACTTAAAAAGTAAGAATAATCAAGGCTTTATGTAGTTTTAAAATGGATATAATAAAATAATATTATATATTTAGCAGAGAGAAAATCTTATCTAGGTTGATTTCAATCAAGAAACCGCACTTCATTTACCATAAACGAAAATTGAAATAATTACATACCTATTGATAAAATGATGCGATACGCTAGTTCTTGGGGTATAAACTTCTCGTACAAAAAATTTTGCTTTGATTGTAAACATATGTTTCTTGATCATTGCTTTAAGAATTAGAACGCAAGGAATTTTAATACAAACGGTTTATAAGAACCATTACTTATATGAACATGGGTCGGAAAGAAAATATGAGAAACTTTTTAATTCTAGTAGTATTGTCATCTTCAACTTTATCTTATTCTTCTGATGAAAAGGTTAAAAGCGGTATTGCACCTGATATTACAAGAGAGGTATTAATAGATAATATTTCTAGGATGAGGCATTGCTACCAAAAAGAGCTAGATAAGTCCAAGAACTCTTTTGAATTTGAATCATTATTAAAGTTTAGTGTTAACGACAAAGGGAGAACAGAAAATATAGCAGTGTCCACGGCAAATGACACAGATCCCAAGTTATCTAAGGTTTCAAAGTGTGTTGAACTTGTTATTAAGGGGATCTTGTTTCCAAAGCCAATCGGTGGAGGGAAAGTTAATGTCACCCAGCCAATAAACTTTTATCCAAAACACTAGTTTGAAGAAAACTGTTTGAGCGAGAAAGCTTAGACTTAAAAAATATAGATTAAGCTTGCTCATCAAACCCAGTTTTTTGAGCAAGAAATATAAAGACAAAGAATTAATATAAACAGGTTGAAATAAAACCATTGCTTTAAATACAAGGAAAATAGAATGAAAAAATTATTAATTGGATTAACACTTTTAACTTCAATATCATCTTTTGCTTCTGAAAAGCAAGATATGAATACTTATGTGTCTCTTGAGCTAAAAGGAAAACAAACATTTTTTGCTCCAGCGGAAAGAATGGAGCCTCTCGCTGAAGTTTACAAGAAAGCTCTAACTGATTGTAAAGAGGTTTTCTCTACAGACAAATGTTCTGAGGGTGATATTAAAACAATTCGTTTTGATGATGATTCTATGGGAATTCAAGTCTCTGTAAAGAAAGTATATAAGTCATCAGGGTGCTCTATTGCAGGTGATTGTAAAGAATTAGAATCTGTTAGTGAAATCATTTCTAAAGCATCTAGTGCTTGCCAAAAATTTAATACAAAAGAAACCTGTGAAGCAGGAAGATTAAAAGTTGATGGGCCAGCTCAAAGGTATAACTGGAAGCAATAATCACTAGGTTTCGATTGATAGCTTGAGCTACAAGGCTCAGAATTAAATAATAAAAATAAAATTTGAACGAGAAAGATAACTTTTTTGCTCAGAATATAAAAAGACACAGTATTAATATAAATAGGTTGAAATAAAACCATTACTTAAATTCGAAGGATATTGAAATGAAAATATTATTTACGATTCTAACATCGTTAGTTTTAGTTGGCGCGAATGTTGCTCAAGGCTCAAATTCTTTGAAAGATAGTTCGTGTCCAGTTCATCAAGATCAATATCCAGCGAGTGTGAGCTTGCCAGACTATACCGATGGTTTTATGGAAGTTACTAATGGCACTATATATTACAGGCTCTTTGAAAATGAAAAAGAACGCCCACTTCTTATTTTGGCCCCGGGACTTCCATCTTCCATTTATTACTCGCAACTTATTAAGCAGTTAAGCTCATTTGGCTATAACATACTGAGCTTTGATTATGCAGGAAAGATGAATTCGAAGCTGAAATCTAAGTCAAACTTAAATACGATGATGGTGCAAATTTCTGATCTTCTTTTGCAGCTTGACCTCAAAAGATTTACTATATGGCATATTGTAGGCACCTCAATGGGGGGAGTAATTGCTGCTCAATTGGCCTTAGAACACTCTACACATGTTGGAAAGCTTGTTTTACTCAGTCCAGTGGGGCTAAAGCACCCTTGGACTTTTACTGAAAGAATGGCAAAAATACCTATCCTAAGTAAGATTCTAGCACCATTTATCTTAAAAAAACAAGTCAAGAAAAACATAGAAAAAGCGCTCATCTGCCCTCAAAATTACACTGAACTAATTAGGGAGCAGGATCAATACTTAGCCACTTGGACAAGCCGATGGAACTATCTAAACATAATTTCTAATTTTGCAATGAAAGATGAAACAGCTGTATATAGAAAACTTGAACACCAAGGGCTGGACATATTGGTAACTTCAGGTGAAAAAAGACTTGATAAGCTTCATAATCATATAGAGCAGCTAAAAAACATACTTCCATCAGCAACATACGTTGAGATTCCATCCACTTCACATATACCTTTTATTGAAAACCTTGAATTTACCACGAATCTTATGTTGGACTTTCTGGAGGAAGAAGATCCTTTACACGAAAAGTACTAGAGAAATGAACGAAGTCTGAGCGAGAAGGTTCAGACTTAAAATATAAAAAAAATGTGATCGAAAAAGCTAGGCTTCTTGATCACTGAATAAAAAGAGAAAGAAATAATGCCCATTGGGCAACAGAAAAACATTATCTAAATGAACGGAGAATTTTATGAAAAAATTATTATTAGGATTAACGCTTTTAGCTTCTATGTCAGCTTTTGCAGATGAAATTAAAACAATCAATCTTTCAAATGGAGATATTGCAAATATTGAAGTTTCTTGTGGAGAATTATCAAAAGGTTATTTCAAACTTAATAAAGACAGACAATTAACAGCGAAATGTCTTCCAGTTACATGCTCTATCTATCATCAAGAATATCAAGGCATAAGAGGAAAAGCTTCTAAAGAAAAAGTTCTTTACATTGATAGAAAGTTTCATAGTTGCCATAATGACGTCGAAAGTGCGAAGAGAGAAGCTGATGCATTAAAAGGCATTGAGTGTAAAGAGGTAAAGATAGAATTAATGTCTATTGGAAATCCATGTTAAAACCACTAGGTTTTGATTGAGTGCTTGAGCGACAAGGCTCAGAAATAAATAACAAAAATACAATTTGAGCGAGAAAGATGTCTTTTTCGCTCAATGAATGAAAAGACAAAGAATTAAAATATAAACGGTTTATAAAAACTATTACTTAAATGAACTAAGGAGAATATTGTGAAAAAACTATTAATGACAGTATTATTGGTAACTGTTGGAACGCAGGCCTTTGCTGGAGCTCAAAGACAAAGACAGTTAGATGAAGATCATATTATTAATAAAGTGAACGGTGCAATTTCAACAATTGAACAAATGTCTGAGAGACATGAAGCAATGACTAAAGAAGAGATTTTAGCAGATGTACAGTCAGTTATTGATGCAAAAAAGGGCTCAGTCGATAGAAAAGAAAGAGAAGCTTACCTAACAGATGCTAAGAAGTTCATGAACTTACTTAGTGAGCAAGAGACAGAGTCTGATATTTTAATTGTTGAGCAAGACTTAGTTAATGAATTAAATGACTTTGAGTATAGTGCTTATATGGATGCGACTAGTCAGGTTGGTGGAGAAGGAGCTATTGTAGGATTAATTTTTTCATTACCTTTTGATCTAGTAGCAGCGCCATTTCAAGCGATACATAATGAAATTCAATATAATCAAACTGAGTGGTCAAGAGAGATGACTAAGTTTCTCATTAAATACTAGGTTTTAGAACAATAAACCAATAAAATCACAAAGATATTTAGAAAATCGGGCCAACTTCTGGCCCGATTTCAATTTTGCTTAAAAGCTTATATTTAATACCTATGTTTTTCGATTTCCCTTATCAGGCAGCTTGTCCGTAGGTTGGCTGTATTTCAGCGACCGGTTCCTTGGTCATAGGTAAAGGTGGTAAATCTGGAGGTGTATCGTCCCCTCGCAAAGCATGAGAATACACTTTTTCAAAATACTCTTTTGGTTCTCCTGCAAAAAATGTACTGGATTGAACATCATCAACGGTTAAATATTTTGGAAGTTTACCACTTCTAAACTCGGCCCTCATTTCTTTTGCTTCAAGGGCAATTGATCCCTGCGAAGTTTTACATAAATGAGCTGCAGTTTTATAAGTAGTTCCTCGGATTAAAACTTTTCTTATCATTTCAGATGGGCGAGTTTTTCGACGGCCTATTTTGACTCCATTGGCTTTGGCCCGAGCCAAACCATTCCGGACTCTCTGCACAATAAGTTCTCTTTCCATCTGCGCCAGAGCGCCCAATACGGCGACCAAGGTTTTACCCATAATTGTTGAAGTATCTATTTGTTCACTGACACTTGAAAATCTACAATTATGTGTTTCAAGAAATTCTAAACTCTTTAATAGATGAGAGCAGCTTCTTGAAAACCTTGAAAAAGCAAAACATATTAAATGTTTACATTTTCCTTCTTCTATCTGTTTTAACATATCATCAAGTGCAGGTCTAGATTCTTTTGAACCAGATACGTTTTCATCTTGAAATATTTTGTATTTCTCAATTCCATTATTTTTGCAAAACTGTTGTATCGCGTGTTGTTGGGAAAGGATTCCACCTTCCTGATTTCCAGAGCTTACACGAATATATGCAAAAACTTCTCTTTTATCATTTTTATCTTCGCTATTATTGTAGTTTCTTATAGTTTGCCCTTTGGTTGAGATTTTCCGTAAACTCGCGCATGGCTGAGGTTAAGAGTGGTTCCAGTTAAGCTTTGAGTAAGGGGAGTTAGTTTTGTACTTCCTTCTTTCGCTTTTTTAGCTGCTGCTAGCTTGATTTCTGCAGCAAAAAATAAAATGACTCCACCGAAAAATGCAATTGAAATTAAATCATAAATTTTAGACATTATAGTTCCCATAGTTGGTTCCTTTGTTGTTGATTAAGTTTTGAGTTAAGTGAATAAGAATATTTACTTTATTTTCATCAAGTTTTTTAATTAAGTTAGAAAGAATATCAATTCTTGGAGTCACTTCCTTATATAGACGAACTTTTTCCAAAAAATTAGCATGAGAACAATTATAGAGATTAAGAAGGATTTCTAGTTGTTCACCTTTTGGAATATCCATTCTTCCATTTTCTAAATGAGAAATATAAGAGTCAGACCTTCCGATTAAAAATCCAGCTTCTTGCATGGATAGTTTAGATTCAGTCCTTAAGCTTTTTAAGACTCTTGCTTGATTCGTAATTTTAACAAGTTGGCAGCGCTTCTTTTTCATGTGTTCTCCCATTTTAAAAATTGTTCTCCAGCTTGATAAAATTGTTCTCCATTTTTTGATCTTCAAAAGTGTTCTTTAAAGTTGATATTCTATCCAAATTGCTAGTTTTTGGAGGCTCCCAAGTATCTAATAATTCAGGAAAAAACTCTCTCGCTTCATGAGAAAATTGGAGAACAATTTTTTCATACCCCCCTAGGATGGCCCACCACTTGTCAAGTTACTCGAACCACTTTTTTCGAGAAAACTTAAAAAAGAAGAGCTGGCAACTGCCAGCTCTCTTTTTATGTACTCATCTCCCACATGAAACCAAATCTTAATCTCATTTGCTCCAAGTTCAATTTTTGAAACTAATTTTCTAATAAGCTTTCCTTGCTCATCAGGGTTTAGTTGCTCTTTAAATCTCTCACTAAAGACTTGTAGAAATTGATAAAAGCTTTCAAAGTCTACAGGGCAATCACTTACTCCCTTAAGCTCTTTTCTTTTAGCTTCAAGTAAAGTTGTAATTTCTTTTTTCTGTTTTTCTAATGTCGCCATCTTGGAATAAATCAGATTAGCAGAAACGTCTTTAGGAAGCTCTGTAAGCCTTTCTGTTAGCATCTCAAGCTTTCTATCAAGATTAATCACTTTATTGTTATATCGCTTGATTTCAGCTTTGATAGGGTCTTTTTTATTAATGCTCTTTGCTCTATCTAGTAGATTCTTTGCCATTTTCTTTGATTTTAAAAGTTCAGCTATCTTACTTATTACAGCTTTATGCACTTTCTTTGCTGCAAACCTATTAGGACTTGTGCAATTATGCATTTTATCAGTCTTACAAAAATCCTTTCGATACCTCCAACCATGCTCATAATATCCAACCTTACCAGACCGTCCATGAGCCGACTTTCCACAAAGTCGATCGCCACAATCAAGACAATAAACTAATCCAGTTAAGATATAGGGATACCTTTTTGGACTAGCTTTCTTTTTAAGTGATCTATTATTTTTTAACATTTTTCCTACCTTATAAAAATCAGACTTTTTTACAATCGCTTTCCAGACAGCTTTTACCTCATGCATTTCTCCAAATTCAGTATATTCTCTAACTCCAATCACAGCTTTATTGGTTAAAATCCGATAGAGATTTTCAACATTAAAATGAGTAAGTCTGACTTTTCCGCCTTTAAATTTGGAACTAAGCCTAAGATTGTTCTCATTTAACTTTTTAGCTGTACTTGCTAGAGTTTGTTCAGATAAAAAATATTCAAAGCACTTTTTAATAACTGGTGCTTCATCAGAATCAATTTCAAGATAACCAGGCCTACCTTCAATTAATTTATAACCTGGTGGTGTAGGGCCTCCGTTGTACAAGCCACGTTTTGTTCTTGCTAAAAAGTTCGCTGATACTCTCTCACTTACTTGTCTTCGCTCAAACTGACTTAAATTCGCCAAAGTATAAAGAACCATCTCACCTGCGGCAGTAGTTGTGTCAAAGTTTTCTCTCAAGGAAAAAAATGAACAACCTTTATCTTTCATTAAATTCCAAATCTTAGCAAAGTCCTGAATATTTCTGGAAATTCGAGATAGTTCAGATGCCATAACTAAATTGATGCTTCCTTTTTCAATTGCTTTAAGCATACGTTTCAATTCAGCTCTGTTGGTATCTTTTCCAGATTTTGCCTCATCAATAAACACATCAACAATCTCACCAAAATTTTCTTGCATATTCTTGAGAGCAACCATTTGTTCAAGTCGATCTCTTTGATTTTTAATTGATCCTTCTGGATTATCCGCCTGCTCCTGTGTGGATACTCGAATATAAATTCCAATTTTAAAGTTTGTATTTTTCATGCAGACTCCTCTATATCTTTTTCAAATTGTTTTGAGTTTTCATACAATTCATAAAGAATCTTTGAGAGTTCTGTCATGTTGTTTTCCAAATCGTGAAAATCCATTTTAATATTCTTTACTGTTATTATTTTTGGATTCCATGATGTTCTTTTAATTCGCTTTTTATTACCGACCACTTTAGGTCTTTTAGTCAAAAAGACCTCTTAAATTTTGTGTAAATGTCATATTCGCTTCTCCTTTTTTAAAATTAATGATCCCCCCTTTAAAACCCCATATAGTTAGACTTTGGAAAAATCCTGTATTGTTAAAATTTATCAATGTTTCTAAGCACTTAAGCATTGTTCCTCCAAAACGTTTGTGCCCACTGAGTGGGCAAGGGTGTGGGCATCTAATCCGCACAGTTTCTCTATTGTAGTTTGTCCACCAAGGTAATAAATCTTTGCCATTCTTGGATTAGTCTTTATGTCATCAATAGTTGAAAAGAATACCCAAGTTGACTTATCTCTTTTGCCAAATTCTCTTAAGACTTTTAACACTTTGTAGCCAAAACGAAGATTTGGAACAATATACCAAATGTGATCTATTTTCTTATCTGAATACATTTCAAACACTTTAGTTTGGCGTCTTGATCCTTTAAAGTTTAGCTCCACTTCCATTGCAATTGTCACCGCCCTTGATTTTAACTTCATACTAAAAAGCCAATCAGGTATCGAATCCGGTTCTCTACTGTATGGATTCTTTTTTAGATTGATCTTGTAGCGAAGAAAATGTGATGATTTCCAATGACTACAAACTTGTAAATCTTCCAAACTAATTCTCATATCAGAGACTACTAAGTCGTGATAAAGAGATGCCCTATTTATTCCTTTTAAATAAAACTCACTAGCAAAAAATTTTGATCCTTTTAACCCTAATGTCCAGATAATTTCACCACCAGAGCTTGTCTTATGGCGAACAATCCATTTTAGTTTAGCAAGCTTACGCAGCCGCCTAAGCACAGTTCGACGATCAATTTGTCCATTCTGAGCGCCTCTAAAGTACAATCTTTGAATTTGTTTTGTACTAAGCATTCCATACTCCAAAAGCCCATTCATTAGCTTTTGGTCTCGCAAGGTCAGGGACCTAATAAAAGTCTCCTACAAAATTGTCCACAGCTTGATCTACATTTTGCTTGTCTTTAACTCCTGTGTGGTTTTTAATCTCTTCTAGTTCTTTCTTTAAGCTAAAAATGGTTTTCTCTAACTGTTTTTTGTCATACTCAAGATCAAAAACTTTTCTACTTTCAGTCCTTAGCTCATCGCTAAGTTTTTCGATTTTTTCATCAATGTTCATGGCCCATTCTTTTGAAGCTTGCCAATTAACATAAAGTGTTTTCATAAAATTTAAAATAAGTCCTCCTAGGAAATAAAAGGCAATGATAGCGAGAATACCGCCAATTACCTTTAAGATGATTAATAGGTTTAGCCAAAAGGCCATACCAAAATTTACTACAGGGTCTCCATAATTTAGAAATGGAACTCGGCCAATCGAGAATCCGAAATAAGTTATGAATGCCCAAAAACATAATGCTCTTTGAGTTTCTTCAGTCAATAAAAACCTCCAATGGTTAAAAAAGTGCGCACCATTGCCCACTTAAATAGTCTTTAAAATTAAAAAATGTGATAATTAATGGTTGATAACAAAAAGGCGCAAAAATAACGTCCTTTTTCTAAAAAGCTCTAAATCGCTGTTATTAGAATCCCGTTAGGCTGGGATATGAAGGTGATAAAAATTCAAATCGCTAAACACACCTTCTTATGTAACAGATATTGAGATTGAAATAAATATTCAAGAAATAATCTTGGAAGTAAGTCTTTTTAAGACTCAGTGAGTCTAAGTAGTTTAAATCACTAAAAAATGAAATCGTAAAATAGTTGGTCGCAAAGGGTAATAATTACAATCGGGATTCAGCGAATTCAAATTGGCCCGTACAATAAGACAAAGATTATTAATAAAACGATTGGACGACAATCATTACTTAAATGAACGGAGAAACAACATGAAAACATTATTAATAGGATTAGTATGCTTAAGCTCTTTTCAAATATTTGCGACTGATAACTTTTTTGAGCCAAATCAAAAGTTTGTTGATACAAATCGTCAAGCAGGAGGCTATATTGAAAGAGTTGGAAATGATGGAGCACTCTACGTAATGTTTAGACAAGGTATGGGCTCATACAATAGCTATGATGATGTAATTTCACAAAATGGCGTTGCAAGAGGATTAGGCTGCACTTCCGATGGGCTTGTATGTGTTGGCAAAAAGTCCTTAATAAAATTCTCCGACAGCGAAGCAAAAACGATGAGTGTCTCAGGCATTTTGAAAAATGATGATGTTAGTGTCGGAAATACTAGAGTTGACTCAAAAAAAATTGCTAAAACGTTAGAGGGTGAATGTGTTATTTCGGAAGACAAAGAAGTCTGTGTTGGCCAGGATATTGCGATTTATGGAGATAAGAAGCTTAGAAGGGTTACTGGAGTTTTCCAAAATGGTGATATTGCTGTTTATGATAAGACAATTATCTCAAATCATGTAAGAACAGATTATTCGAAAATTATAGATATTGAGAATGTTGAATAATAAATACCACTAGAAATATAAACTAAGCCTGAGCGGAAAAGCTCAGAATTTATAAACGGCCCTGATTTTGAGGGCCGTTTTATTTTTTAACAAAACTCAATACGTATTTTATCTTCAATTTTTGATATTTCCTCAGAGAATATAAGCATAGATTGGCCAAGACCAAATAAATCATCACCACTATAGCATGGAGAATTATTTTGTTGCTGTAGAAGTGCTCCGATACCTCTCAAAGCTCCTTCTAGCTCCCACAGTTTGTTTGTAATATTCTTTACTTCTTCGCTAGATTTACTCATTTTCCCCTCCTACAGCTCTCTTTCTTAGACTTTACAAGGTTCATATTCTTATCAAATTTTTTACAAGTCATGCTTTCTGTTATCCGGCTTAGAGATGGCAAGCCTTTATGGGCCTTCGTTAAAGCTTCCTTTTTGATCCAGTTTCCAATATTTTGAATAGTATAAAACCCTATGGCTCCAGCCATTGCAAAGCTTATTACAAAATCGCAGATTGATTTAACAACACTTAGCATGAGAACCTCCAAATACTAACTCATCCAGACCTAAATCAAGACCATTAGCGATAATCACGAGAGAAAC
Source organism: uncultured Oligoflexia bacterium (assembly GCA_964015265.1). Lineage (GTDB taxonomy): Bacteria > Bdellovibrionota > Bacteriovoracia > Bacteriovoracales > Bacteriovoracaceae > CAXHCD01. The sequence goes on from CAXHCD010000005.1 coordinate 56,962, forward strand.
AAGCCCCTTTGGCACTTGACCGTAAGTGTAATTGTGAAGAGTTGAAACACCTAAGCCCAGCTCCTGAGAGAGTTGAGTCAGTGAATACTTCCTTGAATAAAGATAAGACCTTAAAGCCTTATCTACTTGAATTTGATTAGATAGCATAGTTAAACCTCCAAAAATTAATTTAAAAGGCCTTGTGACTTTAAAACTTTTGATATTGTCGTCCCAGAGCAAGAAAAGTGTTTTGCAATGGCATTTCTTGATTTCCCCTGATAATGAAGCTTTAGAACCTCTTCAGGGTTTACTCTAGGGACTTTCCAGATAATTTCAAAAGATTCATCAATCGTAAGGCCCGGTTCAACTATTTTGGCAAACGCCCCACCACAAATACATAATTACCCAATCATTGTCGTCGCTCTATCGACTCCTTCTCGGTCACTTATCAATTATAAGCTCCCTCGGCGTCGCTTATCGGGTAGTACTCGGTAGGCAGTGGAAGAACTCCTAAGCTCTCGGTCTAATAGTCATCTTAAACAATAATCAAAGTTAAAAATTTCCACTTAGTAAAGTAAGTATCGGTTTTTAGTTTTATTTTTTTAGACAGTAAATGGAGCTCTGCCTCTAGATCAATTTGATCCAGGTAGAATTATAGATTTGAGTTAATTCTTATCTACACTCGTAAATAAGTCTCAATCTATAATTTTCAAATTTTTTATAACCAAAAGCTTTTCTTTGAATCAGTTTTGCTTTTCGGTTATACCCTTCGGTCTTTGCGTTAGTGATACCAGATTTAAAATAATTTAATATCTCAGCTCTCCATTTCATTAAAGTTTTACGAAGGGATTGTACTGCACTTCTTCCAGACAGTGCCATCTCATCAGTGAGTTTTATAAATGCTTTCTTTGCTCTTTTATATCCTCTAATTTTATATATTGAATGAATTCTCTCTTTAAAGCGATAGATTTCTTCAAGCTCTAAAAAGATTGAATTAATATGTTTTAAAATTGATTTTTGAGTAAAATTTAATCGATCTCCACGTCTTAAATAAAGTCGTTTCATTGGAGATGTTTTAGTTTTTAAAAACAAAGGATGCTTCATTGTCTCTAATCTAATTTTATCAAGTGCTCTATTAAAAGCAGCTATCACGTGAAACTTATCTACCGTAATCATAGCATTTGGAAAATATTTATTAGAAAATGTTTTAAAAGGAGCACTCATATCAATAACTATATTTTTAACATTCTCTCGACCTTTAATATTCATGACTCGTGAATGTTCTAAATCATCAACAGATCGACCAAGAACTGCTTCTTTTACTCGATTATTGTTAAAGTCTACAAAAATCGTAGCAAACTCTTTGAAGTGATCTTTAGTGTTTCTAACAAAACTATGCTCATCAATTCCAATTGTCTTAGGCCATGGATAATCTAGTTTTCTAACTTCAAGGTCAAGTTGTTCATAATAAGCTTTATAAACCATCCAAGAAGAACAGCGACATTTATTCATAACACGTTTGAGGTCTGTGAAGTTTGAAGCACACCACCTGATATGAGATCTAAATCTTTGAGTAGTTTTATATCCCTTTCTAATTCCTTGAATTGGTTCCCTAAAAACAGAAGTGCAGTTTGGACATTTAAACCTTCTTTTTTTGATATTGAGAATAACATGCTTGTTTCTTAAAGGGATGTCTTTAACTTTGACATAAACGTGATCATAGACTTTGTCAGACTTAGTCGCACATTTGGGACAGACTTCAAAAGGGGAAGACTTAAAAGCTTCTAATTCAATAATGTGATTTGTAAGATTGCGTTTTCCTAAAATTTTAACTTCAGGAAGAGATAAAAACTTGTTAATCTGGGATTCGATCATGGGTAATTCTCCTTGTTTAAAAATATTTGTAGCAGAATAATTTTAACAGAGATTATTGCTCATGATTGTTTGACTAAAGAACTAAGAGATCAGAAGGCTCCACTGTCTACCGACAAGACCCCTTTTTTAAGTCTGAACAAGAAGCGATAAAAAATGGATACCGCCCGTGTGGGAGTTGTATACGAGACAAATACAAGATATGGAAAAATCAATTATAATAACTAAACCCTTATTAGGAACTAACTTGCTACCTTATGACGGTAGCGTTTATTATTGCGGCAGGATCTTAGAATCAAATGAGGCAGATAAAAGTTTTGATAAACTATTTTATGAAAATAATGGATTTTATTTCCAATCTTTGCGGTTCAAACTATTTCTTTCTCTGAGGTATTCTATAAATTGATCAAACTCCTTATACTTTCTATGAAGATATAATTTTTTTCTTTCGTCTCCGTAAACGATATATTGAAAAATGTTATCTTTAGAAGTTGGTGAAGAAACTTCAATCACCTCAATTTCAGAAATATTAAGCGAGAGTCTTCTCAAAGGGCTGATAAAGGTCACAATATTATCATATACTTCTATTCTTTTTGGGACTCGTATTAAGTAAAACAATAAAACAAATCCAATTTTAATAAATACCAGGCCCATCAAAGGTATATCGCCTTTGGTATGATCACTATCAATAAATCCATAATAAGAGCTGACAACTAAGAACATGAAAAAAACAACCCAAATAATAAGAAAAATAACTGGTAAGATATACCCGTATGCTAAATAAGTTTGCCTAATTAACCTACAATCTGACTTCATTCATTTGTACCGAATTGTTAATTTTTTCAAAAAAGTTCGCTATGTCTTTGTTTAAATAATTAATTAGAAACTAAAGTTTTTTAATTTTTACTATTTCGCACTTAAGCTCTTCTTGACGATGGCAAGAACCAAGCATCGTCTCTGAAATCGTCACGTCATAATCTGCTTGTTCAAAAGAGACTCTAATAACTTCAGGATTACCAACTCCGTCAGGGTTAGTATATTCACTCCAAATTAACATTGCTGCCTCTCCTGACTTATATTTCCCAGTTGTCCTATATATTTCAGTCAGAGCTGTGGTTATAGTTATTTTGCATGTTTTTCTAAATGCATCAGCTTTTGGACAGGCCCATACCAATGATGGTGAATTCATAATTATCAATAAAAGTAGACTCATTAACCTTGCCATTTAATTTCTCCGCACTCACCAAACTAATGGTTCTTTAAAACCGTTTATTTTTTAATTCTTTTCTTTTTAGTTTTTCTGACCGAAAAAGCTGCCTTTCTCGACCAAATTACTTTTTGTCATTCATTCCTGAGAGTTTTCGTACAAGCTCTCAATTAAAACCTAAAGGTTTTCGTATAAGCAAGATCTAAACGAATTTGTTAGCACTGTGCTCTCATCACAGTACTCGATATCTTCAACTGTTAATTCACTGGACAATGCTGCAAGCAAACACTTTGATGGAGAAGCAGATGTTGCTTTGTCACATGCTTGTATTTTTTGAATTTTTATTCGTCTAGCAACGGATAGACAAATCTTATTTGTTTCAGGGTCTTTAAAATTATCACATGCTTTTTGCTTTTCTATAGAGACTTCTCCAAATGCGGAAACTTGAATTATAAAACTTAAAATTAAAGAGATTAAAGTTGATTTTTTCATTATATTCTTCCTTCAAAACGGCAATGTTTTTCGCGCATAAACGCTTATTTTTTTCTTTGCCTTATTGTACGGGCAAAGACCTTATGGTCGCATCATCAAAGATAACTTTACAGGGTGCTGTCTAATATCTAATCAGGCTCTTAAAATTCTAGATAGTTATAGGATTCTATAATTTGTAAACTATTGATTATTGTAAAGGGATAAGGTCTTATTCTTATCCCTTTAACAGGATATTTTATTTATTATTTTTATTTTCTAGAGCATCATCTAGAACTGAGTCTCGCCCACATCTTAGAATATCTTCTAATTTCATTATTTCCTCTGACGAAGATTTTAAAAATTGCCCAAGTCCAAATAATTCATCAGAATTATAACAAGGACTAGACATTTGTTGTTCTAAAAGGGCACCGACTCCTCTCAGTGATCCACTCAATGTCCACATTCGATCAAAGACATGGTCCCAAAACTTTTTATTTCTATTTTCCATCATCTTTTCTTCCTTTTTTAGTACAGCTTCCCTTGATATAGGGGATAAGCTTCATTTTGGCGTTAAACTGCTTACAAGTAAGTTGATTTGTCATTTTACTGAAAGAAGGGAGTCCCTTAGATACCTTTGTAAGAGCTTCTTTTTTGATATAATGATAGACTTTTTCAATCCCATAATTAGCAATGACTAAAGATAAAATGATAGTAGATATCCCGTTAATAATACTTGAGATAACACTACTCATGGAAACCTCCTAAAATTAGATCATCTAAACTTAGGCTTAAAATAGCTGCTAGTTTTACAGCGTTTTTAACTCCTCTAGGAGTGACTCCGTAGAGGTAATCATGTAAGGTGGATTTTCTCATTCCTACTTTCATAGCTAATTGCTTTTGGGATAAGTTCTTCCTCTCAATTGCTGATCTGAGATTTGAAGAAAACTGGATTGTTGGTTTTGCATAGTGTGAACCTCCTAATAAAAGTTAAGAGTCTACAGACTTGATAATCCTTGAAATCATTCCTCTTGAAACTCCAAGCTTATTTGCTATAGAGTTTCTAGAAAATCCAGCTTGATGCAAAGAAATAACCTTCTTTTTATCCACCAGCGGAATTTTCCAAATAACATCAAAGATCTCACAAACTTTAAGACTTGGTTCAACTAGATTGACAAACGCTCCACCATTTTCCAAACTAATTTTCATTTTCACTACGTCAAACAATCGACTCATACTCAGTCACTTATTTGTATATAAGCTCCTTCGTATTCGCTCAGTTTTCCTTGTGAAAATGAGAAATTAGAATTGGAAAAATTTTTGTTGAGAACATGAAGTGAGGAGTGGGAAGAACGATCCCTGTTCGGTCCACCACTCTTAACTTATTGTCCCTGCGTAGAGGGCCGAAGTAGTGTAATCGTATTCAAAATGAACTTATACTTTAAAGGTAAATCGCAGTAAAATAAATCCAATCAAGGCAGGTAAACATTGTGCAGTTGCAGGTATAATCTTCGATGGGCTTGAGAAGTATAAAGTGGCACCTGCGCCTGTGATTAAAAGAAGAATAAAACTTGCTAAGATGTTACCTTCCTTTAAATTACCAGTGAAGAGCAAGTAAATTGAATATAGCAGTCCAATTGATAAGAAAAGGTTATAGAACCCTTGGTTAAATGCCCAAACTTTCACGTTTAAAGCAGATTCTTCATTTAGTCCAAATTTTTTTAATACAGTAGGTTTCATAAAGTCTATACTTTCTAGTTTAAAGAATAAAATGTGCAAAAACGCTGTAATTAAAATAAAAAGAGTTGTAATATAGTTCATTTTAGTCCTCTAAAAATATAAACGATTCATCAATCAGTACCAACTTTTATTGCTTTGTTTATGATGTCAATCTTATTTAATATTAATTTTATGCATATGCATCAGAGCTTAAACTATAGTATCCAAAAAATCATCTGGCTAAGCAAAAAGAGGTTTTAATTCATCAATATAATAGTGAATATATTCTTTTAAAGCGATTCGAAGATTTTTTAGTTGTTCCTCTTATCTTTTTAATAAAAGTTTTCTAAGCTGTTATTAATTGAATTGAGCTTCTCTGAAAACTCCTGAGTTTTATCCTTAACTTTCTCTATATTATCAGACATTAAGAGGGTTGAATTTTATTTAAATAGTAACTGAATCCGATTTGATAGTCCTGAAAGCCATACCAGGGGAATTATAAGCTTTGGTTTTGTGGCCCTAATTTTAGGTTTTTTAATTATTTTAAGTAAGTATTCAGCTGCTTCATCGGCACTTAGTAAAAAAGGTCTGACTGATGCTTTTGACATTTTTGTATCTACGAATCCAAAGCGAATATTACTAATCTTAATATTCTTATTTTTCATTGCTAGGCCTAATCCTTCCCAAAACTTAGAAACCCCAGCTTTGCTTGCACTATAACTAGGTGCTTGTGATGAAATAAGAACATCTGCAGCAGAACTTAACCCAATGAAATGTCCAAAGTTTTGTTTTTGCATTTTAATTAAGGCCAGTTCAGTAGTAATAACTGCTGACATGAGATTAACATTAAAAACTTTTGTTTCTTTATTTAAATTATTCCAATCTAGTAGATCTCCAATACCTGCAAAATAAATACATAAGTTTAGTTCAGGAATTGATGATAATACTTCTTCCAAAGTGACTCTGTAATTATCATCACAAACGTCTTTAATAATATGACGATAATTTAAATGAACTATTGATGACTCACTTTTTGAAATTCCTATAACGTGATAATTTTGATCTAGAAGTTTTTTGGTCACTTGAGAACCAATACCTGAAGAATTTCCAATCAATAAAGCTGTTTTCATAGGAAAATATTAGCTATAAATTTTATAATGGTCATTAATTTATTTAAATTACTATTCACTAATCAATGCATATTTATAGTGGCATATGCCCAAAAAAGTCGTCATTTTGAATTTAGAAAATGACTTTGGATGCAGTTTTGCAGCAATGTAGCACCCTAAAATAACTCTTTTAGAGACTAAAAAATAAAAATAGCTCTAAATGAATCTATTTACGTAATCGATAATTAATATACAAAATTATAAAGACATAGGTGACTTGTGAAAGTTAATATAACTATTTTAAAGAAAGTTCGTTTTTGTTTTATGACATTGCTTTTGTCATCTTGTGTTCCACAATTGCCTAATCCTAATGCAACTAAAACTGACTTATCTCTTAAATATAAAAAAAATATTGATACGGAAGAAGAGGAAAAATTTCCTAATATTGAAGAGGATGAAGATATATGTGATATACCATTAGAAAGTTTTAGTCTCTCTAGTCAGTATTCTATTTCATGTTCTACCTGTCATGGGAGTGAAGGACAAGGTAATTCTATTGGTCCATCTCTTAATGTTGAATACACAAGCGATAATTTTATAAATATAGTTAGAAGTGGAAAAGGTGCCATGCCAAAATTTGGAGAGCTTTCAATTTCTAATAATGCTCTTTTAAATGATTATAATTTCTTATTTAGAAAAAATAGATGCAATGAGATTATTGAACCAGTACCAGCACCTGCACCTGCACCTGCACCTGCACCTGCACCTGCACCAGCGCCTGCACCAGCGCCTGCGCCTGCACCAGCGCCTGCACCTGCACCTGCGCCTGCGCCTGCACCAGCGCCTGCACCTGCACCTGCGCCAGCTCCTGCTCCTGCCCCTGCGCCAATGCCTGCACCTGCACCAGTACCAGCGCCTGTTCCTATACCTCCAGTAAAAGAACGTTTTATTTTAAAAGTGATTTATTTAGATAATCTTTCAGAATTAGCTTTGGCCGAAAATTCAGAAATTGATACAAATAGAGCATTTGCAATAGTTTTAGATGATGCAGAAAATGGAGCTGGTATCTCGCAAGTTAAATTTAATGTTACAGGGATAAATGAAAAAATTGAAAAAATGTACCCATATTCATTATGTGGAGATGAAGGAGTTAATGCATTAAATGATTGTTTACAGTCATATACTTTCAGCTCAGAGGTGAGCTATAAAATAAGTGTTGAGGTATATAAATCTGAAGAAAAGATTTTTATGTCACAATTAGAAGGTGTTAAATTTCAATCAACTCCTATACCACAAGAAAAATTAGAAATTTTAAGTCCGGTTAATAAAACAAGTATAGATAATAAGTTTATTATAGAAGGCACATGTCATAGTGGTATTGATGTTGCTATATTTGGTGATTTAATTGGAAATTCAGTAGTTATTGCTTGTGTAAATGGAAAGTTTTCAAAGAGGTTGAGTGTTACGCCTAATAATGGTGATAAAAAGATAATAGTTCAACAACTATCTAGTAATGGATTAGCTTATGTAGCAGAAGCATCATTTGCAAAAGATACTTCCGTCATAGAAGTTATGAGATTTAGTAAGGCAAAAGAAGTTTTAAATAATCATTGTTTGGTTTGCCATCAATCAAATTCATCAAAACCTATGCATTATAATACTGAACAAGAGTTTATAGATAGAGGGTATATAACTAAAGGAGACTCTGATCGCTCATCAATGGTTTATCGATTAATACATTATAATGGCCCTACTTCTAATGTCGCAAGAAATATGCCTAAGGCTCCACTTGATAAGAATTTTACTTTAGAAGATTATCAAGTACTTTATGATTGGGTTGATCTTATGAGAGCGGATGAAGTAGAGGAAGAAAATCTTGTATTTAATTGTACAGATGAATCTAGTTCTTCAAAGACTCCAAATTATTTTCTAACAAAGAAGCAATATGTAAATACTTTGAAAGATTTGTTTGGCGATAAGATTATTGAATTAGTAGAGCTCGAGATTAGTTTATTAGAAAATGAAATTTATAATAAAGACTCACATCGTAAAGAAAGTATCGTTTCTAGCAATTCTATTAATGTATATTTTGATATTGCAACCAAAATAGTTGAATACTTTAAAAATAACAAAAATGAATTTTCTTCTCTAGTAGGAACTTGTGTTGCTCAATCATCTGTTAGTGACAGTTGTCTTGATCAATATTTAAATAACTTAGCTAAAAATATATTTAGAAGACCTTTGACTAGTAATGAAATATCTTCATCAAAAACACTAGTTTCTGAAATCGATGATAATCTAGAAAAAATTCTAAATATGTTTAAGTATCACCTCATATCACCAAACTTTTTATGGAGAGTTGAAGTTGGAGAGTCCAGTTTTGAGGGTGATTCATCAAAGATACCACTTACACAGTATGAAATAGCATCAAGAATTTCATACTTTACAATGGATTCAATGCCAGATGCTTTATTAATGCAAGATGCAAAAGATAATAAACTTAGGGATAAAGCGATTGTATCGGCCCATGTTAAAAGGTTACTTAATACTCAAAATGGCAAAAATAAAGTTATAGATAATATTTCAAGATGGTCATTAACTGATAAAGTAAATGGATTTTCAGCTGTTCCAGACACACTAAAAGAAGGAATCAATATGGATCTGTTAGGTGATGCCATGGTGAATGAAGCAAGAAAGTTTATTGAATATATAGTTTATGAAAAACAAGGTTCATTTAAAGAGTTAGTCACATCTAAAGATTCATTTGCATCACATACAGGTCTTGCTTCAATCTATGGACATGAACCTTATAATGGAACTATTCCTAAGATTATGGCCGGAAAAAGACAAGGTATACTATTGAGAGCGCCGTTTTTAACATGGCCTAGTACAAGGACAAGTATTATTCATAGAGGTGTAGACTTCCAAAAAAGAGTACTCTGTAATGATATTCCTGATCCTGATGTGGATATAAGTGATCAAAGAGATGATGTAGTCTTATCTAATAATGAGCTATTTCAAATGTCTAATAGAGAAATTATTAGACAAAAAACTCAGAGTCCTCTTTGTATGAGTTGTCACTCTGTAATTAATCCTACTGGCTATGCGTTTGAAATGTTTGGCCCTTTAGGAAATATAAGAAAAGATGAATTAGTCTTTGATGCAAATGAAATAGTGAATTCAATTTTAATTGATAGTAGTTCCACAATACCATTGCCAGGTTTAAAGAGTGTTTCTGTTGAAGATGCTTTTGATTTGGCCACTTTTATATCTAGTTCTGAAGAAGGAACTAGTTGCTTTTCCAAAAATACTTTTCGCTTTATTTTTGAAAAGAAAGAAGATGTTGTAAAAGATGCGTGTACTCTCAGTAAAGGTTTAGAGAAGGTGAAGGAGAGCTCTGGTTCTATTCTCGACGCATTTGTTAATATAATTGCCAATGATTCATTATTTTATAAAGTGAATGACTAGGGAGTCGATGTGAATAATAAAAAACTGGATAAGGCCAGAATTGAGAATAGGCTATATGGTAGAAGACAGTTCTTAATTAGTGCAGCTGGTACAATCCTTACTCTTCCTCCTTTGTTATCGTTAATGCCAGAGAAATTAGCTGCACAAGTAATTTCTACGAGTGTAAAAAGAGCAGTTATATATGTTGGTGGGCTAGGTATTGATCCACATCAATTCTTTCCAATAAATCAAAGTGATTTAATTGAAATTCCCGATGAAGTTAGCGGTTATTATAAGGAGTTAGAAAAGTTTAAAGGGCAGTCAATTTCTCGAGTTATAGATAGAGATTTTGAAGAAATATACTCTTACATGAATATTTATCAAGGACTTTCTCTTACGGGTGGAAGTTATATGGGACATAATAATTCTGTTCTTTCAGGAACTCATTCAGGTGGTCGTGATCCAAAATATGGGAAATCTATGGATGTTGTTTTAGCACAATCAAGCTCTGTTTATGGTGCAAATGATTCATTTGTTGATAGAGCAATAAGAGTAGGTATCGGTAATCAGATGGGGATGTCATTTGATAGAGTTAATGGGGAAAGAAAAATTTCAAGTTCATTGATAGGAGATCAACAATTATTTAATAAATTATTTGCAGGTCTTTCAAGTGAAGTACCTAGTAGTATGAATACTGATTCATTTTCAAATGACAAGCTTATTGTTGATCAAGTTTATAACGATTTGAAACAGTTAGAAAAGAACCCAAGGTTATCCATCGATGATAAAAGAGTTCTTGATAAATACATTTCAGGCGTATTTGATTTACAGTCTAAAATTAAAGCTGGCGCACCGGTTTCTTGTGGCAAACCTACAATTGGTTTAGAGGCAAGTGCCAGTGGAAATACGTATCAGTTTCCATATGATTCAAAATGGCAAGTCGAAAATGTTAGTAGAGTTTACGACAATATAAATGAGATGATTACTTTAGCTTTTACTTGCGATTTAACTCGAGTTGTAGTGATTGGTGGAGGAGTATGGAACGATATGCCGATAGCTCCTTCAACTGACGGAGGATTACATCACGAATGTCCAAGTAGTGAAGCACAAGCAGATAGACAAAAATGGATGCTTAAAAAACTATTAAACTTGGCAAAAACTTTTAAAGCTACAAATGATGTAAAGGGAGAAGGTAATCTTCTTGATAATAGTGTTATACTTGCTACAAATGAGTTAGGAGCATGGACAACAAGTCATAATATATTTAATTTGCCAACATTTACAATTGGTAATTGTGGAGGCTCTATTAATTCTGGATATTTTTTAGATTACAGGCAAAAGCCTTTAAGAAAGGTTAAAGGATATGAAGTCGGGCGGCCATTTAAGCAAATCCTACAAACGATCATGGCATCTATGGGGGTTGAAAAAAGTGAATATTCTCAGTTTGGAGATGGAAAAGGTTTTGGAGAATTTAACCCAAGGGTTAAGCAATTCGGTTTAGATTCAGATTTATTTTCACAATATGGAGCAGTTCACAACGATCCATTAAAATTTGTTTTTAAAAAATAAAGAAAGTATATCAAGTGTGATGGAGCAGTATATATTTAAAAATATATACTGCTGAATTTGTCTTATTAGTCAATATGTCCAAAGCTAAAACCGCCAGTTGGTGTGCCATTAGCAGTTGTTACAAAATTGGCCGAACTATCACTTAATCTAATGAACCAACCAACGATTGAAAAAGAACCATGGTGAAAAAATGGTTTATCTAATCCTGATCTAAGAAGATTTGCACCTCTATATCTATTCATCTTTCCTTTGATAATTAATTCTTTATTTTTTCGGTTTAAATATTTTATACCGATTTGTTTTCCAATATTAATTACCGCTTGTTTCCCTCTGATTACAATTTGATAATCAGAAGTATCAGACTGATTAATATCTAATACAAGATGGCTACCGTCTGGACTATAGGCTCTATAGACTTCTTTGTATTGGGCATTTGCCGTTAATGTTAAAAATGATAAAGTTAAAATAAGTACTAAGTTTTTCATGTTGTCTCCTTTTGTTGTTTGTTTTGTTAACACAATTTTAAATTTACTTATATTCCGTTTTCGACTTTCGTTCTGTAAGTCTGACTTACAGTAGTGAGCGTAAAACTTTTATATGCTTTTCAATAGAGTCTATACTTTCTAGTACATCAAGTTTTTCTTTTCCTGTAATAAGATGTGAAAGTGAGATTTTAAGTTCACAAGCTAATTTAGGATAAGGATCTTCTCCTCTAATTTGTCTACCTCCTTCCCACTCTATATATGTTGAAAGGGGAACACCTATTTTTGAAGATAATTGAGAAGGAGTTAATCCTAGTTTTTCTCTTTGCTTTTTTATTCTCTGTGCAAATAACATAATAGTCCTCCAGTTTTTTACTTGTTGATTCAAAAACAAACGTAAAGTACCATTAACTTTGGAAAATAATTGGTGAAAATAAGCAAATACTTGGTCAGATTCGTCATTGGGATAAAATATGAAAAATATTGCACTTAAAAGACAAATTTATGAAATTGCGTCCAGTTATCAATCAGATAATGTTCACTGTTTATCTATTCGAAAAAATGCTGAAGAATTAATACAAAACTATCAAAATTCATTTTTTATTCTTTATCAGAGAGATCAAAATAAGCTTATAGTTAAGAATAACTTAGATGAATCTATAGTTTTAAATTATAAGGATGTGGTTTTTTGTGCTCCTGAAACTTTCAATAAGCTAAGTAGAAAGTCAAACTTAACGAATGCTTTTCTGATAGTATTTTCTAAAAAATTGATTAGAGAAACAATTAAAGAAAATAAACTTACAAAGAATGATCAAAAAATACTTTTTAATAGCTTTTCGTTAATTAATTCTAGTCCTTGGTTAAAAAGTTTACTAGAACAATTTTTTTATGAAACGATCATAATGATGGAGTCTCCTCCAGGATGCACATTCTTTTTAGAAAAACAGATCATTAATGAAATTATGAGATGTCTTTTTACTAATTATTATATAAAAAAAGAAAATACAGGAAAAACAAATGTTTCTCCAGAAATTTATGAAGTAATTAAATTTATAGAATCCAATCTTTCTAATGAAAAATTATCAGTAAAAGAAATTGCTAAAGATCACTTTATGAGTGAATCAACTCTGCTTCGTAAGTTTAAAGCATCAACTAATCAAACTCCTCAACAGTATATTAAGTCGAGAAGGCTTGAGAATGCCTATTCATATATTAAAAATGATAAGATTAGTGTAAGTGAAGCTTGCTTCATGGTTGGCTATAGTGACTTTGCTTCTTTTAGTAAGTCTTTTAAGTCAAAATTTGGGATACTGCCTTCAAAGCTTTAGATGAGAAATAATGTTATGAATTATTGTTTAAAGATATAGTTTTTGAACTAAATGATAAATGTCTTGAATACTTCATAGTTCTAAACTTTTATTTTAAATATAGATACTTATAGCATAATGCCAATATTTCTTGGCGAAAATTATGAAAACTTAATTTAACAGATCTGGTTTAAGTATATGTAATTATATACTGCTTGATTTTTAGAAAAATAGAAATAGTCCCAACTCACTTAAAGCAATAAACTTAAATTAGAATCTAAGGAAAGGACCAAATATGAAAGTTGGAAATGTACTTTTGGTAATAATGTTGTTTGGACTAGTTTCATGTAATGAACAAGAGTTTTTTGAAAAACAATCATTTGGTAATGAAGATGCTCCAATAAGTTTTGATAACGGATCTAATCAACCTATTGATGATGATGTTCAAGTTGATATACCTAGAGATGAGCAAGTAAGTGATGATGATTCACAGAATAATGATTCGAATAACTCAGCTCCTCAAGAACTTTCACTATGTTTAGGAGATAATAATTTAATTAGTAATAAATCAATTGTGAATGGAGATAGTGTTATTTCAAATAGAAATGGAAGAAGTATTGGCCTAGACGTACAAGGAAGCTTACAAGCTGATGATTTCAATGGATCTGAAATCGAACTTTTTGCAGATGACATAATCGCAAATGATATTAATGGTGCTAGAGTACATCTGAAATCTCGTGGCAATATGGCAGTAAGTGATATAAATAGTTCTTCAATAAGTTTAAATGCTTCTTTAATATCTTCAGTTCAAGATTTAAATGGTGCTAGAGCATGTATCTCTGCTTCTAGAGTTTCTGCTGTTAGTGATGTGAATGGTGCAAGAATTGCTTTTAAGGGCGATCAAAATCTTAGAATGCAAATTGATAGAATTGATGATTTCAGAGGGATATTAATATTAGAAAACGTGGATGTTGTTCAAGTGGGAAGAATGGCAGGAATCGTTTATCTTAGAAATTCGGTAGTTCCAGATTTAGGTAATAATGTTCAAATTATAAATTTTTAATTTCATTACTTATACTTAGGCCGATTGATTGATATATGTTAATTATTTTGATGTTACTCAGAAATAAGGACAATTAATATTACATAATATTGTAAAATAATAAGGGTGTCTAAATAATCTTAATTTAAAAAGCCGTACAAATATAAAATCACGTACTCCTCAAAGTAAATGTAATAACAAGCCCTTGTTGTTGTACTGGCAGGTATTATTGTCTGTTTACATTTATTTTTTTTATTGAAACATAAGAAAATTATAGGATTTGGCACTTGTTTGTGTACACTTGAGTTAACTAATAAAATATTAGCTAGAGGCCTTTAAAATAGCTTTAAAATGCCGATTAACTAGTGGAACGTTTAGGGATAGTTAATAAAATGGTTAAAAATTTAAGCTTAAATTTATATTTAATTATTTCTTTAGTTCTACTATCGAGTTGTTCTGAAAAATTAAGCGTTCAAAGATTCAAAAAAGCAATTTCAATAAATTTAAATAATGATAATGCCATTGAAGTTTCAAATTTAAGAATTGAAAACTTAACAAATGACTCATTCACTATCATTACAGACTTTACTGGGGATAATAATACGAACTCATATGCAAATGGATTTTACTGTAACGAAACAGATAATCCTGGGTGTGATCCTTTTATGGATGGAATACCTGTTGCTTTAGTAAAAACTGGCAGCAACTATTCTATTAATATTAATTCACTGACTACTCCTTGGGATCCAGGAGATACTATTAGTTTTGAAGTCAAAACAAATGACGCTGACGGTGGAACAGGTTTAAGTTTAATGACTTCAGCAACTCTACCTAGTAATGAATTATCAATATTTAATCTTCAAGTGAATAATATTACTCATAATAGTTTTGATATTGAAATTGATTATGGAGCTGATTTAAACGGAAATGGTAGTGCAACTTTATGGTATTGTAATTCTACTGATACACCAATGTGTGATCCGTTGGCGGGAAGTTCATTGCTTCTAACTAAAGGGGCAAGCTCTTTCACCGGAAATATTGTAGGACTTTCTTCACCAAATGATCCTAGTGATGAAATAACAATTTCAATTGTTGCAACTGATGCTGATGGAACAATAAATTCACCAGCTACATCAACTTTCAATTTGGCAGTTTTATTGGCCACACCAATTTATAGATCAGTGGGGCCATCAAATACTGTGGCCCTTTCAACTGGGGCCGGAAATAATCTAACAATTTCAAATTCAATAGCAAATTTTGCTTCTTCTGTTGATAATGACATTGGTATTGGAGACATTTTACAATACGATTCAAATAATGATGGAACTGTTGATACCCTTGCGGTTATTTATGGAAGAGTAAATTCACAGTCTTTTTCTTTAAGGGATTTATCAGGTGCAGTAGTAACGGACCTTGCAACCGCTGATCAAGATTGGTCAATCTTTCGTGCTTATACTTCCTTAGCTGATGCTGAAAATGGTGATGAAAATACGGGAATAGATGTTGCATTAAGAAATTTTGATACATGGAGTGGAGGAAAAAATTTAGTTGCTTCAAATGAGCAGTGGAATATGACCTTATACGCTGATGGGCAGGAAACAAATCCCGTAACTTTTAGTGGATGGACAACTTCAGCTACAAATTATTTAAGAGTTTATCCTCCAAATCAATCCAGTGAAGTGGGCAATAGTCAGCGTCATGGAGGAATTTGGAATGATAGACGATTTATTTCTAATGTAGATGGAAATCATAATATTGAAATAGGTGATATTGGAAATATAGTCATTGAGGGCCTACAAATAGAGGTTTCACCAACAGGCTCGAGTATGTCAGGAATAAATTTACCTGGAAATAATGATTCAGAACAACATATTTTAAAAAATAATATTATTAGAGCATCTATGAGTGGTTTTACTGGAAATGGTAATGGTGTGAGGATTGCTCTTTATAATGCTCCTTCGACTAGTAATAGCTTATTTTTAGTTAACAATATAATTTATGGTTTTAGCTCTGGTAATGGGATTCTGACAATAAACACTGATAATAGTGATAATATTTATATTTATAATAATACTGTAGTGGGAAATAGCGTTGGTATCGATGGGAGAACATATTCTGGAGATAATATTGAGCTTAAAAATAATATTTCAGTAAATAATCAAACTGATTATAATGAAGGATTTGATTTAGCTTTACAAAATATTTCAAGTGATGGAACTTCTCCTAATGCTGGACTTCAAAATAAAGATATTGTTTTTAATCATGAAGAAGTTTGGGATTTTAGATTAGCGGGAAATTCATTTTTTGCAATTGGTACAGGACAAGATTTATCTGCTGATGTCAATTATGCTTTTAATAGTGATATTACAAATAGAATTAGAACTAGATGGGATATAGGAGCTAGTACAGCTCCAAGAGTTTTATATCGATCCATCGGACCTAATACGACGACTTCATTACAAGTTGCTGGAGGGAATCAATTAACAGTTGCTATTAATAGTGAAGGACACACTCAAGCATCTTTTACAAATACAATTTTGAGTAATATCGGCGTTGGTGATGTTATTCAATATGACTCAACTAATGATGGAACAGTTGATTCAATAGCTTTTTTGAGTTATCGAATTGATTCTAATAATTATATAGTAAAGAATGCAAGTGGAGATAATGCAAATTTAACGACCACTCAAGATCAAGACTGGAATATATTTAGGGCCTATACAAGTCTATTTAATGTTGAAGCTCAAATTGAAAATACTGGAATTGATGCCAGTTTAAGAAATTTTGAACCCACTACTGATTTAGTTACTGGCTTTCATCAAATGAGTATTGCCCTTTATAATTCAGGAACTGCGTTCAGTGCGGGAGGAACACCTGATACAACCTATGTGTATTGGGACGCATGGCAAATGGATGAACAATCATTTTTAAAAATTTATACACCACATTTATCAACAGAAGTAGAAGACTCTCAAAGACATATTGGGGTTTTTAACCCTTATATGCATCATTTTAGTTTCACAAATGGAAATGGATTATTCTTACACGATACCCATACAAGATTAGAAGGTGTTCAAATTGAATTTAATACCAATGATGCCAATGATATAGCTTTAAGATTAACAAGGCATAATCCTACAGTTAAAAATTGTATTTTTAAAGTAGATACTGCTCCTGTGGGAACAGTCGTTTTAAGCGCTCAACCGGGAGCGAATATTTCTAAAATTTTTAATAATATTATTATTGATAATTCAAATAATACAACGGCAATAGATATTAATGTCGATCCGGGTTATGTTTATAATAATACAATTATTGGAAGTTTAGTTGGTATAAATGCAGCTAATAATGTTACGGCAAAAAATAATCTCGTTCAAAATGCAGGCACTGGATATTCTGGAACTTTTCAAGCTGCTTCTACAAATAATTTATCTAATCAAGCTGATGCTCCAGGAGTTTCTCCAATTAATAGTGCTAGCGTTAGTTTTTTAGATAATACAAAAGGTGATTTCAGATTATCTTCTAGTGATACTGTAGCTAAAGATTCTGCAAGCTCATTAGCTAGTGATGTAGGATTAACATTTGCTTATGATATTTTTAATCATTCAAAAATAATTAATAGTCCTGATATTGGAGCTCATGAAGTAGCAACTCAAATTTATAGATCTGTTGGTTATTCAAACTCAACTGCTTTAGTAACTGGAGCTGGTAATAATTTAACCATTACTAGTGGGGTTGCTAATTTTGCCTCTTCTACAGATCGTCATGTGGGAGTAGGTGATGCTATCCAATATGATAGTACAAATGATGGAAATATAGATTCAATTGTTTTTATTCATGAAAGAGCTAGTAATATTTCCTATACTGTGAGAAATGCTGATGGAAGCATTCCAACTGATTTAGTGACGGCCGATCAAGATTGGGCAATTTTTAGGGCCTACACAAGTATTTCTAATAGTATTTTTCAGTCAGAAAATCCAGGAATTAGTGCTAATGTTAGAGACTTTGATAATTCAGCAAGTGATAAAGACTTAGTTTCAAAAGGTGTACAATTAAATATAGCTCTTTATGCTGACAATGTTCATTCAAGTGAAATCACTATTACTGGATTTACAACAGGACCTACTAGAGAGTTGAATTTTTTTGTACCTTATAAAACTTCTCATGTGGGAGTGAGGCAAAGACATGAAGGAAAGTGGAATGATCGCTTTTTTAATATGAATCTAACTAGTGGACCAAGTGTTATAAATGTATTTAATGACTTTACAACTATTGATGGTCTTCAAGTAAATAATACATCAGATCCAGCTAGTCATGCTCCGATTTGGGTCACCTCTTCTCATAATAATTTTATAAATAATATTTTAAAAGATGAAGTGACTTCAACTGATAATCGTTATGGAGTTCGTATTTCCGATCAGTCTCAAGGAAATAATATTATCGAAAATAATATTATTTATGATTTTAATAGTACAGGGGCTTCTACAAGCGCAATTCTGACATATGGAAGACCATTGCCAACTTTTATCAGCAATAATACAGTTGTGAGCAATATTCATGGAATTTATTGTCCAGACTCGTGCTTAGCAAGAAATAATATAGCTTATAATAATACAACTAATGATTTTTCTGGTGGAGGATTTAGTGCAGATAGTGATTATAATGCTTCTTCCGATGCTACAGCTATGGGTTTTAACTCTATTACTTCAGCGGCAATTACATTTATAGATGCGGCCAATAATGATTTTAGACTTTCTCCTGATGATACAGTTGCTAAAAATACTGGTATAAATTTAACGAGCGATTATTATGCTTCTAATGTTGATCATATGGAACATGACAGAGGAAATTCATGGGATATGGGAGCACATGAAGCAGCTAATAGAATATATCGATCTGTTGGGCCAGGAAACACGGCAAGTTTAGAAAGTGGAACGGGAAATAATTTAACAATTTCTAGTTCTGTGGCGACCTTTGCTAGTGCTGTGGCCGACAATATTGGAGTAGGGGATGCCATTCAATATGATAGTGATAATAATGGAAGTATAGATTCTATTATGTTTATTCATGGAAGAAATTCATCAACTCAATTTATTGTGGCCGACGCAGAAGGTGATCCCATATCAGACATGGCAGTGGCCGATCAGGATTGGGATATTTTTAGATCTTATAGTGGCTTTAACTTATGGAATGGTAGTGAAAATGCTGGAATTGATGCTGCCGTTAGTACTTTTGATAATGGAACAGATTTTGTTAATTTAAAACTTAGAAATAAGCAATTAAATGTTTCAATTTATGCTGATGGAAGTATGGATACCTTATTAGTAAATTTAGCATGGGTAACTAGTGATTCTAATTACGCTAAAATTTATGCTCCTAAAGAAGCAAGTGAAGTTGGAGTATCTCAAAGACATAGTGGCGTTTGGGATGATACCAAATCAAGAGTTATTGCCAATGCAGCTCCTGCAAACGTAGCCAGTCTAACATATGATAATTTTAATCATTATTTAATAGAGGGTCTACAATTTAGTTTTGAAAATGGCAGTGGAAATGGATTATATATTACTAATAATAATCCTGGTGAAACTCCTGGTTGGGTAACAATTAGAGATAATATAATCAGAAAAATTCCAAGTGCAAATGCAGATGCAATTAGTGCTCGACATATTAATCATAAATTAACAATCACAAATAATATAATGTATGGATATAGTGACTGTACTTATATACGTTGTGATAGTTTTGTTGGTTGTGAATTTAATATTTACAATAATACTTGTTTGTCGACTAATACGGGTTTTGAAATCAATGACCTAAGAAATTCTGGTAAATCTACTATTAATCTTAAAAATAATATTTTACAAAATCAAACTACAGATTACGCCATTAGTAATATTACGACTGAAAATTATGCTGCTAATATCTCTAGTGGAGCTACAGCTTTAGGAGCGGGTTCTCTTTCAGGTACAACAGTTACTTTTGTTGATAGTGTTAATTTTGATTATCGTCTGGCCACTACTGAAGCCAATGCTGTTAATAGTGGAGAAGATTTGAGTGCAGATGTTTTTTATGCTTTTAATAAAGATATTATTGGAAGTACAAGGGCCCAGTGGGATATTGGAGCCTTTGCTTATTTTGATTTTTCAACTCTAACAGAATTTGATGCTATTGGTGATGGAAGCTCTAATTCGCCTTATCAATTATTTTCCAAAGAGCAGTTAAAAGATATTGGAACAGACACTATTAATGGTTGTAATAGCTCTACGGCCAATGCTTGTAATGCTCAATTTGTTTTTAAAGATAATATAGATATAAATAATGAAGCTTATACACCAATAGGTGATAATACTAATCCCTTTACAGGTGTCATTGATGGCAATGATAGGACATTAGATAATTTAACAATTAATCTTCCAACTACAGATAATATTGGATTCGTTGGTGAAACTTGTGCGGCCACATTACAGGATTTAACTATTTCAAATTTTTCAATTACTGGACAAAATAATGTGGGTGTATTTGTTGGTAGGTCTGATTGCGCTACAACTACACTTTCAAACTTATCATCTGATAAAGGGACTTTAATTGGTGTAGCTAATACAGGTGGTTTAGTTGGAAGTAGTGCAAGTACTAATATATCAAACTCTAATTCTAGGTTTTTAGAACTAACTTCTTCTGGAAATTTTGCTGGTGGATTACTAGGTAGCAGTGACACTGCAAGTGTTACTAATATTTCATCTTCTTATTCTCAAGGAACAATAAAGCCTGGTGGTGATGAAGGTGGTGGGATAGTTGGACGATTTCAAGGAACTGGAGTTATAAATGATTCTTTTTCTTTAATAGATATATTTAATTCAAACGGTGGATCTAATGGAGGACTCGTTGGACGATTGGCCGATACAACTTCAGTAAATCGATCATGGAGCGGTGGAGATATTGTAATAACTTCTAGTTCCGGTGTAAATGGTGGTTTTGTAGGAGTTGTTAGAGATGGAGCTGTTGTGAGTGATTGCTTTTCACTAGGACGTGTTGAGGCCACACAGTTTAGTGTTGGTGGATTTGCCGGTTATTGTCGAGGAACAATAACTAGATCTCACAGTAGTGGAGATGTATATAGTACAAATACATATACTGGTGGATTTGTTGGTCAATCAGGTGGTGTTTGTAATATTTCAAAGTCAAGTAGTAGTGGTTTTGTCTATGGTAATACAAATGTTGGTGGTTTTATAGGTTTAATGCAATCAGGTAATCATAGTGATAACTATAGTACTGGGACTGTTAGAGGAAATCATTTTGTTGGTGGCTTTATTGGTAATATGGAACAAGGAGCAATTAATCGATCTTATACAACAGGTGATACTAATGGAATAGGAACTTCCAATACAGTTGGAGGATTTGTAGGACAAGTAGATAGCACTTCAATTATAACAAATTCATATAATAGAAATGATGTTTCTGGAGATAATATTGGCGGATTTGCTGGTAATGTAATTTCTGGTACATTAACAAATAATTATTCAGCAGCAGTTTTATCATCAACGACTTCAGAGTATTCATTTATTAATTCAATCACTGCGGCCACATTAAACGATAATTACTGGGACTCAGCTTTGAGTGCTGTTGATGGATCTTCAAGTGCCGCCAGTTCAGCAGGAGAGTATGAAGGAAGGACAACATCTCAATTGATGGATGATGCTAACTTAGACTCGGGTCAATCGGGATTTTGGGACTATACAACTGATTGGACACAACTTGATGGTAGAGACTATCCGATTCATAAAACAAGTGCTGAAGGATTGTGTACTGATAACTTAAGTGCGACATTATATGATGATATAGGTTCCGGTACTTATGTTGATCCTTATGTGATTTGTAATAAAGAGCAGTGGAGTGATTTTGCTGACTCATGTGATGGAGCTGGAACGGATTCTTGTGATAAAATAATTCATTTGGGTGCTGATATTAATTTTAATGGAGAAGTCATTGATCATGTAGCGAGAGGTTTTGCTCAATGGGTTCCTTTCACTGGAGTGTTTGATGGCAGAAATCACACTCTTTCAAATGGGTCAGTTGTTGGTGGTGAATCCTTGTTTGATCACACTTCAGGTGCCCTTGTCAAAAATCTTAAAATTGAAAATGTCCTGCTAAATGAAGGTTTGATTGGAAGTGCCGATGACTCAATTTTTATAAATATTTCTAAAAAGTCTCCTAATCCTATTGTAAGTATTGGATGTTGTGATGGTGCTATTGTCGATTCGTCAAATACACCTAATGACGTAGCTGTTATTTATGGAGCAAAAAATATTTCAAATATTTTAGGAAGCTATGAACAAGCTGGTATTGTTAGACTTGCATCAAACACTTTTATTTATAAATCTGGTTATTATGGAGAAATTACAGGAAATGGAACTTTTGGTCTTGCAGGAATAATTTCAGATGGAAGTTATACAAGTTCAGTTTTTAAATCAAAAACACTTGGGCAACTTCTAAATACTTCATATTGGAGTGGAGGTATTGTTAGTAGGAGAGCTAATGTTTATGAATCATATACATCAATGGATATTACTGGTGATGGAACTGATGCAAACTTTGGGGCCATTGCCTACGAAGGAAGAATTGAAAATAGCTATGCATTTAATAGTACATTAGATGCTGCTGGGGCTGGAACCCCTGGTGGTTTTTATGATTCTAATCAAATAGAGTATCCAATTAAAAACTCATATTCAGTGGCCTATTTTCAAAATGTGACTGATGCTGGGGGACTTTCTGGAAACTCATCATTTTCTACTCAATATCATGAGAATGTTTTTTGGGATAGTACAACTTCAGGTCTTACAAAAGGTTATGAAAGTGGAAATACAAGTGTCGTTGGATCATTTGAGCCAAAAACAAGTACAGAGTTAAAACAAGCGGCGACATTTAGTGCTTGGGATACAACGAATATTTGGTTAATAGCAGATACTGTTCGTGAGCCACGATTAAGATGGGATACTCATCAAGTATGCCAATCAAACCCAACAGCTATTACATATAATGCAATTGGATCGGGAAGCGTAGATAACCCATATAGGATTTGTTATAAAGAACAACTATTAGATTTAAGTACAAATGGTTGTGATAGTGACAGTAGTGCCGGTTGTTCATCTCATTACTTATTGATGAATGATATTGACCTTAAAGGTGAAACTTGGAATACCATTGGAGAAGTTTTTGGAAATTCATTTTCTGGTACTTTTAATGGTAATGACAAAACGATTAGTAATCTTTCAAGTAATTTGTCAATGTTTGATAGATTTACCGGAAAGATTATTAATTTAAATTTAAATTTAGTTAATATAACTCCGTCTAGAGATAGAATAGGTTCTTTAGTTGGAGTTATGGATGCTGGCATAATTGATAATGTTCATATTACTGGAAAAATAATGCCTGTAAGTGGAGTTGCTACACTTGGAGGGCTAGTAGGAGATATGAACGCTGGGAGAATTAGTAACTCTTCGACAAATATTGATATAGGTTCAAGCGTATTTAAATCTGGTGGATTTGTAGGAGAAGTTGATAATGGAATTATTGAGAATAGTTTTGCAAATGGGTCGATTACTTCCTCAAATGGTGCAATCGGTGGATTTGTTGGAATATTGAATAATACTTCTTTAATAAGTAATTCTTACGCTAATGTTACAATGACATTTACTGGTGGAAATAATATTGGTGGATTTGTTGGAGAGTTTAATGGGACTTCAACAATTCAATATTCCTATGCTCTAGGCAATATAAATCATACTACTTCAGGAGATAATACTGGCGGATTTGTCGGATATCTAGCATCTGGAACAATTAATAATTGTTATAGCACTGGAGACGTTATAGGAAATTATGATACGGGTGGCTTTATTGGAGAAGAGAATGGAGCTACTGTAACTGTTACGAATTCTTATTCTAAACCTTCAAGTATAGTCAGTGGAGGAGGTGGAGAAACTCATCCATTCGTAGGTAATGTCGGGCCAGGAACTGCGACATATACAAATAATTATTGGGACAATACTCTTGTGGCCGGAACTGATTCTGCTGGGGAATACGAAGGGCTTGCTACTGCTGATATGGATAATTCAGCTAATTTTAGTGGATGGAATACAACTTCGGTTTGGAGGTTTCCGGCCAGTGGTTATCCTGAAATAATACCTCTAAGTAAGTAAAAAGTCTGACTTAATAGCAATATGTGAAAAAGTAAAAGATAAATCTGTTAGATATACTGAGGATGTAGTTTCAAGACACTTAAATATCCCTAGACCAAGACTTAAGAATATTATTTTAAATGATGGTCAAATAGATAAATTAAATAGAGTCAGAGAATTATATGGAAATATCTCAGATGCTGAGCTTATAGAAATACTTTTAACAGAAAAGTTAAAAGATAATGCTCCAAAAAATAATACAAAAAATATGGCCAAAGTTTCTCGTTATATTCCTAAGAAAGTGAGGTACGCGGCATTTACAAAATTAAACCACCAATACCAGTTTTATTCAAAAAGTGGGAAAAGATCCAATGAAAAACGCTTCTTAGAGCTTGATCATATTAAACCTTATAGCAAAAATGGACTTAATAACTTAGAGAACATTCAAGTACTTTGTTCTAATCACAATAAACTTAAAGGAAGTAATTGATCTGGTGGTCTTCTAATACTGTTACATCATTCGAAAAGAATATTTAATATTTAAAAAAATTATGAAAAAACGTTAAATATAATGAAATAGATGGAATTTATGGACATCTTGATGGTATTTTTAATAAATATAAGAAAAGTAAGAGTATTAAGAGTTTTTTACAGGAATGGTAGGAGATCCAATGTCTTTTTGTACAATCAATCCATTTAATAATAAAAAAATTGCTGAATTTAAATTTGATTCAAATAATACAATTGATGAAAAAATAAAGATTTCTCATGAAGCATTTTTAGGTTGGACAAATTTAAATGTAGAAAATCGTATAGAGTATGTTGAAAAAATCATTGATGGGCTTGATTCAAAAAAATTAGAATTAGCAAATATTTGTACTAAAGAAATGGGAAAACCCATTAAGCAGTCAATCGCGGAGATTGAAAAATGTATTCTTATGGCCAAGTATTATTGTGAGAATTCTTCAAACTTTCTTAGGCCTGAAATGATAAAAACTAAATTTTCCAAATCTTATATTGCCTATAAAGGGCAGGGTGTAATTTTAGGAATAATGCCTTGGAATTTTCCTTATTGGCAAGTTTTAAGGTTTGCAATTCCTACGATGTTAGCAGGAAATACAGTTTTAATTAAACATGCACCAAATGTACAAGCTTCTCAAAAATTATTGCAGGAAGTTTTTGATAATTGTGATTTTCCACCATCTGTTTTTTCAACTGTTATTGCAGATATTGATCAAATTAAAAATATTGCGAAAAATGATTATATTAGAGGAATTAGCTTCACTGGAAGTGAAAAGGCCGGAAGAAGTGTGGGAGAGCTTGCTGGCAAAAATTTAAAAAAATGTGTTCTAGAACTCGGAGGCAGTGATCCTTATTTAGTTTTATCGGATGCAGATATTAATTTAGCGGCCAAAAGCTGTGCTGACTCAAGATTTATTAATAATGGTCAAAGTTGTGTCGCGGCTAAACGTTGGATAGTTTCTAAAGATATAAAAGAAAAATTTACTGAACTAGTTAGTGAAAATATTAATAATCTAAAAATGGGAAATCCATTAGCTGAAGACATTCAAATTGGTCCAATGGCAAGAAAGGATTTAAAAGATGAGCTAGCTTTGCAGGTTGAAAATTCTCTTTCACTAGGAGCAAAAGTATTAGTAGGTGGTCCAAGTGAAAATAATCCAAATGATTGTTTTTATCCTCCAACATTATTAGACAATGTGAAAGAAGGACAACCAGCTTTTGATGAAGAATTATTTGGACCAGTCGCTACAATTATTACGGCAAATAATGATGAACATGCAATAGAGCTCGCTAACAAATCACGTTATGGCCTAGGTGGTGCAGTTTTTTCGAGAAACATTGAAAAAGCCGAAGAAATTGCAAGAGATAAAATCGATACGGGAGGAGTTTATATAAATGATTTTTATAAATCTGTTCCTGAATTGCCATTTGGTGGTGTTAAGGCCTCAGGAATTGGAAGAGAGCTATCTAAGAATGCATTATTTGAGTTTGTGAATATTAAAACAATAGTAATCGCATAATATTAAATACTATCTTTATTTAGATAGAGCCTAGGTAATATTTTTAAGTCAAAATACATACCAATTAGGATAATAATCGATAAACAAATTCCAAACTCCCTAATAGGCAAAAAGTCGTTTAAAGAAAATAAAAGAAAACAAAAGGAAAGAATTAAACTAGATGTTAACACTGGTAAAATAATTGTTGAGTAAAAATATTGATGAGTTAGACTCTTTTTGTTTAATGTATGAATGATATGAAAAGAGCTATCGACAATTAATCCAAGAGAAATGCTATAAGTCATTACAGTCGCAATATTAAATGAAATTCCAAAAATTTTAAGAAATATAAATGAGAGAAAAACTGGAATAATATTAACAAAAATAAAAATAAAAAATACTTTAAGCTTTTTAAATGCCAACACAGCAATAAGAGAAATTATTAATAAACTTATTAAAAAACTTTTAAAGAGTGTCGTTATCATTTTTTTTTGAGCTATCATGAGCTGGTAATAAAGCCCATTATAGTGAAAAGCTAAATCATTTTTAACTAATATTTTACTGACCTTTTTAACTATTATTTCATATTTTTTTACATTCATAGGAGCAGACAATATATTAATTCTATAGGTGCTTTCTATTGGAAAGCCTGAACTCACAGCACTTAAGGATTTAGATAATAATGTCTTATAAGCAATAATAAATTCAGGAATTATATTTTTCCCCGAATAGATTTTATTTGCTTTTTGAACTAATAAATTTGATGAAATAATTTTTATATTTTTATCGACTTCGATTATTTCATTTCTAATCTCTTGCTCAATGATTTGTAATTTTTGTAAATCTTTAATCTTAATTTGCTCATTAAAGTCAATTAAAACATCGAGAATTGGAGGACCAACAACAGTTGTAGAGACATTTTCAATACTTTCCTTAATCCCTGAGGATTTTGGGAAGTATTGAGTTGCATCTGTTAATATAGGAATTTTTTTATAAAAAATAGATCCAAAAATTATAGATACTATGAAAATTATTACGAGATACCTTAATTTAAGAAAATATTTAAAATATTGTTGAAAGTTACTCGCCTGAATTGATTTATTTTCATTCGCAAAAATATTAAAAACTTTATTGATACTAATTAACC